>JAQTUW010000006.1 GCA_028707085.1 Methylococcales bacterium | reverse complement strand
ACTCGGAAGTGAAACCGCTTAGCGCCGATGATAGTGTGGCAGGTTGCCATGTGAAAGTAGGTCATCGCCAAGCTCTTAAATCAAAGCCCGGTATGGATAAGCCTGCCGGGCTTTTTTTTGCCCGTGCTACGCCCATTAAGGCATGCGCATTGCAAAGGCAAGACGCATTTCAGGTCGAATAGCCGGCTCTCAGGCTCTGGACATAAACTTTCCGGTTTCGGTATTCACCTTGACGATTTCCCCTGTCTCAATATATTCAGGCACCTGAATTTCCAGGCCGGTGCTCAGGCGGGCGGTCTTGGTGCGGCTAGTGGCGCTGGAGCCTTTCATGGCCGGCGGCGTTTCAATAATTTCCAGGCTGATGCTGGCAGGCAGTTCGATGCCTAACGCCATCTCATCCATCAACAGCATAACGATGCCTTCCAGCCCTTCGCTCAGATATTCGACCTGATCTTCAATATCCTCGGCAATCAGGCTGTATTGTTCGTAGTTCTCGGTATTCATGAAAAAATACGTTTCGCCATCCTGATAGGAATATTGCACCGGAATGCGCGAGCAATCCGCGGTTTTAAGCATGTCGTCGCTTTTATAGGTTTCGTCCAGCTTTTGCCGGGTTTTCATATGCGCATAGCGAACCTTATATAAGGTTGCGGCGCCACGCGAGCTTGGATTGCGAACCTCGATTTTTTTGACGATATAAGGCTCGCCGTTTATTTCTATGGCGGCGCCCTGTTTGAGTTCATTGGCTTTTGGCACGGCTTGTTCCTTTTGATATTGAATGGTTAAGCATGGCTGGAAATTGGTCGCCACTGCTGTTCGATTAAACCTTGCAGCGGCTGATACTGGTTTTTATAACGCATTTTCGGACTATCCTTAATCCAGAACCCCAGATAGACGTAATCCAGCTTTTGAAGTTCGGCATGTTGAATTTGCCATAAAACTGCAAACACGCCGGGACTGAACCCGGCAAAATCAGGATCGAAAAAAGTATATACGGCCGACAGACCCTGTTCCAGCGCATCGACTACCGCCACGGCCGCAAGCCGGTCTGAAATGGTAAATTCCACAAACAAGGTATTGCACCAGCTGCTACCGAGAAACTGCATGTATTCCTCCGGGCTGACGCCGGTATCGTTTTCCTTTTCCCTGCTGTGGCGGGCGGTCTGGTAACGCTGGTACAAATCAAAATGCCGTGTATCAAATTCGGCCGGCCTGATCGTGACCTGAGTGCGGGCATTGCGCAGCAGGCAGCGCCGTTGCCTGCGGTCGGCCTGAAATTCCCTGACGATTATCCGGCTTGGCACGCACTCCCGGCAATTGTGGCAATAAGGTTTGTACACCTGATCGCCGCTACGTCTAAAACCCTGATCTATCAAAGCGGAGTAGATCGATGTGTCTATGGGAAACGCCGGATCGGCCATGACCGATTTAGCCAGCCTGTCATCCAGATAGCTGCACGCATGTTCGGCAGTCTGCCACAAAGGGATGGAAATCATATTCGCCAGGCCTGCGGATGCGGCGGCTGATCGCATAGTTGCCGCAGCCAGCCCTGAAAGGACTGGCGGCCGATTTCTTCGGCCCCAAAAGTCAATAAATGATCGCTGCTGACCTGACAATCTATCAACTGATAGCCCCAGGCCGACAACTGACGCACCAGGCTGGCGAAGGCTACTTTGGAGGCGTCGGTCTGGTGATGAAACATGGACTCGCCGAAGAAAACCCGGCCAATGCCCAAGCCATATAAACCGCCGACCAGCACGCCGTCTTGCCAGGTCTCGGCGCTATGGGCGACGCCCAGTTTATGCAAAGATAGATAGGCGGCCTGCATTTCCGCAGTAATCCAGGTGCCGCCATGATCGCGCCGCGGAGCCGCGCAGGCGGCCACGACGCCGGCAAAATCCCGATCATAATGAATTTCAAACAACTGCTTGCGCACCGTTTTTTGCAGACTGCGGGAAACCAGCAGTTTATCAGGAAACAACACCAGTCGCGGATTGGGCGACCACCATAAAATCGGTTCGCCGGGATTGTACCAGGGGAAAATACCCTGACGGTAGGCATTGACGATGCGCGACGGCGACAAACAGCCGCCATAAGCCAACAGGCCGTTCGGATCGGTCAATGCCTTGTGAAGCGCCGGAAAAGCCTGCTCGGGATCGTAAGGATCAAGCTGGGTAAGTTGCATGCAATACTGTTTTTCCCTATATAAAAGCCGGCTGTTATTCCGTCAGTTCATCCAGATATTTCTCGGCATCCAGCGCCGCCATGCAGCCGGAACCAGCAGAGGTGATGGCCTGTTTGTAATGCGAGTCCATTACGTCGCCGGCCGCGAATACGCCCGGTACGCTGGTTGCCGTGGCATTGCCGTTTATGCCGCTGTTTACCATAATATAGCCGTGCTGCATCTCCAGTTGACCGGCAAACATGTCGGTATTCGGCGTATGGCCGATAGCGATGAAAACGCCGTGAACATCGATGTCCTTGCTAGATCCGTCCAGGGTGTTTTTGATTCTGACGCCGGTGACGCCCATGTCGTCCCCCAGCACCTCATCCAGGGTATGGTTCCAGACGATGCTGACATTGCCGGTTCTGGATTTATCGATCAATTTGTCGGACAGAATTTTTTCGGAGCGGAACTTGTCGCGCCGATGCACCACGATCACTTCGGAAGCGATATTGGCCAGATACAGGGCTTCTTCCACTGCGGTATTGCCGCCGCCGATCACAGCTACCGGCTTTTCCCGGTAGAAAAAACCGTCGCAGGTGGCGCAGGCGGAAACGCCGCGGCCTTTAAACGCTTCCTCGGAAGGCAGACCCAGATAGCGGGCGGAAGCGCCGGTGGCGATAATCAGTGCGTCGCAAGTGTAGTCGCCGGCGTCGCCGGACAGGGTAAACGGCCGCTTGGATAAATCGGCGGTGTGGATATGGTCGAAAATGATCTCGGTTTCGAATCGTTCCGCATGCAGCCGCATTCTTTCCATCAGTTCCGGGCCCTGTACGCCTTCGGCGTCGCCGGGCCAGTTGTCGACTTCGGTGGTGGTGGTCAGTTGTCCGCCCTGCTGCATGCCGGTAATGATGACCGGATTGAGATTGGCGCGAGCGGCGTAAACGGCTGCCGTGTAACCGGCAGGGCCGGAACCTAGGATCAAAAGTTTGCAATGTTTTGCGGCAGCCATTTTGTGTTTCTCCATTAAGGGGTTAAGATTGGAAAATTATACGGATAAACGCTTGCCAATAAAACACGCAAATGTCGTGGGAATGCAGTAAAACCGTAATTCCGGGCTATTAAATGTAAAATATCGGATTTATCATCTATAATCATGTTTTTATTAATGCATTATTGAGAGCGATTGACCATGGTTGCTGTTGTCGAAGAAAGAGCCGCGCGGGGGTATCGCGAGATTGCATTGCTGGTTTTTACCGGTTGCGCGCTATTTTTTTTACTCGCCCTGCTGACATTCAATTCCGAAGATCCGGGCTGGAGCCATAGCACCTCCTACCAATCGCTGCACAACGCCTGCGGCATGATGGGGGCATGGCTGGCGGATTTCCTGCTGAATTTTCTGGGCCTCACCGCCTATCTGCTGCCGGTGATGATTTTCTGCTTCGGTTATATGCTGTATAAACCCGATCGCCAGCAGAACGGCGCATGGCTATTTCTGGTTCGCTGGTGCGGATTTGTGGCCACCATCATTTCCGGATCGGCGATTTTTTTTCTGCATCTGCATTTTCTAAGAACCAAAGTCGATCTGCCCGATAGCCCGGGCGGCATTGTCGGTCGGGAAGTGGGCGAAACCCTGGTTCGCCAGTTGGGCAACTCGGGTTCGACATTGCTGATACTGGCGGTATTTATGACCGGCGTCACTTTGCTGACCGGCCTATCCTGGCTGAAAGCCATGAATATCATCGGCAAATGCGCATTGACGCTATGCGGGGTTTTTGGGCGGCAGGTGGTCGACGCATCGGGTCGTTATCGTCCCGAACCCGCGCCACAACCCGCGGAAAGCAAAAGGAAGCGGGCGTCTGCCGAAACTGGCGACGAAAACAGGGTAAAAAAATCAAGAATGCAGCCTGTCGCCGCAGAGCCTAAACAGGAATACGAGCCGGCAATGGTCAGGCCCAGACGCAAAAAAGACAGCAAACCGCTGGACAATCTTGACGCAAGCGCTTATCTGAATGCCTTGCCGCCATTGAATTTACTGGAAAAGCGCGAAATCAGGGTCAAGCGCTATTCCAAACTGGAACTGGAAGAAATTTCCCGGCAGGTTGAAGCCGTATTAAACGATTATGGCATTGCCGTTGAAGTGGAGGCCGTGCATCCGGGGCCGGTCATTACCCGTTTTGAATTGCGTCTGGCCGCCGGCATCAAGGTCAGCCGGATTAGCGGCCTGTCCAAGGATCTGGCGCGCGGCCTGTCGGTCACCAGCGTCAGAATAGTCGAAATCATTGAGGGAAAATCGGTCATCGGCCTGGAAATTCCCAATCAGGAACGGGAAATGGTATCACTGCGGGATTTGCTGGTCTCGGATGAATTTGAAAACGCCAAATCCAATCTTAGCATCGCCATGGGCAAGGATATTTCAGGTAAGCCAGTGGTTGCCGATCTAGGCAAAATGCCGCATGCCCTGGTGGCGGGCACAACCGGTTCCGGCAAGTCGGTGGCGATCAATACCATGATCCTCAGTTTGCTTTACAAGTCCAGGCCGGAAGACGTGCGGCTGATCATGATCGATCCTAAAATGCTGGAGCTTTCGGTTTACGAAGGCATTCCGCATTTACTGACGCCGGTGGTGACCGACATGAAGGACGCCCAGAACGCCTTGCGTTGGGCCGTTGCGGAAATGGAGCGCCGCTATAAACTGATGTCGAAAGTCGGCGTCAGAAACCTGGCCGGCTATAACCATGCCGTCAGGGAAGCCCAGGCCAGCGGCAAGCCGATTCGCGATCCGCTGTTCAGGCCGGAAACCCCGGTAGCGCTGGAAGATTACCCGACGCTCGACACGCTGCCCAGCATCGTGATCGTGATAGACGAACTGGCCGACATGATGATGGTGGTCGGCAAAAAAGTCGAGGAACTGATAGCCCGGCTGGCGCAAAAAGCTCGGGCGGCAGGCATACACCTGGTGCTGGCGACCCAGCGGCCCTCCGTTGACGTGCTGACCGGACTGATCAAGGCCAACGTGCCGACCCGTATCTCCTTTCAAGTATCCTCGCGCATCGATTCCAGAACCATTATCGACCAGGGCGGAGCCGAAACCTTACTGGGTAATGGCGACATGCTGTTTTTGCCTTCCGGCACCAGCATCCCCATCCGCGCCCACGGCGCTTTCGTGGACGACCATGAAGTGCACAGCGTCGTGGAATTCCTGAAAAAAACCGGGCCGACCAATTATCTGGAAGAAATCACCCAGGAGCGCACCGATACTGGCGATATTGCCGGGCCGGAAAGCCAGGACAGCGAAACCGATGCGCTGTATGACGAGGCTGTGCAATTTGTCACGGAATCCAGAAAGGCTTCCATTTCCAGCGTGCAGCGCCGCTTTAAAATCGGCTACAACCGCGCGGCGCGTATCATCGAAGACATGGAAAACGCCGGCGTGGTCAGTCCTTCAGAAAGCAACGGCTCCCGCGAAGTTTTGGCTCCGCCGCCGCGCTGAACGCCATGAATGAAATCATAATAGGATTATTGATAGTCTTGTCCGTAGCCGGTCTGGCCGCCTGGCGGATTGCGGCGGGAAAAGCTGTGGATAGACCGGTGAAAATCATGATATTCGTCGGTTACTTCTGGCTGCTGGCTTTTGTGCAACTCACTTTGTTCGCGGTAATCCATTTTATCCAGCTACATTATTCCTGACAAACGCAATGCACTTCAGCTTCGAAATAATAGGTTATCTGGCCGCCACGCTAACCACCGCCTCTTTTCTGCCGCAAGCCTTTAAAACCATCAAAACCCGCGATACCCAATCCCTGTCTCTAGGCATGTACAGCATGTTTGCGTTAGGCGTACTATTATGGTTGATCTACGGGGTTTATCTGTCCAACAACGCCATCATTATCGCCAATGCCATCACCTTTCTGCTGGCGAGCCTGATACTGGGCTTTAAAATGTATAATATGTGGCGGAATAAGGATGGCGGCTGAGGTTGGCTGGATATAAGCGGTGGATTTATTCGGTGAAAAAGCGCTGTTGAAATGCCGTATTCCTGATATTTGGAAATGCAAAAATTCAGAGTCAGACTATAGAATGCCGAAAACGAGTAATTTTCGACATATACCCTTCATTAGCCCGAAGGGGAGCTCATTTTGCTCAGAACAAACGGACTCTCTCCGCCTAATGCTTTTAGGCTTAGCCAAGATAGGGCGCCCTTAAGGTATTAAATTTCATCCGATTGATTCATAAGTTGTATTTCTAGGCATTGACAGCTAGGCAAATCCCTGCTGCGCGATTTGCAGCAAAGCCGATCAGGACGTTAATCAGGTAGAAACTTGAATTATGATGTTCCTTGATATAATGGTTCAATCTCATTAGAAATTTCAAAATGAAAAGCAAAGAAAGACGACACGGCGTGGTGCTGGTACACACCGGCGAAGGCAAGGGCAAGTCCTCCAGCGCCTTTGGGATGGTGTTTCGGGCAGCAGGATGGGGGATGAAGGTGCTGGTCATACAGTTTATAAAAGGCCAGTGGCAAACCGGCGAACAGAAAGCCGCCGCCTGTTTCGACAATATCGAATGGTATGCGCTGGGCGACGGTTTTACCTGGGATACCAAAAATCCGCAGCAGGACATCAAAACCAGCCGGGAAATCTGGGACTTCAGCAAGCAAAAAATTCTGACCGGCGACTACGATCTGGTAGTGCTGGACGAAATCAACTATTGCTGCGGTTATCACTGGCTAAGCGGCGAAGAAATAGCCGCGTTCATCCGCCAGGAAAAACCCGCTTGGGTGCATCTGGTGTTAACCGGGCGCAATGCCGCGCCGGAGGTGATAGCCTGCGCCGATACCGTCACCGAGATGCACAAAATCAAGCATGCCTATGAGCAGGATATCAAGGCTGAACAGGGCGTGGAATTTTAGTCTGAAAAAAAAGCCGGGTTCTGGCAAAATGAGACGTTTTTACACTTATCACTAAACAACACAGAAATTATGCAACAGACCAAGCGACTGATCGAGCAATATTACCAAGCGTTTAACCGTGGCGATATGGATACTTTTCTTGGTTTGCTGACCGATGATGTGGTGCACGACATCAATCAGGGGGATCGTGAACAGGGAAAACAGGCATTTGCCGAGTTCATGCAAAAAATGAATCATCACTACCGCGAGCAACTGGAAAACATTGTGGTGATGGCGAACGAAGACGGCAGTCGGGCAGCGGCGGAATTCGTGGTGATGGGCGAATATCTGAATACCGACGAAGGTCTGCCGGAAGCCTGTGGACAGACTTACCGTTTGCCCGCAGGCGCGTTTTTCGATATCCGCGACGGCAAAGTGGCCAGAGTCACCAACTACTACAATCTGGGTGGCTGGATTGCGCAAGTCGATCCCGAATAAAAACTTACGGATGGATTCTGCATTGCTGAAGCTGGCCATTTCGCATAGAATCCGTGGCGTTACGCAACGGATTTTTTACGAAAAATAACTATAACCGAGGAGAGCAATAATGGGTCAAGCGCAAAAATTAATGATCGCCTTCGCAGGCGTATTCGTAGTGGGTTTTTTGCTGGTGGGCGCCAGCAAACAGCAAAGCAATGAAGATAAAGAGGCTGCTTCGCAAATTAGAACGCTGGTCGCCATGCAGGAAATGGCCGGCCAGAAATGCCCAAAACTGATTCTGAACAAAACCGGCACCCAAGTATACTTTCCGTCCAAAACCGATACCGACAAGACAAGCTATGTCACGCTGGAATGGGTAGGCGAGAAGGATTCAAATTTTAAAACCGCTTCCTGCACATTATCGTTGGCGCTGGGCGGCGTTTCAAAGTTGATCATTGATGATCAGGTTCTAATAGATAAAAAGCAATAAAGGTGATTAAGGTTCCTGCGTTTTTACGCAGGAACGCCTGCTTCCAGTTTTTGCTGCATTTCCATTACGGGATGCACGGCTGGCGCCCTTCGGTTTTACCGCGCTCATTTTCTCATTTCCCACATCAAGAATTAATGCGCCAGGACGGCAAATTCGGCAGAAGAAGATTTAATTGCAACAATACAGGCACGACTAAGGTGAAAAAAGATGGCTAATACAGTCTATAAAGGTATTTTAAAAACCTGGAAAGACGACCGCGGATTCGGGTTTATCCAGCCGGATACGGGTGAAAAGGATATTTTCATACATATTTCTGCATTAAAACGGTCGGCGCGCCGACCAATACGAGGCGATGTACTTTATTATCAACTGGCTCAGGATAGTAATGGCAAGTTCAAGGCGATCAATGCCCGTATCGACGGCGTTGAGGTTTTGGAAAAATGCGGCAAGGCCATAAAATGGTGGGTATGGGCCTTGGTGGCGGTTATGGTTCTGGTATGCGCCGCCGCCGCAGTGGTTTATTTATAGCCGAGTTCCCAAAGGGCCGGTATTTGTTTACAGTGACGAAACTAATGAGTAGAGCATGGAATTATTACAGCATCTGATTGACATTTTTTTGCATATTGACAAATACCTTGCCAATATTATCAGCGAATATGGAACCCTGACCTACGCATTGCTGTTTCTGGTCATTTTTGTGGAAACCGGTTTTGTGATCATGCCCTTTTTGCCGGGCGACTCGCTCTTGTTCGCGGCGGGCGCTTTTGTGGCGATAGATGCACTTAATATCTACGCCCTGATCGGTATCCTGATTGTTGCGGCAGTGCTGGGGGACACAGTAAACTACCTGATAGGCCGCAAGCTGGGCCGGCGCGCCTATGCCATAAGCTGGATCAATCACCAGTATCTCGACAAGGCCGAGGCGTTTTATGAAAAATACGGCGCCAAGACCATTGTGCTGGCCAGATTCGTGCCCATCATTCGCACTTTTGCGCCTTTTGTCGCCGGCATAGGCCGCATGCCTTATGCTTATTTTATTACCTATAATCTGATTGGCGGGGCGGCTTGGGTGTTGATCTGTACCCTTGCCGGGTATTTTTTTGGCGCTATTCCGCTGGTGAGGAAAAACTTTGAATTGGTAGTGCTGGCGATTATCCTGATTTCCATTCTGCCTATCCTGATCGAATTCTGGAAAGCGCGTAAACCGGCAAAAAATCAGGCATGAAGCGAATGCCGGCAGGCGATTCTGCCGGTTCCGGCCCCGTCCCGCCAACCCGGTGGGGGGCGTTCGGGAATTTTTAACGACGGCGGAGCAGCTTGCTGACAACTGTGAACATGACTGATTCGCAAAAATGGCTGATTCTGGCTTTTACCGCCTTGCTGGGCTGGTTCATTTATCAATTGGCCCCCATTCTCATGCCTTTTGCCGTTTCCGCCGGCCTGGCCTATCTTGGCGACCCGCTGGTCGACAGGCTCGAGCTAGTGCGTTACCGCCGGTTTCGATTGAACAGGACGCTGTGCGTGCTGCTGGTTTTTTTTGGCATCATTTTTGTGGTCGCTGCTTTATTCATTATCATTGTGCCGGCTCTGGAATACCAGATTGGCGAGCTTCTGGATCAACTGCCGGCCTATCAGAACTGGCTCAATAAAACGGTGATACCGGTTCTGCAAAAATATCTGGGCCACAGCATCCGGCCCGTGCAGAGTGGCCAGCTTGTGACATTGATCAGGAATCAATGGCAAAACGGCGGCGCCACCGAAGACCTGATCAAATCGGTTTCCCATTCCGGCATCGTCGTCATCGGCTGGGCGCTGAATCTGGTGCTGATTCCGGTGATCAGCTTTTACCTGTTGCGCGACTGGGATAATCTGATGATGCAGATACACGATCTGTTTCCCAGACGATACAGCCGGATAGTCGGCAGGCTGGCGAAAGAAGCGGATGAGGTGCTGGGCGCGTTTCTGCGCGGACAGTTTTATGTCATGCTGGCGATGGGGCTGATCTACAGTCTGGGCCTGTGGCTGATCGACCTACAATTGGCGCTGTTGATCGGCATGCTGGCCGGATTAATCAGTTTTGTACCCTATATGGGAATTATTGTCGGTCTGGTGACGGCCTGTCTGGCCGCCCTGCTGCAATTCCAGAATGTGCTGCATATCATGCCGGTATTGATCGTATTTGCTGTCGGCTATAGTCTGGAAAGCATGTTGCTAACGCCCTGGTTAGTTGGCAACAGGATAGGTCTGCACCCGGTCGCGGTTATTTTTGCCGTGCTGGCTGGCGGACAGTTGTTCGGTTTTCTGGGAGTGCTGTTGGCCTTGCCGCTGGCCTCGGTGGTCATGGTGCTGTTAAGACACATTCATGAGCGTTATACCGACAGCCGGTTTTACAGTATTTCCGATTCCTGAAGCGCTGGTTCGCAGTTGGGCTTTGGTTTTGCCGGCCAACAAGCGTGAGCGGCTTGTTGGCGGCTTGTCCTACCGCTCGTCAGGCGCTGGGAATTACGCTCGATAATAATAAATAAAGGAGAACAATCCATGACTTTAACCGATGAACTGGTTGCCGAGATTCAATTTTTGTCATTATTCAATCTGGCTTCGCATCAGGAAGGCGTCAAAGTGCACGGCAACGCCGATCCGCTGATGATAGCAGCGGCCTTGCGTCTGTTCGAAAAAGGACTGGTTACCCAGTTCGATGGCGGTTATCTTACCGATTTGGGGGTAGAAGCTGCCGAGCTTGCTCAAAAATTGCTGACTATTCTGAAATCGCAGCCCACTATGTCCGGCGTTTAAGCCGGCGGGTCAAAGACCCAGTTCAAAAACCCATTTGACGGAAACATACAGCGTCAGGGCGATAATGCCGACGTACAGTAAAAAAAGTAGCGGCTTTTTAAGAATATACTGCCACAGACCGGTCTGGCCCTGTTTTTTGAGTTCCAGATAGCGGGCGTGCTGGGTAATCTGCCGCTGCCTCTGGTATGCGTCGAACAATGGCCGGATTCTGTCCGCGTCCTGCTGATCATATAGCCAGATCGCCGGCATGGAAATGCCCAGGATGCCGGCGGAAGTTTCGTAAAATGCAATTTCATTGGCTGTCAGCAGTTCGCGGATATCGTCAGCCTCATCGGCGGGAACGCCGCGTAACGGAAAAAACAGAATGGACATATCTTAAAACCTGATGTGCGATGGGTTGGTGGCTGAAAGGCGGTCTGTTTGCCGGCGGTGAAAGTCAGAGCTGGCAACTGCTGCAAAAATAACTGGCCCGTTGCGCAATTTTAATTTGTTCCAGCGGTTTTTCGCAGTTCGGGCAAGGCTGGTTCGCTCGGCCATAAACGTTTAGCGATTGCTGGAAATACCCGGGTTTGCCCTGGGCGTTGGTAAAATCGCGCAAGGTGGTGCCGCCCTGGTCTATGGCCTGCCGCAGCACGGTCTTGACCGCCTCGACAAGCGCTGCGTATCGAGGCGGGGAAATCCCACCGGCTGGCCGGCCCGGATGGATGCCGGCCATGAACAGGGCTTCGTTCGCATAAATATTGCCGACCCCGACCACGATATGGCTATCCATCAGCAGACATTTAACCGGCAAACTGCGTTTGCCGGCGCGCATTTGCAGATAATTGCCGTCAAACGCGTCCGATAGCGGTTCCGGGCCAAGTTTCGCCAGCAGCGGATGTTCTTCAATCTTGCCGGGCCACCACAGCACTGCGCCGAATTTTCGTTGATCGTTGAAACGCAGCACAGTGTCGTCTGCAAAAACAAAATCCACATGATCATGTTTGCCGGCTGGTTGCTGCCGGTTGGTAATGCGTAAATTTCCAGACATGCCCAGATGCAGAATCAAAGTGCCTCGGCTTGTGGTCAGCAGCAGATATTTGCCGCGGCGGTTCACGGATTCAAGGCAAAGACCGGCCAGGGTTGTCTCTAGCAGAGCCGGAACCGGCCAGCGCAACCTGGACTCGCGGACGATGACGGATTTGAAGCATTTTTGTTCGATATGGGGGGCAATGCCGGCGCGGCTGGTTTCCACCTCGGGTAGTTCTGGCATGGGAATTCAGACCTGAGTTAGCAGATATCGGGCTTCATCCTGCAACTTGCTGCGAAATATCAAAAGTTTCCAGCGGCTGCCGCCGCATTGTCGCCACAATAGCGAAGCGCGGATGCCGGCCAGCAATAAGGCCCGGATTCTGTTAACCGTACTCTGGTTGCTCAAGAATTGCTGGTCGCCCACCACCATAATACGTGGCTGCAGGGTGCTGATAGTGCCGTGATAAATGTCGGCCAGATTGGCCAGCACATTGGGGTGCAATACGCCGTACTGTTCAGCTTGGGCCTGGGCTCTGGCAATGCCGGTCTGGATGCTCTTCAGCATGTCGGCGCGTCTGGAAAGCTGTTTTTGCAGATAAACCAGTTGCGCCGCGTAACGGGTTTGTTCCGGGCTGTTCAACAGCTTGCCGCCCAGTTGCCGATCCAGTTCCTGCAAGCCGAGTTTGACGCCTTGCACATTGCCATAGACGTCCGGCACGCTGTCTGCGTCGATTTTCAGCACGCTGCCGATGCTGGATTCAAATGCGCATGGCTCGGCCTTGCCGGTCGTGGCAAGCTGATGCACTAGGGCGCAAGCCTGGGCTATACCCGCCAGCGCTATGGTTTGGTTGGTTGTATTGATTAAGGACATTTTTAGTGTTTGTTGTTGGGCGTATTATTGCTATCGACAGGATAGCCGGATTTGATCCATGACTGCATGCCGTCACCCAAATGATAGATTTGGCGCTCGCCCTGGCGGATCAGAAATTCCCCCAGTTTTCCGCTACGGTTTCCGGAACGGCAGACCAGAATCACGGGCTGATCGGGTGATGATTTTAATTTGTGCAAATCCGCCAGCCATTTTTCAGCGTTGAATGAACCGTCGCCACCATAAGCCTGTAACGTATGGCTGCCAGGGATCACGCCGCTGGCTTGCCATTCGGCTGCCGTGCGAATGTCTACAACCAGCGCATGCCGGTTTTGTTGCATGGCCTGTAACTGTTCGGCAGAGACCTGACCAAGTTCAGTCGCGCCCAGCCAGCAGGAAAAAGCCGATAGCAGCAGGAAAATAGCCGATTTAAACATCATGTACTGATCCAAGGGTTGTTAAAAATATTGTCGGGTGTTTATAGTGGTATGTAAGTTTGTAACTGTTCAGCGTATCCGTCGCATTGCCTGGCTTGATGCCGGTGGAAAATCAATCGAACACGTTGTCTGCCAAATTTTGCGGACAAACATCAAAATCGGCGCTCATTAGAGTTTACGAAGCCGGAAGCATTGAATTATCATGCTCCCAAACCGGTCTTATGACATGCGCGGCGATTTAGGGCCGATTGTAGTCATGACTATGGTTATTATTCAACAACAATCAAAAGGAGGCTAAATGTCCCAATCAATCTCTTTAGCGGTAAGCGGTATGAAATGCGGCGGTTGCGAAAACACTGTCGCCAGCAGACTGTCCGAACTCCCGGGCATTATTTCGGTCAAGGTATCGCATCAGGATAAACAGGTGGATGTGGAATTCGATCCTGCATTAACCGATGTGGATCAGATTGAGGATACCATTATCGAGGCCGGATTTACAGTCGAGTGAATGGCGGGCGGCAATCCCGTCATGCTTCGTTATTTTGCGCAACCCATCAGGAAATGACATGAGTCCAGAACAGGCAGGCAATCAGCAGCAGGAAATTCGGTTATCGATACTGGGTATGAGTTGTGCGGGATGTATCGCTGCGGTGGAAACCGCTTTAAACAGCGTGGCGGGCGTTGCCTCGGTCAGCGTCAACTTTGCGGATCATTCCGCGACGGTGACCGGTGCGGCGGATCCGGAGTTGATGAAACAGGCTCTAAAGGCGGCCGGTTATGATGCGGCGGTGATGGAAGGCTTTGAAGATCCTGCCGAAGAGGAACAGCAGGAAGAGCAGCGCTATCAGGCGCTGATGAGAAAAGCCGCCGTGGCCGGCGTTTTTGGCGTACCGCTAATGCTGGGCGCGCATCTGGACTGGTTCCCGGCCATGGGTACGGCGGCCGGGACAGGGTTCTGGACCAATGTCGCGCTGTTGACCCTGGCGGTCATGTTTTATTCCGGCGGGCATTTTTTTGTCAATGCGGTCAAGCTCTTCAGGGTCGGACAGGCCAATATGGATACCCTGATCGCCCTGGGTACAGGATCGGCTTGGCTGTATTCCTGCGTGGTCATCGATTTTTCAGACAAACTGCCTTCATTGTCGGCCCATGCCTATTTCGAGGCTTCGGCGATCATCCTGGCCTTTATTAACCTGGGCAATGCGCTGGAAACCCGGGCCAGAGGCAAAACGTCATCGGCCATCCGCGCCCTGATCGGTTTGCAGCCCCGCACCGCTCGCGTGGTCAGGGATGGAGAAGAGCAGGACATCGCCATCGAACTGGTAGGGCTGGGCGAAACCTTGCGGGTTCGGCCGGGCGAAAAGATTGCGGTCGATGGCGTCGTGCTGGAAGGTCATTCCAATGTCGATGAGTCCATGCTTACCGGCGAAGCCATGCCGGTCGAAAAAGCGCCGGGCGCCGTGGTGGTGGCGGGCAGCATCAATCAGCAGGGCAGTTTCCTGTTTAACGCCACGCATATCGGCAGGGATACCGCGCTGGCGCACATAATCAAAAGCGTGCGACAGGCGCAGAACGCCAAGCCGGCGATAGCCAGACTGGCGGACAAAATTTCCAGCATTTTCGTGCCTGTCGTGGTCGGCATTTCCATTTTTACATTTCTGGTCTGGCTGACGTTCGGGCCGCCGCCGGCACTGGGTTACGCTTTCGTCACCGCCATGACCGTGCTGGTGATCGCCTGCCCTTGCGCCCTGGGACTGGCGACGCCTATTTCGGTAATGGTCGCCGTCGGTCGGGCGGCACAAATGGGGATATTGATACGCAAGGGCGAGGCCTTGCAGACCACCGGTAAAATCAGTTGCCTGATCCTGGATAAAACCGGCACAGTGACCGTAGGCAAGCCGACCCTGGCCGGAGTATTCGCCTTTAACGGCTTGACCGAAGATCGGGTATTGCAGCATGCCGCCAGCCTGGAGGCCGGTTCGGAACATCCGCTGGCGGCAGCGATTCTGGCGGCGGCGGACGCCAAGGCGCTGAAACGGGAAAAGGTCAGAAAGTTTCACGCTCAGGCCGGGCATGGCATCACCGGCCGCATCGCCGACCGGCAATATCTGTTCGGCAATGCGGCGCTCATGACCGAACACGATATTGATCCCGGCCCATACAGCCAGCAAATCGCCCAATTGGCCGAGCAGGGTCAAACGCCGATGCTGCTGGCGGAGGAAAACGCCATCATCGGCATTGTCACAGTGTCCGATCCGATCAAAGCCGATTCCGCGCAAGCCGTTCGCCAGTTGCAAAATCAAGGGGTGAGAATATTGATGGTCACCGGCGACAACCAGATTACCGCCCGGGCCATTGCCGCCCAAGCCGGCATCACAGAGATCCGCGCCCAGATTCTGCCGCAGGATAAAGCCGCTGTGGTCAAGGCCTTGCAGGAACAGGGCGAGATTGTCGGCATGGTCGGCGACGGCATCAACGACGCGCCGGCTCTGGCGCAGGCGGATGTGGGTTTTGCCATCGGTGCCGGCGCCGATGTCGCCATCGAAAGTGCGGACATCGTGTTGCTGCAAGGCTCGCTGCTGAAAGTGTCCGAGGCCATGAAGCTATCCAGACTGACGGTCACCAACATCAGGCAGAACCTGCTGGGGGCGTTTTTTTACAATACCATCGGCATTCCGGTGGCCGCCGGGGTGCTGTATCCGCTGTTCGGCATCCTGCTCAATCCCATGCTGGCCGGAGCCGCCATGGCCATGTCTTCGGTAACCGTGGTCAGCAACGCCAACCGGTTGCGGTGGATAAAACTCGATGAAGACGCATAACCCGCCGAGTAACCTACGCTTCAGTACCCTGCAAACGGGTGATCCAGGCTTCGCTGGCATGGGGGTCAACATGAAACGCCAGCGCGGCCGGTTTGTGCAGCAGACCTTCCGCGCCGGAAGCGTTTGGATTGAGCTGGCGTTTTTCAATAAAGTCCACCATCCGGCGGATGTTGTAAACCAGTAGCACCCGGTTGATCTCGCTGCCCCGGTAAATCTGATAGGCCACATTGGCTTCGGACAGATCGGGGTTGCGCTCGATCCAGGCGGCCAAGGCGACCATGTCGTTCCCGGCCAGTTTTTTTAATACCGAGTCCGTCCGGGTATGAATCAGCCGTTTCAGGTAATCGGCCAGACAGCCTTGGCGTTGCCGCTCCTGCAGGACATCGATTTCCTCGTCGTTGCATAAAAAACTTTCAGCCACCAGATAATGTTTGTCCTTTTCGCCGTCATTGGCGAACAGTGAAATTTTATCCAGCGCCGTATCTCTCAGTGCGCTCAGAAAGGCGCGCGGCGAACGAATATGTTTGTCCACCGTCACCACCCAGGGCAGGGCGCGGCCGGTGGACTCAAAACGCGATTTGACGCTGGCGATCACGCCGGAGCGGGACAGCTCGCATTCGCGGCCGGCCGGTTTGACCAGAAAGGCGTCAACCGCAATGATGGCGGTGTGAAAGTCCGAGGCGTTGAACTGGCGGATAATGGTTGAATAACGCGGATGGTAGGGAATGCCTGTGCCATCGTAAAGAATGTTGACGCCGGTTTCTATGGCGCGCTGGGAAACCAGATCGCGCAGCCGGTTGGCGAAGGGTTCGATATAAACGTAATCGTCGCTGTGGTGATCCGCTGCGGTCATGACCCGGTATAGGTCGCTGAGTTTGCGGAATTCGTCCAGAGATGCGGTAACAAAGTTGTCGCCGCATTGGCTGCGGGCCATTTCCTCCACGGCGGACTTGCCGGAACCGGCGCCGCCCATCGCCATGAATAGCCTGGGGTGAGGGTCGGCAATTTTATCGGTAAAAATCTGCTCGACGGCATCGAGCAGAATGCGGTTGATTCGGCTTAACCTGTGGTAAGCAATTTCCACGGTACGCGCCAGCCTGAATTCGCCGTCGGCAATTTTTAACAGCCGTTCCTTCAATGCCGGATTGTCGGCCAGACTGAATAAGGATACTTTTTCACCGGCGCATTGTTTCAATAAATCCAGTAGTTCGGCGTGACTGGGCGAGCGTACGCCGGTGAGCATGTTAACATCCAGGCAGAACAGCGGCGCAAGGCCGTTTTCCAGGACAGGTATGCCGTCGATGCTGGTTTTGTCCGGATTGCGTAAATCTTCCGTGCCGGGCAGGTAGGCGATGACATTTTTGGAGACGCAGAGGGCGTTATCGGCAAGATGCTGGCCGGTAAACAGTTCTTCCACTTCGATGCTGCTCAAAGGCGCCAGGCCGCCGTTGACTGTTATCAGGCATGCGACGCCGTCGGCGGTGGTATGGGACAAAAACGGAATGCCATGCAGAAACTGGCGATTTTCCGGCCATTTGCCGTAGCTGTTGGCCTTGTTGTGCAGGCTGCGGCAGCGGGTCGGATCCAGCGCATGCAGAAATGCGGCGGTTAGTTGTCTTCTGGGGCTTTCAAAATGATGCAGGGCCTGGGTGTCGTTGCGGCTCAACCGCCGGAAATCGATGCCATGTTCGTAAACCGCTTTAAAGGACGGCATATTGCCGAGCGCGGTCATAAAAAAATCCAGAGTGAGGCGGTTGCCGTAGGAAAACGGCCGGATGGTGCGCATGGCGCGATAAAAGCCGGCCAGACGGTCGGCGATGTCGTCGCTGTAGATGACAAAGCCGTTGTGGTCAAAAATTGCCGTTTCCCGATTGCTGTCGCCATCCAGCACCAGACGTTCTATGGTCTCCCGGAACAGGCTGCGCTTGTCGGCGTCCAGCATGATGCCGGGGCGGTGGTTGACGCTGATCTGTTCTTTCCAGTCGCAAAAGATTTCACGGTGGATGCGGGTAAATAATGCCGTTAAATAGGTGACCCGCTTGGTCTGGTCGTGGGAAACCGTGCTTTCCAGCTCCTGTTGCAGGGTGGGCAGCAAATTGATGCCTTGCAAAATGGACAACACGGTTCGCAGTTTCTTCAACTGTCTGTAGGCCGGGAGTTTTGAAGGGTCGATTGAAGTCATCACGGATCTGCCGCTGCCGGGTTTTCACTGTCCGGCTGGTTAGCGTCCGGACGGATTTTATTATTATAGTTAAAGTCGGTTTCCCGGTATTATAACGGCTGTCCGACAATTAGAGCTGAAACATCCGGCTGGCGACGTTTTTATTCCTCATCTTCTCCTGGAAGGGCGCGGGATCATAAGCGCAGAAATGCGATGTGCGGCCAGTACGGACGGAATCGGCGTGGTGTTTTGGTACGCCGGTTTTCATTCAGCCCTGGATTTTCATGGAACAGCTTTAGCGGAGAAATAAATGATTCGATACCGGATTTTGGGATTGGCGATGCTGACCCTGGGCGTGATCCCGGTTTCTGCCGGCGCCAAAACGCATTCAGGCGGCGCAGTTTCGGCGGCGACGCGCATCGCGGAAGAGTTTGCGGCGACTGTCAGCGGCGTGACGCCGACCCAGATCAATTCCAATCAGGCCGGCAGCAATCCTGACCGGCAACTGTGGCGCACCGGTAGCGAAGACGTGTTGTCGTACCAGAACTGGGGCGACAACACTTACACCCGGAACCCCGGCAATGTCCTGCAGGCGGCCGGTGTCAATCTGTCGGGCATATCCGTCCCTTCCTGGATACCGGCATTGAATCAGCAGCAGCTTTATGCGACCGCCATTTCGCCGCAGCACATCATTTCCTCGGCGCACTGGCATCCGACCGTCGGTCAGGCCCTCTATTTCGTGGATGCGGCCAATCATGCCGTTTCAAGACTGGTTGAGTCCGCACAGCAAATTACAGACCCGAACGGTGGCGCAACCGATCTGTGGGTAGGTAGACTGTCTTCCTCTTTGCCGGAAAGCATCAGGCCGTTCAAGGTCTTGCCTGGCAATTACAGGGCGATGTTGCCGGATATTCAGATCGGTATTCCGGCATGGGTTTGTCAGGGCGGGATCACCACCACCTCAAACTTGTGGACGGCGGCCGGCGTTGACGATGCCGACGGCTATCAGCCCAGGCCATCAAAAGGCTTCGATGTGCGATTTACCCGGCAGAGCGCGGCTTATGCCGGCTGGAATACCGTTATCCACGGCGGTTCCGGCAGCCCGATGTTTATCGTGTTCAACAAGCAACCGGTGCTGATCTCGATTTTGCACTACATGGGCGGCACGGCGATGCTGGGCGGGCCGTCGGTCGCAGATTTGGCCGCACAAATTAATGCGGCCATGGCTGCGCTGGATGGCGGGGCCGCGGAGCATCGTTTGAGCGAGCTGAAAATTGAATAAACGGATTTGATGCGGCTTAATCGTGACCCATTACCGGTTTCCATTCAACCTATTCCTGGGCGACCAGAACTTCCCGCAACAAACTGGTGGCGTAACTCCCCGCCGGCAGCCGAAACGCCAGCCTCAGCGTTCGCTCATCCTCAAATTGCCAGATGAAATCTTGAGGTATGACCCGCAAAGCTCGCCGATCGCTTTCCAGCCCGGCTTTGATCAAGCCCTCGGCCAGCGTTTGATGGGCTGCAATAATCTGCTGTTCCACTCGCAAGGCGTCTTCGCTCGCGCCGCTATCGCCCTTGCCCCATAAGACGGCGGTGGGATGAATATCGCCGCTTGCCAGCCGTTGCGACAGGCTGTCGTCAATGGCTGGTGCGTAAAAATGGCTATTGGTCTGATCCAGCTTGAATATCTCGCCCGGCAAAGCCTGATTCCAGCTCCCGGCTTTAACCCGTTCGGAGAGAATCAGATTGAACAGATAGGCGCGCGCCGCCGATAAATAAATGGACTGCTGTTCGCGCCTGGTTTTTGCCCCGGCAAACATCGTCAGCGCCCGGTCGATATTCTGGCCGCGATGACCGAAACGCTGTTCGCCAAAATAGTTGGGGAAACCGTTGCGCTTGATGCTTTGCAACTGCTGCTCGGCTTTGGCCTGATCAATTTGGGTATTACGAACCAGCAGCCTGAACAAATTGCCGGCCAGTACGCCGCGCTTCAGCTTGCGGGCATGTCGCGCCGCAGCAAGAATTTTCAGGTTTTCGCTTTCCAGCGCAGACCAGTCCGGGTCGTCCTTGCCCGGTAGCCAGACGCTAAACCATTGGCTGGTGCGGCCATGTCTGTCCTTCATGCCGGCATAGCCGATATCGCGTTGCCTGACGCCGGCGTGGCGCGCCAGCAGGCGGGCCACATATTCGGTGTTTTCGCCGGATTTCTCGATATGTAAAAACACATGCTCGCCGCTGCCTTCCGGGGTAAAGCTCGGAATTTCATCGACGATAAAGTCGTCGGGTCGGGTTTTTATGTCGCCGCTACCGCTGGGGCCGCCAAAAGCATGACTCCAGTCCGGCAATAATATTTCTAACATATAGGTGTAGTGGCTTGCAATCATTCATACCAACCTGCAATCATCCAGCGCAGACCGGAATTATTTGCAACTGAAACCATAGTGGATTCAGATCGGTAAGCCTGCCAGGAGTCTGTAGGAGTTAAAAATTCTGGCGGACAAAAAACAGTCGCCAAATTTTTTTGCCGGATTTTGTCGGCAAAGACATCGCTTAGGATATTCACTTAGGAAAGAATTGCCCATAAGATGAGCAATGGCGGCTTATTTGCCACCCATTCCACCCCATTTATTCATTTATTATGCGGTCGCCAGCACAGGCATCCGTTTTAGATTGAATGCGATAGCTACCCATTTCCGTTCGCCCTTAACGGTATCCAGCCTGCGTAGTGAGAATTGGCGGCAGCCCAAAACCTGCTTGATTATGCCCAATACCGGTTCAACTGTCGATTTATGCTTGGCGTAACGCGTCTTCCCTTCTTTGGTTTTTAGATGCCAGGTCATCTTCTCCACTGGATCATCCGTCTCTGGCTCTGGTGCGTCATTCGCCGCGTGTCGGTTTACTTTAACAAATATAGCCCATAAATAGCCAGAATAATTCCAGTTAGCTTAATTGAAAAGTCCGACAGGTTGCTAGTTTAATAAGTCTCAAGAACAGAGTATATCTGGAATTAGTTTTATGGACTCAGGAAGCTTTATCCTGACGGCGTCAGGAAGTGGATGATTAAAAAGTCCAGAAAACGGACGTATTCTGGACGTGTCATTTTTAGAAGTTGGCGCCGGCA
This sequence comes from Methylococcales bacterium, assembly GCA_028707085.1. Lineage (GTDB taxonomy): Bacteria > Pseudomonadota > Gammaproteobacteria > Methylococcales > Methylomonadaceae > Methylomonas. The sequence goes on along the minus strand of JAQTUW010000006.1, from coordinate 71,380 downwards.
TCAGCATCTTCGTTCCGATGGATTGATGTGTATTCCAATCGCCACCCACTTGGAATCATTAATTACTAAAATTTGCCAATACGGTGCCTGCGCATTGGTCTGGCATTGTGCATTTTGTGGTGTCCCGGATGACCAACTGCATTCTGGAAGGTTCAATTCGCCAAGAGGAGAGCGAAGGTTCGAAATATCCATAATTTCAGCAAGATGGATTTCTTCCTCTATGGAAAGCAGAAGTTTAGTTACCCACCCTTTTTTAGAGAGCACAAAAATTTTTGTGCGGCACTTGCCAGAAAGCGATTTTTCGGCAATAATAAAAATGAAACGTTTTATTTTTATTTCCTGGGGCAGACGATGACAGAGGAAACGACGAACAAACCCAAAGTGGGACGGCCAAAAGCCGGCACAGAAGTTGAGCGCAATGGCTATTTATTGGATCAGGCCTTGGCGCTGTTCATGCGCCAGGGTTACGCCAACACCAGCATTGCTAAGATTGCCGCGGAGGCAGGAGTTTCGACCCGAACCATCTACGAACGCTACAAAAACAAGGCTGAATTGATGCTGGCCTCGGTCGATCGTCTGGTTGATACTGATATTTCCGAATTGCAACGTATCGAGAAGCTGGAGCAAATGTCTTGCCACGACGGTTTGATTGCACTCGGCGAAAACATGCTGGCCAAAGTCATGCAGCCCGACATGATCTCGTTTTACCGGATGGGTGTCGCCGAAGCGATGCACTTTCCAGAGCTGAACGAACTGATGGAAACCACCGGACCCAAGCGTATTCAAGCAGTGATTGCCGATTACCTGTACCGGCACGGAGAGACCGACGGCTTGCCGACACAAGACTTCGAGCGCGCGGCGGCCTTGTTTTTGGAGATGCTGTTTGCTGTGCCAAGAAATAAGGCTCTGTTCGGTTGTCTGGAAGCCGATTGGAATGGCAGGGCTCATGTCGTATTTGTCGTGCAGGTGTTTTTATATGGCATCGCCTGCCGGAGATCGTCATGAGGGCTGTCGTGCTGGCCATGTTGACCGGCAGTGGCGTATTGGCCGGTTGCAGCGTGTTTCCCAACTACCTTAGGCCGGCGATCGACACTCCGGCACATTGGCAAGCCCAACGTACTGACGCCGGCGGCGTGACGGAATTTCTCGATTGGTGGCGCCAGTTCGACGACCCGGTATTGACGCGCTTGCTGCAGGCCGCCGAACAGGATAACCCGACGTTGGAACAAGCCGTGGCGAGCATTGCATCGGCGCGCGCTAGTCTGGCCGACGCCAAAGCCGTCAGCCTACCTAGCCTAACAGGTAAAGGCGCCTACAGCCGTTCCGTGGGCGGTAGCGGTTACGGTACCAGCTCGCAAACCACTACCGTTACCAGTATGGGCCTCAGTAACAGTATGACCCAAATCCTGTCCGGCAGTCTGGATGCCAGTTGGGAACTGGATTTATTCGGCAAATTTGCCTTCAGCCAGCAGGCCGAGCAGGCTAGACTGACGGCGGCGGAATTGACTTGGCAGAACGCCAAAATCAGCTTGACGGCGGAAGTGGCGAGCAACTACGTCAGTTATCGGGCCTGCGAACTGGCGGCGGCCGCTTATCAAAACGCCATCGCCTCGAAGCAGGATACCGCGCGCTTGACTGGCGTCCTGGCCCGCGCGGGATTTTCGTCGTCGGCCGATGCGGTGTTGGCCGAGGCCAGCCTGCATGCCAGCGAATCCAGCTTGATCGCTCAACGCGTCGAATGCGACAACACTGTTAAAGCGTTGGTGGCGCTGACCGATCTGGCCGAAGCTGATTTACGCGGCTGGTTGGCCGACGGCAGAGGTATACCGACACCCGCGCAATTTCAAGTGGATAGCGTGCCGGCCGATCTGCTGACCCAGCGTCCAGATCTAGCCGCCGACGAGCGCAAGCTGGCGGCGGCCAGCGCCGATATCGGCAACGCGGTCGCTAAGCGCTATCCCAGCGTCAGCCTGACTGGTTCGATCGGCAAGCGCAAAATCGAAATGACTGGCTTGAACTTGAGCAGTAATACTTGGTCGATCGGCCCCTCCATCACCTTGCCGATATTCGATGGCGGCGAATTACGTTCCAAGGTCAATAGCGCCGAAGCGGGCTACGCCAGCGCGTTGGCAACTTACCGGAGCGATATTCGCGCGGCGATCAAGGAGGTTGAACAAGCCTTGGTCAATCTGAGTGGCGCCGAGCAGCGGGAAATCGCCGAACGCCGTAGCGCCGAGCAATATCGTCAGTATTTTCGGGCGGCTGAGATCAACTGGCGCGCAGGCGGCCTGAGTCTGTTGTCGCTGGAGGATGCTCGGGGCCAGATGATCACTCAGGAAATCAGCCACATTAGTCAACAACAGAATCGCGTGCAGTACTGGATCGCGCTGTACAAGGCGCTGGGTGGCGGTTGGCGCGGCCAGGACACACAATTGAGCGCCGACCACCCCCGAAGCGAGGAGCAATTATGAACATCGGAAAAACGTTTATTTTACCTGCCTGGATTGCCGGTTTGACGCTGGCTGTCCTAAGCATCGCCTTACCGGTGTTCACAAGCGCGCCGGCCCCGGCTGTGGTCGCCGCTAAGTCCAAGGCGGTGCTGGCGGTAGAGAGGTTGGTGCCAACGCAACAGGATTGGCCGGTGACGATCAAGGTCAACGGCGCGGTGGCAGCCTGGCAGGACGCCAAAATCGGCGCCGAAATTGGCAGTCTGCGAATCAAACAGGTATTGGTCGATGTCGGCAGCCGGGTCAAGCGCGGCCAGGATTTGGCGGTATTGGCCGACGAAACCGTCGTCGCCGAATTGCACAAGCAACAGGCCACCGTCGATAAAAGCCGGGCCAATTTGGCTAAGGCTCAGGCTGACGCAACGCGCGTCAGGGAAATCGAGGACAGGGAAGCCTTGTCGTCGCAGAAAATCGACGAGTATTTGATCGCCGAGCAAACCGCCCGCGCCGATTTGGCCTTGGCGCAAGCGGAGCTGGAAAACCAGCGGATACGCTTGAGTCAGACCCATATCGTCGCGCCGGACGACGGCGTCATTTCGTCGCGTAGCGCCGCTCTAGGCGATGTCGTGGCGGCGGGGGCCGAGTTGTTTCGACTGGTGCGCCAGGGGCGGGTCGAATGGCGGGCCGAGGTCAATGCTCAACAGCTTGCACAAATCCGAACCGGCCAGGCGGTCGAGTTGAGCTTGCCGGATGGCGGCAGTGTGAACGGTAGCGTGCGGATGACCGCGCCGACCGTGGACAACGCCACCCGCAACGCGCTGGTTTACATCGATATTCCCAACGCCGCCGTCAAGCCGGGCATGTATTTGCAAGGCAGCATTATTGTCGGCAAGCAAGCGGCGCTGGTGGTGCCGCAGACCGCGCTAGTATTACGGGACGGCCGCGATTACTTGTTCGAAATCGCCGATCCATCCGGCTCGGCCGACGAAACCGCCAAGTCGGTGATTCAGCGTAGCGTTGTCACCGGCCGCCGCGTCGGCGATTGGGTAGAAATCCGCGAGGGCATCGCCGGCGATGCAAGTCTGGTCGCCAGCGGCGGGGCGTTTTTGAAGGATGGCGACATCGTCAGCGTAACGCCCAAAATCTGAACATTGCCGAAGTAATCCACCCGGTCTCTAAAGGCGCCTGCGTGCGCCGGATGCCGGACTATCCGCCGCATCCATCGGCGGCTCTTTCAGCGGCAATGCCAAACACATTGCTATTTATCAGCGCCAAAGCACCGCATAGCGCGGTCTCTGGCGTGGGAGTCGAGCTATGAATTTTTCCGCGTGGGCTATCCGCAAGCCGGTGCCCAGTCTGCTACTGTTCGCAGTGCTGTCCATCCTGGGCGGCATGGGCCTGAAGCAATTAGGCAAACAAAACTTCCCGGACATCGAAGTGCCAACCATTACCGTCGCCGCCACGTTGGAAGGCGCGGCGCCGGCGCAGTTGGAAACCGAAGTGGCGCGTAAGATCGAAGACAAGATCGCGGCCATCGGCAGCGTCGAACACGTGCGAACCACGATCACCGACGGCTCGGTAATGATCAAGGTCGAGTTTAACATCGACAAAAACGCCGAAGAGGCGTTGAATCAGGTGCGCAACGCGGTGGACGGCGCTCGCGCCGAGCTGCCGTCGGCGATGGCTGCGCCGATCGTGTCCAAGACCACGACGGCCGGCAGCGCGATTCTGACCTATGTCGTCAGCGCCGTAAATATGGACGAACGGGAGTTATCTTGGTTTGTTGATAACGACATCAGTAAGCGGTTGTTGGCGGTGGCCGGGGTCGGCAAGGTGACCCGCATCGGCGGCGTTGATCGCGAGGTGCACATTGATCTGGATCCGGTGCGGACGGCTGGCTTGAGCGCTCTGGTCAGCGAGGTGTCGATGCAGTTGAAGAAAGTGCAGCAGGATGCGTCCGGCGGTCGCGGCGACATTGGCGGCGGCGTGCAAGCTGTGCGCACCTTGGGACGGGTGGCGACGGCCGGCGAGCTGCGCAATCTGGACATTCCGCTCGCCAACGGCAGCCACATCAAACTGGATCAAATCGCCAGCATCACCGATACCATAGCCGAGCGCTCGACCTATGCGACGCTGGACGGCCAGCCGGTCATCGGTTTCGATATCGTCCGTAACAAAGGTACTAGCGAAGTGACGGTCGCGGGAGAAGTGCACACCGCGTTGGCTGAGTTTGCCGCCGCGCATCCGCAAGTGCAAATCCGCGAGGCCTTCGACACCGTCCAGCCGGTCGAAGACAATTTCACCGGCTCCATGCATTTGCTTTACGAAGGCGCGTTGCTGGCCGTCGTCGTGGTCTGGTGGTTTTTGCGGGATTGGCGGGCGACGCTGGTTGCGGCGGTCGCCTTGCCATTATCCATCTTGCCAACCTTCGCAGCGATGTGGTATTTCGGCTTCAGCTTGAACATCATCTCGCTGCTGGCCCTTGCGCTGGTGGTGGGGATCTTGGTGGACGACGCCATCGTTGAAATCGAAAACATCGTCCGGCATTTACGAATGGGCAAGACGCCGTTCCAGGCGGCGATGGATGCCGCCGACGAGATTGGCTTTGCGGTGATCGCCACCACCTTCACGCTGGTCGCGGTTTTTTTGCCGACTGCATTCATGAGCGGCATACCGGGCAAATTCCTTCGGCAATTCGGCATGACTGCGGCGGCGGTATTGGCGTCTTTGTTGGTGGCGCGCTTGCTGACGCCGATGATGGCGGCCTATCTGCTGACACCGCACCCGGAACGTGACAGCGGCGATAACGCGGCGATGCGCGCGTATCTGAAGGCTGTGAACTGGTGTCTGGGGCATCGCCCGGCGGTTGGCGTCGGTGTGCTGTTGTTCGTGGCGGGTTCGCTGAGTCTGTTGCCCTTGTTGCCCAAGGGTTTCGTGCCGGCGGCGGACAATAGTCAAACCAAGGTGGAGCTGGAATTGCCGCCCGGCAGCACGCTGGCGCAAACCCACGGTATCGCCGCTGAAGCCGAACGTCGCTTGCGCGAGTTGCCGGACGTCACACAAGTGTTCGCGGCAGGCGGCGTCGCCAGCAGCGGTGGTGGCGCGGACGCCGCGAACACCAATTACGAAGTCCGCAAGGCAACGTTGACGTTGAGCCTGAGTAACCGAGCCGAACGCCCGTATAAACAAGCTACGATCGAGGCGGCGATTCGCGAAAAACTGGCCGATCTGCCCGGCGTCCTAGTAGCCGTCGGCGCCGGCGGCAGCGGCGAAAAACTGCAACTGACGCTGGCTAGCGACGATCCACAAGCGCTACGCCGGGCCGCCGATGCGGTCGAACTTGAGCTGCGGCAAGTGCGCGGTCTGGGTAATATTACTTCGAGCGCCAGCCTACAACGCCCGGAGATACAGATTATGCCGGATTTTAGAAAGGCCGCCGAATTGGGCGTCACCGTCGAGGCGCTGGCCGAGGTGGTCAGAGTCGCGAGTTACGGAGATTATTCCAACGTGATGTCCAAGCTGAATTTACCGCAGCGGCAAATACCGATTCGGGTTCGGCTGGCCGAGTCGTTACGCCACAGTCTAGATGAAATTGGCCAATTGCGGGTCGCCGGGCGCAACGGTAGCGTCAGTTTGGCGACATTGGCCGACATTCGTTTGGCCGGCGGCTTACAGCAGATCGACCGTCTGGATCGGATGCGCAATACCACGTTCGAAATCGAGTTGGGCGAACGTGTGGTCGGCGACGTGTTGGCCGAAGTCCTGAAATTGCCGACCATGCAGAACCTGCCGGCCGGGGTGCGCACGATAGAGTCGGGCGACGCCCAGCGCATGAACGAGTTGTTCGGCAGTTTCGGCGGGGCGATGGCGATTGGGGTATTGTGCATTTATGTGGTGTTAGTGCTGTTGTTCGGTGACTTCAGCCAACCGGTGACGATACTCGGAGCGCTGCCCTTGTCGCTAGGCGGGGCATTCTTGGCTTTGCTGATGACCGGCGGCAGTTTCGCGATGCCCAGCGTGATTGGGTTGTTGATGCTGATGGGCGTTGTGACCAAAAACTCGATACTGCTGGTCGAATACGCGATGATCGCCCGCCGGGAACGCGGGATGAGCCGGGTGGATGCGGTGATCGACAGTTGCCGTAAACGTGTGCAACCAATCCTGATGACGACGATCGCGATGGGCTCTGGCATGTTGCCGATTGCGATGGGTCTCGGCGCCGACCCGAGCTTCCGAGCGCCGATGGCGATTACGGTGATTGGCGGTTTGCTGACTTCGACCGCATTAAGTCTTGTGGTGATTCCTGTGATCTACACTGCTATCGACGACATTTTGAGTCTTGCCCGCCGTATTGTCGGCTTGGCTCGGCACGGAAAAAATAACGGGGAGTTGAAACACAAGCTAGTGGTTGACCAAGCGTATAATGACGGGTAGGGTTACCCATCTGATGTCGGGGCATTCCGCCAGAGGACGTCGTGAATACATCCATGTCGCCTAAATCGCTGTCAAAATACCCCGGCATCAGATTAGTCAATCCGTCAATATAACATTGGCGGACTACTAGGAGCCTGTCCGAGAATAGAAAACCTACTGCGGAAAAGCTCTTTTGGCCGGATTTCCTGCGTATTTTCGTTAAATAGCGCAACTATTCCGTCTCAAATGCACAAAACCAACTCAAAATGGCTTTCCCTCGCTACGGCTTCTATTCTCGGACAGGCATCTAGGGGAATAGGGCAATGTAGGCTTCATGAAAGTGAGCTGCATCTTGGCGTCGCAATGCCAAAGCGTGCCGTGCGGGTAATGCTTATCTTAGCGCAATGGGTTAGGCTTTGGCGATGAATCCAGGCCAATTGCCGAACTGTTCGCTAACCAACTTGATCCGGTTCGTGTCAGCGAGCTAGGGGATCGCATGCGCCTAGCCGGATTACCGATCTGATTTCGCTATGGATTCAGTTGCAAATAATGTCGGTTTGAAGGCTCGGCAGTTGTATTTAATGTATTTAATTCTGGTCGAAAATTGCGCTGATTGCTGGTTTGTTGAGGTTTGATTGCAAGCTGCTACATATAGGTTTTTTGAGGGAGATTCGTCAATGGAGTTGGATTAAGAAGGTTTTTAGTTGGTTCCTGCCTACCCCGCAGGAAAAGGCAGGCGGCCGGCCATTTAAAACGGCATGATAATGAGTATTTTTAATCCATGCTAGCTGCGTATAAAATTTGATACAATCCGCCCGGAGGCGATATGAAACAAAAAGCGGACAAATCTTTACACATCAGCGCTACGGGAGGCAATGTGTTTGCCGAGCTGGGTTTTGGGCCGGAAAAAGCTGCGGAACTGCATGCTGCATCGAATCGTATCATCTCCGAAAAACTGGCCATTAAAAATCGGTTGATGGGCGAGCTGGCCGAATGGATAGCCCAGAAAAACCTGAAGCAGGCTGAAGCGGCTGAAATCCTTGGCGTGACCAGGCCGCGTGTCTCCGACGTGATGAACAAAAAAGCCATTAAATTTACGATCGACGCCTTGGTGGATATGCTGGCTAAAACAGGCAAACAGATTTCCTTCTCGGTGCGTTAAGCTTTGCCCTGCTCAGCCGCGATCAGGCTGCCCGGGCCTATTTAAACTTTTTATATTTAACGGATTTACTATGTGTTTCAGCGCCAATATGTCTTTGGGGTTCGGTCTGGTCGGGCTTGCCGCAGCCAGCGTGACTTTCCAGGATAAAACCGAGACCTTCTGGGTAAGAGCCGCTCGCGCCTATGCCATTTTCCATTTTTCGCTGATGGAGTTTATCCAGTATTTCGCCTATCCGGTCGCCGATCAATGCGGATATGGCGCAAATTTATTTCTCAGCGAATTGTCGACGTACCATATCTGTCTTCAGGCTTTCGCCATCATGCCGGCGCTTGCCACTTATTCGTCCGATCCCGGGGCGCTGAAGAACGCCACGCTGATAGGCGCCACGCTGAGCTGTCTGTTCCTGATCTGCTCGTTTTTGCCGGACACCTGGCAGATTGCCGATATCGCCCCCAATTTCATCGGCCAGAAAATCCCCTGCCTGTTCATGGGCGTTTACCATATCGGCTATTCCATAGCCAGCGCCTTTGGCCTGTTTGTGACCCATGGCTCCTTGTTTGCGCTGGCGATCAGCGGATTTATCTGGAAAAATAACTGGAGAATCGCCTCCTACCATTTTTCCATGGCGATTATGACGCTGTTCGTGCCGCAGTGGTTTTTCAAGGTTAGCACCGGCGAAGCGGCCGCCATGTACTGCTTTTATTCGATCCCGATTACGGCAAGTTTCATGCCTTATTTTAAAAACTTTTTTTCCGCCCAGCCGCAATGGCCCGAGGAAATGCAAACCCAGAAAATCCGTTGAACCGGTTTTTCCATGGCCGATAAAAAAGCAGGTTTTCAACGGGCAGACGCCGCGCCTGATTTGCCGGCAGGCACTCTACGATTCATTGTCGACTGCCTGAAGCCCTTTTGGGGCATGGTGCTGTTAATGCTGCTGATGGAAACCGGACAGGCAGCCGGCGGCATTCTTGCGCCTTACGCGATCAAGGCCATCATGGACGCTGTCGCCCATGCCCCGGTTGGCGAGCTGGAAAAATATTTACGCGCCCCGTTACTGCTGCTTGCCGGCTTGGCCGTGGCCGAGATCCTGTTCAGTCGAGCTAGCGGCGCCTTGCTAATTACTATCGGCCCGCGTCTGCGGCAGCACACAACCCGTAATCTTTACGCCTACCTGCAATATCATTCGGTGCGTTATTTCGCCAACCATTTTGCCGGCGGGCTGGCGCACCGCATCAGCGAAACGGCGATGAGCGTCAACCATACCGCTTGGGCCGTCGTCTGCGACTTCTGGCCTATCGTGGTGACTTTCAGCGTTTCGACAGTGCTATTGCTGGGCGTTCATCAGGGGCTGGGGCTGTTTGTGGCCGGCTGGGTGCTATTTTATGTGCTTAGCTCCTATCTGCTGGCTACCCGCTGTCAGCCGCTGGCGCAAAAATTTGCCGCCTCCCGCAGTTTGGTGAACGGCAAGATCGTGGATGCGGTCACCAATATCCTCAATGCCAAATTATTCGCCCGGCTGGACTTTGAACGCCAATATCTGGATGGCTTTCTGGAAACCGATGTCAAAGCCGCCCGCCGTACATTCTGGTATATGGAGCGGGTGCGCTGGTTTCAATTCATCGCGGCCGGCATGCTGAAGCTGGGCACAGTCTATTATGCGCTAACGCTGTGGGATAGCGGGCAGATCGGGGTGGGCGATTTCACCATGAGCATCGGTTTGGCGCTGCTGATTATCAGCGACGCCCGGAATCTCACTCGCCGTTTTCTGGAGTTTTTTGAATATGTTGGCAATGTCAGCAACGGCGTGGAAACCATTGTCCGCCCGCATGAAATCATTGATGCGGCCGATGCCCGGCCGTTATCGGTCAGCGATGGCCGGATCGAGTTTAAACAGGTCAGATTCGGCTACGATCCGGCGCATCCGGTATTCGATGGCCTGAATGTGGTGATAGAGTCCGGGCAGAGAGTTGGTCTGGTGGGGTTTTCCGGCTCCGGCAAATCGACTTTTGTCAGTCTGGTGCTGCGCAATTACCAGCTACAGGCTGGCAGCATATTGATTGATGGCGTCAATATTGCCGAGGTCACCCTGGACTCCCTGCATGAACAGGTCAGTTTGATTCCGCAGGATCCCAGCCTGTTTCACCGCAGCCTCAGGGATAATATCGGTTACGGCAGGCTGGGCGTGGATGATAGGGAAGTTGCCGCCGCCGCAAGAATGGCGAATGCCGATGAGTTTATTCAGGCCATGACCGATGGTTACGATTCGCTGGTCGGGGAGCGCGGCGTCAAGCTTTCCGGCGGCCAGCGGCAGCGGATTGCCATCGCCAGAGTCATGCTCAAGGACGCGCCTATTCTGATACTGGACGAAGCTACGGCCAGTCTGGATTCGTTGACCGAAAAGACCATACAGGACAATCTGGATCGGGCCATGGGCCGTAAGACGGTGATCGCCATCGCCCATCGGCTGTCCACCATCGCCCATCTGGACAGGATATTGGTTTTCGACAAGGGGCGTATCGTCGAGGATGGCAGCCACGAGCAACTTCTTGCCCGGCAGGGTTCTTATTATCGGTTGTGGTCCATGCAGGCCGGCGGGTTTTTACCCGAGGAACTGGAGGCGGCGGTTTGAGTTGTTGAAAATGCCGATTGCCCATTGTAAGTAGCCCGTATGCAATGTAACGAAATACGTGTGTCGGCCTTGCTGTTAGAGTGATTTTCAAACTGGTCAGACAGGTTAATTGCTTCTGCCGGTTAAAAATACTACTGCCAGCCCTGTCAGCGCTGCGGCGGCGATTGCGCCTCCGGCAGTCGGCTGGCCGTTGACGGAAGCATAGACGCCGCCGATGACGCCGGCAATGCCGATCAGAAATGCAAAAAGCTGACCAAGCATATGCTCTATAAATGTGAACAGGTTTATTCTATTGTCCATTTTTCGGCGATGTTCAGCTTCTATCCGGGTTTGGTTAATTATCCAGTCTACGGCATCAGGTTTGAATGCCTGAAGCTGTTCCAGTTGGGCGACCGGCAATACAGGGCTGTCCGTTTCCTGTTGCTGAATAGTCAGATGGTCGCCCCCTTTGCGTTTTACTTGGGCATGTGTCGATCTATTTGCCATATTTTCTAAGGCAACCGTTCAAATCCTGGGCAATTTTTCCTGAGTCGGCTCTCAATTTTGCGGCATCTCTGGCGAATCCGCCACGGTCAGGGCGGATGTAGCTGGATTCAGGTCGCAAAGTGAGCACTTGTCTTGCACCTTCAAGCAGGTTTTTGAGGTGATTCATACGATTCTCGATTACTTCACAAACTATATTCTTGAGTGTAAACGTAAAATTGGATATGTCAACTTCTATCGGGCGCTCAAAACATCAAGCAGCAACTTCTGTCCAGAAACGTGCTGATATAGCGGACATTTTATTTAACAGGCAAAAATGTGCCGCCTTGCTGGGCGTGTCCGCCTGCGCAGGGCTGGAATGCAAGCTGCTTGCTGAAGCAGATTTGGATGCCGCTGACATAACCCTGGCGGTCGGTTTCTATATTGATCATGTCGGCGCTCAGCCCGGGATTGGCGCTGGTGAACGCCGTGACGATGGCGGCGGCGCCCAGGTTCAGGCTGTTGTGCGGCGCTTTGAGGATTTCCGGGATTTTTAGCTTTTCTGCACTGGTCTTGATCGCGGTGAAATAGGCGGCCATGTCCAGACCGCTACAGGAGCCGTGTTTGCTCCATTCGTGTCTGAGCAATTGCGGGTCGCCGGGCGGCATAGGCGGGTTCGTGCTTTGGGCGATGGCGGCTACGTCGGGGGGTATCTCAGCTTCCGGCCCGCAGTCGTGGGGATAATCGTTATTATTGTATTGCGGCCATAGACCATGAATCACAAATCCCAGCGGAGCGGAGCATTGCAGTTGTTTTTCGGTTTTATGCCCGGCTGGCGAGTTGCAAAACTCGGGCGACCAGGACAGGGTCAGCAGGTAATAGTCGAAGCCGCCGGTCTGGCGGTGTAGCCATTGGCCGAAATCATCGTTTTGCTGATGGGATTTTCTGGCTTCGCTGCCGGCTGAGAATGACAGCAGGGAGACGGTCAGGATGAGCGTGAGCAGGGACGGAATGGTAAGCTGTTTCATGGGTGCATAACTTATTGGTTTTGATCCTCTCGCCCCAGCTCTCTCCCGCCGGGAGAGAGCGCTTTGCTGGCCATTAGGCCGGGAAAATCATGGCATATACATGCCGCCATTGACATGCAGGGTTTCGCCGGTGATGTAGGATGCCTGTTCGGAAGCCAGAAAGGAGACGGTATGGGCAATTTCCGCCGGCTGACCCAGACGGCCCACGGCGATGGAACCCAGCAGGGCGTTCCTGATGTCCTCGGATAATTCCCGGGTCATGTCGGTGTCAATAAAACCGGGGGCGACGGTGTTGACGGTGATGCCGCGTGAACCGACTTCCCTGGCCATGGATTTCGAAAAGCCCACCATACCGGCTTTTGCTGCCGCGTAATTGGTCTGGCCGGCATTGCCGGTGGAACCGACCACCGAGGAAATATTGATGATGCGGCCGTAACGGGCTTTCATCATGCCGCGCATCACGGCTTTGCACATTCTAAAGACGGAGGTCAGATTGGTGTTGATGATGTCATCCCATTCTTCGTCTTTCATGCGCATCAGCAGGTTGTCGCGGGTGATGCCGGCATTGTTGACCAGTACTGCCGGGGTGGCGAAATCATCGCCGACGGTTTTGACAAAGGCTTCGACCGCGCCGGCATTGGCCACGTCAAGTTTAAAACCTTTGCCGTTTTCGCCCAGATAAGTCGAAATGGCTTCTGCGCCATTGTCAGAGGTGGCTGTGCCGATGACGAAAAAACCGTCGGTAGCCAGTCGCTCGGCGATTGCCCGGCCAATACCGCGGCTGGCACCGGTGACGATAGCAATTTTTTTATCCATTTAACTGCTCCAGAACATTGGTTAATGAATCAGGATCGAATACCGAAAGATGCGTCGCCTCTGCGGCAATGCGTTTGTTCAGGCCCATCAGCACCTTGCTCGGCCCGCATTCGATGAAGCGACTGACGCCCTGCTGGTGCATGAGGCGGATATTTTCCACCCAGCGCACAGGCTGGTACAGTTGCGCCTGCAGGGCCTGGCGTATTTCTTCCTCAGTGGTATGCGGCAGCACATCGGCATTGTGGATGACGGTGGTGTCTGGACTGGTGATTTTGACATGCCGCAGCACGGCTTGCAGTTTTTCCGCCGCATCAGCCATTAGTACGCAATGGGACGGTACGCTGACCGGTAATTTCAGGGTGCGTTTTGCGCCTAGATCCTTCATGGCGGCCATGGCTCTTTCCACAGCGGCGGTTTCGCCGGCAATCACCACTTGCCCGGGGGCATTGAAGTTGGCGGCGGTGACGATCTGGCCGTTTGCCGTTTCGGCGCAGGCCCGGATGATGGCTTCATCTTCCAGACCCAGAATCGCCGCCATGGCGCCGATGCCGGCGGGTACGGCTTCCTGCATCAGCCGGCCGCGTTCTGCGACCAGTCTGACCGCGTCTTCAAAACCGATGGCGTTGGCGCAGACCAGCGCCGTGTATTCACCCAGGCTATGGCCCGCCATCCAGCCCGGTCTGTAGTCGCTGTTTTCGCACCAGACCCGCCAGGTGGCTACGCCAGCGGCCAGCATGGCCGGCTGGGTGTTTTGGGTCTGGTTCAGATCCTGTTCTGGGCCGTTGCTGACCAGTTCCCAGAGATCCAGATCCAGAATGTCGCCAGCCTGAATAAAGGTTTGTTTGACGATAGGGTAGGCGTCCGCCAGCTTCGATACCATGCCGATTGCCTGCGAGCCCTGTCCCGGAAAGACGAAGGCCAGATTATGCGCTTGATTCATTTGTTATTGTTTTTCTAATATTTGAGCAAAGCAGAGCCCCAGGTGAAGCCTGCACCGAATGCTTCCATCAGCACGGTATGTCCGCGCAGTATCCTGCCGTCGCGTATGCCTTCGTTAAAGGCCAGCAACACGGAAGCAGAAGAGGTGTTGCCCTGATTTTCCAGGGTGAGAATCACCTGTTCCATGTCCATTCCCAGTTTTTTTGCGGTAGCCGCAATTATTCGGGTATTGGCCTGATGCGGCACTAGCCAGTCAATGTCGGATTGCTGCAAATCATTGGCTTCCAGCGTTTCATCGACGATGCGGCCTAGTGTGTTGACTGCGACTTTAAAGACTTCATTGCCGCGCATGTGAATATGGCCGGCTTCATTTTGTCCGGCGGCTGCGGCGGCCTGGGGGTTGGGGCAATAAAGCAAATCTTCATAGCCGCCATCCGAATGAATATGGGTGGCCAGAATGCCGGGCTGTTCCGAGGCTGACAGCAGTACGGCTCCGGCGCCGTCTCCAAATAGGATGCAGGTCGATCTGTCGCTCCAGTCTATGATGCGCGAGCAGATTTCCGTGCCCACTATCAGGACGGTTTTGGCAAAGCCGGTTCTAATGTACTGATCGGCGATGCTCAAGCCGAAGACCGAGCCGGAGCAGGCGGCCTGGATGTCGAAACCGACACAGTTTCGGACGCCTAGCCGCTGTTGCAAAAGACAGGCTGTGCTGGGATAAACCCTGTCCGGCGTGCCGGTAGCGACAATGATCAGGTCAATTTGTTGCGGGTCGATATTCGCCATTTCGATCGCCTGGCGAGCCGCGATTTCCGCCATGCTGGATGCGGTTTCATGGTCGGCGGCAATGTGACGGTTTTTGATGCCTGTTCGTTCGTAAATCCATTCGTCGGTAGTGTCAACCATTTGCGACAGATCGCGGTTGGAACGGATGGATTCCGGCAGATAGCCGCCGGTGCCGATCACATTAGCCCAGCGCGTCATGCTATCACCTGCTCTGCCAGGGCGCGTTCTATTTTCTCGCCGATTTTACGGATGACATCCTGCGTGACTTCCAGTTCCGCCAGATGTATGGCTGTCTCAAACGCCAGCGCATCGGCTCCGCCGTGGCTTTTAATCACCAGCCCCCTCAGGCCGATAAAGCTGGCGCCGTTGTAGAGGCGCGGATCTATGCTGTCCTTGAACAGCTTTAAAACCGGATAAGCCAGCAGGCCGGCTAGTTTGCTCAGCAGATTTTTTGAAAAGCTGTGTTTGAGTTTATGGCCTATCATCTTGGCTGCGCCCTCAATCGATTTGAGCGCGACATTGCCGACAAAACCGTCGGTGACTATCAGGTCAACTTTGACCTGGCCGGCATTGATGGAATTGCCTTCCACATAACCGATATAGTTAAGGCTGGAGTTTTCCAGTAATTTGGCGGCCGCCTTGACCTGCTCGTTGCCTTTCATGTCTTCTTCGCCGATATTCAGCAGGCCAATGCGTGGTCTGTCTATATTTTCCACAGCCTTGACCACTTCTTCGCCCATTACGGCAAACTGATAGAGATGTTCGGCGCTGGAGTCGACGTTTGCGCCAAGATCCAGCATATGGGTGTGGCCGAAAATCGAGGGCAACGTGGAAATGATCGCCGGCCGTTCAATGCCGGGGATCATTTTCAGCACGAAACGCGCGGTCGCCATCAGGGCTCCGGTGTTTCCTGCGCTGACGCAGGCGTCGGCCCGGCCTTCCTGTACCAGATTGATGGCCACCCGCATGGATGAATCTTTTTTGTTCTTCAGGGCTTTTTGCGGCGCTTCATCCATCTCGACGACCTGAGATGCATGCTGAATGCTTATCCGGTTTTTAAATTCGGACATGGCCGAGGACAGCATGCTGCTCAGGATAGCCTGATCGCCAACCATGATCAGTTTCAAGCCGGGGTTTGTTCTTAAGCAGGCCAGTGATGCGGGAACGGTCACCTGAGGACCAAAATCCCCACCCATGGCATCAATTGATAGGGTTACACTCACGCTTGGAATTCACTCTTGTAGTCGGAAAAGCCGACAACAGGTGGTCACGCGTCGGCTTTACATGGATATGAACGGAAGACGTTTAATCTTCGTCGTGGCTGCCTGCAATGATCTGACGGCCCTTGAAGAATCCGTCCGGCGTCATGTGGTGGCGCAGATGGGTTTCTCCGGTTAACGGATCGGTTGCCAGGGTTTTGCTGGTTAATGCGTCGTGCGAACGGCGCTGACCGCGTCTGGAGCGCGATACTTTGCTCTTTTGTACTGCCATTTCAATCTCCGGTTTTTTTAAGTTTGGCTAAAACAGAAAAAGGGTTTTCCGCTTTGGCGTGGTTTGTTTTTGTTTCGAAATTACCGCTTCCGGAACTGCTGTGTCCGATGCAGTCATATCCGTGTTTGGGATAATCGGGCAGAGCCAGCAGAATCTCGTCCTCTATCAAAGCGTTCAACGAAATCTTTTCGCCGTTGAACAGCAATGGTTCGCAATCGATTTTCAACCGGTCGGCCTCCGCCATGGAAGCCACGACACCCAGTTTAAAGCCAATATCCAGCGGCCAGGGTAAGGGCTGTAGACAGGATTGACACTCAAGCATCAGTTCGGTCTTGATCGTGCCGGACGCCACTGGCTGCTTGCCTTCCTTGGTGAAAGCCACTTCAATTTCAACAAAACCATCGCATTCAGCGACTAAATCAGACAAACGCTCAAGAGCGGTAATTTTAATCGCGCCCGACAGCACACTATGCCTTTCGGCAAGTAAAAGAGGATCGATAAGGTCGGGCAATTTATCTGACATAACTATACAATTATACAGGTTAGAAATTATCGGGTCAAATTCGCATGACATCAAAAGCAAATAAAAACAGGCTTCCCATTGTCCTGGCCTCCGGTTCAGCCTATCGCGCCGCCTTGCTACGCAAGCTGCATCTGGATTTCGAAATCTGCAGCAGCAATTTTGACGAAACCGCCTTTCAGGGCGAATCGCCACAGGCTCTGGTGCGGCGTCTGTCTTTTGGCAAGGCTCATGCCATCAGTGCATTGTACCCGAACCATCTGCTTATCGGTTCAGATCAGGTCGCCGTTTGCGGCGAAAGGGTGTTGAATAAACCCGGCGGCAGAATCGAGGCCATTCAACAGCTTGAGGCGCAGTCCGGGCGTAGCGTCCGGTTTTATACCGGGCTTTGCGTGCTGAATACGGCCACAGGGCAAAGTTTTGAGGAGGTGGATATGTGCACAGTACATTTCCGAACGCTCAGCGACACTCAGATAGCGTGTTATGTCGATCTAGAACAGCCTTTTGATTGCGCCGGCAGTTTTAAATCCGAAGGCTTGGGGATTGCGTTATTTTCCGGAATCGACTGTCAGGATCCCAACACCCTGATCGGTTTGCCATTGATAAGACTGATTGATCTGCTGGCGAAATTCGGGGTTGGGGTGCTTTAGCCCCTGCTGTAAAGCTTTAATACCTGCTGCACATAATTTTGGGTTTCAGGATAAGGGGGAATATTGTGGTTATATTTTATGACGGCGCCCTCGCCGGCATTGTATCCGGCCACGGCCAGTCTGAGGTCGGAATTGAACAGGGCCAGCAAATCCTTCAGGTAACGGGCGCCGGCATCGATATTCTGCTCGACATCCAGTCTGTCCGTCACCCCGTAGCGCCGTGCGGTATCCGGCATCAACTGCATGATGCCCACGGCGCCGGCCGGTGACACTGCGCTGGCGTTATAGGCCGATTCGGCCTGGATGACTGCATGCAGCAATCTTGCTTCCACCTGGTGCTTTTCCGCGGCTCGGGCAATCAGATCGCCATATTTTGATTTGTTTACGGACAGGTGTTTAAGGTCGTTGTGGTAGCTGCGCGGGCGCATATGCACCACCAGTCGGTAATCCACGCCGCCGGTGGGCCGGTTGGTCAGATGTATCTGGCCGTCGGGCGCGACATATCTGAAAATATCCGCCGGGCTGCTGGTCGAGAACATTAATAATACGCCAAATATTAATGGTTTCATCTCGACTGCTCCGGGTCTGGTTCAACTCACGGCTTTGACGCTAATCAGGCCGGCGGCCTTGACAGCCTTACTGCGCGCCTCGCCGACATCATCGGCTGTCGCCAGCGCCACGCCCATGCGCCGGCCGACAAAGGCCTCCGGCTTGCCGAACAGGCGGATTTCGGTATCCGGCGCCGCCAGCGCCTTGTCCAGCCCGTGGTATTCGACATTTTTGCTGTCGATGCCGCCCAGTATCACCGCGCTGGCGGCGGTTTTGTCCAGCGCGGTGGAAACCGGCAGGCCCAGAATCGCCCGCACATGCAGGTCGAATTCGCTTTGCCGCTGACTGATCAGGGTCACCATGCCGGTATCATGCGGCCTGGGACTGACTTCGCTGAACCAGACCAGATCGCCCTTGACAAACAGTTCCACCCCAAACAGGCCCAGGCCGCCCAGCGCCGCGGTGACGGCGGCGGCAATTTCCTGCGAACGGACGATGGCCTGGGGGCTCATGGCCTGGGGTTGCCAGCTTTCCCGATAATCGCCGTTTTCCTGTCTATGGCCTATGGCTTCGCAAAAACGGGTTTCGATAACGCCGTCGGCATTGAGCGCCCGCACTGTCAGCAGGGTAATCTCAAAATCAAAGTCGATCTTGCCTTCCACGATCACTTTGCCGGTATCGGTGCGACCGGCGGTTTTGGCGTAATACCAGGCAGCCTGTAATTGTTCGGCATTATTGACCATGGACTGACCCTTGCCGGAGGACGACATGGTCGGCTTGATGAAGCAGGGGTAACCGATGCCGCCGGCTACGGCAGCCTGCAACTGCTCGAAAGTTTCGGCAAAAGCATATTCGGAAGTCGGCAGGCCCAGTTGTTCCGCCGCCAGTTGGCGTATGCCTTCGCGGTTCATGGTCAGGCGGATTGCCCGGGCGTTGGGTATGACCGTGGTTTTGGCGTCCGCTTCCAGTTCCGCCAAGGCCTCGGTGGCGATGGCTTCCAGCTCGGGTATGATGTAATCGGGTTGTTCTGCCGTTACGACCGCCTTTACCGCAGCGGCGTCGGTCATGTCTATGACGTGGCTGCGGTGGGCAAGCTGCATGGCGGGGGCGTTTGCATAGCGGTCTACCGCGATGACTTCAATGCCGTAGCGTTGCAGGGATATGGCAATTTCTTTTCCCAGTTCGCCGCTGCCCAGCAGTAAGGCCCTGGTTGCGCTGGTGGTGTAAGGGGTGCCGGTTTTCATGCGGATTGCGCCAGATAATTGTCGATGTCTTGTTTGGAAAAGCCGATTTTTTTGGCTACCCGGTCGGCATGGCTGATTCTGGAAATGCCGGGTATCAGTTTAAAGGTCGGCATGTCGTCGGCAAATTCCACCTGTTTGGGGGTGGCGTTGCCTCGGGTTACAAACACATCCACCAGTTGATGGTTGTGGGTAATTAGGATAGTGCTATTGCCCTTCCGGTAAAAACCATCCAGCACGTCTATCGACGACTGCATTTTTTCTTCGAATGTGGTGCCTTCGGCCATTTCGTCGAGCACTACCAGACTTTTGCCTGTGCTGGTCAGAAAAATGTCACGGGTGCGTTTCAGTTCCGTGCCGAAGCGGCCTTCGCCATCGTCAAGATGGCTGATTTCAGGAGCCTGATAAAAAATATGGTCGGCAACCGTCAGGCTGGCTGCCGAGGCGGGCACATAGCAGCCGATTTGCGCCAGTAACTGAATCTGGGTAACGGTCTTGCAAAACGCGGTTTTGCCGCCGCTGTTGGGGCCGGTGATAAAAACCAGTCTTTCATGATGCATGACAAAATCGTTGCCAACATAAGCAGGATTGCCGCGGCCCAGAACCGGATTCCTGGCGTTGGACAGGCTGATGCCGTGCTGTTCGGCGACGGTTATTTCAGGCAATACCGTTTCACTGCCATAATCTTCCGCATATTTGATAAAAGCCAGTAATTCGTCGAGCTGGCCCAGGCCGTCCAGCATTTCGCCGAGTTCCGCCGAATCCTTGTACAGATCGCGGAGGGGAATAATGCAATGATCCCGGTCGTAACCACCTACGACCGGAATATAGGCCAGCAGCAAGGGTAGAAAAAATACCGAGCCGATCGAAATGCTGTCCCGGCCGAATTTGAACAGGTCGGTGGGAAAAATCTGAATGACGCCCCAAATCATGGCGCAGATCAGCAATATCAGCAGGGGTTTGAACAGGGTAGGCCGGAAAATGGTGGCTGGCGATAGCGAATGGCGGCGTTCTTCCTTGCTTTGCAGGCCTTTTTCGCTATTGTAAACCGGGCCGACCATCAGCGAATAGGTGTTGCTATCCGAAAAGCGGCCGATTTTATTGAAAACGGCTTGTAAATAAGCGCTGTCCGGGGTATGCGAGCCGTGTACGGCGTCAACCAGGTCAAGAGCAAAACGGGCGCCGCGCACATACTGCCTGTAGCCGTAGCCTTCAATTTGATCGTGTTCGCGAGCGGTGCCGAACGAACCTAAAAATTTACCGAACAACAGCAGATACAGGCGTTTTTCGCCCCGCGCGGCATGGGCGACCATGTTCTCGATATTGTTTCTGATATCGGGGTTGTCACGGATTTCCCGCACGGCTTCCTGTTTGGCGAGTATGGTGTCCGAGCTGTCCAACGGTTGCGTCAGCGAACGGTACAGAACCGATTGCCCGGCCAGGGTGGCGGCGTAATTGAGGTGGTCGAACAGTTCGTCGACTTCTATGGCGTTAAAGCCGCTTTGATCGAGTACGCCTTCGCCTAAAGGTAGCGGTTTGCTCGATCTGGCCGCCGGCCATTCGCCATTCCAGCTTTGTAAGACATTTTGTTGCATGTTGCCCCCGGTTTTTTTATACGCCTCGGCCGATGTGCCGGCATTTCCGTATCCGCAAATTAGTATGCGCGTTACAGGATAGGCAGTCAGCGGCTATTTTATTAAATTGTGCAGCAGTTCGACATGAGCGTCTTCAGCATTTAGCGCCTTAATATAGCGATAATTTTCGCCGCCGGCCGCAATAAAAATTTTTTTATTGGTCTGGGCGATTTCCTCCAGGGTTTCCAGGCAATCCACCGCAAAGCCTGGGCAGATGATATCGAGGTTTTTGATGCCCTGTTGCGGCAGGCTTTGCAAGACTTCCACGCAGTAAGGCTGCAGCCATTTCGCCTTGCCGAATCGGGACTGGAATACCATTTGCCATTGGCTCTCATGCAGATCCAGTTTATCAGCGATCAGAGCGGATGTCTGCCGGCAGTGATGAAAATAGGGGTCGCCTAGTTCGGTGAGTTTGGCGGGCAGGCCGTGAAACGAGAAAAGCAGTAGCTCAGCCTGTCCATGCTCTCGCCAGTGCTGGCGGATCGAATCGGCAATTGCCTGGATATAAATCGGATTGCGGTAATAGTCGCTAATAAAACGAATACTGGGAATGCGCCGCCAGCCAAGCAGTTCGGTTGCCAGAACATCGTAGACTGCTGCAGTTGTGGTCGATGAATACTGGGGGTAGAGCGGCAGGATGATTATTTTCCGGACATGCTGGTTTTTAAAGTGCTGTAATTTTTCGCGTAAGGCCGGTTTGCCATAGCGCATTGCGCAGCAGATCAGCAGATTTTCATTGCCGTATCGCGCGTTCAGTTTGTCCGTCAGTTGCCGGGTATGCGCGATCAGCGGCGAACCATCCTCCGACCAGATGCTGCGGTAGGCGTGCGCCGATTTGCGCGGCCGAAACGGTAATATAAACAGGTTTAAAATCAGCCACCAGAGCATGCGCGGCAGATTGACCACCCGCGGGTCGCCGAGAAACTCGCGCAGAAAACGCCGCACATCACCGGTGGACGGAGACTCGGGCGAGCCGAGATTGACCAGTAACACGCCTGTTTTTCCGGTTATCTGCGCAGTCATGAGTTTAGCGGTTGATTAGGTTAAGAAATTCGGAGCGGGTGCTGATTTCTTCACGGAAGATGCCGGTCATCACAGAAGTGGTCATCACCGAATTCTGTTTTTCAACGCCGCGCATCATCATGCACAAGTGCTTGGCTTCGATGACCACAGCCACGCCGCGGGCATCAATGGCCGTTTCCACCGCCGTTGCGATCTGTTTGGTCAGGCGTTCCTGAATTTGCAGGCGTCGGCCGTACATATCGACAATCCGGGCTAGTTTGGACAGGCCCACCACCTTGCCTTGCGGCAAATAACCGATATGGCATTTGCCGATAAACGGTAACAGATGATGCTCGCACAGAGAATATAGTTCAATATTCTTTACGATTACCATGTCTTCGGTATCGGCTTGAAAAATTGCGCCGTTCAGAACTTCATCCAGGGTTTTTTCATAACCGTTGCAGAGAAACTGGAAGGCTTTGGCGGCGCGTTTCGGCGTGTCGGCCAGCCCTTCACGGGTTACATCTTCGCCTATTGCTTCAATAATTTTGGAAAAATGTTCTTCCATTATGCACCCAAGATAAAAAGTTGCTGAGTATACCAGTATCAAACCGTAAATTCTAAGGCATCCAG
Organism: Methylococcales bacterium; assembly: GCA_028707085.1. Lineage (GTDB taxonomy): Bacteria > Pseudomonadota > Gammaproteobacteria > Methylococcales > Methylomonadaceae > Methylomonas. Next base: position 48,978 of record JAQTUW010000006.1, on the reverse strand, counting down.
TAAAACTCGCTGATCCGCGCCGCGTCGGGTGGCGTGTTCGCTCAGATGCCGGCGCCAGGCTCTGGCCCCGTTGACGCCGTGAAACAGCCCCAGATAATGGCGGCTCATGCTATTCAGCCGTACGCCCTGCCGCAATTGCGCCTCAACATAAGGCAATAAGGTCAGCACGATGTCCCGGCGAGATTTGACGGCATGATGGTCATTAAAAATTCGGGCGTCAACTTCCGACAGCAAATAGGGGTTATGGTAAATCTCCCTGCCCAGCATGACGCCATCCACGCCGCGCAATAGATCGAGCGCCGTTTCCAGGCTGGTGACGCCGCCATTGATGACGATATTCAGATCCGGAAAATCTTGTTTCAGGCGTAGCACCACATCGTAACGCAAGGGCGGAATTTCCCGGTTTTGCTTGGGCGACAGGCCGGACAACCAAGCTTTGCGGGCATGCACAATAAAGGTTTCGCAGCCGGCGGCGGCGATTGTGGCAATAAAGTCAACCAGTTCCGGATAGGAATCGCGGTCATCGATGCCTATCCGGGATTTTACCGTGACCGGAATTTTAACCGTCTGCCGCATTGCCGCGACACATGCCGCGACCAGTTCGGGTTCGGCCATCAGGCAGGCGCCGAAGCTGCCGTTCCGTACCCTGGGGCTGGGGCAGCCGATGTTCAGATTGATTTCGTCATAGCCAAAGTCTTCGGTAATTTTTGCGCATAAGGCCAGCTCTGCCGGATTGCTGCCGCCCAATTGCAGGGCGACGGGATGCTCGGCGGGGTCGAATTGCAGATGGGTTTGGCGGTTGCCGTGGAGGATGGCGCCGGTGCTGACCATCTCGCTATACAGCAGGCTGTGGCTGGATAGCATGCGGTGAAAATAGCGGCAATGCCGGTCTGTCCAGTCCAGCATGGGCGCGACTGAAAAGCGTTTGCCCGGAATGTCGGTGTTCATCATGTGGCGATAGGGTTAAATTCTGATGCGTAGCATTATGTCGCGGTTTAAGCCGGGGCGGTGGCGGCCGGTCTGATATTTTTTCAACAGGCAGGGATTTGGACTGATTTCTAAATCGCAGCATATTGTGGCACATTTAAAGCGGGATGAAAAACACCTGAAATGAGATGGTTTTGTAATTCATTTGCCTAGTTTGTTTCTAAATAAGAAATAAACCATACACAAATTGCCTGATTGTAAAATTTTTTTATGGGTATATAGTTGAGCCGCAATTAAAAAATGACTTTTAGTCAAGGCGGAAAAATGAACAAATCAAGCACTTTATTTCAAATACTGAGCCGGTTGATTTTTACTATTGCTGTCATTGATTTCATGTCCGGTGAATTTGTTTTCTCCACATTAGTGTTCAGCATTGCCTCCCTGGGGCTCATTGGCAAGTAGTCTGGCAAGCCGGGAATGATGGGTTTTGCTTTCATGGAGGCAATGTTTGCTGTAAAACGGACTAACCCTTTCCCGAACTTCTGTATAATCACCACCAGAGTTGGCCGAACAGTCGCCGTTTTATGCAAATAAAAGGGAGGAAAGTCCGGGCTCCATAGGGCAGGGCGCCAGGTAATGCCTGGGAGGCGTGAGCCTACGGAAAGTGCCGCAGAAAATATACCGCCTGGTTCCCCGGAACCCGGTAAGGGTGAAATGGTGCGGTAAGAGCGCACCGCGCGCCTGGTAACAGGCGTGGCAGGGAAAACCCCGCCCGGAGCAAGATCAAATAGAGGAGCATACGCGTGGCCCGCGCGGCTCCTGGGTAGATTGCTTGAGCGACAGGGTGACTTGTCGCCTAGATGAATGGCTGTTCTCGACAGAACCCGGCTTACAGGCCAACTCTTTCTTTTTTGCAATTCGCAAACCGATTCCAGATGACTTTGAAAACCGACGAATTCTATTGCAAAGCCGACGAGCTGATTGCCGCCGGGCGTTTTATAGACAGTAAAGGCTGGGTACCTGCCACCAGCGGCAATTTTTCGGCAAGGCTGAGCGATGGCAATATCGCCATTACGGTGTCCGGCAGGCATAAAGGCTGTTTACAGCGTGAAGACATCATGGTGATCGGGCCTGACGGGCGTTCGCTGGACGGCAAAAAACCCTCGGCCGAAACCCTGCTGCACACCTCCCTTTATCAGCGTTTTCCCCTGGTCAACTCGGTGCTGCATCCGCATTCCATTAACGCCACGCTGACGGCGCGGCTGTTTAAGGATCTGATCGTGCTGGAAAATTACGAGTTGCTAAAAGCACTGAATGGGGTGGATACTCACGAAATTCGGATCAGTATTCCGATTTTTGCCAATGATCAGGATATACCGCGTCTGGCGGCAGCCGTGGAGGCGTATCTTGACAAGCATGGCGAAATTCATGCCTATATCATTGCCGGTCACGGTTTTTACACGTGGGGGCCGTCGGTTGCGGACGCCTTGCGCTATCTTGAGGCGCTGGAGTTTTTGTTCGATTGTGAAATTCGCTTGCGCGGAGTCAAATAACTATGAGTGCATTAACCATCTATCCCGATACCCAGCCGCAATCAGCCGCTACCTACCGCGACTTTGAGACTATCGCCGGACAATTGCAGGGCCTGGGCGTGCAGTTTCAGCGCTGGCAGGCGGAATGTGAATTTGCCGCCGACGCCGACGCCCGGACGGTGCTGGACGCCTACCGGTCTTCCATCGACACGCTTAGCCGACAGTATGGTTTTAAATCCGTCGATGTGATCAGCCTCAAGCCCGATCATCCGAATAGCGCGCAATTACGGCAGAAATTTCTTGCCGAACATACCCATGGCGATTTTGAAGTCCGGTTTTTTGTCGAAGGCTGCGGCCTGTTTTATCTGCATGTGGCGGATAAGGTTTATGCGGTGCTGTGCGAACAGGGCGACCTGATCAGCGTGCCGGCCAATACCACGCACTGGTTCGACATGGGCGAGAATCCGGATTTTAAATGCATCCGGCTGTTTACCACCGAAGAAGGCTGGGTTGCGGAATTTACCGGCAATCCCATCGCAGACAGCTTCCCGACGCTGGATCAGTATCGGGCCGCACTATGATCAAAGCTATCGTTACCGATATTGAAGGCACGACCTCATCGCTGTCTTTCGTCAAGGATGTGCTTTTTCCCTATGCCCGCCAGCATCTGGCCGATTTTGTTCGCAGCCAGCGCGACGATGCGCAGGTTGCGGCCCTGCTGGCCGACGCCCGCCGCGAAGTGGGAACGGAACTGACTGAAGAACAGCTCATCGCACAGTTTCTGGACTGGATAGACCGTGACCAAAAGATCACCCCGCTCAAAACCTTGCAGGGCCTTATCTGGCAAGCCGGTTATAGGCAGGGCGATTTTGAAGGCCATCTTTATGAAGATGCGGCAAGGCGGTTAAAGTTGTTTAAAGGACAGGGTTATGCGCTATATGTTTATTCTTCCGGTTCGGTTCAGGCCCAGAAGCTGCTGTTTGGGTATAGCGCCTATGGCGATTTGACGCCGCTGTTTTCCGGTTTTTTCGATACCCATATCGGCGGCAAGAAGGACGTTTCGTCTTATGCGCGCATTGCCGGGCAGATAAATTTGCCGGCCGGGGAAATCCTGTTCCTGTCGGATAGCAAGGAAGAACTGGACGCCGCCCGGCAAGCCGGTTTCGAGACTTACTGGTTGGTGAGAGGGCAAAGTATCGATAATCGGGCGGCGCATCGCCAGATCGCCGATTTTGATGGCATTCCGCTTTAATTCCGGCAAAACGCATGAAAATAGCCATTCTTTCCCGCGATAGCACCTTATATTCCAGTGTGCGGCTGGTGGAAGCCGCCACAGTACGCGGACATGAAGTTCGGGTGCTGGATCCGACGCATTGTTATATGAATATTACCTCGATGAAGCCGTCCATTCATTATCAGGGCGAAAACCTGACCGGGTTTGATGCGGTCATTCCGCGGATAGGGGCGTCAGTCACTTTTTACGGCACGGCGGTTTTACGGCAATTCGAGGTGATGAGCACCTTCGTGCTGAATAATTCCGACGCCATCAGCCGTTCCCGCGACAAACTGGCGTCCAGCCAGTTGCTGGCGCGCAAGGGCATCGATTTGCCGATTACCGCTTTTGCCCATAATCCCGATAGCATCGAGGATCTGATTGCCGAAGTGGGCGGTGCGCCGCTGGTGATCAAGCTGGTTGAAGGTTCCCAGGGCATAGGCGTGGTGCTGGCCGAAACCCATAATGCCGCCCATAGCGTCATTCAGGCTTTTATGGGGCTTAATGCCAATATTATGGTGCAGGAGTTCATTCAGGAAGCCAATGGCAGCGATATCCGCTGCTTTGTGCTGGGCGACAAGGTCGTGGCCGCTATAAAACGCCAGGGTCGCGAGGGCGAGTTCCGTTCCAATCTGCATCGCGGCGGCACGGCGACAGTGGTAAGGCTTAGTCCGCAGGAGCGGGCGGCGGCGGTTCACGCCGCCAAAGTCATGGGCCTGGATGTTTGCGGCGTCGATTTGCTGCGCTCCAGACGTGGGCCGCTAGTGATGGAGGTGAATTCATCCCCCGGACTGGAAGGCATAGAAAAGACCTGCGAGAAGGATATCGCTGCCCTGATGATCGAGTACATTGAAAAAAACATTGCCAGGAGCAAGGCGGGGTCGCGGTCAGGTTCGATGGTCGGCTGAGGGCTATGAAATGAGCCCGAAAGAACCGGGCTTTGATGATTCTGCATGCCCGGAATTAACAGTAGGGCATTGATATAAAAAGTTTCCGTTCAACCAGATTGGCTTTGAGCCTGGGGCGCAACGCGTATTCGCTATTGCGCCCTGTCATTTAACGGTTTGTCCGGCGAGAATGATAATACATTCCGCTTTATTTCTCCACCGAGACGAAGGCCAGTTTTGAGATGCCGGCATGCTGTACGGCGGCCATGACCTCGGCAACCTTTCCGTAATTGATGCTCTGGTCGGCATACATATGTACGACCATTTCCGGGTTTTTCGCCAGTTCGTCTTTTAGTGTGGTTTCCAGGGCGTTCATGTCGGCAATCGGGTTTTTGTTAAGGGTGATGACGCCCTGGGCGTCAATGCCGAGCTGAAAAGGCTGCTTCTCGGTGTCCGGAATGGTGGTCGCGGTTTTCGGCAACGCCACGTTTACCGACTGGGTCAGCAGGGGGGCAGTGACCAGCAGAATGATTACCAGCACCAGCATCACATCGACTAGCGGGGTGACGTTGATTTCGCTGACTGCTTCGTCGTCTTCGGAATTGGTTTTAAATCCCATCTGGTTACTCCTGTCCGGCATTATCGCCTAGGGCGATATGCAAAAAACTATCGACGAAATGTTCCAGCGCGGCCCGGTGATGTTTGGCGCGGCGGACAAAAAAGTTATAGGCCAGCACGGCGGGCACCGCAACGGCGATACCGATCGCGGTGGCGATTAGCGCATCGCCTATCGGGCCGGCGACGACGTCCAGGCTGGCGGAGCCTTTGGCGCTGATATCGTGCATGGCGTTCATGATGCCCATGACGGTGCCGAACAGGCCGACAAACGGCGCGGTGCTGCCTATGCTGGCCAGCATGGTCAGGCCGCTTTCCATGCGCTGCTGTTCGATATGGGTTTGCTTGCGCAGGCTTTGTTCCAGCAGTTCCTGCGGCGAGCCGCGAAATTTGAGGCTGGCCGCTGTTTCCGGGTGATTCATTTCCGCCAGCCAGGCAAATCCGCAGGCGGCTATGCGGGCTTTTGGGCCGCGGTTTTTTTCTGCCGGCAGATGTTCCGCGGCTTTAAGATCGGCTGCGTCCCAGAATGCGGCATTGAATTGCCGGTTATAATAACCGTTTTTGGCAAATTGCCAGATCTTGAAAAAAATCAATGTCCAGGTAATGAGTGAGAACACCAGCAAGATGTATAAGGTCGCATCGATTATGATGTCCGGGGCAATTTGGAAAGGCATTAATTTCTCCTGTTTTTTAATCTTCGCTTAAATGAAAAACAATAGGCACTGTCACTGTGCTGGATACAGCTGTTTCGCCATGTTTGGCCGGAACGAACCGCCATTGCCTGACAGCTTCGATGGCCGATTCGTCGAGCGTCTCGTGCCCGCTGCCGTGTTCGATTTCGACTGTTTCACTGGCGCCGGTGGCTGAAACTTTTACCTTGAGCAGCACTTTGCCTTCCCAGCCGCGGCTTTTGGCGACGGACGGATATTCCGGTTTCGGATTATGCAGGTAACTGGCCCTGAAACTGGCCTCGGTAAATTGTGTGGCCGCCGCGGCGGCTTCGGCTTTGCTGTTTGCGGCGCTTGAGCTTTCGGCCGCAGGCTGCGAGACGGACTGTTCGACTTTTTTTTCTGCCGGGCCGAGATCCAGCGGTTTTTGCTCCACAGGCGGTGTTTTATGCGGGGTTGGTTTGGGCGCGGGTTTTTTCGGTATCGGTTTTTGGGGCTCCGGTTTTTTAGGTTCCGGTTTTTTTTCCTGTTGAGCCGGGGCCGCAGCCGGTGGCGCTACGCTGGGTCTGGATGCGGTAACGGCCAGCATCGAGACTTCCATCATCAGCGGTTGCGCAGGCGTGATAGGTGATTCATCCGGCCTGAGCAGCCAAACTATCGCCCAGATATGCAGCACCAGCACTAAAATAAACAGCAGAATCAGCATGTTCCCCGGGCGTTCCTCACCCAGTAATGCGCTTAACACAGAATTTGTTTTTGGCGTCAACTTTGCCATAAGATCGTTGGAAGACGCTAATTCGCTGCTGCTCAAAGTGCCTCCGTGATGGTTATGTGGTTGTTGGGTAAAGGCATAAACCTGTGTTGTAACGGAAAAAATAGCCGGCCGGAATCAAGAGAAGCATTGTAAATTATATAAATGCTTTGGAACAGCGGGATGGATGAAAGTTTTGAAAAAAATCATACCCGCTTTGCCATGAGCCTTGTTTCAATAACTCGGTCTTGCATCAATGAGCGACTAATGTAAATTCTGTGGCATAATTTCAAGCTTTATAAGTTAAATTTTGTTTACCCGTACTCATGTCCCAAAAACAGACTCCGCAATCTACGGAACAATTAACCACACTGGCTTTGGCTGCAATAGGTGTTGTATTTGGCGATATAGGCACTAGCCCGCTTTATGCGGTAAAAGAAGTTTTTCACGATGGCTTATCAACTGACGCCCGGCATGTGACCGGTGTTCTGTCGCTGATTTTTTGGTCGCTGACGCTGGTCGTCACCACCAAATATGCAATTTTTATCATGCGGGCGGACAACAAGGGCGAAGGCGGCATTATGGCGCTGATGGCGCTGGCTTTGCAGAGTTCGCGAAACAATCCGCGCAAGCAATCCTTTATTGTGACGATCGGCCTGCTCGGCGCATCGCTGTTTTATGGCGACAGTATTCTTACCCCAGCCATTTCGGTGCTGAGTGCGGTGGAAGGGCTGCAGATTATTGCGCCAAAACTGGATAGTTATATTCTGCCTTTCACTATTCTGGTTCTATTGGTGCTGTTTATTGTTCAGGCCAAAGGCACCGGCAAGGTAGGGCGGATGTTTTCGCCGGTTATGGTTTTCTGGTTCGCCACGCTGGCGGTATTGGGGGTCGTCAATATTGTCAAGGCCCCTGAGGTGCTGTTAGCCATTAACCCCTATTTTGGGGTGCAGATGCTTTTCGAACTGGGCTGGAAAGGTTTTGCCATTATGGGGGCGGTGGTTCTGGCCATTACCGGCGCCGAGGCTTTATATGCCGATATGGGACATTTTGGCTTAAAACCGATCCGTCTGGCATGGTTTTTCTTTGTTTTTCCGGCGCTGCTGCTGAATTATTTCGGGCAGGGCGCATTGCTGATCGCCAACCCGGCGGCTATTGAAAATCCGTTTTATCTGATGGCACCGGATTGGGCGTTGTCCCCCTTGCTGATTCTGTCGACAATGGCGACGGTGATTGCATCGCAAGCGGTGATTTCAGGGGCGTTCTCCATAACCCGTCAGGCCATCCAGCTCGGCTACTGTCCGCGCATGAATATCCGCCATACCTCGGGGGATGAAATGGGGCAGGTTTATGTGCCGGCGGTCAATTGGCTATTGATGGTCGCGGTGTTTATTCTGGTGCTGACTTTCAAAAGCTCGTCGGCTTTGGCTTCGGCATACGGTATCGCGGTTACCGGCACCATGATGACCACTACCATTCTGGCGTTTATCGTCATTCAGGCGTTGTGGCAATGGAACAAAGTCACCAGTACCGCCTTCTTGTCGTTCTTTTTATTCATCGATCTGACCTTTCTTGCCCCCAACTGCCTGAAGATCCCGACCGGCGGCTGGCTGCCGCTGGCTGTCGGCGGGGTGCTGTTTTTGATTATTAGAACCTGGATCAGGGGTCGGGAGTTGCTGGCAAAATATCTGCATGAAAAGCGGGTGCTGTTCGAGGAGCTGGATGAGCGGCTGAAAGGCCAGCCGCTGGTGTCCGTTCAGGGTACGGCGATCTATCTGGCCAGAACCGTTCACGGCGTGCCGCTGGTGCTGCTGCATAATCTGGAACACAATCATGTCCTGCACGAGAAAATCATTGTGCTGACCATCGTCACCAAGGACGAGCCTTATGTGGACGAGGCGCACAGGGTCAAGGTCAGAGCTTTTGGCGATAAGCGCAATTTTTATCGGGTCAAGCTGTATTTCGGTTTCCAGGAAGAGCAGGATGTTCGTCGCGCCTTGCAATTATGCAGGCATGAAGGCTTGACGATAGATCAGAAGACGGTGTCTTTTTTCATTGGCACGGAACGGCTATCGTTCCGGCGCTTGAGCCCGATGCCGAAATGGGGGCGGGCTTTGTTTACTTTTTTAACCCACAACTCCAGTAGTGCGATCGAGTATTTTAAAATTCCGGTTGATCGGGTAGTCGAACTGGGGATTAGAGTTGAGCTTTAAGGCATGAATTTGTCAGGGCGAATGACAGCGTTGAAAAAAGCTTTGCGCTTGCTGGCTGTCAAACGGCCAGTCAAGTTGCCGTCCGCTGCCGATATGCCACAACACCGGAATCAGCAGGCCAAATTTTTCCTGCCAGACTTCATCGGATAGGATGTCTGCATGCTGGAAGTTGATGCCCGCCTCATTCAGGACTTGCCCGGCGTCTTCGCATAAATGGCAGCCTTCGGTGCCGAACAGGATAAATTTGGCCGTCAATGTTTGGTTAGCCTGTCCAGGTAGCCCATGAAAAATGCCGAAATCACCAGTGACAGATGTATCACCACATACCACAGCAGTTTGTCGTTGGCGGTGGCGTCGATATTCATGAAAATTTTCAGCAGATGGATGGAGGAAATGGCCACGATGGAGGACGTGACCTTGGTTTTTAGTGAGCCGTAGTCGTGGGTGCCCAGCCATTCCAGTTTTTCCGTGCTGGCGGCGATGTCCATTCTGGAGACGAAGTTTTCATAACCGCTGAACATGACGATGACGGTCAGGCTGCCGACCAGGGCCAGATCGATGAAGGTCAGCAGTTTGAGGGTGATTTCGGTATCGGGAATTTCGAGAATATGCGGGATGAAGTGATACAGCTCCTGAAAGAACTTGATTGCCAGCGCGAAAAGAATCAGGCTCATGCCCAGATAAATCGGGGCCATGATCCAGCGGCTGGCGTACATGGAGCGCTCCAGAAGGTTTTCGATTTGTTGCTGCATATTCGTTCCCGCCGATTTTAATGATGTAAATGAGCCGACAGCCAGCGTTCGGCGACTTCTATATTCATGCCTTTGCGTTGTGCGTAGTGTTGCAACTGATCGCGTTCAATTTTGCCTACGTTAAAATATTGCGATTCCGGATGGGAAAAATACCAGCCGCTAATGGCGGCGGTGGGAGTCATCGCAAAGTTTTCGGTCAGCTCTATTGTAGTATGTGCGGTTACATTCAGCAGCTCGAAAAGTTTTGATTTTTCGGTGTGATCCGGGCAGGCCGGATAGCCTGGCGCAGGGCGAATGCCCTGATAAGCCTCGGCAATCAGGGCGTCGCTAGGGTGGTCTTCGTCTTTGGCGTAACCCCAGTAATCCTTGCGGACTGCTTCATGCAGATATTCGGCGAAGGCTTCGGCCAGGCGATCCGCCAGTGCTTTGAGCATGATGGCGCTGTAGTCGTCATGATCCGCTGTGAATTCCTGCAACTTGTCGTCAATGCCGATGCCGGCGGTAACGGCAAACCCGCCCAGATAATCGGCCACGCCGCTGTCCACCGGCGCGATAAAGTCGGATAAACAATAGTTCGGCCGGCCGGGAGCCTTGATATTTTGCTGGCGCAGATGATGCAGCACTTCCCGCTGCCGGTCGCGATGGTCGTCGGTATACAGAATGATGTCGTCTTCAAGGCTATTGGCCGGGAAAAAACCGATCACCGCTTTGGCGGTTAGCCATTGTTCCTCGATAAGCTGCTTCAGCATTTTCCGGGCGTCTTCAAAAAGTTTGACGGCTTCTCCGCCGATAACGGGATCATTGAAGATGGCGGGATAACTGCCGGATAATTCCCAAGTCTGGAAAAAAGGCGACCAGTCTATATACCTGACCAGGGTATCGAGCGGCAGATTGTCTATGACTTTGCAACCAAGAAATTTGGGTTTTACAGGCTGATGATCCGCATAGGCGAATTTATTCTGACGGGCGGCATCCAGGCTGTGCTGCTGGGCCTTGGCATGGCGGCCTTTGTGCCGCTCCCTGACCTGGGCATACTCGACGCGGGTTTTTTCGATAAAATCGGCCTTCTGATCGACACTCAGCAAGGCGCTGACCACGCCGACGCTACGCGAAGCGTCGGTGACATAGACGGTTGGGTATTGGTAATTGGGTTCAATCTTGACGGCGGTATGGGCGCGCGAGGTTGTTGCGCCGCCTATCATCAGCGGAATGCTGAATCCCTGGCGCTGCATTTCCCTGGCGACATGCACCATTTCGTCCAGCGAGGGGGTAATCAGGCCGCTAAGGCCGATGATGTCCACCTTTGCTTCCCGCGCTGTTTTCAGAATGGTTTCCGCCGGCACCATGACGCCCAGGTCGATCACTTCATAATTATTGCATTGCAGCACCACGCCAACGATGTTTTTGCCGATGTCGTGGACATCGCCTTTAACGGTGGCCATCAGCACTTTGCCGTTGGTCTGGCGTTCGCCGTCATTTTCGATGTCCATGAACGGCATCAGATAGGCAACGGCTTTTTTCATGACCCGGGCGGATTTGACCACCTGGGGCAGGAACATTTTGCCTTCGCCAAACAGATCGCCCACCACGTTCATGCCGTCCATCAATGGCCCTTCGATGACATGCAGCGGTTTATCCGCTTCCAGTCTGGCCTGTTCGGTATCTTCGTCTATATAATCGGCTATGCCTTTTACCAATGCATGTTCCAGACGTTTATTCACCGGCCATTCCCGCCATTCCAGGGTCTCCTGTTTGGCTGTTTGGCCGCTGCCCCGGTATTTTTCGGCTATCTCCAGCAGTTTTTCGGTCGCGTCCGGGTGGCGATTTAAAATTACGTCTTCTACCGTCTCGCGTAGTTCCTGGGGAATGTCTGCGTAAATCGCCAATTGCCCGGCATTGACGATCCCCATGTCCATTCCCGCCTGCACGGCATGGTAAAGAAATACCGCATGTATGGCTTCCCGAACCGGATTGTTGCCCCGGAAGGAGAATGAAACATTGGACACCCCGCCGGAGATCAGAGCGTGGGGCAGCGTCTGCTTGATGATGCGGGTGGCTTCGATGAAGTCTACGCCGTAGTTGTTGTGTTCCTCGATGCCGGTGGCGACCGCGAAGATATTGGGGTCGAAGATGATGTCTTCGGCCGGAAAGCCGACCTGCTCGGTCAGAATTTTATAGGCGCGGCTGCAAATCTCGATTTTGCGCTGCATGGTGTCCGCCTGACCGTGTTCGTCGAAAGCCATGACAATCACCGCCGCGCCGTAGCGGCGCACCAGCCTGGCCTGACGGATGAAAGCGGCTTCGCCTTCCTTGATGGAAATGGAGTTGACGATGCCTTTGCCCTGTATGCATTTTAATCCGGCTTCCAGAATGTCCCATTTTGATGAGTCCAGCATCACCGGAGCCTTGGCGATGTCCGGTTCGGCGGCAATCAGGTTCAGAAAACGCACCATGGCTGATTTTGAATCCAGCATGCCTTCGTCCATGTTGATGTCGATAATTTGCGCGCCGTTTTCCACTTGCTGCTTGGCGACGTCCAGCGCGGCTTCGTAGTTTTCCTCGATGATCAATTTTTTAAAGATGGCCGAGCCGGTAACGTTGGTACGTTCGCCGATATTGACAAACAGGGTTTCAGGGCCTATTGTCATTGGCTCCAGGCCGGACAGATGGCATTTTTTTTCAAGCGCCGGAATATTGCGGGGCGGATATTTTTCCACGGCCTTGACCAGGGCGCGTATGGTTTCGGGCGAGGTGCCGCAACAACCGCCGATGATATTCAGATAGCCGTTGCTCGCCCAGTCGGATAGTTCCGCCGCCATTTGTTCCGGCGTTTCATCGTATTCGCCAAATTCGTTCGGTAAGCCGGCGTTGGGGTGAGCGGAGACATGAGTATCGGCAATGGCGGAGAGTTCTGCTATATATTGCCGGAGTTCCTTCGCGCCCAGGGCGCAGTTAAAACCGATTGAAATCGGTTCCGCATGTTTAAGCGAGTTCCAGAACGCCTCTACCGTCTGTCCGGAAAGGGTGCGGCCGGAGGCGTCGGTGATGGTGCCGGAAATCATGATCGGCAGTTTGACGCCCAGATTGTCGAATGTGTCCTCAACCGCGAAAATGGCCGCCTTGGCGTTAAGGGTGTCGAAGACGGTTTCGATGAGAATGATGTCGGCGCCGCCGGCTATCAGCCCACGGGTGGCTTCACTGTATGCCAGCACCAGATCGTCGAAGCTGATGTTTCGAAAGCCGGGATCGTTGACATCCGGGGACATCGATGAAGTTCGATTGGTCGGGCCCAGAATGCCGGCGACAAAGCGTGGCTTTTCCGGGGTTGTGGCGCTGATTTCCATGCATGCCTGCCTGGCGAGTTGCGCGGAGGCAAAATTTATTTCGTAGGCCAACTCCTCCATCCGGTAATCGGCCATCGCCACCCGGGTGGCGTTAAAGGTATTGGTTTCAATAATATCTGAACCCGCTTCCAGATAGGCACGATGTATGGCTTTGATAATCTTCGGCTGGGTCAGGGATAGTAGGTCGTTATTGCCTTTCAGATCGGTAGGCCAGTCGGCAAAACGTTCGCCACGATAATCCTTTTCGGTCAGCTTATAGCTCTGTATCATGGTGCCCATGGCTCCGTCCAGAAACAGAATGCGTTGGGATAATTGCTGGCTTAATCGTTGTTTACTGTTCATCGGTCTGAGAAATTTGGATGTTATAGCATGGAAAAGGGTTGTTGCCGCTCGCCAGGCTATTATTTTTAATCTTAAAAAAAGAGGAAATTATGACGAAACCTAGTTTGCTTCATGTTGTAAAAAGCGTGATTGCCGCAGCGATCGGTGTGCAAAGCGATAAGAACCGGGAGGTGGATTTCAAGCATGGTTCGTTGCCCATGTACCTGGCAATAGGGCTGGTTGCGACACTGTTATTTATTTTTGTGGTAGCGAAAATTGCCTCTTTGGCAACAGGGCTATAGCTTTATCGCGGAAAACCCGGAAGAATACCGGGTTTTCCGCGACAGACCGCTGAATTGTTAATTGCTTGGAGTTTTAAAGCTGTTTTTAATGCTGATGAACATTTCCTTGATGCCGCTGAACAGATTGGCAGGCGTCAGCGCTTCTTTCAGAATGAACTGGGTGCGTATGATGGCCACAATCAGAAAGCCCAGCATGGAAGGAAATATCTCGCATACGAACGGCATGAACAAGCCACCGGCCGATTCCTGGGTTTTGCGGTCTCTGGCATCGGTCAGGCTAGGATCGTATTCGTCGCCTATGTCCTTGCCGCCCAGCGCATCGATGATCTCGATACAGAAAATATCAGCAAGCACCAGCGTGCCGAAGAAGGCCGCCGCGCAGCCTGCAACCCACCATAAGGTGTTGCCCTTTTTGGCTTTGATCATCGTCTGGTAAACCCAGATCGCTATCAGAATCATGATTATACCACTGATCATTTTTATTCCCCTCTAGTAGATCTTATTGTTATAAAAATTAGGTCAGGAGAGCATACTACCCATATTCCATTGAGATGGCAATTTGTGCTGTTATCTTTCTGCAAGAGGCATGAATTGCTTGACTTTAAAGGTGGCTGAAGTAACATATGAGCTTCGGCCGCCAACGAAATGGCAGATTTTTTATAACAACTAAACTATAAGGTAGGAGGCACCCATGGGAGCGATCTTAGATTTAACAGAATTGCTGAAAGAACCGTCAGGCATGATTGGAGCGGTTGTAATTATCGCTGCAGGATATTTCTTCGTAAAATGGGTGTTCAAGGAGCCTACCGACGAAGAATAAGCGCTGCTTGAGCATTGCTTTTCTAAAAAGGCGGCTATGGATGGTTCCAGGCCGTCTTTTTTTACGCCTATAAGTCCTGGTCTGCCGGTAAATACCTTATAATTCGTGTATTTTTAGTATGCCGGCAACAAAATGTATAAACTGCTCTTCTCAAAAATAAACGCGCTGTATCTCAAAAAGGCGCCGGCGACAGGCATAGGTCTGTTCAGAATACTGTTCGGGCTGGTCACACTGCAGGAAATCCTGTTTCTGATTTATTTCAACCATCTGATTTTCGACCCTATTCCGTTTCTGGATGTCGAGTTTCCGATGATCGTTTTTTTTCTGTGGCTGTGGGCGCTGGTCGCATTGGCTCTGACCCTGGGCTATCGATGCCAGTTCGCCAGTATCGCCAATTATCTGTTCTGGCTGGTTTTCGTTAATTTCACCCCCATGCAACGGGATTTTGACGGCGGTTTTGACCTGTTCATGATAGGCGCAAATTTTTTTCTGATATTCATGCCCATCGACAAGGCTTTCGCCATCGATGAGCTCAGAAAAAAACTGGCCCGGCCATTCGTGCATTACAGCCAATATTCGCAGTCGGTGGTTTCCGCTCTGGTCTATTATCTGCCTGTGGCGGTCTGTCTGGGTTTTTTGTATTTCGATTCGGCCATACACAAGATGTTTGCGGAGCACTGGCGAAACGGTCTGGGCGCCTGGCTGCCGTCATCGATTCCATACTACATGTCAGCCATAGACATGTCCTGGCTGCTGAATTTTGAAATACCGCAGAAAATCATTGGTTACACCATTATTGTGTTCCAGTTCACATTTTTGTTTCTTTTTCAACAGCGCAACTTGAGGCCGCTGTATTTTCTGATCGGTGTTGGCCTGCATCTTGGGATCACCCTGTCCTTCAATATCTATCCGTTCGGCATGGGGATGCTGGCTTTTTATACGCTGGTCATGCCGTTCGCGTGGTATAGGTGGCTTGGAAACTGGCTGAGAGCCGAGCGGCCTTTGCTCACGGTATTTTTCGATCAGCAATGTCCCTTATGCTGTCGGACAGTCCTGACGCTCAACCATTTTGATGTGCTGCACTGTATCGATTTCAAGGCGGCGCAGGTTTACGCTAAGGATTATCCGGAACTGAAGGCGCTGGACGCCGAACAGTTACTGACCGATCTGTATGCCGTGGATCGGCAAGGGCGGCTTTATGCAGGGGTCGCGACCTATGCGCGGATTTTTATCGCCATGCGTTACCCGGCGCTTATCGGCTGGTTTCTGAAATTGCCGCTGGTTTATCCTCTGGCTTGCCGGCGCTATCGGAAGATAGCCGACGCTAGGGCCCGGGTCGGCTGTGATGTTGCTTGTGCGCCAGCGCCGTCGGCCGCCGAATTCGGCAAGACGCTGTATGAGCGGATTTTTGAAGCAGGGGAAGGTGCGCCGGTCAGATCGGCGGTGCATAAAATCAGCAAGGTGCTGGTGGTGCTGATTTTGTTTCAGGTCAATAGCAGTCTGCATTACGGTTTGTTGTATCGCCTGCATGTCGATACCCGGCAGTCGCGGGTTGGCGGCGTACTGACCGATATGAGCAACGCCCTATTGATGTTTTCGAATACTTTTCTGGGAATAACGCCTCACGCCCTGTATTTGCATGATCACTTTGCCGGTTATGATCATCTGCTGGCGATTACCTATCTGGATGCCGCAGGTGGGGAGCATTGGCTGCCGTTTGTAAACCAGGAAGGCAGGTTGCTTGCCCCAAACTGGGGCAGAGTGCATTCAATGTGGGCAAACATCGCGGTGACGCCGAATATCGACGAGTTCAGATTGAAAAAATTCATCATGAAAGTGACCGCGTTTTGGGGGCTAAAAACCGGCCTGGATCTTGAAAAAACCCGGTTTATCATCAAAATGAAAAAGATAAGTACCCCGTTCCATTGGGAAAAAGACTTGAGAAGCAATAATTTGTCTGGCGAATGGCAGTCCATAGGCACGGCGCAGTGGCGAGGAAAGGAAATTGCCATCAGCTTGCCGAAGGATATCGACGCCTTGTGATCAACAGAGGTATTGCATCGCCGAATTTACCATGGTATAAAATTGCGGTGCTCGTTCTGGAGCACTGTCAAAAATTAAAAAAACAATTGATTCGGAGGATGTAATGAAAAAAGTATTTTCTGTATTGGCTATGATTGTCATGGTTGCCAGCTTGAGTGGGTGCATGGACAATCCTGACGGTGGTAACAAAAAACCGGTTAACTACGGTAGCGGCTCGGGACAAGACAAAGGTTGAGATCATTTCCGGCACCGCCGGATCTTTGGATAGGATAAGGCCCGCGAATGCGGGCCTTATGCATTTCAGGCTGGCCGGATTTTTGGCAAAACATAATTCGTATTGCATGAAATGGTTTTACCGTGATATAAATCTCACCGTGCTAAGTTTAGTACACACTAGAAATATAAAAAACCTTTACATTTGGAGGAAGTTATGAAAAAAGTATTATCTCTGTTGGCTATGGCGCTGATGATTGTTGGTTTGAGCGGTTGCATGGATAACCCAGACGGTTCAAAACAAAAAGTTTCCAGCTCTACTTCTTCAGTACAGCTTTAAATTGTTTGAATAAGGCCCGCTATCGCAGCGGGCCTTATGCTTTAATTGCCTGCTTTGGTGTTTTTTGCGCTATTTTGCAGGCAATGTGAGTTCGCGCATGGCCTGATTGATCCAGTTTTCGGCTTCGGCATTGATATCCCTGGATTTTTTATCTTTTGTATCGATCAATGGCCCTATCCGGACTTTTATGACGCCCGGAAATTTTAAAAAGCTGTTGCGCGGCCAGAATTCCCCGGCATTGTGCGCCAGAGGCAATACCGGGTAGCCTGATTTCTGGGCCAACATTGCGCCGCCGGCATTAAATTTTCTGTATGCGCCTGGCGCGACTCGAGTACCCTCCGGAAACACTACCACAAACAGACCTTCCTGCAAGCGTTCAATTCCCTGATCGATCAGCATCCGCAAGGCTTCCTTCTGATTTTGCCGATCGATGGCTATCGGTTTCAAAGTCGCCAGCGCCCAGCCGCCAAAGGGTATTTGCAGCAGGGATTTTTTCAGCACAGTGGTTTGCGGCTTGATGAATTTTCTTAAGGCCAGGGTTTCCCAGGCTGACTGGTGTTTGCTTAGCACAATGGCGGCGCCCGTGGCTGGAATATTTTCCAGACCCTCAATTTCATAGCTTAAACCGCAACACAGTTTTAACATGAACAGCAGGCAGTTGATCCAGAAATCCGCAAGTTTGTAGCGAATCGAAAACGGCAGCACCACGGAAGCCAGAATCAAAGGCCCGATAATTAGCGTTGAAAACACAATGTAGATAAAAAACAGGGTTGAACCAAGATAAACGCTAAAATCAGCTTGTCGAGATGATGTGTGTGGCTGCGTCATATAGATTTTCAAATATAGGTACGTTAAGTTGTGGATTATTCTGGATGGTTTGCAGGCCATTGCCGGTTTTTACCAGCAGCGGGCGGCAGCCGGCAGCCATGCTGGCCTGTATATCGCGGATGGAGTCGCCGACCGAATAAGTGTTTTTCAGATCGGCGCCCCTGTCGCTGGCGAAGGTCAGAAACATGCCGGGCTTGGGTTTGCGGCAATTGCAATGACTATCCGGGCCGTGCGGACAAAAATAGATTGCTTCGATGCCGCCGCCGGCGGCGGAGACTAGCTGTCGCATCTTGTCGTGTATGGCGGCCAGTGCGGCTAAATCGTACAAGCCTCTTTCTATGCCGGATTGATTGGTAATGACAGCTATCTTGAAGCCGTGCTCGTTCAGCAGGGCAATGGCTTCCAGACTGCCGTCTATAGGCAGCCATTCCGCCGGCGATTTGATGAATCCGGCAGAATCGATATTGATAACCCCATCACGGTCAAGTATGACGTATGAGTCGCTCATGATTGCAGTTTGGAAATGTCGGCTATTTTCAGAAACTGCCCGGACAGCATGGCTAGCAGGGCCAGACGGCTGTTGCGCAATGCTGGATCTTCGGTGTTGACCATGACATTGTCGAAGAAGGCGTCTACGCTATCCCGCAGTTGCGCCAGTCTAGTCAATGCCATGGGATAGTTTTGTCGGGCCAATAGCGGCAGAATATCGGCATTCGATGCTTCGGCTGCGGCCAGCAGATTTTTTTCTTCAGCTTCGACCAAAGCGCCTATTTCTGCCGGAATAGCCTGATCGGTTTTTTTCAGAATATTAATGATGCGCTTGTTGGCGGCAGCCAGACTTTCTGCTTCGGGTAATTCTCTAAAAGTCTGTACGGCGCGGATACGCAACATGAAATCCAGTGGCCGGGTCGGATAAACCGCCAGCACTGCTTCGTATTCATCTATGCCGTAGCCTTGATCCAGGCAGTAGCCTTTCAGACGATCGAAGATAAAATCCAGCAGGCGGGTTTTGGTTGCGGTTTTTTCGAAGTTGTGGCTGAACTGATCCAGCGCGGTATCCAGCAAGCCGGCAATGTCAAGATCGATGCCGTTTTCGATCAGGATGCGCAGGATGCCCAACGTGGCGCGGCGCAGGGCGTAAGGGTCTTTATCGCCGGAGGGGATCAGACCGGCGCTGAAGATACCGCTGAGTGTGTCAATTTTTTCAGCCAGAGCCAGAATCTGGCCGGTTTGGGTGGCAGGCGTCTGGCCACCGGACTGTTTGGGAAAATAATGCTCTTCCAAAGCCTGGGCGACTTCAGCGGATTCCTGATCAGCCAGCGCATAGTAGCGGCCCATGATGCCTTGCAGGTTGGCGAATTCGCCGACCATATTGGTCAATAAATCGGTTTTGGCCAGCAGGGCCGCGCGTTTCGCCAGATTGGCGTCCGCCTGCAAAAGTCCGGCGATATGCGTCGCCAGATGACCGACGCGCCGGGTTTTATCCGCCATAGTACCCAGGTCTTTCTGAAATACGATGCTGGCCAGACTTTCAACCCGGTCGGCCAGCGACTGTTTTCTGTCCTGTTTCCAGAAAAACTCGGCGTCAGCCAGACGCGGCAAAACCACCCGCTCGTTGCCGTGGCGTATCGAATCCGGATTGCTGCTCTCAATGTTGCTGAAAGTGATGAAGTGCGGCAATAAACCGCCCTGGCTATTTTTGACCGGAAAATATTTCTGGTTGGACTGCATGGTAGTAATCAGCACTTCCATCGGTAATTCCAGAAAGCGGGCGTCAAAGTTGCCGACTACGGGTACCGGCCATTCGTTGAGCGCGGCAATTTCTTCCAGCAGATCTTCTTCGATATGGGCGATGCCGCCGACATTGGCGGCGGCGGCGTTAGCGGCGGTGCGAATAATGTCCATGCGCTGGCCAAAGTCAGCGATGACTTTGCCTTGCTTCGACAATGTTTCCACATAAGCGTGCGGGGTGCTGATGCTCAGGGCTTGCGGAGCATGAAAACGATGGCCTCGGCTATGTCTTCCTGTAGTGACTCCGAGAATTTCAGTTTCAATGACCTGATCGCCAAACAGCAGCACAGCCCAGTGCGTCGGCCGGGCAAATTCAGTGTTGAAGCTGCCCCAGCGCATCCGTTTGGCGATCGGCAGATTGTGAAGGCTTTTACGGATGATGTCCGGCAGTAATTCGGCGGTAGCCTGACCTTTGACCGCCTGCCGGAAAATCAGCCATTCGCCTTTGTCGGTAAGCTGCCGTTCCAGTTGTTCGACAGTGGCGCCGCAACTGGCGGCAAATCCCAGCAAGGCCTTGCTGGGCGCGCCGTCGGCGGCAAAAGCCGCCTGGACGGCCGGCCCGCGTTTTTTGACGGTTTTGTCGGGCTGAAAACAGATCAGATCGTCTATGATGACCGCCAGCCGGCGAGGCGTGGCGTAAGCTGCGCCCCGGGCGAATTCCAGTCCGGCTTCTTTCAGTCCGGCCTGTATATTGTCCAGTAAGGTCTGGCTGAGCTTTTTCAGTGATTTTGGCGGCAGTTCTTCGCAGCCAAGTTCGAATAATAGATGATTGGTTTCTAGCATGGTTACGCTTCCTGTCTGGCAAGAATCGGAAAACCCAAGGCTTCCCGGCGGTTGTAATAGGCTTCGGCTACGGATTTGGCCATGTTACGCACACGCAGAATATAACGTTGCCGTTCGGTCACGGAAATGGCGTGACGGGCGTCGAGCAGATTGAATGCATGGGAGGCTTTCAATACCATTTCATAAGCCGGCAGCGGCAACTGTTTGTCCAGCAGCATCAGGCATTCGCCTTCGTAGGTGTCGAAGCACTGAAACAGAAAATCAACATTGGCGAGGTCGAAGTTGAATTCCGACATTTCCACTTCATTCTGGTGAAAAACATCGCCATAAGTCACCACGCCCTGCGGGCCACGGGTCCAAACCAGATCGAACACGCTTTCCACACCTTGCAGATACATGGCTATCCGCTCCAGGCCGTAAGTGATTTCGCCGGTCACCGGCCGGCATTCCAGGCCGCCGATCTGCTGAAAATAGGTAAATTGCGTGACTTCCATGCCGTTCAGCCAGACTTCCCAGCCCAGTCCCCATGCGCCCAGAGTAGGGGATTCCCAGTTATCCTCCACAAAGCGCACATCGTGTTCCAACAAGTCCAGACCCAGATGCTGCAAGGATCCCAAATAGAGTTCCTGGATATTGGCTGGCGATGGTTTCATAACCACCTGGAATTGATAATAATGTTGCAGGCGCATGGGATTTTCACCGAAGCGGCCGTCAGTCGGGCGGCGTGATGGCTGGACATAAGCGGCGTTCCAAGGTTCAGGGCCGATGGCGCGCAGAAAGGTGGCCGGATGAAAGGTGCCGGCTCCGACTTCCTGATCCAGTGGCTGCAATAACACACAACCCTGATTTGACCAGTATTCCTGCAAGGTCAATATC
Organism: Methylococcales bacterium; assembly: GCA_028707085.1. Lineage (GTDB taxonomy): Bacteria > Pseudomonadota > Gammaproteobacteria > Methylococcales > Methylomonadaceae > Methylomonas. The sequence continues at coordinate 27,699 of JAQTUW010000006.1, read as the reverse complement.
AGGCCCTGAAAAGTAGAAACATCGTTTTTGCTTGTCGACACGTTGGAGCCACTTGATTGCTGAAAATTGTCTGATTATAACTGAAAATTAGGCATGGGCAGATGCGGAGAGCGGCATTGCGGGTTGAATTATGCCTACAAGGCTTTTATAGTGAACAGTCCGTTTTATTAGAGTGAGTTTCCAGCATGCCTTCATTTGATATCGTTTCTGAAATTGACAGCCACGAAGTGACTAACGCCATTGATCAGGCCAATAAGGAAGTGTCTACCCGCTTCGATTTTAAAGGCTCCAATGCCTGCTTCGAACAGCAGGATGACAGTGTGCTCATGAAGGCGGAATCCACTTTCCAGTTGCAGCAGATGCTGCCGATTTTATATGCAAAAATGGGTAAGCGTGGTATCGATATCGGTAGCCTGGAGAGCGGCAAGATTCAGGATACCGGCAAAACCGCACAACAGACGATCACCCTGAAACAGGGGCTAAGTTCCGATTTTGCCAAAAAAGTTGTCAAACTGATCAAGGATAAAAAATTAAAGGTTCAGGCCGCCATCAATGGCGACAAAGTCCGGGTGACCGGCAAGAAACGCGATGATTTGCAGGAGGTTATCCAGATGCTGAGAGCGGAGGAACTGGAGCAGCCCTTGCAGTTCAATAACTTTCGGGATTGATGCAAACTGTTGTGGCCGGCAAGGCCATGAAACGGCTGTTTTTTGCCTTATGGCCGAATCAGGTCATCAGACGGCAATGCAGCCGGATTATGGCCCGACTCCCGGAAGCTGAACTGCGGCCGGTGGCGGCAAGCAACCTGCATGTCACCTTGCTGTTTTTAGGCGGTGTGAACGCCGGGCAGCAGGCCGCTATCGCGGCGGATGCCGCCAGCCTGGCGGTCTCGCCAATGCGTTTGACCTTTAACGGCTTAAGCTATTGGCAAAAGCCCGGCATACTGTGCCTGACCAGCAACGATTTCGATCAGCAAGTGACAAGGTTGTCTGAACAATTGGCTACTATTGTTGTCAGGAACGGCGTCAGCATAGACGAGCGGCGTTTTCGCCCGCATGTTACCCTGGCCCGGAAAGCCAGGCAGGCGTTTGCCTTGGAATTTGAACCAATAGTCTGGCGTAGCGATGATTTTTGTCTGGTCGAGTCGTGTTCTCTGGCTGATGGCGTTGAATATCGGGTGCTTCAGCGCTGGGGGGCGAAAGGATTATCGGCAATGTCCAAATAGCCTGATTGTTGGGATATACTTTATATGGAGCAGGAAGCGCGAGCTCCCTTGCTTGGCACTGACCCTTTTGTCTGGGGAGTTTCGAGGATTGGCGCTAACAATTGAAAGCGCTATTCGCCGAGTTTTTCGGTTGCACAATTTAACTTTATTACAAGTCAACGGTGAATCCCATGAAAGTTAATTTTAGAACAATCGCTTCAATCTTCATTTTGATTTCATCCTTCATCGCTACGCCGGTGTCTGCTGAACCGCAATTTTCATTACAGCAAGAAGCCGTGGCCAATCCTAATTTGGTAAATGCTTTTAAAGAAATAAATGCGGCTATAAAAGAGTTGGAAAGTACGCAACAGGATTATGGCGGCAATACCGCAAAAGCGATTGCAGACTTAAGATCAGCCAGAGCCTGGATCAAAACAGCACTGAATTACCGCATGCAAATGGACGAAGAGCATCTCGATGGCTCCATGATAAATAATCGATAATATGTCCTAGGAGCCTGTCCGAGAATAGAAAACCTACTGCGGGAAAGCCCTTTTGGTCGGATTTCCTGCGCATTTTCGTTAAATAGCGCAACTATTCCGCCTCAAATGCACAAAACCAACTCAAAATGGCTTGCCTTCGCTACGGATTCTATTCTCGGACAGGCTCCTGGCAATGCCTCTTTGCGTCAATTTTGCGGGCATCCCTGTTTCTGCAATGTTTTAACAAACAGGTCGGAGTAAGTTTTTGCGAAGATATTCAGAAAACTTATGGGGGGAATCTCAAAAAACCGTACTTCGACCGGCTCGGCAAAAGCAGGGTTTAAACGGGATCGGTCTTAAATTCCGGCACCAATTGTTTTAACAGTGCGAGGATAGGCTTTTGATCCCGTTGCTGGCAGGCAACGGCCAGTTCTTCGATGTGCTTGCTCCATTCCCGGGTATCGTACAATCTGGCCCTTGCCAGCCTTAATTTCTCATAGCCGGTATCCAGCAGTTTTTCCTGGTCGTGAAACAGTTCTTCGTACAGTTTTTCGCCTGGCCGCAAACCGACATATTCGATTTTAATATCCTTGCCGGGTTCCTTGCCGCTCAGATGTATCATTTGTTCAGCCAGATAGCTGATTTTGACGGGTTTGCCCATATCCAGTACAAATACTTCGCCGCCGACTCCAACCGTTTCCGCCAGCATGATGAGTTGGCAGGCTTCGGGGATGGTCATGAAATAACGAGTGATGTCAGGATGGGTGACGGTAATCGGGCCGCCTGCCTTGATCTGTTCCCTGAATAACGGTACCACGCTGCCGGCCGAATCCAGAACATTACCAAATCTTACGGTGGTGAAACGGGTTGATCCTTTGTTGTCAAGGTTCTGACAAAGGATTTCGGCGGCGCGTTTGGTGGCGCCCATGACATTGGTGGGATTGACCGCCTTGTCGGTGGAGATTAGCACAAAGCGCGCCACGCCTGCGGCAATGGCGGTTTCCGCCAGAATTTTGGTGCCGATCAGATTGTTGTGAACGGCTTCGCGTACCTGACTTTCCAGTAAAGGCACATGCTTATAGGCGGCGGCGTGAAAAATGATTTCAGGCCGTTGCGACTGGATAAGCTGTTCCACCGCCAGACGATCGGCAATATCGCCCAGTATCGGCTGGTGGCGCAGATCTGGATACAGCCGGCCAAGGTCGGCATCGATTTTGAACAGATTGAATTCGCATTGATCAAAGATGATCAGTTTTTGCGGCCGGGCATTGGCCAGTTGTTTGCAAAGCTCCGAGCCGATCGATCCGCCGCCGCCGGTGACCAGAATCACCTTGTCATGCAGGCCGGCATGCAGTGTCCGCCAGTCGAGCTGAACCGGCGCTCTGCCCAGAATGTCCTCGATTGAGACCTTTCTGAGGCTGGCTTTGGTGACTGTGCCGCTTAACAGTTCCTTGACCGATGGCAGGGTTTGAAAAGCGACCCGGCAACCTTCGCAAATTTCCACAATTCGCCGCATCTGGTCATCGTCAGCCGATGGTATTGCGATCAGAACGATTTCGATATGCCATTTATTGACCAGTTCCGGCAGTTGTTCAAGGTAACCGGCGACGCGAATGCCGCGAATTTCCCTGTTTTGTTTGCTGGGTTGATCGTCCGCGAAGATGACCGGAATATAGCCGCTGTCAGGGTTGGACAATAAATCCCTCGCCAGCATGTCTCCGGCGGCACCGGCGCCGACAATCAGGGCGCGCTGCCCATTACGCTCTACAAATGCCTGTTCTTTCAGATAACGGTATACGAAGCGGGGAATGCACAAAAAAGCCAGCAAGGTCAGGACATAGAGCGGCATCACGGAGCGCGGCACGCCGTTTAACCTGTTATATAGAAACAGCGTGGTGGCGATCAGCACCATGCCTGTCACGACAGCCTTGCTAATGCGTATCAGATCCGGCATGGATGAAAACCGCCACACCCCGCGATACAGGCCAAAATACCAGAACAGACTAACCTGGATGGCAATGACTACCGGCAGGAATAACAAGGCGGTGTAAAAAAACTGATCTGGGATATGCTGCAGGTTGAATCGCAGCCAGTATGCGCCGAACCAGGCGAGAGGGATCATCGTCAGGTCGTGCAGAAAAATGCTGGTGCGTGAACGAAGTTTTAATTTTAATGCCATCAGTTTTTAATTTCCGTGCGTCCGGCTTTGAATCGGCGGGCCAGAAAAAGCAAGGGCAGATAGGCCGCCAGCAAGCCATACAGGGCATAGGCCGGGTGCTTATAGACCAGTAAGGAAATGGGCAGTAGCCAGAGCAGATTGATTGCCCAGCTTGCCATCAACACCCTAAAATGACCATATTGTCTGGCGGCATGCTGGTAGGTATGGGAGCAATGGGCGGCATACCATTTCTGGCCGTTGCAAAAGCGCACTGCCAGCGTATAGCTGGCGTCTACCACAAACACGCCGAATAATATCAGCCCGCAATAGAGTAGTACCGGAGACTGTTGCGCCGCCATTAAAATCAGGATGCCGAGCAGTAAGCCGAGAAAACCGCTGCCGACATCGCCCATGAAGATTTTGGCTTTGGGCCAGTTCCAGAGCAGAAAGCCCAATGAGGCCGACGCCAGCACGATAGCGAGCTTGCAGAGCAGCGGATCGAAAAAATGCAGATAAACCGCCAGCGATGAAGAGACAAACACGGCTTCGGATGCGGCAAGGCCATCAGTGCCGTCCATGAAATTAAACAGGTTCAAAAACCAGACCAGAAACACGATGCCTGGAAAAAATCCGAACCAGCCAGGGTTTATCAGAGTTCGGTCTACCATGATATCCAAAGGCATTGGCATCAGTGTCCAGTGGATGCCATCCTTTAAAAAATAGAGGGCGATGGCCGCCGCCAGGACATGAGTTAAAAATCGCCAGCGGGCGGCGACGGGCCGGTGGTCGTCGTAAAAGCCGATGAGGGCGACCGGCAATGTCGAATTCAAGGCCAGAAACCAGGCCGTGTTCAGATACTGCTTTGAATAGAGATAGAGGCTGGCGAACAGAAAGACCAGCACAATGGCGAGTCCGCCGCCTCGTGGAGTGGGCGTGGAATGCGAACTGCGCTGATTAGGGATGTCCAGCACCCGGTTCGCCAAGGCGTAATGGCGTATCAGGCCGGTGAGCAATGCCGCAGCAAGTGTGGAAATGATGGCAAGTATGAGCAGAAATAGCACGTCAGGACGTTTCCAGATAACTGATTATGTCCGGCAGGGATTGCTGGAGGGTATATTGGCTGGTAAAGCCCAGTTCCCGACGGATTTTAGCAGCGCTGTAACTGGCCGAACCGCTTAATTTCAGCAAGGTTTCGCTGTCGAGAATAAAACGCCGGCCGGTACTTTGCCGGAATGCATCGCCTGTTTTAGCCAGGCTGTCCATGAATTGAATCGGAATTGCCCATGATCCGGCCGGTTTGCCGAGCGCGGTTCTGATCAGTTCGTAAAGCTGGCGAGTCGAATAGTCCTGCCCGTCGCTGACAATGTAAATCTGTCCGGCGGCGGCCGGGTTTTCCGCCGCCAGCATAGCGGCGCGAACCAGATCCTCTACATGCACCATGGAACGCCGATTGCCGTATTCCGGTATTGGCGGAAATGTCCCGCGCTTGATGGCCCTGATCATGCGCGGCAAATTGCCTTTGCTGGTGTCGCCGTACACCATGCAGGGCCGGATGATTACCGGATGCGGTACGTAACCGCCATGTAAAACCAGTTGTTCGGCGGCGAATTTGGATTGTCCGTAAGCCGAGGCGGCTGGCGTGTCTGCCGTTTCGTCGGATGGCGACGGGCTATCGCCGACCGCTTTGACGCTGCTGAAAAATATAAACCGTTTAACCCCGGCTCGCTGTGCAGCTTCGAGCAGTTTACGGACAGCCTCGGTATTGATGGTTCGGTATTCCGTTTCATCCTGACGATTTTCGATCAGGGCATGGGCTTTGCCCGCCAGATGGAAGACGGTCTCGATGCCTTCGCACAATCCGCCCGGACAAGCGTCGGCGGCGAGATCGGCAAGCCAGTGGTCGTTGCCGCCTGGATAGGCGGATCGGCTTGAAGTACGCAGAGGGTAGCCGCAGCGTCGCAGATGACTGCAAAGCCGGTTGCCGATAAAGCCGCTGGCGCCGGTAACCAGCACCCGGGTTTCGCCGGGCATGGCCTGATAATTTATCAACGGAAGCATTAGGCGGACAAAACCGGCTTTTTTATTTGCCCTGACTTTCCTTTTCAATCAGTTCGTTGGTGACGGCAAGCATGTTTTCCTGGGATTTGGCCGATGTGGCGCTGACCCGGTATTTACCATTGACAATCAGAGTCGGCACGCCGTTGACGCCGTAGCGTTCGCCCATGCCTTCGGCCTGGCGTAATTTGGTGTATACGGCGAATGAGTTGTAGGCATTATGGAAATCGTCCTCCTTAACGCCGTGTGCTGCAAAAAATTTCTGTAGCTCGGCCTCGGTAAGCAGTTTTTCCTTTTTGTTCTGGATGGCGTCAAAAAAATCGGCATGAACCTGTTCCGATACCCCCAGGGCTTCTGCGGTAAAAAATGCTTTGGCGTGTTTGGCCCACACATCGCTGAAAATAGCAGGCTGACGAATAAACTCGACATTGGCCGGCTTGGTTTTTAGCCATGCCGCCATGGCGGGTTCCAGATGGTAGCAATGTGGGCAGCCGTACCAGAAAAATTCGATGACTTCTATTTTTTCAGGATTTTGTACGGGCTGTGCGGGGTTCAGAGTGTCGTAGCCGCCTTCCGCATTGGCCAGCATGGTAAAACAGAACAGCCCCAAAATTGCGATTTTTTGTAACATCCGATTTCTCCGTGAGAGGTTTGTATTGCAAAATGAATATCCGCGCGAATGATAGCGGGTCTAGGCGCCTGCTTGAACTCTACCGGTATGCCTGGGGGCGAAAAGCCTGATGCAAGCTATTCAGTCTGGCGTTTATCCGTCGGCGCCACTGGCGGTTGGTTTTCGTAAAATAACCGGCATTATAGCAAATGGCAAAATTTCCATGTAGTTCAAGTTGAATCAAACAAATCCATTTGCCGGTAAAACAGGCTGCTTTCCCTGTTGTGCAGGCCCGATAGGCTGACGCCCAGCAGGCGGACTTTTTTTTCGCCGATGGCGGTGTTTTTTAGTAGTTCGGCAAGCAGGGTCTGGGTGTCCATGCCGGTAGTGATTGCGTTGCGTAATGTTCGGCCGCGGGTAATCAACACAAAATTATGGTATTTGATCTTGATGGTCAAGGTGTGCGCCACCAGATTTTTCTCCAGCAGTTTGGTTAGTGCGATTTGTAAAAGCTGTTGCAGATGCCGATAAACAGTCGCCGGATCGGAAATGTCTTCGTCAAAGGTGGTCTCCACCCCTATCGATTTGCGGATGCGCTGGCAATTGACCGGGCGGTGATCGAAGCCGCGAGCAATATCGAAATAAAACTGCGCCGCTTTGCCGAAATGCTGTTGCAGTACCGGTAGCGGGATTTGCTTCAGATCCTTGCCGGTCAGGATGCCTAATTCATGCATGCGTTTTTCCGTGGCCCTGCCTATGCCGTGAAACTGGCCTATGGGCAGGCGTTCCACAAATTCGCCGCCCTGCTGCGGGGTAATCAGATACAGTCCGTCCGGCTTGCCCCGATCCGAAGCGATTTTGGCGAGAAATTTGTTATAGGAGATGCCGGCGGAGGCGGTCAGACGCGTCTGACGATGGATGTCCTGTTTGATTTGTCTGGCCAGCAGGGTTGCCGAACCCTGGAATAAAATATTGCTGCTCACGTCGAGATAGGCTTCGTCCAGCGACAGAGGTTCGATATATTCGCAATAGCGGCGAAAGATGCTGCGGATGTTTTCCGAGGCTTCCTGATAAACGGCAAAGCGGGGGTTGACAAAAATGGCCTGTGGACAGAGTCGGTATGCGTGGGACGAGGGCATCGCCGAGTGAATTCCAAACTTGCGGGCTTCGTAGCTGCAGGTTGCGACAACCCCTCTGGAATCCGGCTTGCCGCCCACGATGACCGGTTTGTTTCGATAGGCGGGATTGTCCCGCTGTTCCACCGCCGCAAAAAACGCATCCATGTCGATGTGGACGATTTTTCGCGACGAGCCATCCATGCGCCTTAATCCCGGTCGATTAATCCCAGGTCGGCCGTGATATTCCATTCGGAGAATGGAAACGGCAACTGCTCTGTGGAAAACGTTAAAAACAGCAGAATGTGGTAATGATAGGTAGACAGGCTTTTGCCGAACGCCAGAAGATTGGGATTAACGCCGCCAGTCAGCAATACGGCGGCAAGCTGTAATAAAATCACCAGCCAGAGTATCAATCTGACCAGGCTGTCTATCAAGGCGTAGATCAGCATGAAAACAATTCGTTTCCAGGTCTCGATTTTTTTCAGGTTTTCGTTAATCCGTTCCTGCATGCGCCTAACCTCTGTTCATGACGTCCCGCAAATCAAGTGCGGCGGCATTGGCGCGGGCAATGTAGTTGGCCATGGCCAGCGAGTAGTTGGCGAACAGCCCGAAACCATCACCGTTCAATACTACCGGGCTCAGGGTTGGAGTCAAGGCGTTTTCCAGAGCCTGTATCATGTTGTCCAGGGTGTTCATGGCCCGTTTGTCCAGCAAAATATCGGAAAAGTCGTGTTTAATGGCCTTGAGGATATGCAGCAAAGCCCAGCATGAGCCGCGCGCTTCATAGAAAACGTTGTCGATTTCCATCCATGGGGTCTGGCCTATGGTTGGCATATTGATGTCGAGCGGATTGGATGGGTCGCCATGGGTCGCGCCCGAGAATTTGTCGGTACTAGCCGCAAGGCGAGTGGATAGCCCGCCCAGGCGCTTGATGACCACCTCGGTGTATTGCCATAAATTATCCGCCCTGGAATGGAATTGCGCGGCTTTGGAGGTTGCAGACGGGTTTTGCAGGCGGGCCATATAGCCATGTAATGCTTCAATACCCTTGACATATTCGGATTCGGTGGACGGCAGCGCCCAGGAATTCGGTTCGTAATAAAAGCTGGGCTCCGCTTTTGCCAGATCGGGGTCTTCAGCCGATTGCGACTGGTCGCGGGCAAAGTGGTTGCGCAAGGCCGTGGTGCCGTCACGCAGCATGACCAGCGCGCCGTATTCAAAACTTTGGATGTTATCGCAAAACAGTCCGGGTGGCGCTACGTCATTGGACAGATAGCCGCCGGGTTTATATAGGATGACATCGGCGATATGCGCCAGGGTGCTGGCGTAGACATAGCCGATAGGCATTTGATCCGTGTGGGTGGCGTTCATGCGTTCAATGGCTTCGTCCTGAACATTGAATTGTTCGGGCTCGCGGCTCCACCATTCACCTAATACCAGCATAACGACAATGACAATGCCTAGCAGCGTACTAAATCCCCAAATTTTGCCTCTAGACTTGGGGTCTTCAAATGGGAATGTATTGTCTGACATGTGTTACGTATCCAGATTGAGAAAAAAAGAACGAATCGGCTGAATGCTCACATGTTAGCACGGATTGATATGCCGGGTATGCTTTCAGGCGATTGACGGCCTTCGTCCGGCTTAGTGCGGTTGTTGTCCGACGGGAGTCGTCGCCGATAGATAGGCTATCACCGGGGGCATTTGTATAAAAAAACCCTTGTTTTTGATGCTGGCAATCACCTTGCCGGCATCTTCCCGGGCGAGTTTGCGATCAGGGCTGAGCTGCAATTCCATCACAAAGTTCAGTTTTCCAAGTGTCTGCAGCAAAACGTCAGGGACGGCGGAAAAGTCGTCGCGCTTGTCCAGATAAATATAAAGTTCTTCCTTTCTGGCGCTCTTGTAAATAAAACATTGCATGGAAATGCCTCTTCGGTTGGTAAGTCCTGCCAATTTTAGCGTTTTTTGTTTATAGTATTCGCAAATCGTATGTCGCCTGTTTAATCTCTCCGCCCCGATTCGCATCCGGCGAGAGCCGGAACAGAGCTTTCGGCGTCTGATGGGCAATGCATAGAATTCTTAGTTCCGTATATCCGGGGATTGGTAGTTGAACATGAAAAAACAGGCGCTAGAGCCGGAAAACTTCTTTAAGGCCGCCTGTTTGTTTGAAGGTTCGCTGCTATTCGTCGCAATCTTGCTGGGCTGGTTAGCCGATATCGATTGTTTTGCCAGTCTTTATTTTTCGGAAAAAGCATGGGTTCAGGGTTTTTTTCTGACTTTGCCGTTGATTTTGTTTTTCTTTGTGCTACAGGAGCTACCCTATGGCCAACTAAAAAAAATCAGATATCTGTTGCAGGAAACGCTGGGCGCGCGCTTGTGTCACAGGCATTGGGCGGATATGTTCGTGCTGGCCGCGATTGCAGGCGTTTCCGAAGAAGTCCTGTTTCGCGGTTTTTTGCAGCCCTGGCTGGAAAACGCTCTGGGCGCCGTAGCGGCGCTGCTGGTCAGTAATTTCATCTTTGCACTGGTGCACGCCGTTACTCCGCTGTATGCCTTTCTTGCCCTGATTATAGGTCTGTATCTGGGAGTTTCGCTGGATTATGGCGGCGAGCGTCAGTTGCTGGTTCCCATCGTCATTCATACGCTTTATGATTTTACGGTTTTTATGGTCATCCTGCGTACTTATCGCAACAATATTTAATTATCGATGGCAATCATGTTCAAATCCGGAGAATATCGGGATCTTCTCGCGCATTACTTGTTCAGCGCTGCGCTGTTACTGCTGATCGTTGTCTACATTGTCGTTTGCCATGTATGGGGGAATGAGATTCGGCATACGATTGACGAGACGGAAAGAGTGGCGATCAGAAGCGTACTCTATGGCATTGCCATTGTGCTGTTTCCGGTTGTCAAGCTGTTACGGCATATTATGATCAGGCTTAATCAGACCATGCCCGGCGGCAAGTCGGCCGGGCGGCGATATTTTTTTACCATATCGGCAAGCCTGTTATTGATAGAGACGGTGGGTGCATTTGGGTTTTTAATGTTCATTCTTGGCGACGGCTTCAACACCCTCTATATATTTAGTGTGCTGGCGCTGCTGGGAGTGTATCTGCATATGCCGAAAATCGGTGAGTATTCGGCAATCAGAGCTGCGCTGGCCGTGAAAACCGGCAGCTAACTTCAATTTTCGCCGCTTTGTACATTTTAGGCGAGCGGGATAAGCTGTACAATGGCGAGCTTATTTACGATTAGCCTTAGGTGTGTTCATGCAAATCATTCAAGAAGCACTCACGTTTGATGATGTTTTATTAGTCCCCGCGCACTCCTCTGTGCTGCCCCGTGATGTTGAACTTAGAACTCAACTTACCAGAACGATTACCTTGAATATTCCGCTACTTTCTGCGGCAATGGATACCGTCACCGAAGCGCGACTGGCGATAGCCATTGCCCAGGAAGGCGGTATTGGCATCATTCACAAGAACATGACCATTGACCAGCAGGCTAAAGAAGTTTTGAGGGTGAAGAAATATGAAAGCGGCGTCATCAAGGATCCTATTACCGTCTCTCCAGATGCGACGGTACGGGAGGTCATTGAACTGACTCGGGCTAAAAACATTTCCGGTGTGCCGGTTGTTAAGGGCGAAGAACTGGTGGGCATTGTTACCAGTCGCGATCTGAGATTTGAAACCCGTCTTGACGAACCGGTCTGCAGCATCATGACCCCGAAAGAACGGCTGATTACCGTCAATGAATCGGCCAGCCACAAGGAAGCCATTGCCCTGTTGCACAAGCATCGTATCGAAAAAGTGCTGGTGGTGAATAACGATTTTCTGCTGCGCGGCATGATTACCGTCAAAGACATACAGAAAGCCAAGGATAACCCGCAGGCCTGCAAGGATGAACTGGAACGCTTGCGGGTTGGCGCGGCGGTGGGAACGGGTGTCGGCACCGATGAAAGAGTCGAGGCGTTGGTGAGCGCCGGTGTGGATGTGATCATCGTCGATACTGCCCATGGCCACTCGCAGGGCGTGTTGGACAGAGTGCGCTGGGTTAAACGGAATTTTCCCGCCGTACAGTTGATCGGCGGCAATATTGCTACCGCCGCCGCCGCCAGAGCGCTGGTGGAGGCGGGCGCCGATGGCGTAAAAGTGGGCATAGGGCCTGGATCAATCTGTACAACCCGTATCGTTGCCGGAGTGGGCGTGCCGCAAATCTCCGCCGTCAGTAATGTGGCGGCGGCCCTGAAAGGTAGCGGGGTGCCGCTGATAGCGGATGGCGGCATACGCTATTCCGGCGATGTCGCCAAGGCGCTGGCGGCCGGCGCCCATGCTGTCATGCTGGGTGGCCTGTTTGCCGGAACCGAGGAGGCGCCGGGCGAAGTCGAGTTGTTTCAGGGGCGTTCCTACAAGTCGTATCGCGGCATGGGTTCGCTGGGCGCCATGTCTCAGCAGCAAGGTTCCAGCGACCGGTATTTTCAGGAGGAAACCGAACTGGTGGAGAAACTGGTGCCGGAAGGCATAGAAGGCAGAGTGCCTTACAAAGGCAGCGTGCTGGCCATCATTCATCAATTGCTGGGCGGTATCCGTTCCAGCATGGGCTATACCGGGAATCAGACCATCGCCACGCTGCATGAAACCGCCCAGTTTGTCAGGGTGACCAGCGCCGGTATGCGGGAAAGCCATGTCCACGATGTCACCATTACCAAAGAAGCGCCCAATTATCATTTGAATTGATGAGCATGGGAAACGGCATGCTTTTATCCGGGTTCAGGTTTTGGATCGCAAACGCAGAACAATAATAATGCAGAACAATAATAAATTGGATAGCGAAACAGCATCTATACCCTGCAATCTTTGCGGTAAGCGGGATGTTTCGGTTCTGGCCTGCCGAAGTCGTGGCGGCGGGCCATTGCGAACCGTAATCTGTAATTGTTGCGGGCTGGTGTGGAGCGATCCGTTTCCCTATGAACCCAGGCAATTTTATGAAAACGATTACCGGCTGGAATATAAAAAGACCTGCGCCCCCAAACCCAAACATGTACTCAGGGCGGGCAAGGTCGCATTGACGCGGCTGCACAAAATCCGGCATTTGCTGGCCAGCCGGCAAACCATGCTGGATGTGGGTACCGGAGGCGGGGAATTCGCCTATTTACTCAAATCCCTGGGCCATGATTTGTATGGTGTCGAGCCAAACAAGGGGTATGCCGAGTATTCGGCCGCCGAATACGCATTAAACCTGCAGATTGGTTTCATCCAGGATGCGCATTTTACAGCGCAAAGTTTTGATATCATCACCATCTGGCATGTGTTGGAACACACCGAAGATCCGGGGTTCGTGCTGGGGATATTGCATGGTCTGCTGAAACCGCAAGGCGTACTGGTTGTGGAGGTGCCCAATGTTGAAGCAATGTGTCAGTCGCCCAGCAGCGTTTTTCATGAGGCGCACCTGTTTAATTTTAATCTCGTGACCTTGATCAGGCTCGGCGAGAAAACCGGTTTTTCGGTTGACAGTCATTTGTTCTCGGATGACCAGGGAAATATCACCCTGTTTTTCCGGAAGGCCGAAACGGCGGCGATGCAAGCGGCGGAGCTGGATTTTGGCGACAATGCAGACCGCATTATCGGGTTAGTCCGTGGCCACAGTCAGGTTAAACATTATCTAACCCTGACCCCGTACCGGCGGTTTTTGTTGCGTATGTATCGAACTGCGTCTGAAAAATTCAGCGTCAGGGGCTATGATAGTAACAAGAGTTTGCTTGATCGCCTGTATCAAGGCCGGATACAGGCCAATAAAGCCTGAAGCAGACGGCCAATATCCACATTATTCCTGAAGGTTCCATCGTGACTGACTTACCTGCCGCCGGCATCCATGCCGACAAAATTTTAATTCTTGATTTCGGATCTCAATATACTCAACTGATAGCTCGTCGCATCCGCGAAATCGGCGTCTATTGCGAGATATTTTCCTACGACTGCAGCGCAGATGAAGTAGGGCGGTTCGCGCCGAAAGGAATTATTCTTTCCGGCGGGCCGGAAACAGTCACCAGCGCCGATACGCCGCGTGCGCCGCAGTTTATTTTCGAAGCCGGGATTCCGGTGCTGGGGATTTGCTATGGGATGCAGGCCATGGCGGAACAGTTGGGCGGCAAGGTCGAATCTGCCAGTCAGCGCGAATTCGGTTATGCCCAAATCCGCGCCCGCGGCCATTCCGCACTGTTAAGCAATATTGAAGATCATACTTCGGAGGAAGGCTACGGTTTGCTGGATGTCTGGATGAGCCATGGCGACCGCGTCGTGGACTTGCCAACGGGTTTTAAATTGATCGCTAGTTCCGACGGCGCGCCGATTGCCGGCATGGCCAATGAGGAAAAACGGCTTTATGGTTTGCAGTTTCATCCGGAAGTGACGCACAGCAAGCAAGGCGGACGGATTCTTGGCCGTTTCGCACTGGATATATGTGGTTGTAGCGCATTATGGACGGCCAGCAATATTATTCAGGACTCGGTCAGGGCGGTAAGGGAAAAAGTCGGCGGCGATCAGGTTATTCTCGGCCTGTCGGGCGGCGTCGACTCATCCGTGGTGGCGGCGCTGCTGCATAAGGCCATCGGGGCGCAATTAACCTGCGTGTTTGTGGATACCGGCTTGCTAAGACTGCATGAAGGTGATCAGGTCATGGCCATGTTCGCCCGGCATCTTGGGATTAAGGTTATCCGGGTCGATGCCGGCGACCGTTACATGGATGCTCTGGCAGGGGTCGCCGATCCCGAGCAAAAGCGGAAAATTATCGGCAATCTGTTCGTAACGATTTTTGATGAGGAAGCCGCTCGGCTTACCGATGCCCGCTGGCTGGCGCAAGGTACGATTTATCCGGACGTCATTGAATCGGCAGGCTCAAAAAGCGGTAAGGCGCATTTGATAAAATCGCATCACAATGTCGGCGGTTTGCCGGAGAACATGAGCCTGAAACTGGTAGAGCCTTTGCGGGAGCTGTTCAAGGACGAAGTCCGCAAGCTTGGACTGGAGCTGGGCCTGCCCGCAGACATGGTCTACCGGCATCCTTTTCCCGGGCCCGGATTGGGCGTACGTATCCTCGGCGAAGTCAAAAAGCAATATGCCGATTTGCTCAGACTGGCCGATGCGATTTTTATTGAAGAACTTTATCGTCATGAACTTTACGATAAGGTCAGCCAGGCTTTTGCGGTGTTTCTGCCGGTAAAATCGGTAGGCGTCATGGGAGATGGCCGCCGGTATGACTATGTGATCGCCATTCGCGCCGTGGAAACCATCGATTTTATGACGGCGCGCTGGGCGCATTTGCCGTATGAATTTCTGGATCTGGTATCCCGGCGGATTATTAATGAGGCGCCGGGGATTTCACGGGTGACATACGATATTTCCGGAAAGCCGCCGGCAACCATAGAGTGGGAATAACCCCGGGCATGACTGGCGTCGGCTGTAAATGCCGGTTTGGGATTTGGGGATTTAGCTGAAAAAGTATGACTGCGGAGCAATTTCAGCAACAGCTTCTAGCCTGGTTCGAGGTGCATGGCCGCAAGAACCTGCCCTGGCAACAGGGCATCAATCCGTACAGGGTCTGGCTTTCGGAAATCATGCTGCAACAGACCCAGGTCGGCAGCGTCATTCCCTATTTCAATCGATTCGTCGATCGGTTTCCCGATGTGCAAACCCTGGCGGCGGCCGATGTGGACGAAGTCTTGCAATATTGGTCGGGACTGGGCTATTACGCCAGAGCCAGAAATCTGCATAAAACCGCAAGCATGGTTGCCAGCGGCGGCGGCGAGTTTCCAAAGACGCTGGACGAACTTGCCGGTTTGCCGGGCATAGGCCGTTCGACGGCGGGCGCCATTCTCAGCATAGCCTGTGCGCAAAGTCAGCCCATACTCGACGGTAATGTCAGGCGGGTTCTGGCGCGCTTTTGCGCCATCGGCGGCTGGACAGGCGACAGGAAAGTGGCGGACAAGCTTTGGGATTTGAGTCGGGCCTATACGCCTGTGCAGAGGGCCGGCGAATACACCCAGGCCATCATGGATCTGGGGGCGACGCTTTGCGTCCGTAACAGGCCGGATTGCCGGCAATGCCCGGTTGCAACCGGCTGTCAGGCATTGGCGCTGGATCTTGTCAAGGTATTGCCGGAACCGAAGCCGCGTAAGCCATTGCCTGTAAGGCGTCTGTATTTTCTGGTGTTGCAGGATACTGAAAAGCGGATCCTTCTGGAAAAGCGGCCGCCGGTCGGGATTTGGGGTGGGTTGTGGAGTTTGCCGGAGTTTGCCTGTCTCGACGAGTTGCAAGACTGGTGCCGGCGGCAAAATCTGGCAATCGCGCCGGTGCAGACCCTGACAAGCCTACGGCATAGTTTTTCCCATTATCATCTGGATTACACGCCGGTACTGGCAAACCTGATTAACCCTATAAACAATGTGATGGAAGCAAATTCCAGCCTTTGGTATAAAGTCGAGCAAATCAAAAATCTTGGTTTGCCTACGCCCATAAAAAAGCTATTGCAACAAGTTAATATTCAAGAAAAATAGGACAATCATGACCAGAATCGTCAAGTGTGTAAAATTAGGCATGGAGGCGGAAGGCCTGGATGCGCCACCGTTTCCAGGGGTGAATGGGCAGCGTATTTTCGACCATGTTTCCAAGCAGGCATGGCGGGAATGGTTGGCCATGCAGACCATGATTATCAATGAAAGGCGTTTGGCCAGTTTTGACCCGGCCGCGAAAAAAATACTGGAAGCAGAGCGGGAAAAATTTTTGTTTGCCGGCGGTTTTGAAATGCCGGACGGGTTTGTTCCCAAAAAAGAGCAGGCCTGAGCGGCGGCCATGCCGGTTCAATGCGGT
This sequence comes from Methylococcales bacterium, assembly GCA_028707085.1. Classification (GTDB taxonomy): domain Bacteria; phylum Pseudomonadota; class Gammaproteobacteria; order Methylococcales; family Methylomonadaceae; genus Methylomonas. The sequence continues at coordinate 11,208 of JAQTUW010000006.1, read as the reverse complement.
GTCGGGTGGCCTGGCTAAAGTAGCCATTTTTGCCGGGCAAGGCCGTGGCGATTTCAATCTTTATGCGTGTTCTGCCGGGAGCCGGGGCAAGGATGCTTCCCTGTCATTCTCTGCACACAGGGAAGCGCAATGATGGGCGTACTTATACTCTCAGCAGTGCCTTGACCAGTCTTTCCGAGAGTTGATCTTCCGTGAACTGAGGTTCATTGGGTGGATAAAGCTCCACTTCATCAATTTCATAGCCATATTCCTTGGCTAAGGCCAGCATTTCCTTAAGCTTTACGCATGCTTTTAATTTCTCTTTAAGGTCTTCTTCAGCTCTAGCTTTTTCAGAAAACTCTTTTATAACCTTAATTGACATTGATAACTCCGTAATGATTCAAGAATAGTGGATGAAAAGCCCACTCAGTTTATAAGCAAATAAACTGCCAAGTTTGCTGTGGTTTTTATTTGCATTGATTATCAATGTATTGGGCTGGCGCCATGAACCCTGGTCGACTGGATTGACAGATACCGTTCATGAGTGTTTTGTTGTAAATCTTACAATTTTGCGCCAAAAATGTAAGGATTGACCGGCGAATGACGGATTGGATAACGATGCCGAAGCGGTTTGCGGAAAGAGAAGCGCAGGCAGTATTTTTAGGAACCGTGGAACATCATGCCGCCCATTATGCCTGTCGTTATGCTGAAAATGGTAAATAAAATGATGATGGCCGGTATGGATGCCAGCGCCCATTTCACCATCAGCACCACCATGGACAAAAACGGCATCTGTAGGTCAACAACAATTACTTTTTTGGTATCGTCCGAGTCGGTCATGTGGCTATGGCGGTAAAAAATAGGGATATCCATTCTATACTTTCCGTACGACATATGCCGGTTTTTTCATGCCCTACTTTGGACATTGCCCAAAAGACAGATGAATAGCCGGGAATCAACCCGGTTTTTCCCGGAACAGAGCTGCGGTAGCGGAATTTGACCGTAAGCGGAGAATGAATCGTCAAGCTTATTGGCATAAAATTTATGCTAAAGTACGCTTCACATTTTATCCAAACAGAGAGTTATCATGAACGAATCAAGAGTCGGCTTTTTGGCAATGCTGTTGAGCGGCTGTCTTTGCGGACAGGCAATGGCCGAAGAATATCATGTCAGCTACAATGCCGCCGGAACAGCGACGGTTAATATCAGCACTGTCAATTCGGTCCTTGCCGTTAACCATAACAGAGTCGTGCATGGCCTGATCATTACCAATAACGATGCGGCGCCGGTAACGGTCACATTCTCCAAACTAACCAACACCGTGACCACCAAAACGACCGGAACCGGTAAAAACGCGACCAGCACCTCGTCAACAAGCTCCACGACCCCGGTCACCGAAGCCGTCATCATTGTACCGGCCAATAGCACTCAGGTTATCGGCTTGCAGTCCGGCCTGCATTTCCTGCGCAGCAAAAACAATGTTGCGGACGAGATGGATGTCGAGCTGACTACGACCAGCGGTTCGCCTAGCGTTGATCTGACGATAGATTATCAGGATGTCGGTAGCTAAAAAACGGCCGACGCGATAAACCGGAATGTAGCGCAGGTTTACCGCGCATCGAACATCAAATAGAGTGGGTTATTTGCATAGTCAGAACCAGTCGGCAGTTTGATATATAAAGTGTCCGATTTTGTAATCCCCAGTCCGGATTGCAAAGGAATGTTCAGTGTGCTGTTGGCTTGTACTGTCGCCACTAATGCGGTGCTTGAATTCTTGGTTAGCGTTACGGTCACGGCGGTAGGCAGAGGATTTGTCAGTGTGACGCCATGCACTACGCCAGTTGACGAAGGGGTAAAAGCTGTGATTGGGGATGTCAGCGGTACGGTTTTTTCGTCAGTGAGCGCCTGAAGAGAAATGACCACTATGGCATTGACCATAACCAGGGTTTGGGCGGAATAGCCGCTATTGATGGAAATCAGCGGCAGATTGGAAAAAGCACAACTGGTGCTGCTGCTGCCGCAGGCATTGACAACTTTTAATGCGGCAATGGCTTTGACGACCTGCATGCCGTTGTCGATGACCTGCCCGAATACGGTGAAACCGCCGTTCTGGTTGTCCAGATTGGCGGCGTTGTTCGCCAGATTGAAAAACCACTGATCCGTGGCGCTATTGGGGGCGCCGGATTGTTTGGCCATGGCGATGGTGCCGGCCACGTTTGGCTTGTGATACTCATTGACTACCGGCGCCAGGGTAGGAATGGTAGCGTAAGTACTTGCCGACGAATCCCAGGTGTAGCCGCCGCCCTGAATGATAAAACCCGGCACACTGCGTTGAATGAATGAGTTGTTATAGGCGCCGCTGTTGACATAAGCCAGGAAATTCGCAACTGTTTTGGGCGTCAGGGTGTCGAACAGCTGAATATCGATATTGCCCATATTGGTCTGCATTTCAACGACCGTCGCCTTGCCGGCGGCCGGCAGAGCCAGCAGAATAAGCAGCGCTAAATTTTTGGTTTGTTGCAGGCAGTGTCTGATTGAAAACATCTTGTAATCCTTAAAATTAGTCGTCCGGGTCGAAGTTCGGTGGTCGCGATCTTTTTGGGTCGGGTAGCAATTTAAAATCGGCTGCCATCATATCAAATAAGGCCGGGCCGATAATGAAATCAGGACAGGCCGGCTAACGGCATGAAACACCCCGCGGTTTTTACCCGTCATTCCATCTGCCGATGAAAGCGGGTTTTGTAACGGGGGGGTTATCGTTGGGATGGCCGGCTGCTAAATTTCCTCATAAAGCGCCAGATACTGGCTGGCGCTGTTAAGCCAGGAAAAATCCTTACCCATGGCGTTACGCTGAATTTTTTTCCAGGTGGATTTGTCGGTGTATAAAATCAGGCTGCGCTTGATGGCTTCGTGCAAGGCGGCGGCAACGGCGTCGTTAAAGACAATGCCGCTGGCCGTGCCGTTCGTCATGCTCTCCGGTAGGCTATCGACCACGGTATCCGCCAGACCGCCGGTTTTTCTGACGATGGGTATGGTACCATAGCGTTGACTGTACATCTGGTTGAGGCCGCATGGCTCAAACCGTGAGGGCATCAGAAAAATGTCGGCGCCCGCTTCCATCTGATGCGCTAGCGGTTCGTTATAGCCGATGGTGATGGCGATTTTTTCCGGGTAAAGGCGGGCGAAGTCCTGGAGTTTAAGTTCTATGCTTTTGTCGCCGCTGCCCAGTAGCGTAAATTGCAGAGGCAGGCTGGTTATCTCCGGCAGGCAGCTCAACACCAGATCAATGCCCTTCTGGTCAACCAGACGACCAATCAATGCAAACAGCGGTAAATCGGGGTTTATCGGCAGGCCAAGCTGTTCCTGCAGGGCGGTTTTGTTCTGCTGCTTGCCGGTCAGGGTTTTTGCGCTGTAGTTCTGGCTGATATAAGCATCTTTCTCCGGATTCCATACCGTGGTGTCTATGCCGTTGATGATCCCCGACAAGTAATCGCGCCGGTAAGCTAGCAGGCCTTCCAGGCCGTAGCCGAATTCCGGTTTTTGAATTTCCTGGGCATAAGTGGGGCTGACAGTGGTAATCCGATCGGCAAACCGCAGACCGCCTTTAATGAACGACAGCATGCCGTGATATTCCACGCCGTCCGGATGCCAGAGCTGACCAGGGAGGTTCAGCAAGGTATAGGCGCTGCCGGGAAACAGTCCCTGATAGGCCATATTGTGGATGGTGAACAGCGTGGCTGGCCGGTATTCTTCCAGCGACAGCAAGGCTGGAACCAGGCCGGTTTGCCAGTCATTGCAATGCACGACATCCGGTTTCCAGTCCAGATAGGCGCGGTTCATGGCGACTTCCACTACGATCCGGCAAAAAAGTGCAAAACGGTCGCCGATGTCTGGCCAGGGTTTGCCGGTATCATCGAGATAAGGATTGCCGGAGAAGCCGAAGAATGGTGGGTAATCCACCAGCCAGACAGGTACTTCCGAATCCGGCAGACGGGTTTCCAGCAGATTGACATCGCAATTATTGACTCGTACTGTACATAAAAACCGGCCGGGTTCGCAGTTTTTTATAGCCTGATAATTCGGCATGATAATGCGGATGTCCTGACCGAGTTCCGAAAGGGCGACAGGCAGGCTGCCGGCGACATCCGCCAGGCCGCCGGTTTTAATCAAGGGATGGGTTTCGCTGCTGGCGAACAGGATTTTTTTCATAATCGGACTAAATTACATTTTCAGGATAATGCCGGCCAATGGCGGCAGTGTTACCAGAATGGACTGATCATGGTTCATCCAGGGTTGGGGTTGCGATGAAACCACGCCGTTGCCCATGTTGCCGCCATCGTAAAAGTGGGAGTCGGAGTTGAAAATCTCATAGTATACGCCCGGTTTTGGCACGCCTATCCGGTAACCTTTCCGCGGTACCGGTGTAAAATTGAGGATGACGATCAAATCTTCATCATCCGATTTACGTCGATAACTGATGATGGATTGCTGTACATCGTGGCAATCGATCCATTCGAAGCCATGATAGTCGAAATCATGATAGTAGAGTGCTGGATGCGAGGTGTAAAGCTCGTTGAGATCTTTTACCAAGGTCTGCACACCTTTATGATGCGCGTAATCCAGCACATACCAGTCCAGAACCCCGTTGACATTCCATTCTGCGCCCTGACCGAATTCACAGCCCATGAACAGCAGTTTTTTGCCCGGATAGGTGAACATCAGGGTGTAAAGCAGACGTAAATTGGCAAAACGCTGCCATTCATCTCCCGGCATTTTGTTCAGCATCGAGCATTTGCCGTGCACCACCTCATCGTGCGAAAACGGCAGCACAAAATTTTCGGAAAACGCATAGAGCATGCCGAAAGTAAGCTGGTCGTGATGATATGAGCGGTGGATGGGCTGTTCTTTCATGTAACAGAGAATGTCGTGCATCCAGCCCATATTCCATTTCATGGAAAAGCCCAGGCCGCCCGTCCAGGTGGGACGGGTGACTTGCGGCCAGGAAGTGGATTCTTCAGCCATGATGACTGTGCCGGGATGCTGGGCGTGGGTGACCGCATTCATATGGCGCAGGAAGTCGATGGCTTCCAGATTTTCATTGCCGCCGTAAATATTGGGGATCCAGTCGTTGGCTTGCCGCGAGTAGTCCAGATACAGCATGGAGGCCACCGCATCGACCCGCAGGCCGTCAAGATGGAATTCTTCCAGCCAGAAAAACGCACTGGACAGCAGGAAGTTTTTGACTTCATTGCGGCTGTAGTTATAAATCAGCGTTCCCCAGTCGCGGTGTTCGCCTTTGCGTGGATCTTCGTGTTCATACAGAGCGCTACCGTCGAAACGGGCCAGCCCAAAACTGTCTTTCGGAAAGTGGGCGGGCACCCAGTCGAGGATGATGCCTATATTGCTGGCGTGGCAGATGTCGACAAAATAGCGGAAATCGTCCGGCGTACCATGGCGGCTGGTCGGCGCGAAGTAGCCGGTAGTCTGGTAACCCCAGGAAATGTCGAGAGGATGTTCGGTGATCGGCAGTAATTCGATATGCGTGAAGCCCATCTTTTTAACATATTCGACCAGTTGGTCGGCCAGCACTCGGTAATTGAGGAAATTGCCGCGCGGATCGCGTTGCCAGGAGCCAAGATGTACCTCGTATATCGACATGGGCTGATGCAGCCAGTCATGTTTTTTGCGGTTTTCAAGCCACTCATCATCCTGCCAGGTGTAGCTGTTTTCTTCTGTGACGATGGACGCAGTCTGTGGGCGAAGCTCAAACTGCTGACCGTAAGGATCGGTCTTGATTAACAACTGGCCCGAATGAATATTGATTATTTCAAATTTGTACAGAGAGCCGGCTTGCAGGCCGGGGATAAATATTTCCCAAATTCCGGTACTGCCCAGATTCCGCATGAGGTGGATACGACCATCCCAGTTGTTGAAATCGCCAATTACGCTGACTCTTTGCGCATTGGGCGCCCATACCGCAAAGTAAACGCCTTCGATGTCATCCATGCTGTGCAGATGCGAGCCGAGTTTTCGGTAGATATGCCAGTGGCGGCCCTCGCCGAACAGATGCTGGTCAAATTCCGGCAGCACGGATCCAAAGCTGTAGGGGTCGTAGTCCTGATGCTGCACCCCGTCCTTGTCTGTCCAGAATAATTGATAATGGGTTGCAATGAGCTGATCGTCTTTCGGAAAATATTCGAACATATCCGTACCCGGAATACGCTGCATTTCGTTGCTGTCTTTACCAATCCGCACACATTCAGCGTATGGCAGAAAAGCTCTGATGACGGTCTTGCCGTCCTTGATCTGGCGGCCCAAAACCGAGAATGGATCGTGGTGCTTTGCTTCAATAATTTTAATGACGTCCGAATCAAGCTTGTTTTTTTTGCTTGGCTTGTTCATTTTGCAGGGCCTCGGTTATAGTGCATTCGTTTTTGGAAAGAGTTGCTGACGCCAGGGGTAATCCTGATTTGCAGTGCTCAGTCGTTTGATTTTTACTTTTCCGTGAAGAGTAACGATAATGGCGCAAGGCGGCAAGTAAAACTCGAGATAAAATCTGTCGTCGGCCGGTTTCGGTGGAAATAATAACTTTGCCAGGGGAAAAAATATGTTTGTCGTGGATTCACAAAATCAGCAGAGACGGGTAAGCGAACTGACCCGCAACACCATTGCCCTGATTTTAGCCGGAGGGCGCGGCTCGCGGCTGAAACACATGACCGATTGGCGGGCCAAACCGGCGGTGCCTTTTGGCGGAAAGTTTCGGATCATCGATTTTCCGTTGTCCAATTGCATCAATTCCGATATACGCAAAATCGGGGTTTTGACTCAGTATAAGGCTGACTCGCTGATCCGGCATATTCAGCAGGGCTGGGGGTTTTTACGTGGCGAATTCGGCGAGTATGTCGATTTGATGCCTGCTCAGCAGCGGCATGACGAACATTCCTGGTATCAGGGTACGGCCGACGCCATTTTTCAGAATATCGACATTCTGCGAGCGCGTAATCCGGAGTTTGTGCTGGTACTGGCGGGCGATCATATTTATAAAATGGATTATTCGGCGATGCTGGCGGATCATGTCGCCAATCAGGCCGACCTGACTATCGGTTGCATCGAAGTAGCGCTACAGGATGCCAAAGAGTTCGGGGTGATGCATGTCGATGATAACAGGCGGGTCAAGGCGTTTATCGAAAAGCCTGAAAATCCGCCAGCCATGCCTGGACGGGATAATACCGCTCTCGCTTCAATGGGCATCTATATTTTTAATGCCCAGTTTCTGTTTGAACAATTGATCAAGGATGCCGATATGCCTGGTTCCAAACGGGATTTCGGCAAGGATATTATTCCGGCTGTTATCGACAAGTACCGGGTCAATGCTTATCCGTTTCTGGATTTGCAAAGCGGGCAGCAAAGTTACTGGCGCGATGTCGGCACAATCGACGCCTACTGGGCGGCCAATATGGAACTGATTGGCGTCAAGCCCGATCTGAATCTTTATGACAATACCTGGCCGATCTGGACTTATCAGGCACAGACGCCGCCTGCAAAATTTGTTTTCGATGACGATGATAGAAGAGGGCAGGCCATAGACTCGATGGTTTCCGGCGGCTGCGTGATTTCAGGAGCGGTGGTCAGGCATTCACTGCTGTTCAGTCAGGTCAGGGTTAATTCCTATACCACTGTACAGGATTCGGTGGTGATGCCCGATGTGAATATAGGCAGGCACTGCCGGATTACCAAGGCGATCATCGAGAAAGGCTGTCAGGTTCCAGAGGGTACGATTATTGGTGAAAACAGGGAGGAAGATGAAAGACGTTTTTACGTCAGTGCCGGCGGTGTAGTGCTGGTGACATCGGATATGCTGGGACAAAGAAGACATTATGTCAGATAAGTTGAATCTTGTGCTTTGCTGGCACATGCATCAACCTGAATATAGAGACATGCAGAGCGGCGAGTTTATACTGCCGTGGACTTATCTGCATCTGATAAAAGATTATGTGGATATGGCCGCGCATCTGGAGGCCGCAACGGATGCCAGGGCAGTAGTCAATTTTGCGCCGGTTTTGCTGGAACAGATCGAGGATTATTCCAATCAGGTCAATGCCTATCTGCATGATGGCGGCGCGATCAAGGACGCCTTGCTGGGTGCGCTGGTAGAGCCGTCTGTTCCAGTGGATGCCGATATACGGCTCAAATTGCTGGCGGATTGTCAAAAAGCCAATCGGGAAAGGCAGATTAACCGTTATCCGGCCTTCCGGCAGTTGATTGAAATGGCCGACTGGCTGCAAGCGCATGCCGATGCGGTCAATTATGTCAATGAACAATTTATAATCGACACCCTGGTTTGGTATCACCTGGTCTGGATGGGCGAGTCTGTCAAATTGAGTGATGCGCGGGTGATCAGACTGATCGAAAAAGGCCGGCATTTCAGCTTTCATGACCGGCAGGAACTGATGCAGGTCATCGGCGATTTATTGTCAAAAGCGATTTATCGTTACAAGTCTCTGGCCAGAAAAGGCAGAATAGAACTGTCTGTCTCGCCTTATGCGCATCCGATCATGCCGCTGATGCTGGATATCCGCAGCGCCTGTGAGGCCATGCCTGCCGTAAGCCTGCCCATGCTGGACAATTATCCCGGTGGCGAACAGCGGGTGGCGTGGCACTTGCAGAAAGGTATTGCCACATTCAGGCGCTTTTTTGGATTTGAGCCGCAAGGTTGCTGGCCTTCGGAAGGCGGGCTGAGTGAAAAAACTTTGTGGATGATGTCTAACTTCGGCTTTAAATGGACTGCCAGCGGCGGGAATGTGCTTCATAATAGTTTAGTTAAGTGCGCCGATACCGCTCAAAATATCCATCAGGCTTTCAAATTGCCGGATGTCGATATTGCCTGTTTCTTTAGAGACGATGGCTTGTCCGATCTGATCGGTTTTGAATATTCCAAATGGCATGCTGATGACGCTGTCGCCGATTTGATCCGGCATCTGGAAAATATTGCCGATTTAGCCGGGCCGGGCGATATTGTCTCCATCATCCTGGATGGAGAGAATGCCTGGGAATATTTTCCGGATAACGGCTACCATTTTCTCAATAACTTATACAAATGCCTGAGTGAACATCCGCGATTAAAACTGACCACCTTTTCGGAATATCTTGATAGAACCGGCGCCATCAGGGTGTTGCCCAAACTGGTGGCGGGAAGCTGGGTGTATGGTACTTTTTCAACCTGGATTGGTGATGCGGATAAAAATTGCGGATGGGACATGCTGGGCGATGTCAAAGTGGCGTTTGACAAGGCGGTGGCTGAAGGCCGGCTTTCAGAACGGCAATTGGCTGCCGCCGAAAAGCAGTTGGCGGTTTGCGAAGGTTCTGACTGGTTCTGGTGGTTTGGCGATTACAATCCCGGCGATGCGGTCAGTGAGTTTGAAAAGCAATACCGGCTTAATCTGACCAATCTCTATCGCCTGCTTGGCGAAGAACCTCCGGCCTATCTGGCCTTGACATTTACTCAGGGGTTTGGCTCGCCGGCCATGGGTGGCGCAATGCGGCGCGGAAACGAAATTTAAATGACCGATTAGGCAAACATGAGTTCTTTTTTGGATAAACGCCGTGCAGGTGTATTGCTGCACATCACCTCTCTGCCAGGCCGTGGAGAGTGTGGCGATCTTGGCCGGGAGGCTTACAATTTTGTCAATTTTCTGCATGATGCCGGTGCTAGCGTCTGGCAGACCTTGCCCTTGGGCATGCCGCATGCCGATGGTTCGCCTTATCAGTGCTTGTCGGCCCATGCTGGTAACCCTGCCCTGATCAGTATTGACTGGCTGGTGGAAAAAGGTTGGCTGCAAAGCAGTGAGCGCTGCACGGACTGTCACGCAGGCCATGAATTTGGGAAAAGCTGTCTGATTAGCAAGGCGTTTTATAGTTTTCAGTCCAAGGCCAAAGAAAGCGAACAGGCCGATTTTCAGCAGTTCTGCGAGGCAAAATCCGTCTGGCTGGACGATTTTGCACTGTTCATCGCCTTTCGAAATGTGTTTGCGCACAAAAGCTGGAGCCAATGGCCCGAAGAGTTGAAGCAAAGAGACCCTGTCGCCATCCGCGATGCCAGTCAATTGTTAAAGTCTGTGCTGGAAGGCGTCAAATTTGAACAATATGTTTTCTTTCGGCAGTGGCATGAACTTAAAGCCTACGCCGCGGAGAAAGGCGTCCTGCTGTTTGGCGACATTCCGATTTTTGTTTCGTACGATAGCGCCGATGTCTGGGCCAACCGCCAGGAATTCAAACTGAATGAGGCGGGCGAGATGGATGTGGTGGCCGGGGTGCCGCCTGATTATTTTTCCGATAAGGGCCAGCGCTGGGGCAATCCGCACTATAACTGGGAATACCAGCAGAAAAACGGCTATAAATGGTGGCTGGCGCGTCTGGAAAGTCAGTATGAAATGTTTGATATTCTCAGAATCGATCATTTCAGAGGCTTTGAATCCGCCTGGGAAATTCCGGCTGAAGAAGAAACGGCGATTAATGGCAAATGGGTCGCAGCCCCGGGCAGGGAGTTGCTGCAAATCATCCAGACGACTTTTCCTTCGCTGGCTCTGGTCGCAGAGGATCTCGGCATCATTACTCGGGAAGTTGAAGATTTGCGCGACGATTTTCATTTACCCGGTATGAAGATTCTGCAATTTGCCTTCGATGGCAATAACAACAATCCTTATTTGCCCATGCACTATGGACGCAATTGCGTGGTTTATACGGGTACCCACGATAACGATACTACGCTGGGCTGGTTCGATGCCTTGGGCGGCGCCGAGAAACAGCGTGTTTATGATTATCTGGGCTGGTCCAGCATGCCTATGCCGAACGCACTGATGTACATGGCCATGGCTTCCGTGGCCAATCTGGCCATCATTCCCATGCAGGATATATTGGGCCTAGGCAGTGCGGATCGCATGAATACCCCAGGCACGACCGAAGGTAACTGGAACTGGCGGTTCGAATGGACACAGCTTGCCGGCGACAAAGTCAATTATTTGTCGCATCTGATCCGGATGTTCGACCGCTAATACCTGATCATGCAGGTGGACGTCTCTGTTTGCATGACAGAATGGCCCGCTTTATTTAGAGCCTACTCAGTAAATACATCTAATTGATTTATAATGATAATGTTGGTTATTTTGGTATAATGGTGCACGAAAAATGAGCCCTCATCCCCAAAAAGCGTGCACCTATGATTCGAACCAG
>JAQTUW010000041.1 GCA_028707085.1 Methylococcales bacterium | reverse complement strand
AAGCTGCAAATACCGCAATATCCAGGCTCCGCCAGCTTTACAGTCAGCGCCGAGCTACATGGCGCTAGCGCCGATCTGGATGTCGCCCTCGCCGGCGGGCAGGACACCAGCCTGCATGTTTCCGGCAGGCTGCCGCTCACCGGCGGCGGATCATTCGATTTGCACGGCGATGCGGCGCTGGATCTGAAATGGCTGGATCCATTGCTGAACGCGGACGGCCGTACGGCTGGCGGGCAATTGCAGGCGAAGGCCACGCTGGGCGGCGGTTGGTCGTCACCCGTCCTGGACGGCGGGGTCAACATCAGCCACGGCCAGTGGCAGGATTTTTCGGCGGGCATAGCCCTCAACGACATCTCGGCGGCGCTGGCCATCGAAAACGGCAGCCTGCGCATCAGCGAATTTACCGCCACCGCCGGGCCGGGCAAGCTCACCGCCAGCGGCGGCATGGAACTGCTGGCGGCGGGCCTGCCGGTCGATCTGAAACTCACCGCCCGCAACGCCAGACCGCTGGCCAGCGACCAGCTTACCGTCAATCTGGACGCCGATCTGACCTTGCAGGGTCAGGCCGTTAAACAGCTTGCCCTGGCTGGCGACATCCGCATCAACCGCGCCGAAATCCGCGTTCCGGAACGGATACCAGCCAGCATCGCCGTGCTGAAGCTGAGCAACGCCCCCGCGCCGCCGCCGGTAATCAACAGCAATATCGCCCTGAATCTGACCATTGCCGGCCCGCAGAAAATATTCATCCGCGGCAGAGGACTGTACGCCGAACTGGGCGGCGCGCTACAGATTGGCGGCAACCTGCAGGAACCCGTCTCGACCGGGCAGTTCACATTGCGTAGCGGCCAGTTTAATCTGGCCGGACAGACACTGGACTTTAGCAAGGGCGCTATCCGTTTCGATAACAATCTGACTAATCCGGCGCTGGATTTCGTTGCCAACGCCAGCCGCAACAATATTCAAACCACGCTGACCGTATCCGGCAGCGTTCGTAAGCCGAAATTCACGCTCAGTAGCATCCCCCAGGCTCCGCAGGACGAAATACTGGCCAATCTGCTGTTCGGCAATGGCACAGCCAGTCTCAGCCCGATGGAAATGGTGCAGATCGCCTCGGCGCTGGCCTCGCTAACCGGCGTCGGCGCCGGCATCGACGACCCGCTGGAAACCGCGCGTAAAACCCTGGGACTGGATCGTTTGTCGGCCGGCGGCGCCAATCCCAGCCTGGAAGGCGGCCGTTATATCGCCCCGGGCGTATATCTGGGCGCCAAACAGGGCGTCACCGGCGGCGATCCGCAGGCCACCGTGCAAATCGATGTCACCAAACATCTAAAATTGGAAGGCAGCGTCGGCAGCGGCACAGCTTCGCCTTCCACTTCCGGCAACTCGACGGTGAACAGCCTCGGCCTGATATACCAGTTTGAATACTGAATGCGTGCATTTGCATTCCATCCGGGTGACGCTGGTTTTTATTGCCAGGGGTTAACGGCAACCCAATTTTTGCCTTCCTGTTTAAAGTTCTGTTCCAGTCGGACTTTGCCGCCGCCGTTGACGATACGCGCCAGCATCGGAAACACTTTCTGGATTTCGGCGTCATGCGACCAGTCGGCGGCGGCGATGCGGTAGGTATAGTTCACGGTGGTGATCAGGCTGTCGCCGTGCATGGCGGGTTTGCTCCAGCCGACTATTTTGTCCAGACTGAGCTTGCCGGCGCAGAAATCGTGGGTATGTTTTTCATCCTTGCCATTGATACGGGTCACGGCTTCCCGTGGCAAATAGTATTTTTTGCCGGTTTCCGACAATTCATAACGTTTGACCGGCACCGGTATGTCGGAATCGCCGACTTTGCGTATCGCCGACGCGCCGGTAGTCATGGTGACCAGACCGTGTTTTTCCAGTACCGGCATTTGTATGGCGTCGCGGGTGTGCATGTAATCATCGGACTCGCTGACATCGATGGGCCAGTCGAATTTGCCCAGACAAAAATCGCCCTGCTGTTGCAAATATTTTTGCAAGGCGGCGGTCAATTGTTTTTTGCCGGGCTGGTTCGCGGAGCCGGTACTGTAGGCTGCAGTGGAAAAAATAAGCAGGGCCAGAGATATCAGAAGTTTTGTCATTGCGGTTTGATTCGTGTGTTGATTAAAAAAAGCGTGACCTTGGGGTGGGTACAGCGTTCAGCAGACCGGTCGCGAACCTTCCAGTTCGCGACCGGTCTGTCGGGTAAAGGCAAGCTGTCCGGAATGATTACAACGCATCACGGTGCGACATAACCGTCTGTCAGGGTGTTCAAAAAGGCTTCCAGATCGAGCAATTCCTGAGCGGTCATCGGCGTTGAGCTGCCTGGAGCCCGGCCGTCGAGCGGCATTTGGGTGTCGATGTTGCCGTGATAGCGGCTGGGCAGGTCATTGAATTTCTGCACCACGCCGTTGACGGTCGGATAAGAGTTTTGCGGACTGGTGTCGCGGGTGTTGTAAAAATTCAGCACATCGCTGAGGGTCTTAAACTGACCATTATGGAAAAACACGTTGCGGGTGGCGACATTGCGCAGGGTAGGCGTCTTGAACATGCCGCAATACTGGGAGCTGGCCGGCATGGGGTGATCGCTACGGCTGCACAGGCCCATATCGTAACTGGTCGCCAGGCCCAGCAGCGACTTGTTGCCGGGAATGCCGGTGGTGTTGCGCGGCAAGCCAATGGCTTCGTATGAAAAGTCGGTGAACAGCCCCACGCTGCCGTTAAAACCGGCGCCGGCGAAATGGCAGGCGTTGCAATTGCCGCGGTTCGGATCCATGAACACCGCCAGACCGTTGGCTTCCGAAGCTGTCAGGTTGCCGCCTATCTTGTTGCCGATATACAGATCGTATTTGCTGCTATAAGGGTGGAAGCTGGTGTCTTCCAGTTGGTAGGCCTGCAAGGCGACGGTAATATTATTGAAGGCGGTGGTGGTGTCGGCAAAGGCGTTGCTGCCGTAGGCTTCGATAAACAGGCTGGCGTAGGAAGCGGCCTGCACCTTGCTGACCACATTGGCCTGACTGCCGTTATCCATTTCCACCGGATTCAGCAGCACGGCCGCAGCCTGATCCGCCAGGGTGTCCACCCGGCCGTCCCAGAAAAATCCGCCGCCCGGCGCATTGGTGCTGACCCCGTCCGGGTTGGTGGCCAGATCGGAATAGGGCGGATTATTATCCTTGTAAGTCAGGGTAGGCACAGGGCGGCTGCCGGGCAGCTTCAGGTTGGGTCCGCCCAGTTGCACCGCCAGGGTGTTGCTGACGGGTTGGGCGTAATGGTTGTTGGGGTCATGGCAAGTGCTACAGGCCATTTGCCCGGAAGATGAGAGGTTGGTGTCGAAAAACAGTTTTTCACCCACCTGGGCGGCCAAACTCAGCGTCTGGGCATTGACGCCGGATACCATGCCCATCATGCCGGTCAGCAGCAGTGCAGGCAATTTGAAGCATTGCAGATTAAAAAATTTACTGTACATGGCGATTCCACAAAAAATGAATATGACTTGGCGTGTTCTTCCCCTCTTCGAAAGCAGGAATCAACTCGGCTCGCATCCTCAAACGGATGAAAATGCAAAATTTCTATTCCTCCAATTCTCTTCGTCCGGAAGAGAAAAACTGTTCGCGTCCTGCATCCCGATCTGTTCTCGTCCGCCGGAAACTGCTTTGCAGTCCGGTTTTCGGCCTAAAGATCGAGCTTAGCGTTGCGTCTGCCAAAACCCCGCGCTCACTGTTGGCGCATATTCAAGGCGAGGTTTTGGCAGACGTAAAGAATGCTGTTTCCTGCATGCAGTAACCGGCGCAGCAACTGCGCCGGTTTTTTACCGCCCAGGCGTGTTTCGAACGGCGTGGAGCATCCCTGCTCCGCTATGGCTCCATGTCAAAACCGTCCGCAATTACGCCTTATTTGACTGCCCACAGATTGGCCTGGGTCGCATCAGGCCCGGTTTGCGCCGGTGTGCTGATGTCGCTGGACTGTTTCTCGGTGTAACCGGCAGGAATCACATAAGCGTGGTTCATAGGCCGTACCGAATCGAAGTGGGTATCGGCGCTGCCTACATATTCAGGCAGATTGAGGATATTGGCCGCAATGAACGATTCAGTGTATTTGGAACGGTTCATGTAGGAACCTTCAACGCCTGGATCGGCCAGACCGAACATATCCTGCACGGTGCGCACGAACGAAAAGTGACTGTAGTAGTCGCTGTCTACGATGCCTTTAGGCGCGGCGGTCTGATTGGTCAGCACCACGAAGATACTCTCGCCGTGGCCGCGGTTGCCCTGGGTGTAGTTAGTGACTGTAGTATCAACCGAGTAAGTGCCGTCGGCGTTCTCGATCAGAGGTTTGGCCACGGTGCTGTTGCCGGGGTTCCAGCCGCAGCAGCCGTTATAACCGGAGGTGGCGGTGCCTTCGTCGAACATGATGACGATCGCGGAGCGCTTGTTCGGGTTGGTCCAGATGCTGGACGCCTGAATTTTGTTGACCACGCTGCTGACGTAATTGTCGCCGCGGGTAATGATGGCTGTGCCGCTGCAATCGGTGGCGGTAGCCGCCTGACTGGTTGAGATATTGGTGCCGTTGACGGTAATGCTATGCATGTCGTCGCATTGATCCGGTATCAGGAAGTTGAGGTTGCCGATGTCGCCGGATGCCAAATCGGTGCCAAACTGATCGATGTCATAACCGCCAGGTACCGTATATTTGTTGCTGTTTGGCAGCACGGCGTCCCATTGGCCGCCGCCCATGGTGCGGTTGCTGGTGGCGAACTCGGGAGCGCTACGCACGTTCTGAAACGCCATGCCCGGATGATGCTTGGTTCTGTAAAGCTGGGCGGGCAAAGGCAGGTGGATGTTGACGTTATTGTAATCGACTGCGTAAATGCTGCTGTCGGCTACCGAATCGGTACGAAAATCCTGGCCCGGGTTCATGGATTCGTTGTAGGTGCGCCAGTTCATGCCGTTGCTGGTCATGGCGTTGAACAGGTTGGCTCTGCCGATGATGTTGTGGTTGGTGGCTTGCGAGCAAGGGTTGGTGAATGGCGAGCTGGCCAGGCCAAGCGCGGCATTGGTCGGGATCACCAGATCCTGAATCGCATTGGCGCCGGTCGCGCCGCAGTTCCACTGGTTGTCGTCGGTAATGCCCCAGTCGTCGGCTGAACCCAGTGCGGTGTAGTTGGGTTCGCTAGGATTACCGGTGGCGAAATAGCTGGTGAACTGGTTGCCGGCGGTCATCAGGGCATTGATTTTAGGCGCGTAGGCAGAACCCTTGATGGAGTTGGTGCCTTTGTTTTCCAGCATGATGATGAAGATATGATCATAACGCGGAATGCCTTCCAGGTTCACAGCGGTGTTTTGCGCTTCAGGAATCTGAATGGCCGGGCCGGTGGCGCTTGAATTGGCGGCCAGCGCGGCAGTGGAAACATCGCCGCGGTCAACCATTTTCGCGGCCAGCGTCCAGCGGTTGGTCAGAATGTTCGACTCGGTCAGCATCGCAGTTCGTTGCGTGCTGTTGGTGACGGTGGCGGGATTGTTCAGCACCACGGCGCTATCGACGCCCAGACGGCTGGCCAGCGCGGTTTTGGCGGCGGCAAAGGTGACGCCGTCATTTTCCATCGAACGCAGCACTTCGGTGGACAGCGGAGTGACGGCGATGTTGACCGGAATCATCGGCGCGATAGTGGAGGCAGTGATTTGATCCTGGGCGACCCGGAAAACCGTTCTTTCGGCAACCGCATTGCCATTGTTGGTGGACGAGGTGGAGATTTCGGCCACCAGTGGCGCGGCCGTCATGCTGGTGATCAGGAAGCTGCCGTCGGCTTTGCTGACAGTGCTGGTTTCGCCGCTGTCACAGGCGCCGTTACTGTTATGGTCGAAACAGACTTTGGCGTTTTGATAAACGGAAGCCGCTGTGCTGGAAGCGGTGGCCAGGGAAGGATTGTCGGAATTGACCGGCGCAGTGAAATGGCTGCCGGCGACCACGCCATGGATGGAAACGGTGGCGTTGGCGGCGCAAGGCGCCAGCATGGCGGCGGCGATGGCCAGAGTCAGAACCGAGCGGCGAACGGGCAATTGCTCGCCGGCATTAAAAACTTTTTGCATGAGATACTCCGTAAGAATGAGTTTGGTTGGGTTGCGATAACGATCAGGCCAGCAGACGACGGCGAGCGGCGGCGGCCAGCAGACCCAGGCCGGACAGCATCAAAGGCAGGCTGGTAGGCAGCGGCACGGCGGTCAGTGACCATGTGCCGGCAGTGCTCAGGCTGGTGGCGTCTTCTGCATTCAGGTTGGGCGTCACGTTGACGTCTGTGGCGAATACCAGTTGACCGCCGACATTGACGGCGTCATTGACGAATGCAAAGCCGTTGGAATAGCTGGTATTGAGGGCCAGATTCACATCGGCGAAGCCGAAGTTGTTCAGCGCGGCATTGAAAGAAACCACGGCGGGAATAGTGTTGTCCCAGGCGCCGGTGGTGGTGTTCCAGGCCGCGGCGTCCAGATAACCTGTGCCGGTGTCAGGCAGCAGGGCCACGCCGTCGAAGGTAGCCTGTACATTGCTAATGTTGATTATGTAGTTGCCGGTGCCGTCTACATTGCCCATCAGGTTGCCGGTGATGACATCGCCGCTGCTGAAGATATAGGAAAAATCGAACTGAGTTTCGGTCGCGCTGGCGCTGCCGGTCGTGAACATCGCTGCAAGCACAGCGGCTTTAACTAAATATTTCATCTTGTATTCCTTAAAAGTTGTCAGTGATTAGTAAAGTCGGGCGGGTCTTCTCAATGGACTAAACAGCTTTATCCACGGCATTCACGCAAACGTTCCCGGATTCGCAATTGAACAGGCTGGTGAGGTTGGTGAATACTCGCGCACTTTGCCCGACTGAAATGAAGATACGGCGTCAGTTTTATGAAATATGCGTTACAGATTGAAAACAGATTTATGACAATCAGGCCGCGCGGCAAAAAAACAGGACGTTCATCCCGGGTCGGTTTGACGTGGAAATTCGGGTAGACACCTAAACGGAGGGAATCAGGCGACAGATACGGTTCACGAGTTTGGAGCCGCCATTCAAGCCGGTATAAACCGCCGCTCGCGCATCCACTTGGTGACAGCCCATTTTTCGCCTTCATGAACCGGCGCGCCGGCATGCACGGATTTGTAATCCACCTGACGCAGGCTGTTGGCGTATTCGAAATAGGCGGCATTGCCTTTTTTGGGGAGAACGGACAGGCCCAGTTCCGGAAAGTCGGTCTCCCCTCCCCCCGGCACGTCGTTCAGATAGATTACCAGGGTACTGATGCGCTGGCCGCTACGAATCAGCGATTCGCGGTTGGTCTGGTTGCTGGGAGCCAGAAAGTCGAAATGCGGGGTGTTTTTGGCATGTTTGCCATAGCGTAGCACTTGTAGCCCTTCGCCGTTTTCCAGCGGGCAATTCATCAGTTCCGAAATGCGCCGATCCAGCCCGGCTATAAAAGGCGTTTCGTTCAGATTAAAGAACATGCCTTCGCTGTCGCGGTGTGCGGCTATTTTGTTTTCGCCGGTCTCGGGATCAACCACTGTCGAAGGCTTCAGGCGCGGACGCGCCAGGGCGATCAGCGTATCGCATTCTTCAGGACTGAGCACGCTTTCCAGCACGGCGATCACCGGCTGCCGCAGGCGCATCAGCACTGGTATCGTCCTGTCGAAAGTGTGGATGACCGACCCTGCGGCCAGCCGCGGCGTTTGGTAATGATATTCCTGCTGAGCCGCATCGATTTCCACGCTGTCGTCCGGCGGCTCCAGTCCCAGACGGCGGGACTGCACAAAAGACTGCACCAGACCATAAGCGATGTCCGGTTCGAATTTTTGCTGAATCATGCTATCGACCAAATCCTGCGCCGCACAGCCCCTATCCAGGTTATGCAGTATCCAGGCGCGCAGTTCGGCTGAAAAATTGATTAGTAGGCTCATGACAGTAAAAATATCAGGCCTTGATGACGAGGGTGTGACAATCAAAAGAAGCAAAAAAAGTAACCCGCCAGGCGTGGAAAACCTGGCGGGCTACCGGTTGAAAATGCCGAGCGAACGACCTATGCCGCCTGACGCATCGCCTTGCGGCGGTTAATGCCGGCAAATCCGGCCATCGCCGAACCGAACAGCCAGAACGCGGCCGGCACGGGTACCGCCGTGACGACTTCCGATATCGGATAGCCGCCCATGGAGCCGGCGCCGGAAGACGTTCCCCAGCCGGTCATGCAGGCCGTTCCCATCATGCCGCCCGGGGTGCAATCGCCGTAAAACAGATTGCTGAAACTGCTGGAGGCCAGATTGGGATTAGTTCCGTTCAACTGCGCCGCGCTGACGTCTATGGTTGCGTAGGCGTTGGCTATCGATGCGTTTTTAATCAGCGCCGAGGTATCGTAGCTGCCGGTTTGATAAATCGTGGTGGTGTTCAACAAAAAAGTGGACGCGATGACGCCACCATTGCCGTCGCTGGAAGAAGCCACAGGCATATAGGTGAGGGTTAGCAGGTTTTGCGGCACGATCGGGCTGCAGCCCAATGCCGCGCTGTCGCAGCCGGTCATGGCTTCGGACAAGGTTCCTGTCAAAGAGGTGATCGAGCTGGTGGTGAAGTCGTAAACAAACGAGCCGGTGAATACCGAATTGCTATAACCGACGCCGCTCACTGCATAGGAAGGCTCATAAAACGTCAGGGTGACATCATAATTGCCCAATGTGTCCGCCTGCGCCATTTGCATGCCGCCTAGCGACAAAAATGACAGGGCTGTCAATAATTTTTTCATGTTAACTCCATTTAATAAAGTATTGGAAAATCTATCGGGTATGCAACGCCGCCGGGAAAAGTTGCCGTGAACCATGATAATTGTCTGCATAAATTGCGACGCGTCTTATGGTTCAGGCTGTCTGGCGACGTCACTATTCTGCAAAGCAATAACAATGCCAACCATTAGACGGAGCATCCGCCCCGCTCCCGCAAGCCGGCCGCATCGTGCGCCAGCCCTGCTCTGCCGCCATTGCCAATCGCCGCCATTCATATTGACGCAAGGTATTGCCTGCGGCTGGAAATTTTAAAAACTGCGTGAAATGCCACGGTTTTTTGTAAAAAATAAGTGAAATGCCGTATTTTTAAGCTATCCCCGCTCCCGTTCCATGCCATGCCGCATCAAAAATATCGAAACCTCGCCCGGATTATTTAAACCCTGTAGCCCCCGCCAGACGTGGCCCGACAGCCATGAAAGCCGGCAATCCGCGGCTTGAAATCCTGGTCGGCCCGACAGAATAATCAGCATTGGCATAATCATTGCCTTATACAGTGGATGGCGTACAGGAATTTTTACGACGGCAGCGATCACTCCGGGACATGCAGATACCGCAAGCTGCCAAGCCGGACTTTCCTGAATGCCGAATGTATTGTCTTTCCGGCATGAGCCGAAGGATCGCCTTATTTGCCCGAATCCGGATATTTGTCATGGGGAACACCACGCTGTTAAGTTTGATCGCTTTTGTTTTTACGGCCTTCCACGCCGCTTACGCCGAAGACGACACCGAAGAAAAACCGTCCGCAAGTCCAGTGGTCTCCCTGGAGGAGGTGGTGGTCACCGGCCAAAAAGTCGTTCCGGTTGTCTCTACCCAGGACGACATGAGTTCCGAACAGCTTACCGTGAAGCAGGCTCAGGTGTCCGATACCGCAAAATTGATGGAGGATAGCGCGGGCGTCAGTTTTCAAACCAACGGCGGCGTGACGGCGCTACCCGTCATTCACGGTTTAAACGACGACCGGGTCAAGATCGAGATAAACGGCATGCTGATTCCCGCCGCCTGCCCCAACCACATGAATCCGACCCTGTCCTATATTGACCCTTCCAGCGTCGGCAGCATCAAGCTGCTAAAAGGGGTTACCCCGGTTAGCATGGGCGGCGACAGTATCGGCGGCACCATATCGGTACAGACGGCCGCGCCGGTATTTGCCGAACCCGGCAAGGATATTCTGATCGACGGCAAGGTATCGTCGTTTTTCCGCAGCAACGGCACGGCGTTCGGCGGCAGCGTCGCCACCGGGGTCGCCAACGCCAACGCCAGACTGGATTACACCGGATCGTATACCCAAAGCGGCGATTATACCGATGGCAACGGCAGCAGCATCAAGTCGTCCAGTTACTATAACCAGAATCAGGCGGCGGCGCTGTCGCTGAAATTCGACAAGCAGTTGCTGGAGATCAAGGGCGGCCAGGAACATGTGCCGTTTCAGGGCTATCCGAACGCGCGCATGGAAATGACCAATAACATCGGCACATTCGGCAACATCCGCCATCGAGGCGAATTCGACTGGGGTAATCTGGACACCAGGGCGTTTCTGGAGGACAGCATCCACGCCATGAACTTCGGCCCTGATCAGTTGGCCGTTTCCCCCGGGGTCAACATGCCCATGGATACCCGCGCCAGGAACCTGGGTTACAAGGTGCAGGCCGAGATTCCGCTCGACCAGCAGGGCACAGTGCGCTTCGGTAACGAATTTTACGCCAACGTGCTGAACGATTTCTGGCCTGCGGTCTGCACCAGCGTCTCCAGTTGCGGCGGCCCTTATGCTTTCGGCAATATGGGGCCGAATACCCTGATCAATCTCAACAACGCCACCCGCGACCGTCTCGGAACCTTTGCGGAATGGGAGTCGAACTGGTCGTCAGCCTGGAAAGCGATGCTGGGTTTTCGCTACGATCACACCATGACCGATACCGGCGACGTACAGGGCTATAACGGCAGCCAGTTTCTTTACGCCAATCAGGCCCGGCAATTCAACGCCAAAAGCCATCAGCGCAACTTCGACACCTTCGATCTGACCACGCTGATGCAATATACGCCCAACCAGTGGAGTCAGTACGAGTTCGGCTACGCCCGCAAAAACCGCGCCCCCTCGTTATACGAACTTTATACCTGGAACACCAGCCAGATGGTGATGACCATGATAGGCTGGTTCGGCGACGGCAACGGTTATGTCGGCAATTTGAAGCTGAAACCGGAAACCGCGCATAACATTACTTTTACCGCCGAATATTACGATTCCGACAATAACGCTTGGGATATTAAAGCCACGCCTTATTTCAGCTATGTCGAAAACTTTATCGACGCCGACCGTTGCGTCACCTGCACCCAGCCGACCAACGGCTTTTATTATATGCAGATCGCCAATCATAACGCCTGGCTGTGGGGCGGCGATGTGACGGGCAGGAGCAATCTGTTCACCGATCCGGCATTTGGACAGTTTTCCACCCATACCATCATGAGCTATGTTCGCGGCCAGCGTACCGACGGCAGCAATCTTTATCACATGATGCCTTTCAATATCAAGCTGAGCCTGGATCATCAACTGGATATCTGGAATAGCGGCTTCGAAATGCAGTTCGTGGGTTCCAAAAACGATGTTCAGGCGCTTAGAGGCGAGCTGCAGACGCCTTCCTACATTTTATTGAACGCCAAAACCGGTTTTCAATGGCGGAATCTGAGCATCAACGCCGGGGTGGACAATCTACTGGACAAGGAATATTTCTATCCCTTGGGCGGTTCCTATATCGGCAATTATTACACCATGGATTTAGGCAGCACCCCTACTCCGAACAACAACCTGGCCGGCATGGGCCGGTCGGTGTATGTCGGCATGACTTACACATATTAAAAATGAGGCTGTTGCAGCTTCCCTGCATACTATTTCCCCAAACCTTGCCATGATATCAAGAGGAGAGCAAGTTGATTTTTTCCGAAACAAGCATCGTTGACGCAGCCTTGTACACGCTGGGATTTTTGTCCGTCGTGACCTGGAGCATCGTCATTTTTAAGGCCGGCGAATTCCTTATCGACCGCCAGCGTAACCGCAGGCTATTGACGATGCTACAGACCCAGGGCATGCTTGCCGATGCCGATGCCGATGCCGATGCCGACGCCGCTCCAATCACGGACGAACAATCGCAAAAAAGTCAGGCCGGACGGCTGTTTTTGGCCGGCAAACAGACCTACCGCCGCGCACAAATCAACAATGGCCAGGCCAGTCATCAACTGACGATCTGGCACGAGCTGATGGAAAGAGCCTTGCGCCAACAGTTGCAAAAGGAAAAAGACCGGATGGAAAGCGGCCTGGGCTGGCTGGCGACCATAGGCAGCACCTCGCCGTTTATCGGTTTGTTCGGTACGGTGTGGGGCATCATGCATGCCCTGAAGGACATTACGGCAAACGGCAACGCCAGGCTGGAGGTGGTCGCCGGGCCAATAGGCGAAGTATTGATCGCCACGGCGCTGGGGATTGCCGTGGCCATACCGGCGGTGATGGCCTATAACTTTTTCTTGCGCCAGCATCGGCAGATGGCCGCCGGACTGGAACATTTCGCCAGCGACTATCTATGCTATTGCATCGAAGCCGATATGACTAATCAAAATAGGGGAAATACGCATGGCGATACAATTTCACAATAATAGCGAGAACCGTGAAATCAGCGATATCAACGTCACGCCTTTTGTCGATGTATCGCTGGTTTTGCTGATTATTTTCATGGTGGCCGCGCCGCTACTCACCCAGGTGGTCAGGGTGTCGCTGCCGAAAACCGCCAAAACCGAACAGCCGGCGGCGCAGCACCTCGCGATTCTGAGCGTCAATGCCCGCGGCGAACCGCAGCTTGACGATCAGGCCGTCGCCATCGACGCCCTGGAAAGCGTATTGAAGGCGTTACAGGAACGCGATCCGGCCATCAATGTGCAACTACAGGTGGATCGCAATACGATTTTCGATGCCGTGGCCAAGGTCATGGCCTGCGCCCAGCGCGCCGGCATTACCCGGCTGTCGTTTGTCACCCTGGAAAAGTAATGGCGACGCCGGTCTGGCTCCACAATTCGCCGAAACAGCCGAGTAGAGCCTAAACCGCCGGCAAGCGTTTGCCCGCAACACCCCTCCTGAAACATGCCCGCTACGCTATGAACGACCTCACCATCCGCTCCGCCAGCCACGGCAATGCCGTCAGAACCAGCGTCTGTTTTCCGTCGGCCGGTCTCGGGGATTTGCAGGCGCAGCCGAATCCGATTGCCGGCCCGAACGGATACAACCGTCTGGCCGGCTACCTTGGCGCGATTTTGCTGGCGGCCATGCTGCACGGCTGCCTGCTGTTCTGGTATTTCAACCGTACGCCAGCCGATCCGGCCACTCTGCCGGCGGCGACTTTGCCGGTGATGAGCATGGAATTGCTGCCGCCCAAAATCCCGCCCGGCAATCTGTCCATTGCGCCGCCCAGGCCGTTGCCGACGGTGGAAACGCCGAAAATCGCTCCGAAACCGATCAAGCACGACAAGCCGCCGTTAGCGCCACGCAAACCGGCATTGCCGCCGCCGGAAACGTCCAGACAGGAGTCGGCCGCCGATCCCGATCAGTCTGACGATCCGCCCGCCGGAAATCCGCAGCCCGCTGCGACCGGAACGGCTTCCGGCCAGGATTCCGCAGCCAGCCAGACCTTTACCCAGGCCAGTGGCGATGCGCATTATCTCAACAACCCCAAGCCCGAATATCCTCAGCTCGCCCGCGAGCGGCAGTGGGTGGGCGAAGTCATTCTGCGGGTGCATGTCAACGCCGACGGCAGCGGCGACCAGGTGAGCATCGAACGCACCTGCGGCCACGCCATGCTGGATCAGGCGGCGCTGGCGGCGGTCAAAAAATGGCGGTTCGCACCGGCCAGACGCGGCGATATGCCGGAAGCGAGCTGGGCTTTGGTGCCGATCAAGTTTCAACTGCAATGACAATGACGGCGCCGTTTCGGCGGATCGCCGCGCGCCGCCGGCATGTCGCCATCCGGGTATACGGAAAAAGACGTTCATAGGGTTCTAAGTCCAAACCCACCGAGTTTTTAAATCAATTTAAATCAGACGAAGCTGGAAGCCAGCACTACAGAGTAGGAACGGACGCACCGAGGTTTTTGGCTACATAGCCTTTGTCTGCATACAAGGCCCGACTCGTGTTTCCGCTATCCAGCACATCTTCCAGATGCAGCGTATCGTGTTCATCCGCTGTGCTGATCTTGATTTTGCGAATCAGCTTGTATTGTTTATCCGTGTTCGCGGAGCGCTTATAACCAAAGTAAGACTTGCCGTGTTTCTTAGTCCAACCGGCTTCGATATCTTTTTGCCGCCGTTTCGCAGGTGACCAATTGATCGGCATGGCCTGTTCCTTGACGATTTCCTTCTCAGCTTTCGGAATATGCTGCTTGGGGGCTGGAACGGCTGGCATCCACGATCTGGCCGCGCCGGGCAAGATAGCCATGCCTATCCAGTTGCTGATTAACTGCCGCAAAAATAGTCTCGCTGGCCTTCGCTTTGATTAAGCGTTCCCGGCATGTCCAGTCTGAGTCCGGCAAACCGTTGAAAGCTTAATCTATCCAGCAATTGGTATTCCAATTGTTCGTCACTCAGGTTGTAGAGCTGTTGTAACAACAGAATTTTGACCATCTTATTCAGCTTGGTCTCACGTTATGCGCAACTCTTTTTCAGATTGTATAAATGTTTGCCTCGGACAGGTTCCTAGATCAATGCTGTCTTGTTTATGACATGGGTTTAAACCCATTTCGGCGCATCGCCGTACGCCGCCGGCCTGAAGCCCGAGCTTTTGGCGGCTGTGTGATTACACCTATTTTTTTGCCCATTAACGAATAAAGTGCGCGATATAACACAGTTTATTTTAAGCTTTCTTGCTGCAAGCCATAAACTATTTTACATTCAATGGCTTATCGTAAATAGTGAAGCGGTATAATAATTGCTTAATATTCTAATGACTGCCCATTCCCGAGGCTTTGGGATAAAGGGATCAGGTAACGCCGGACGTCCACTCATCAGGAATGCCGTGGCTTACCGCCCTTGTGGGTAGTCATGCCGCAATCGCCATGTTCCGTTTTCCTAAAACGAACTTAGGCTGAATTGCATATTAGGTTTAAATCTTTAACTTTTTAAGTATTCATATCAAGGAAATTATGAACAAATTACTGGCCGCCACATCAATTATCATGCTCAGCAGTCTTCAGATAGCGAAAGCCGATGTATTGCAGGACTTTCAAATCACGGAGGTTTTTTATGAACCCATGACCCAGCCCACCAATGAGATTTTCACCGGGACGTTCACGTTTGACTTTACCACCAACCAGATTTTAAACCTGACCGGTTACCTCAACCACTCCATGTATCCGGCGGCGGCTTCAACCTATCTCGGTTACGATGTGGTATCGACCACCAGCGACGGCAACGGCGGTTACATTATGTCCGCCTTTGCATTAAACAGCTCGGCGACGTTTCTGGATGGCGGCTATAATCCGCAAACCAGTCATACCACCAATGCGACCGGTAACGCCTTCATTACCATCGACATCACCGCTGCACAACTGGCCGGCACGAATTCGACCCTGACCGATCTGAGCCAGATAAGCTTCGGAGACTGCACCGCCAGCGGTCTGATGGGAACATCCTGCATGACCGGTTTCGGCACAGCCGCAGGCCCTTATGGAACCATGAGAGCGTATCCGGAATCCGAATCCGTAGGATCGGTGCCGCTGCCGCCGGCAGTCTGGACATTCCTGGCGGCCACGCTGGGCATGCTGGCGATCGGCAAAAAACGTAACCAGTCAGTATAGCCTGTACTACCGGCCGGGTATTCATAGCGAATACCCGGCGGTTACATTTGCCTGCGCAAGTAAAACGCCACGTTGACCAAGCCTATCATGACCGGCGCCTCGATCAGCGAGCCGATGACGGTGGCTAAAGCCACGCCGCTATCGATGCCGAACACCGCCACCGCCACGGCGATCGCCAGTTCGAAATTGTTACTGGCGGCGGTAAAGGCCAGAGTTGTGGATTTTGCATAGCCGGCATGAATGGCGTCGCCCATTTTGAAACTGAGCAGAAACATCACTACAAAATAGATCAGCAAGGGAATGGCGATGCGCAGAATATCCAGCGGCAACTGGACGATTAAATCGCCTTTCTGCGAAAACATCAGCATAATGGTTAACAATAAGCCAAGCAGCGTCAGCGGACTGATCAGCGGTATGAAACGATGCCGGTACCAGTCGTCGCCGGCGGCGCGTAGCAACAGATAACGACTGGCGAAACCGGCAACGCATGGAATGCCCGGATAAATGAACACGCTTTGGGCGATAGCCGCCATGCTGAAGCCAACCTGACTGCCGTACAGGCCGAACTGCGACGGCAGGTAACTGATGAACAGCCAGGCGTAAGCACTGTAAAACAGCACCTGGAATACGCTGTTAAAAGCCACCAGACCGATGGCGTATTGATTGTCGCCCTCCGCCAGTTCGTTCCAGACCATCACCATGGCGATGCAGCGGGCCAGACCGATTAGAATCAGGCCGATCATGTATTGCGGATAATCGCGCAGAAACACCAGCGCCAGCACGAACATCAGCGCCGGGCCGATAATCCAGTTCTGCAACAGCGATATTCCCAGCACCCGCCAGTCGCAAAACACCTTGCCCAGTTCTTCGTAACGCACTTTGCCCAGCGGCGGATAGATCATGACAATCAGGCCAATGGCGATCGGCATGTTGGTCGTGCCCACGGTTACCGATGCATTGAAGGCTTTAAGCTGATCGGGAAACGCAAAGCCTATGCCGATACCGATGGCCATGGCCAGAAAAATCCATAGCCTCAGATAGCGGTCGAGAAAAGCCAGGCGTGCGGCCGGATTGCTGTGATTCATGACGGTCTCCGCTTAAAATGCGCCGAATGCAGCCAAAAACTTACAGTTCAATATTAATTTGAATATGAAAACAAAGCAAACGCCTGGCGATTTAGCTCGCCCACCCGTGCTTGCCGCCATGCACCGGCTACACAAGCGGTGTGGGGGTATGTTATCGTGAACGGCTTCAGTGGTTCGGAACCCGTAGTCCGCCCGTCTTAAAATCGCATGCCAGTTCACTATGGAGGACATGATGCACAATCATATAGCCAGACTTGTTTTTATCTTTTTTATTTTATGCAACGCCAACGCGGTGCTGGCCGAGGACGCCGTTGACATTAAATTTGCGGATTTGCCGGACGCCGTAAAAACAACCGCCTTGCAGACCGTTGAAATGAGCCGGATCAGCAAGGTGACCCGCATCAGCGACAATCAAACCGTTAAATTCAGAATCGAAACCGATAAAGTCGAAAACAGCAAGAATTTCATTTATCGGGTCGTGGTCATGGCCGATAACGGCAAGATCATGAAATTGACCCAGGAAGTGCCCTATTTCACCTTATCCTACCCGCAAATGCAGGCTATAGAAAAGCGTTACCCCGGCATCAAAGTCAAGGAACTGGAATCGGTCGAAACCCGCCATTACCATGTGCTGGCCGAGGTGAATGGCCAACCGCTGAAGTTCAGATTCTACGACAACGGGGCGATAGAAGAGACTGACGACGGTCAATAATCGGCGTAGCCTGGATGGAATGCGATGGAATCCGGGATATCGAAGCCACGACGCCTCAGGCTGTCGATGGTTTTTGCGGAGGGATATTATTTTAAATGCTGGCGGGTTGTAGACGGTGTCTGGTTTACTGCTTTGCCTAAAAGTTATCGGCTGCCCGCAGGTTGTCCCCGTATTCCGTGTTGCTGCATACGGGCTACCTTCGGGGGCAGACCGACAAGGCGAACGCCGCCAGGCGTCCGCGCGAAATGGTGATTCAGGCTTACTGAGGCTGTTTCGGTTTTTCCAGCCGTTTTGTGGTCAGATATTTTTCCAGATAGGAAGCAAAAAACAGACTGGCCATACCGATGGCGAACAATATCCACATGAATTCCTCGACATAGGCGGCCAGCACTGTGGTAATGCCCAGGAAAACGCCGGCCAGATAAAACCGCCAGCCGACGTGATAGCCGTCCAGGAAAGTGGACAAGGACAGAATCAGCAGAATGATCAACCCCGAACCTTCATAAGTGATGCGACCGGAACTGACAAAGGAGAAACTGACGATAATCGCCAGCAGCGTAACGCCCCAGTGTATCAACTGGGTGATTACCAGTTTGGTAAAGGTCACATCCTTGCGGTGTAACAAAGCCTTTTCGATGACAACGGCGCAGGTACACAGCGCCGCAGTCATAAAAATCCAGTAAGCCCAGCTTGCCGATGGAGCATAGTCGGTAATGGCCACGCCGATGATGGAAAGCAATATAATGACAAACAGTATGGTTTCTTCGATCTGCAGATTGCTAAAGAAGGTGTTTGCGTGATTATTGATTTTTGAAATCAGGGGTTTAATATCTGACATTGTATTTTCTCCTTCTGAATGGGTGCGCGCAGTTTGCCTCATTCCCGTTGCGTTGTACATCTCTTTTCAATACCCGCCGCTTCCTGCCGAACAGCGACCGGCCTGCCGTAAACCGACCGATCAGGCCCATGCCGCCGGCCTCGCCAATCCATTTCCCGGGGCCGGCAGGCGATGCGTTGTTGTCGATGACTACCTGCTTCGCGTAAAATCGCCGCCACTTTACCCTGTATGCGGAGCAACACCATGAAACCGGTTTTATTTTTAATCCTTGCAATGTCGGCAAGCTGGGCCTGGGCTGAAGCCGCTGGCGAAGAATGGCATGAAACCACGCTCAGCGATGAGGTGATCCATAAAATTCAGATGGCGCAATACGGCTATAAAAAATGCGTGGTGGACGCCATGCGCAAACCGGACGCCGCGACGCTGGAAAGCCGCCACGCCACCGACGCCGTGATGCGCGCCTGCGAGCCGGTGCTGGGCGATATGCGCAAAGTGTATCTGGACGCCAATGTACCGGGGGTGATCGCCGACCGCCATCTCAAAAAACTCAGAATCCAGGTGACGCGCAACGTATTGCAGGAACTGATGTACGCCGAGGCTGCCAAAAAAGCCGGCCAACCCCAACTGCCGCTTCGCGGAGAATAATTTTATGAACAGTTACGCCATAGACCTATCCCTGCGCCCCACGACCTTTGATTTGTGGCATGTCTATCTGGCCGGCATGGTCGCCGTGCTGGCGCTGACCCTGATTTTGGTGCTGATCACCGCGCTGCTGGCGATGCGCCGTAGCGGCAAATCCGAAAAATCCGCCCCGGCGACCAGCCTCCCGCCGGAAATCAGGATAGTCGAAAAAATCATAGAAGTTGAAAAACCGGTTCCCGGCCCCGCCCCGGAACCTATCATATTAAGAGAAGCCACCGCCGACGCCGCCTTGCAGGTGCTGAGTCTGTTGCAGAAAGAAGCCCGGTTTATCGATTTTATCGAAGAAGACATGGGCGGCTATAGCGATGCGGAAATCGGCGCGGCGGCGCGGATCGTGCATCAAGGTTGCAGCAAGGCCATCAAGGCGCATTTCAGCCTTAGCCCTGTCAGCTCTGCTCAGGAAGGCAGCCGGATTACCTTGCAACCCGGATTCGACGCCTACGCCTTCCGGCTGACCGGTAATATTACCGGCGCGGCACCGTTTACCGGCACCCTGGTGCATAAGGGCTGGCAAGTGGATGTCATGAACCTGCCCAGACTGACCGAAGGCCACGATCCGCACATCCTCGCCGCCGCCGAGGTGGAATTATGAGCGGTTCAGCCCGTTATTCGGTCGGCATCGATCTGGGCACCACCCATTGCGTGCTGTCGTATCTGGATTTGCAGGCCGTCGAGGAACAACCCGAATTGCTGGTGCTGGCCATTCCGCAACTGACCGCGCCGGGAACGATCGAAAATCTGCCGCAACTGCCGTCTTTCATGTATCTGCCGCATGGCGCAGAATTGGCCGAGGATGCCGCCGCCCTGCCCTGGATCGCCAAAGCCGACTATCTGGTCGGCGAAATCGCCCGCAATCTGGGCGGCAAAACGCCGGGCAGACTAGTGTCCAGCGCTAAAAGCTGGCTTTGCCACGCCGGCGTGGACTGCAAGCAGCCGATCCTGCCGGCGGAAGCGGCGGACGAGGTGGAGCGGGTGTCGCCGTTTCTGGCCAGCAAAGCCTATCTTCAGCATTTGTGCAGCGCCTGGAACCATGCTTTTCCCGAACATCCGCTACAACAGCAGACCATTACCCTGACGGTGCCGGCTTCCTTCGATCCGGCGGCGCGGGAACTGACGGTCGAGGCGGCGCGGGCGCTGGGACTGGATCAGGCCGTGCTGCTGGAAGAGCCGCAGGCGGCGCTGTATAGCTGGATCGAAAACAGCGAAGGCGACTGGCGCAATCATGTCGCAGTCGGCGACGTGCTGCTGGTGGTGGACATCGGCGGCGGCACCACCGACCTGTCGCTGATCGCCGTCACCCAGGAGCAGGGCAATCTGCAATTGACCCGGGTTGCGGTGGGTGACCACATTTTGCTGGGCGGCGACAATATGGATCTGGCGCTGGCCTATACAATCAAGGCCAAACTGGAGGCCGAAGGCGGCAAGCGCCTGGAAGCCTGGCAGTTGCAGGCCCTGACCCACGCCTGTCGGGTCGGCAAGGAAAAGCTGTTCAGCCAGCCGGAACTGGAAGCCATACCGCTGGTGATCGCCAGCCGAGGCTCTTCGCTGATCAGTGGCAGCCTGCGCAGCGAATTGCGGCGCGAGGAACTGAGCAAGGTGCTGGTGGAAGGTTTTCTGCCCGGCGTCACGGTGGCCGACAAGCCGCTGAGCAGACCGCGTAGCGGCTTGCGCAGCGCCGGTCTGCCCTATGCCCAGGATGCCGCCGTCACCCGCCATCTGGCGGCCTTCCTGTCCAGGCAGGTCAACGCTGTGCTGGAGTTCAAGGACATCCACCTGCCGGAATCGGCCGGCTTTTTACATCCCAGCGCTGTACTGTTTAATGGCGGGGTGTTAAAGGCCGACCCGCTGGCGAAACGACTTATGGACGTGCTGAACGCCTGGCTGGCGGCGGAAAACGCCCCGCCCGCCCGACTGTTGCAAGGCGCCGATCTGGATCTGGCGGTGGCTCGCGGCGCGGCGTATTTCGGCTTTGTCCGGCAGGGCAAAGGGGTGCGCATCAAGGGCGGCACCGCGGCGGCCTATTATGTGGGCGTGGAAAGCGCCATGCCGGCCGTGCCCGGCCTGCCGCCGGAACTGGAGGCGCTATGCGTGGCGCCCTTCGGCATGGAGGAAGGTAGCGAACAGGCATTGCCCAACGACGAATTCGGGCTGGTGATCGGCGAACCGGTACGCTTCAGATTCTTCGCCTCCAAGACCCGGCGCGAGGATGTGGCCGGGCTGCGTCTGGAAAGCCCGGACACCGGGGAACTGGAAGAGCTGGACGAAATCGAGATCACCCTGCCGGAAGACGGCCATTCGCTAGGCGAGGTGATTCCGGTACACCTGTCTGCGGCGATCAGCGAAGTCGGCACCCTGGAATTGAGGGCGGTTTCGCGCCGCGCGCCACAGCAGCAATGGAAAATCGAGTTCGAAGTCAGGGATAAAACCGGCCTGGCCGGCGAAGAAGCGGCATAAGGCCGCCTTATTCCGCCCGACCGTCGCCCGGAGGCACAGGCCGCGGCGGGCGCGACATCCCCGCCCTGGCCCCTATGGGGAACCGTAAGGATTCCTTCGTAAATGAGTAACATCCCTAATTTCGTTACATTTTGAACGTTACACCATAGTCAATCGGCTCCAAATCCCGTTCCCGCAGCTCATACATGCCGAAACGATTGGCGTGATGTGTCCGATATGGACTAAATGCAGCAGCCAATTCTGGCGTCAACTTCATCCCCTCCGCTTCCAGTTCCTTGAATGCCTGCGTCATTGTATGGCAGTTGTGGAAAATCATCAGATTGGCAATCAGGTGATTGTACTTGATTATCTTCAACTGATCCTCGCGCACATTTTCTTCAATGGTGTCCGAGCCGAAATACGCCCACTGAGCAAAGTTGTTGAAACCTTCGCACTTGTTTTGCGCCGCTTGGATGACCTGGCGTAGCGCATCGTCGCTGATATATTCCAGCAAAAATATGGTGCGGACAACTCGGCCCAACTCACGAAAGGCGAAATACAGTTTGCTTTTCCGGCTGGCAGTACCAAGCTTGCGCAAGATAGTCGATGGTTGAATACGCCCTGCACGAATCGATTGCGCCACTTGCAACACGTCCGGCAAATGACAAGCGATCAAATCCCAATCTATCGCATCCTTGGTAAACAGGTCATCAATGAAATGCGAAAACAGCGCAATATACGTGTCGCTGATATGGTAGTAAGCAATGCCACCATAACCGCCGTAACGGATATGACTTTCTGACAACAGATTGTTTTCATATAGATTCCATTGGGTACCGTCTGCCGCCGCGCGTTTTGTGTTACCCCAATAACGAGGCAATTGAAATTGATTGTACGCATTCTCGTAACGTTGGATTGAAAGTATTGGCAGGCGCCGGAGCCCAAATCGATACCACTACC
The DNA here is from genome assembly GCA_028707085.1 of Methylococcales bacterium. Taxonomy (GTDB): domain Bacteria; phylum Pseudomonadota; class Gammaproteobacteria; order Methylococcales; family Methylomonadaceae; genus Methylomonas. Next base: position 498 of record JAQTUW010000041.1, on the reverse strand, counting down.
TCAAACGGGCGGTTGTTCTTTGGGATTTTTGCAGTGCTGGCTGAGTTTGAACGGGAATTGATTGTTGAGCGCACTCAGGCGGGGCTGGCTGCGGCAAGAGCACGCGGTCGTAAAGGCGGACGCCCGCGAAAGATGGACAGATCAACTTTGATGATGGCAATGTCGGCACTGTCTGATCCTAAAACGAATACATTTGAAGTCGCTAAAAAATTTGGAATCACCACCACAACACTTTATCTGTACCTCAATGGCGATGGCACGTTAAAAGAGGCCGGGCAAAGCATTATGGGATCGTGATTTTAACAAAACCAATCGAGTTAGTGGGCGGCTAAACACAAGGAACATAAATCTCAAATTTGTCAAACTAAATTTGAAGTCCGTCACAATTTGTGTTAAAATCCTATCGGGAAAGCTTTTTCCGCTTTTTCCGCTTTTTCCGCTTTTTCCGCTTTTTCCGCTTTTTCCGCTTTTTCTGCTTTTTCCGCTTTTTCCGCTTTT
>JAQTUW010000040.1 GCA_028707085.1 Methylococcales bacterium | reverse complement strand
GCTTTTTCCGCTTTTTCCGCTTTTTCCGCTTTTTCCGCTTTTTCCGCTTTTTCCGCTTTTTCCGCTTTTTCCGCTTTTTCCGCTTTTTCCGCTTTTTCCGCTTTTTCCGCTTTTTCCGCTTTTTCCGTGTGTGTTATTAATTCGACTTAAAGGACAACAAATGAAATGCCATAAAATAAAGTATGCGGCGGCATTATTATGCGCGGCCAGCGTCAATGCGAACGCCACCTTGACTTCGGTGTACAATGGTTTAGGCGTTTACGATAGCGGCATCAACGCCACCTGGACATCAAACGCCAACTTGCTGGGCACGCTGGAAGCCAATGCCATCGCGGGTGGTGACGCCAACGCCAGCAACCTGATCACCGCCATTATCAACGCTAGTGGTGGCGTAATCCATGATACGCCTAATCCTTATGACGGTTCGTCCGGCAGTTACGCCTTATCAGCAGCCGATTTCACCACGACAGGCAGCTATCAAGGAAGGGCAGACTGGTGGGGTCAGCAAGCCTTTGTCCATTATCTCGATACCATCAATTACGCTGGCTCGAACCAATGGGCTTTGCCAACCACAGTGGATGATACCGCAAGTTATAGTAACCGGCCATCACCCTCCAGCAGCCAACTGGCAGAACTATATTACAGCGAATTGGGCGGCACGGCAGGTAGCGCAATCCCAACCAACAGCCTTTTTTCTAACGAGCAAGCCTATGTGTACTGGTCTGGTACCGAGTATTCCGCCGATCCTCTCAACGCGTGGTTCTTCTATACCAACTATGGCTACCAGTACAACGGCAATAAGGTCGTCCAGTACTACGCATGGGCCGTCAGCCCCGGACAAGTGAACGCCGTACCGGAGCCTGGTGCTGTGTGGTTGATTGGCACTGGCATAATAGGAATGCTTGGCTTGAAGCGACGCGTTCACGCTGGGTAATTCGGTGCTTCGGGTCATTTGACCCTTTTGGGGGTCTGGGGGCGATAGCCCCCAGACGTTTTTATTTTGGGGTTTTGGTCCCTGGAGTTAACTGCGTGGCGCGCTATGAACACCTGCCGATTTACCGGGATGCACTGGAATTGGCGGTACATTTTGAAAAAATCGTCACCGGGTTCAGCCGCTATCACAAATACACCTTGGGCAGCGAACTGCGCAACGCCAGCCGCAAGACGGTGACTTTGATTATACAGGCCAATAATCAGGTGGACAAAACAGCGGGTTTACTGGTATTGCGCGATCATCTGGAAGAAACGCTGTTGTTGATCAGAATCGCCAAGGAGACCAAAGCCTTTAAAAGTTTTAATGCCTACAGCCATATAGTGGAACTGACGGCAAAAGTTTGCAGACAGAACGAAGGCTGGCTGAAAAGCCTGCACGCCAAAACGGTCAATAAGGCGGACAAAAGCGCCAGAATGTCCTGAACCTTTAATACTGTCAGGACAGCGTGCCGAGTTGTATCATTGTGCGCCTGTTTCACCTGATTAATCAGGTATGATCATGCAGTGAGGAATACCCGAATGCGGATTTCCAAACGGTGGGTTGCATCGCAACCGTTAAGTAAACAGGCTATGCGTCGGCCTATGTGTACTGGTCTGGTACCGAGTATTCCGCCAATCCTAACAACGCGTGGAACTTCAATACCAACAATGGCAACCAGAACAACAACAATAAGAACAACCAGAACTACGCATGGGCAGTCAGCCCCGGAGAATGATTGCTTTTGAAGCCAACCGAAGGCTTGTTCAGCTTTGCCAGTTTACACCGGCATTATCTGGAATGCCGGAAGAATAAGCGAAACACCTTCAACGCCTTGCGTTTTGAGGCTCGACAGGAACTTAACCTGCTGGAGCTGGCGGCGGCGCTGCAAGACCGCAGCTATAGTCCGTCTTCCTCTGTCTGTTTTGTTACCGAACGCCCCAAATTACGGGAAATCTTCGCCGCCGATTTTCGCGACCGGGTAGTGCATCATGTGCTGGTGCGGGAGCTGGAACGCTATTGGGAACCGGTATTTATTCACGACTCGTACGCCTGCCGAAAAGGTAAAGGCATTCATAAAGCCGTTGATAGGCTCACGCAGTTTATCCGCCAGGCTTCAATAAACGGTAACCGGCGCATTTATTATCTGCAATTGGATATCCGTAATTATTTTATGCGTATAGACAAGCAAATCCTCTGGCTGCTGCTGAAACCGCATATCGAAACGCCGGAAGTGCTTTGGTTGTGCAAGTTATTAGTGTTCCACGACTGCACCGAAAACTTTAGCTACAAAGGCAAGCCCGGCTTGTTACAGCAAATGCCCTCGCATAAAAGCCTGTTGCAATGCGAACCTGGCAAAGGGCTGCCGATTGGCAATCTCAACAGTCAGTTTTTTGCCAATGTCTATCTGAACAGTCTGGATCAGTTCGTCAAACATCAACTGAAGTGCCGGTTTTATCTGCGCTATTGCGATGATTTCGTGTTATTGGACGACAATCCTGAACGACTCGGCGCATGGCGTGAGCAGATTCGGCTATTTCTTCGGGAAAGATTGCTTCTGGAACTGAATGACCGTCGGGAAAAACTAAGACCGGCCAGCGATGGCGTGGATTTTCTGGGATATATCATTCGTGCTGATTACCGGTTGGTCAGAAGGCGGGTAATTAATAATTTACGCAGCAAACTGAATCATTTTGCCGCGCAATTGATGAAAACTGAGCAAAACTATAGAGTTTACAGTTTTGATGAGGCTCTACTGGAGCAGTGTAGGGCTACAGTGGCCTCATATCTTGGCCACTTGCGGCATGCCGATAGTTTTGATTTACGGCAAAGCCTGTGGCGGGATTATCCGTTTTTGAGCCAATTTTTTGCTATTGATGCCAACTATTTAAGCTTACATCCCCTTTATGAGGTGCCTAAAAAATTCGATTGTACCCGTTGGCAATATCATTGGCTGATAAAACATTTTCCGGGTGAGGTACTGTTTTTTCAAGTTGGCTGTTACTATGAATTTTATCATCCAGCCGATGAGGCGCTGGCTGCTCGGCTTGGATTGAAACCTTTGAAGAAAAATCGCCGTGGTGCACGCTATGGCTTTCCTTTGTCATGGCAAAGCGAATCATGAGCATGGGCGCCCAGATTTTATGGGTGACAGAAAGGGATGGCTTGATTTTTTCTGGTGTTAAAAGACGGCTGCCTTTTGAAAGATGGGTGAGTATTTGTCAAAAATTACAATAAAGTTGAGATGTTACTCATTTACGAAGGAATCCCTTACGGCCCCCCCCTATCGTCCTGTCCAGCGGCGATTTGAAGGCCAGGATCGCCAGTCCGGTGAACAGACCCAGCCCGGCCAGCAGGCTAAAAAACTGGTCTTTGGGCAGCCGTTCGTAAAAACTGCCTATATAGCCGGACAGATAGTTGCCGAAAAAAGACGACAAAAACCACATGCCCATCAGCATGCCCAGCATCCCGGCGGGCGCCACCCGGGTGACCAGAGACAGGCCAATGGGCGACAGATACAGCTCGCCCAGCGTGTAAATCAGCGTACATAACACCAGCCATAGAAAACTGATCCGTTCGGCGTGATGAACTTCGCCGGCCGCGAAAATCAGCACCAGAAACGACGCCCCCAGCAGCCCCGCCCCCAACGCCATCTTGACGATGCAGGACGGATCGCGACCCCGAACCGCCAGGGTTTCCGACAACCTGTCCAGCAGCGGGGCCAGCATAAAAATAAACACCGGATTCAGGGACTGAAACCAGGTGGAAGGCATTTCCCAGCCGCCGAAATGCCGGTCGGTATGGTGTTCCGCAAATAATTGCAGGGTATTGCCCTGCTGTTCGTAAACCGCCCAGAACAGAATGTTCAGCGTCGCCAGCAGCGTCAGCCCGCCGATTGCCCGCCAGTCCTCGGCCGTCAGCGCCGTATCGGCCGGCGGGCGCGTCCTGAACAGTCCCGGTTGCTCGACGGGCAAATAGCGTTGTCCGCCCAGATAGATGCACAAACCGGCCATCATGCCGACGCCGGCCGCCGCGAAGCCATAATGCCAGCCGTAAAGCTGGCCCAGCGTGCCGCACACCAGCGGCGCGAAAAACGCGCCCAAATTGATGCCCATATAAAATAAGGTAAAAGCGCCGTCGCGGCGCGGATCGTTTTCCGCATACAGGCTGCCGACCTGAGTGGCGATATTGGGCTTGAAACAACCGCTGCCCAGTATCAGCAACAGCAAGGCCAAAAGAAACAGAGACTCGAAGATCATCAGAAAATGCCCGGCCATCATCAGCACCGCCCCCATCGCCACGGCGTTGCGCTGGCCGATCAGCCGGTCGGCCATGACGCCGCCCAGAAACGGGGTGAAGTAAACCAAACCGGTGTACAGGCCGTAGATTTGCGAAGCCAGCGCCTGTTGGCTCAGGGGGCCGAAGATGGCCGCCAGCCCGGCCTGTAGACTCTGAAAGCCCCATACCGGCATGCCTGCGGCATAGGCCGCAAACAGATGTTGCGTCATATACAGCACCAGCAACGCACGCATGCCGTAAAAGGAAAAACGCTCCCACATTTCGGTAAAAAACAGCACGAACAGGCCAATAGGGTGGCCGAGCAGGGTTTTGGCGGGCATATCGGACTCATTATAATAAAAGGCTATGCAATAATAGCGTTTTACATTCGCCACCACATAGCGCTAAACAGTTTCCATATCATGATCACTCTTATCCAGCGCGTCACCCAGGCCAACGTCAGCGTAAAAGACAGAGAAATCGGCAGCATCGGCCAGGGCATCCTGGCGCTGGTGGCGGTGGAAAAACAGGACACCGAAAAACAGGCCGATCGCCTGCTGGAAAGGATACTCAATTACCGGATATTCGCCGACAGCGAACAGCGGATGAATCTAAGCCTGCGCGCCATTCAGGGCGGCCTGTTGCTGGTGCCGCAATTTACCCTGGCCGCCGATACCGAAACCGGCAACCGCCCCGGTTTCGCCGCCGCCGCCCCGCCGGAACAGGGCCGCGCCCTGTTCGGCTATCTGCAGCAGCGGGCGCTTGCCGTCTACCCCGGCGTGCAGTTCGGCGAATTCGGGGCGGACATGCAGGTGGCGCTGGTCAATGACGGGCCGGTAACCTTTACCCTGCATAGCCGCGTCGCAGCGGAAGGTTAGCGTGAAAAGCCCAACCTCAGCTCGAACCGCTCGCCCAACCCGGGGTAAAAAAGCTGGCGGTGGCGGCGGTAAAAGGTAAAATGAAACAGGCCGCAGGCAATTTGTTTTGCCTGCGGCCTGTTTTGCAACCGTTTCCGGGAGAATAAAATGTCTGTCATCAGCAAATTCAACAGCCTATGCAATGCCTTAACCTGGGCGCGTGGCCATGGCAGAATGCTGCTGGTCATCCTGATACTGTTGCTACTGGCCAGCATCGCCTACTGGGGACTGGACTGGTTTGCCAATCTTTTTGGAACCTTTTAAATTTTAGCTGCGATTTAGTAGCCTGTCTGTTTATCCATAACCCGGACAGATTCCGGGTGGCGGCAGACTACGACTAAACGATTATTCAGGAATCAGCATTGAAAGCCTCGGACGCACTTACCCAATTTTTGCTCAATCACCGGATTCAGACCTGTTTCGAACTTGCCGGCGGCATGATCACCCATATCCTCGACAGCTTTGCCGCTACCGGGCAGTTCAATATCATCTCCATGCACCATGAACAGTCCGCCGCCTTTGCGGCGGAAGGCGTGGCCCGATACGCAAAAGGCAAAACCCTGGCGGTTGCCTTGGCGACCAGCGGCCCGGGGGCAACCAATCTGATAACCGGCATCGGCAGTTGCTGGTTCGATTCCATCCCCTGTCTGTTTATCACCGGCCAGGTCAATAGCCATGAACTGAAAGGCGGGCTGGCCGTCAGGCAGCAGGGTTTTCAGGAACTGGACATCGTGCAGGTCGCGCAACCGCTGACCAAATATGCGCATAGAGTGGATAGCGCCGACGCGTTGCTTCCGGCTGTGCATAAAGCGCTGTCGATCGCGCTGGACGGCCGGCAGGGCCCGGTGTTGCTGGATATACCCAATGACGTGCAGTGCGCGGAAATTGCCGACGCCGTGGTCGGCGAATGGCTGAGAACGCCGCTGCAAACTATCCCTGCGCACAAAGCGGACAGCGCCGCTTTCGATGTGCTGGCGGCGCTGTGCGGAAACGCGCAAAAACCGTTGCTCTGCATCGGCGGCGGCGCTCGCTGGGCGGACGGCCTGAACGACTGGCTGCTGGACGCCGAAGCAGCCGGCATCCCTTATGTCGCGACGCTGATGGGCCAGGAACGGCTGCCGGCCGGTCAGGCTTATTTTAATATGATAGGCAGTTACGGTAACCGGACGGCCAACTGGGCAATACAAAATTGCGATCTGCTGCTCGTGGTCGGGGCCAGGCTGGATGTGCGACAAACCGGCGCGGATACCGGCGACTTTGCCCGCAATGCGGTCATCGTCCAGATCGACATCGACCCGGCGCAATTGAACAACAGGATTAAGGCGGCGCTGAATATCTGCATCGCCGCAGCCGATTTTTTTAAGGCTTTTCAACTGCGAACCGAGATGTTCCCCAAACTGGACAGCGGCTGGTTAAGCCTTCTGTCCGCGCAACGCCAGCGGTTTCAGGCCGATGAATACCCGGACTGGCGCATCAGTCCCTGCGAAATTTTCAGGCTGCTCAATCAGAAACTGGCCGGCCAGCCGGTGGCTTATGTGTGCGATGTCGGCAATCACCAGATGTGGGCCGCCCAAAATATTCGTTTATCGGCCGGCCAGTCTGTGCATCACAGCGGCGGTATGGGGGCGATGGGCTTCGCCCTGCCGGCGGCGCTGGGCATAGCCCTCGAATCGCGGCAAAAGGTGGTGGTCATCACCGGCGACGGCAGCATGCAGATCAATATTCAGGAACTGGATACCCTTGACCGCCTGCAACTGGATATCGCCATCATAGTCTTGAATAACGCCATGCTGGGCATGGTCAAGAATTTTCAGGACATGTATTTCGACGGCCGGGATCAGTCTACCAAAAAAGGTTACAGCAGTCCGGCGTTCGCCAGGATAGCGGCAGCTTATGGCATCGATTCGCATCGTATCGAGCGTAGCGAGGATATTGACGACTGCCTGAATCTGCTTGCCGGCCGCAAAGGCCCGCTGCTGATCGAAATCGTCATGGATGACGCGAAGGAATGCAGGCCAAGGCTGGTTTACGGCGCGAAACTGGATCGGCAATATCCGGAACCATGAGTTTTCGAACAAAATTCACCCGCTTTTAAACCGAGAATTGACATGACAACCCGCAAAAAACTGATCAGCATCGTCACCCCCTGTTACAACGAAGAGGACAATATCGAGGAGCTTTGCCAACGCATTGCCATCGTCATGGCCGGCCAGCCCTACGACTATGAACATATCCTGATCGACAATTGCTCTACCGACGGCACGGTTTTAAAGATAAAGGCCATCGCCGCCGAGGACAGGCGCGTCAAACTGATCGTCAATGCCCGAAATTTCGGGCATATCCGCTCGCCTTATTACGGCATCCTGCAATCCGGCGGCGATGCCTGCGTACTGATTGCCTCCGACCTGCAGGATCCGCCGGAAATGATCGCCGAATTTATCGGCAAATGGGAGCAGGGTTTCAAAATCGTACTGGCCGTCAAGCCGGAAAGCGAGGAATCCAGCCTGATGTTTGCGCTACGCAAAGCCTATTACCAGACAATTTCCAGCATATCGGATGTACCGCTGGTGCAGAATGCGACCGGGGCCGGCCTGTTCGACCGAAAGGTGATTAAAATCCTGCGCGATATTCAGGATTCCTACCCCTATTTCCGGGGGCTATTATGCGAAATCGGTTTTCCGATCGCCACCGTGCCTTTCAAACAGCCCAGAAGAATGCGCGGGGTGACCAAAAACAACTTTTATACGCTATACGATATCGGCATGCTGGGGATCACCAACCACTCGAAAGTGCCGTTGCGGCTGATGGTAATGAGCGGTTTTCTGCTGTCGTTTTTAAGCCTGCTGGTCGCCCTGCTGTTCCTGGCCGCCAAACTGATTTACTGGGATTCCTTTCAACTGGGCATGGCCCCGGTGCTGATCGGCCTGTTCTTTTTTGCCGCCATTCAGACCTTTTTTATCGGTATGCTGGGCGAATATATCGGCTCTATCCACACCCAGGTGCGCAACATGCCGCTGGTGGTGGAAATGGAACGGGTCAATTTCGACACCGAGGCATCCGAACCGGCATATCAAAAAACTTAACCCGAACCTAGGAGCCTGTCCGAGAATAGAAAACCTACTGCGGAAAAGCCCTTTTGGCCGGATTTCCTGCGCATTTTCGTTAAATAGCGCAACTATTCCGCCTCAAATGCCCAAAAAATTCAACTCAAAATGGCTTGCCCTCGCTACGGCTTCTATTCTTGGACAGACTCCTAGCCCGTATGCAGCAATGCGGAATACGGGAACGGCCTGCAAGCAACCGGCAACCTTTACCCAAATCGACAACCAAACGCTCCCGCCTTCGATGCCCGGAGTGCATTGCATTTCATCCAGGCTACATCGAAATAGGGGGAGTCCGACAATTCGGCAGGGGGATGGGGATGGATTATGGTATTCGGTTGAGACACAGGCATAGTCTGTTTTCAGGCTCTATTTTTGGCATAATCTGAGCTCCCGCACGTCATCCACCGACAACCCGGTCATCTTTGCAATAGCGCCATCATCCAGCACCGCAAGCAGATTTCTGGCAATCGCCAGTTTCTCCTCTTGCCGACCTTTTTCCAGACCGATTGCTATCCCTTTTTCCCGACCAATCTTAATCCCTTTTTCAATCCCCAACTCAATGGAATCCGTCACAATGGATTTTTCATTGCTGATCGCCATCATCACCGCTTGATAGGCGGCCAATTCCGCGCGGGTAAAGGCCGCTTCCTTGCTAATAGTCAATGCCTCCTGGATCGGCGGATAGTCCGACAATTCGGCAGGAGGTTCGAGTTCGCCTTTTATTTCCTTTAAAAACCTGAGCCACAGCGCACGAACCTTTTTGGCGCTGGGGGTTTCCGCCTTGAACTTGGGGAGTTCAATGAAAACAAACTGCAATCCGTCTATGATGCGATGCGTTTTTTCGATATTGACGATTTTGTAATGGTGATACCAATCCTCGCTTTGTTCGAAAATGGCGTTGATGATGCCTAAAGCATAAACAGGTTGCAACAGCTTGTATTCTTCCCCCGGATCAAGTTGCATGACAAAGGCTTGACTGGCATTGAACAGCATCCGGTTAAAAAACGAAGGTGTCCAGTACATCTGCATTTCGACAATGAACACTCGGCCGCGCTGGTCAGTACATTTGACATCCACGATACCACGCCGGTTTTCCGGTGGCACGATCGGAATTTGTTCCGGCGGCAAATAGCTGAGTTCGATAATTTGCCCGTCATCCGGCAAAGGCAGCAAAGCATTCAAGAAATCTTTCAGCAGCAACGGATGTTCGCCGAAGATTTTCTTGAACACCAGGTCGTTCTTGGGATCGAGGTAGCGCGCCATAAAGGACTCTGACTGATTAATACATTGAATTATAGCAAAAATCCGCTGTCGCCACTTATGAAATAGAGGACGTACCTCGATTGATTAAATTGTGGTACGTTCGCTTTTTATGGATTATGGTCTTCGGTTGAGACGCAGGCATAGTCTGTTTTTATGCTCTATTTTTGGCATAAAAGGCAATGAACACAACACTGTCTTAATTCAAAACCGCCTCCAGCGAATAGCCGCTGGTCTCCAGAATATCCTTGAGGCGTTTCAGGGCCTCCATTTGAATCTGCCTGACCCGTTCACGGGTCAGATCCAGACCGCAGGCCACCTGCTCCAGGGTTTCACATTCAAACCCGCACAGGCCGTAACGGCGGCAGATCACCTCCCGCTGTTTGTCGGCAAGCTGGTAAACCCAGTGCAGCAGATGGTGTTGAATAAAATTGTCCTGCAAAATCTCGGCCGGGGAAAGACTGTTGTGTTCGGCATGGATTTCGTGATCCTTTTCAGGCAGGATATCAATCGTGGTCGCCCGCTCATGGAGTTTCAGCATTTTGCTGACGGTTTTGACCGGTTTGCCCAAATATCGGGCTATTTCGTCCACGCTGGGTTCATGATCCAGGCTTTGCGTCAGATTATATTGCGCCCGCAGGTAAAGATTGATTTCCTTGACCACATGAATCGGCAGGCGGATGGTGCGAGCCTGATTCATGATCGCTCTTTCGATATTCTGCCTGATCCACCAGGTTGCGTAGGTCGAGAAGCGGAAGCCCCGTTCGGGATCGAATTTTTCCACGGCCTTGATCAGCCCCAGATTGCCTTCCTCTATCAAATCCAGTAACGGCAGGCCGCGGTTCAGGTAACGGCGTGAAATTTTGACCACCAGCCGCAAATTGCTTTCGATCATGATCTTGCGGGCCTGGCCATCGCCCAGCAAGGCGCGTTTGCCGTAGAGCATTTCCTGTTCCGGGGTGAGCAATCGGGAATTGCCCAACTCCCTGAGATAGCAACTCGTGGCGTCAAACCCGGCCTCCCGCAGTTCAGCCGACTCCTGATCCGGCGGATTTTCCAGAACCTGCGGCAACGAGCCGTCATCTTCCTGTTCGGCAAACGCCATTAACTCGGCTATCTGCAAGCTGTTTTCCAGTTCAATCGCTTCTTCACGCATGCACTGTCTCCAAACCGGTCTTTATGGATAACATCACTTCTAACTGTTACTGACAGTATAACTTTAATACAAATGCGCTAGCAATTGAAATCATTGAATTTAGCTATTATTCCGCCAAAAGCCGAAAATTGCCGGCCGTTACGATTCGCAAACGCCGCAGACCCAGGCCGGCCGCCGTTTTTAACGATTTAAAAGCACTTTTTTGGCCAGATTGATCTTGGCGGCCAAATAATCCGATCCCCCCTTGTCCGGATGCAGACGAGCGATGAGTTTGCGGTGGGCTTCGATGATCTCGGCTTCGCTGGCGCCCGCCTTAAGCCCCAGTATTTCCAGGGCTTCGGCTCGGCCAAGGCCGGTAGAAGCGGACGGCCGTCGATGCGATGATTGCTGCCGCCCGTCTGTTTTACTGGCCTGGAACCATGCCCACAGCTTGTGCAGTTGCGGCGCGTATTTAAGTAAAACCGGGGTCAGCCGCAGCAGAAAGGCGATGCCGATGCCGATGCCGGCCAGCACCGCGCTGAGCCTGCCGGTCACCGCCAGCAGGGCGATCAGCAGCAACGCCAGTATCCAGGCGGTTTTTCTGGCGAACCGGCCGACCTGTTCGGTCGGGGTACGCTGAAACCAGCGCAGGAACAGGTAACCCGCAATCAGCGCCGCCAGCACCAGCAAAATATAAACTCTTATCACTTTAAGGTCTCGCAAACAGATAAAGCAGGTGGTGCATAATAGCTTAAAATGACGGATTCACGATGCCAGCAGAGCGGATAAATGTCCTCATTCCAGCCCCCAGTTTTAGGTTTCGCCGCATACAGCGGCACAGGCAAAACCACATTGCTCACCCGTTTGCTGCCGGTTTTGAACAGCCTCGGCCTGAAGATAGGGGTGATTAAATTCAGCCATCACGATGTGCAGATCGATCAGCCCGGCAAGGACAGTTACCGGCTCAGAGCGGCCGGCGCGACGCCGGTGATGCTGGTTTCCCCCTATCGCCGGGCGGTGATCTGCGAATTCGCCAGCCCGCAACCCCTGGTGCTGGAAGAACAACTGGCGGCTTTTCCGGCCGCCGGGCTGGATCTGATTCTGGTCGAAGGTTTTCGCGATACGGCCTACGCCAAAATCGAACTGCACCGGCCGTCGCTGGGCAAACCGCTGCTGTATCCGCACGACCCGCATATCATCGCCGTCGCCTGCGATCAGCCCATCACCGTCCCTGCCGGCCTGCGCCGCCTTGACCTGAACGATACGGACGGCATAGCCCAATTCATTGCCGGGGAATTTTTGGGCATACTCCAATAAGTCGGCGCCCATTTCGAACCGAGGATTTTCGCACAGCGCAAGTTCCCGACTTGAAATCGTCGTGCGCCTGGGGCATTTTGATTAACGTTAAATTTGAGTATAATTGAACGAATGAAATATTTAAAACCGGGGTCTATCAGCCTATCGGCAGCCATCTGGCTAATTTTTTCACCAACGGACGTTTTAGCCCTGAGTCAACCGCAACCGCTGGATTTAAGCGGGCACTGGGTGGGTTTTGCATCGATTGCAGTCTTCGCCGTGGCTTATGTGCTGGTAGTGCTTGAAGAAGCCCTGCAACTGCGCAAATCCATACCGATGATGCTGGCGGCGGCGCTGATCTGGGTGGGCATTGCCCTGGTCTACAAACAGCAGGGGCTTTCTTCGGTGGCCGAAGCCGCAATCCGCCATGATGTCCTGGATTACGGCGAATTGCTGCTGTTCATCATCGTCTCCATCGTCTACATCAACGCCATGGAGGAACGCCGGGTCTTCGACTGCCTGCGGGTGTGGCTGGTGAACAGAAAGTTGAGCTACCGCCAGCTGTTCTGGGTGACAGGCTTGCTGGCGTTTTTCATTTCGTCGGTTTCCAATAACATGACTACCGCCATGCTGATGTGCGCGGTGATCATGGCGGTCGGCAAGGACAATCCTAAATTCGTCGGCGTGGCCTGCGTCAATACCGTGGTCGCCGCCAATGCCGGCGGTGCCTTCTGCCCTTTCGGCGACATTACCACGCTGATGGTCTGGCAAAAGGGCTTCATCCAGTTCTGGACATTTTTCAAGCTGTTCATTCCTTCGGTGGTCAATTTTCTGATCCCCGCCGCACTGATGCATTTCGCCATACCCAAGGCCGAGCCTGCGCAGATTCAGGCCAGAATCGTCATTCGTCGCGGCGCCAAGCGCATCGTGCTCCTATTCCTGCTGACCATACTCACCGCCGTCGTTTTTCAGAACAGCCTGCAATTACCGGCTGCGGTGGGCATGATGGCCGGGCTGGCCTATCTACAGTTGTTCGGCTATTTTCTGCATATCACCCACGACGACGAGATGGACGCCGATCTCGGCTCGATACATTACCAAAAACCGCCGGCCACCGAGGATGACGCCGAACTGCGTTTCGACGTGTTCCATCATCTGGAGCGGCTGGAATGGGATACCCTGCTTTTCTTCTATGGCGTAGTGCTATGCGTAGGCGGCATGAATTTCATCGGCTTTCTGCATCGCCTATCCGGTTTTCTGTACGGGGAGCTGGGCGCGACCTCCGCCAACACGCTGGTGGGAATATCTTCGGCGCTGATCGACAACATTCCGGTCATGTTCGCCATCCTGTCCATGCATCCCGAAATGTCGGAAGGCCAGTGGTTGCTGGTCACGCTCGCCGCCGGCGTCGGCGGCAGCCTGCTGGCTATCGGTTCCGCAGCGGGCGTGGCGCTAATGGGGCAGGCCAGAGGCATCTACACCTTCACCACTCATCTGAAATGGACGCCCGCCATCGCCCTGGGCTATTTTTGCAGCCTGGGCACGCATTTTCTGATCAACTCCACGATGTTCTAAGTGCAATCATCGCCCACGCAAGTATTCACTTCCACTGTGATGTGATCCAGATAGACAAAATTGGCCAGCAGCAGCTTGTAATAATTGGGCGGCTTGGGGAAGCGGGTGACGATGACCACGATCGCCGCGTGATGTTCGGCCGCCAGCCGCCAGACATGCAGGTCGCTGACCAGGCATTCGCCGTCTTCTTCCAGGGTATCCTGAATGGCCTGCTTGTAATTTGCATCGACAGTCTGGTCTATCAGTACCGGACTGGCTTCTCTGACCAAACCCCAGGCCCAGAGCAGAATGACCAGCGCACCGACAAAACCCATGACCGGATCCAGCCAGTTCCAGCCGTAAAACTTGCCTGCCAGCAGGGCGATGATGGCCAGCACGGAAGTCAGGGCGTCGGCCAGCACATGCAGATAGGCGGCCCGCAGATTATGGTCGTGCCGGTTTTGCGGTGAATGGCTGCATGGTTGCGACGAATGATCATGGTCATGGTGATCGTGATGGTGCGCGTGTCCATGATCGTGATCGCCGAGCAATAATGCGCTGAGCAGATTGATGACCAGGCCGACGCCGGCCACGATAAGCGCGTCGTCGAACTCGATGGTTTCCGGCATGGCCAGCCGCTGCGCCGATTCCGCCACCATCATCAACGCCACCATGGCCAGAGCGATGGAACTGGCGAACCCGCCTAAAATGCCGACTTTGGCGGGGCTGAAGGCAAAAGTCTGATCCAGTTCATGCAGCCTGCTATAGCGGTAGGCGAAAATGGCGATCAGAAACGCCAGCACATGGGTGGCCATGTGCCAGCCATCGGCCAGCAGCGCCATGGAATGAAAACGCATGCCGGCGGCGATTTCCACCAGCATGGTGGCGAATGTCAGCAACAATACCCATTTGGCGCGGGTTTCGCCCTTGCGGTTGATGCGGGCGAAATTATGATGATGCTGCCAGTTGCTCAGTTGATGTTCGTGCATGATTTTTCCTTTCAGCGAAGCTTGACGCTTCCACACTCATTTCCCGCCGGATAGGGCGAAGGGATTAAAAAACACCGAAATTGCCTTGCAAATACTATAACGCCTGATGACCGCTCATTTCAAAGCCGACATTGAATCGGGATGGCCAGTTTAACCCTGTTTTACCCGCGCCTGTCCCGCCCGCCATTGTACCCGAACTACTCCGCGCAGAGACAGGCTCCCAGTTCCGAAAACAGATCGCCGGCCAGCATGCCCTGCTCTCCCTGCCGGGCGGCGACCCGGTCGGCGGCTTCGCCGTGCGCATAAACGCCCAGCGCGGCGGCGGCCGGCGGCGGCTGGTTTTGCGCCAGCAGGCCGCCGATGACGCCCGCCAGCACATCGCCCATGCCGCCGCTGGCCATGCCGGGATTGCCGGTAGTAGCCACATAAACCGACAGGCCGTCGCCTATCAGGCTGCCGGCGCCCTTCAACACGCAAACGCCGCCATAGCGTTCGTGCAACGCCGCCAGCGCGGCAAACCGATCGGCCTCTACGTCGCGCACGGACATCGACAACAGCCGGGCCGCTTCGCCCGGGTGCGGGGTCAGCACCCGGTTTTCGGCTTTGAACGGCTGCCGGGCCAGCAGATTCAGGGCGTCCGCATCCATCACGCAGGGTTTGCCGCAGGTCGCCACCGCGGCAAACAGCTCGTCCGCCCAGGCATCCTGGCCCAGCCCCGGGCCGATGACGACAACGCTGACCCTGGACAGCAACGGTTGCAGTTGCAGCGCATTTTCCACGCCGTGGCACATCAGTTCCGGCCGGCCCAGATTCAGCAACGCGCTATGCACCGCCCGGGTGGCGACGCTGACCAGCCCGGCGCCGCTACGCAATGCCGCTTCCGCTGCCAGGCGGATGGCGCCGCTATAACCCAGATTGCCGCCGATCAGCAGCACATGTCCGAACCGGCCCTTGTGCGCGGCCCTGGGGCGCGGCGGCAAGGGGTGTTTTTCCAGCAATCTTGCCGCCGGGGTGATCCGCGCATAAACCTGCTCCGGCAAGTCCAGGCCGGCCAGCCGCCAGTCGCCGCGATAGTCCGCCGCCAGCCCGGTATGCAGCCCGCATTTCAGGCCGATAAAGGTGACGGTCAGATCGGCATGCACCGCCGAACCCATCACGCAACCGGTGTCGGCGTGCAGGCCGGACGGCACATCCACCGCCAGCACAGGGCAATGCGCGGCGTTGATAAAGGCGATAGCCGCCGCATATTCATCGCTCGGCGGCCGATTGAGACCGGTGCCGAGCAGGGCGTCCACCAGCACCGTCTCCGTCGTCAGCGCAGCTATTTCCGTAAAACACTCCACCCGGCCGCCAGCCTGCAGATACGCAGTCCGCGCTTCGAGGGCGTCGCCCTCCGGCAAACTCGCGGCAGACGCATGCACATGCGCCTGATAACCCGCCTGCAAAGCCAGCAGGGCGATCACATAACCGTCGCCGCCATTATTGCCGGCGCCGCAAAACACCCGAACCTGCCGGCAGCGCGGCCAGCGCTGCTGCAATTGCCGGAATGCAGCCTGCCCGGCGCGCTGCATCAGTTGCAGCCCGCTGATATGCAGTTCCTCGATGGCGATCCGTTCCACCTCGCGAATCTGACTGCTGTGGTACAAAGCCGTCGATAAATATTTCATAGAGTTGTGTAAAATGACTTTAAATGCTTTATCCGGATACCCGCGTCCCCATGTCGTCATGGCGGGCCGGGGCTCAATTTTAAGGCATTGGAGCAGGTCAATATTGACCTAAATCTTAGACGAACATCAATCTATATTTCAGTTCAGCCATGCCGCCGACCGCCGACGCCGATTTTAGCCAGCTTGCCGCACAGATCAGATTATGGGGGCAGGAACTGGGATTCCAGCAAATCGGCATCAGCGATACCGACCTGAGCTGCGCCGAAAGCCATCTCCAGACATGGCTGGCGGCCGGCAGACAGGGCGAGATGCAATACATGGCCGCCCACGGCCTGAAACGCAGCCGCCCAGCCCTGCTACAGCCCGATACCCGCAGCATTATCAGCGCCAGAATGGATTACTTGCCGCAACCGGCCGCCGCCAGCCGGACGGTGCTGGCCGATTCCGCCGCCGCCTTCGTTTCCCGCTACGCGCTGGGCCGCGACTATCATAAAGTGCTGCGCCAGCGCCTGCAAAAACTGGCCGACAAAATTGCCGGCGAAATCGGCGGCTTCGGTTACCGGGCTTTTGTGGACAGTGCGCCGGTGCTGGAAAAAGCCATCGCCGAAAAAGCCGGCCTGGGCTGGATAGGCAAACACAGCAACCTGCTCAACCGCCAGGCGGGATCGTGGTTTTTTCTGGGCGAAATCTATACCGATCTGCCGCTGCCGGCAGACCGACCAGCCAGCAACCACTGCGGCCAGTGCCGGGCCTGTCTGGATATTTGCCCAACCCGGGCGATAGTCGCCCCCTATCAGGTAGACGCCCGACGCTGCATCGCCTATCTGACCATAGAACTACAGGGTTCCATCCCGGAAGCATTGCGGCCCCTGCTGGGCAATCGCATTTATGGCTGCGACGATTGCCAACTGGTCTGCCCCTGGAACCGGTTCGCCAGACTCAGCGCCGAAGCGGATTTTCGGCCACGTTACCAACTGGACAACAGCACGCTGCTGACGCTGTTCAACTGGAGCGAGAGCGTGTTTCTGCAACAAACCGAAGGCTCCGCCATCCGCCGCATCGGCCACCAGCGCTGGTTGCGGAATATCGCCGTGGCGCTCGGCAACGGTTCCGACAGCGAAGCCGTCCGTGCCGCGTTGCGGGCCGCATTGCGTCACGACGCCGAACTGGTGCGCGAACACGCGGCCTGGGCGCTGAACCGGTTATGCGGCGAACCCGCCCCGCCTGAAGCGCAAGGCGCCGGTAAAAATCCGCGTTCATAGACATGCCGCGAAGCGCTTTGCTGTCGCAGTTCATGCCAATCTGTTGCATAATGACCGTTTTTTCGCACATCGGATTCGGGTTTTTTAAGCCCTTCGCCCCATCCCTCGCGGAGAGCGGAAGAACGGCGCGGCCTGAATATGCTGTACAATGCCTATGAAAAAGCGAGACTGACAACATTTTTGAATGGCCAGACAACCCAGAAAGACAGGCGCAACACCCCGCCGCAGAAAACCGGTAGCCCGTTCAGGTTTTAAATACAAATGGTTGATCAGTTTGCTGATACCCGTCATTCTAGTGGCTGGAATAGGCGGCTTTTCCTATATCGGTTATCTGGATTACACCGTTCGCGAAAAATTCGAAGGCAAGCGCTGGTCGATTCCGGCCCGGGTCTACGCCAGTCCGGTCGAACTGTACGCCGGTTACCAACTGACGCCGGCAAGCTTTGTAGATCTGCTCATGCAACTGCATTACCGGCAGGACAGCCAACTGGGTGGCGAAGGCAGTTATTTCGTGGACGGCCCGCATATCAAGGTCAGAACGCACAGCTTTAATTTTGCCGACACCGCCGAAAAAAGCCACCCTATCAGCGTGACCTTCGAAGGCGACAGCATTGCCCGCATCGCCGATCTGGACACCGGTAACGAAGAAGCCATCGTCCGTCTAGACCCGGTGCAGATCGGCAGTTTTTATCCCACCCTCAAGGAAGACCGGATTCTGATCAAGCTGGATGAAGCCCCGAAAGCCCTGCTGCAAGGCTTGTTTTCCACCGAAGACCGGGATTTTTACAGCCATCACGGCCTGTCCTTCAAAGGCATCCTGCGCGCCATGTGGGTGAATGTCAAAGCCGGCGGCCTGGTGGCCGGCGGCAGCACCATCACCCAGCAACTGGTGAAAAACTTTTACCTGACTTCGGAACGCAGTCTGGCCCGCAAAATCAACGAAGCGCTGATGGCCTTCATTCTGGAATACCGTTATAGCAAGAACGAAATTCTGGAAGCCTATCTGAACGAAATTTTTCTCGGTCAGGACGGGGCCAGCGCCATACACGGTTTCGGCCTGGCCAGCGAATTCTATTTCGGCGAACCGCTTAAAAACCTGAGTCTGTCGCAAAACGCCACCCTGGTCGCCCTGGTACGCGGACCTTCGTATTACGATCCGCGCAAAAACCCGGAACGGGCGCTGGAACGCCGCAATCTGGTGCTGGACTCCATGCAGGAAGAGGGCTATCTGACCCCGCAGCAGACGGCCGACGCCAAAAAGGAACCGCTGTCCGTGGCCACCGTCACCCACCGTTCCGCCAACCGTTATCCGGATTTCATCGATCTGGTGAAGCGGCAGTTGAAACAGGAATACAAGGAAGAGGATCTGACTTCCGAAGGTCTGCGCATCGTCACCACCCTGGACACCCGGATTCAGGATACGCTGGAAAAAACCATTACCGAAAAACTCCAGAAACTGGAAAAAAGCCCGAAAAGCAACGACCTGGAAAGCGCGGCCATCGTCACCCGCCGCGACAGCGGAGAAATCGTGGCGCTGGCCGGCGGGCGCAATTCGGCTTCGACCGGTTTCAACCGGGCTCTGGACGCCGTGCGTCCCATCGGTTCGCTGATCAAGCCGGTGATTTATCTGACCGCGCTCGAACAGCCCAACCGCTATACCATCGTCACCCCGGTCAGCGACACCGAGATGGAGATCGTGGGCGAAAACGGCAAGGTCTGGTCGCCCAAGAATTTCGACAACCGCCAGCACGGCACGGTGGCCCTGCACACGGCGCTGGCCAATTCCTATAATATGGCCACGGTGCGGGTGGGCATGGACATTGGCCTGTCACATGTCGCCAATACTCTGAAAAGCATGGGCGTCGGCCGGCCTGTCGAACTGTATCCGTCCTTCTTGCTGGGCGCGTCGCCGCTGACGCCGCTGGAAGTCACCCAGATGTACCAGACCCTGGCCGGCGACGGCTACGCCACCCCGCTACGCTCCATCCGCGCCGTCAATGCCGCGGACGGCAGAGCGCTGCAAAGTTATCCCTTGACGGTCAGGCAGGCCGTGGAGCCGGCGGCGACCTTCATCACCAATACCATACTGCAGGAAGTCATGCGCTCCGGCACCGGCCATTCCGCCTATAATTACATGCCGGCCGACATGGCGCTGGTCGGCAAGACCGGCACCACCAACCAGTTGCGCGATAGCTGGTTCGCCGGTTTTACCGGCGATTTCCTGTCCGTGGTCTGGGTCGGGCGCGACGACAACAAATCCACCGGGCTGACCGGCGGCGGCGGCGCATTGCAGATCTGGGCGGATCTGATGCGGCAAATATCCAAGAAACCGGTCACGCTGACCCCGCCGGACAATATCGAAATGAAGTGGATCGATCCCGCCAGCGGCGAACTGAGCAGCGAATACTGCCCGGGCGCCCACCTCTATCCGTTTATCGAAAATTCGGGGCCCAACGAATATGTCGATTGCCGCAGCCTGTTTTAATCCAGCCTCCTTATCCTTATGTCAATAACCCTTAAAGCCGTTTTTCTGTCACTTATGCTGGCCACCCTGGCGCATGCCGAAACAGCCTCGTCCATCGAGCAGCTTAAAAGCATTTTACACGGCAGCGCCACCTTCAGCGCCAATTTCCGTCAGGTCAGCATCGACAAAACCGGCCAGCCGGGCCAGGCCAGCTTCGGCAAATTTTATCTGAGCCGGCCCGGCAAATTCCGCTGGAATTACGAAAAACCGTTCGAGCAGGAGATCGTCTCCAATGGCGGCAAGGTCTGGTATTACGACGCCGACCTGGAGCAGGTGACCGTCAGGAAACTGGACGACTCGCTGGGCGCCACCCCCGCCCTGCTGCTCACCGGTCAGGTGAATATCGAAGAAAAATTCAAGCTGGAAAGCCAGGGCGGCGAAGACGGCCTGGACTGGGTGAAGCTGTCGCCCCGGGACGAGGAAAGCGGCTTCAAATATATTCTGATCGGCCTGAATAAAGGCCAGTTGGCCGGCATGGAGCTCAGCGACAATTTCGGTCAGCTCACCCGCATTTATTTTACCGACATCCGCCTCAACCCCGGCCTGAACGACGCGCTGTTCGAGTTCAAGCCGCCCAAGGGCGCGGACGTGTTCGGGAATTAAAATGCGGCCAGTCAGCCGTCACTGGCTGAAGTTATGCCCGCACGACAGGCAGCGGTAATTGTTGAGCACATTTTCGTCGACTATCTCGCCGACCTTGGCCCCGGCGTAACCGCCCACCGAACTGCCGATCAGCGCGGCGATGATGCCCCCGGCAATCCCACCCAGCGCTACGCCCGCCGGGCCGCCGGCCAGTCCGGCCGCCGCGCCGGTCTCCGCGCCGGCGATGACCCCGGCCCAGCCGCCCACCGCACCAGCCCCCACCCCCAGCATGGCGCCGACCCGTTTACCGTAATTTTTCTTGTCTATATTGTCGGACTTACATTTTGGACAGTGCATGACTCTTCTCTTTTTGTAATACTAAAAACCGCAAGACAACGGCTGCGCATCGCCCCGAACCTAACAGGCTCAAAGCCTGCGATTGACGCCATTTTCCGGCATTCAAGGCTGATTGCGCCTATAATAGCTGCTTCGCTGGCATGATATGACATCGCAATCCATTAGAAAATGAATATTTTTAAACGCGCCTACAGGCGTTACATCCTGCACCGCCATGCGATTCCGCATGACTTATGGCTACAGGCCACCGAACAGCAGACGCTATTCCAGGGTCTGACCGCCGTGGAAAAAGCCCATTTGCGGGAATTGAGCACGTTTTTTCTGCATCAAAAGATGTTTACCGGCGTCAATACCGACATCAGCGCCGTAATGCGGATCAGGGTCGCGGCGCAGGCATGCCTGCCGATACTCGCCCTGGGAATCAGCCTGTTTGCCGGCTGGAGCACCATCATCATTTACCCCGAAGCCTTTTATGTGGATCGCGACGAAACAGACGAATTCGGCTTTGTACACCACAACCAGAAAATTCTAAGCGGCGAGGCATGGCTGCGCGGGCCGGTGATATTGTCCTGGTCGGACATCGAACAGGATTTGCAGCATGCCCGCCAGGGCCACAATGTGGTGATACATGAAATCGCCCATAAACTGGACATGCTGAACGGCTGCACCAACGGCATGCCGCCGCTGCATCCCGGCATGATCATCGAAGACTGGACGGCGGCGTTCACCCATGCCTTCGCCTTTCTACAGGAAAACATCGAACACCATCACCCCATCTGGATCGATCCCTACGCCGCCACCAACCCGGCCGAATGTTTCGCGGTGTTCAGCGAATATTTCTTCTGTGCGCCCAAGCTGTTAAAAAGCCATTTTCCAGACGTTTACCGCCAGCTTAGGCTGTATTACCGGCAGGATCCGCTACTGCGCCTGCCAGCCGCGTAGCCTGGATGCAATGCGATGTACTATCAGAGCTTTATCGTAATTGACTCCCGAATTCGCCCCGCCTCGAAGCCTCAAAGCCCAAATGACGGCAATCCCGACAAAACTCACAAACCAAGTCACTAAGCTTGCCTGAAAATGTGTAGTCGTCGTCTCTTATATTTTTAAGCTTCATTTTCCTCGTGGGCCAATATTGTTTTCACCAACATTATCCACGGCGATCTGTGCGATCTCCAGGGCCGTTTTAGCTACGGCAACGCTGTCATTATCAACAGCCGCAAGGGTTTTTGATGTGGCGATTTTGTTTTTGGCAGTCGCGTCTGCAACATCCGTCGAATCAACCAAGGTAAAGTCCTTAACGTTTGCTTCGGTTTGCGACTGCACAAAATTTATTTGATTGCGTTCAAATATTTCCCGCTGTTGCTGTGTTAACCCACCATCTTGCGCTTTAGCATGACATGCGTCTATAACCGCTTGCAGGGAATCGATAAAACCATCTATTTCAACTTGGGTAGCCATAATATATCCTTTTTTTTATGAACTTATAAAGCCGCCAGCTTTAGCGCAAAGGCAGCCAGGTCGGCAAATTTATTTAAACCGGTATTAAATTCCTTGACATTCTCCGCCGCGATTTTGGCCTTGTCGGCTTCATTCAATCGATTGTCCAGCAGGTCGGTCACATGCTTGTGGGAGTTGTTAAATTGGTTTATAGCCTGGGACAACGGATTTTGCAAAGATTTGACCTGATTGGCTAGCTCCCGTTGCTGTAGGATACGGTTTAAAAATACTTCACGGTTTTTTTCGTCAGCAAATTCTTTACCATCCTTGTTCCTATTGTAATAGCCGCTCAAGATATCCTCTATCAGCCTAGTGTTGTTGAAATATGTCGTGCCATAGATTTTGGCGGCGTTCCGGGAAATGTCGTTCAAAGTCTGTCCAAGCGATGTAACGGTGCCGGCGTTACTTTTGATGTAGGCTTTGATTGATGCAGCGTCCTGGGCGTTTTTTTTCAACCCGTCAAAAAAACTGATTAAATTGGGAATAGAATTGGCTAGAGGCTGCACTGCTTGCTCTTCGTTAACCACATCGGTGGGCAAAAACTGTTGAACAGTACTCAACGTGGTATTCAGTTGATCTAGGGTTTTCTGAATATCATCGGCG
The DNA here is from genome assembly GCA_028707085.1 of Methylococcales bacterium. Lineage (GTDB taxonomy): Bacteria > Pseudomonadota > Gammaproteobacteria > Methylococcales > Methylomonadaceae > Methylomonas. The sequence goes on along the minus strand of JAQTUW010000040.1, from coordinate 1,725 downwards.
ATTGGGTGGCTCGGATCCGAAGTGAACTTCGCCAATCCGTCCAGATAACCCGACAAAGCGGCCACAACTGCGTCAGTAGCGTTTAAAGCGGTTTTTGATGCTGAAAATAAGACCAATTTCCGACCAATGGCCTTATTGTGTTGCCACTCTAGTATTTCTGTATCGCTTAAGCATAGATTCTTCGCGGATGTATCGGCATGAATCAGAATGTAGTTTTCAGCAAAGCTGCAATCAGGATGTATCGCCAGAATGCTTATCGCCAATTGGGTTTGGTTGACGTATATCGTATCGTTAAATTTATTGATCTCGTCTATCACATTACGACCGGAAGAAACTTCGGTCGCCGACTCTTGTTTGACCAGCACAGGGTATCCGCAGCCGCTAGCCAGAAATGTGCATATTATAATTATGTATAGCTGTTGCATAGAAATACCTCAATATTTTAAATCGTAAAGTAATAATTTAACCTTGATTGGTCGGTAGCTTAAATCCCAGATAAGTGCCGCTGCTGATACCCATCAGCGCAAGCAAATTGCCGTCGAAATCAGGCATACTAAGATCATTACAAACCTTAGAAATAAAAATAACAATCAAGGCTATGCTCCATGAGAATATCTGAAAACGGTGAAAACTAACTCCTCCATCGTCGCTGAGGATATCGTTGATAAAGCCGTTGGAGGCGGCAGGTTTCATGGCTTTGTTCAGCACATGGATTTGCTCTCTACCGTGCACTATTTCTTGTTCCTTTCCCGCCAGTTCACCGGACTTCGTCGCCAAAGCATTTTGCAACTCAGTTTGATTAGCATGCGGTGATGTAACCTCTAGATTCCTCTTTATCAGATCAATCTGGGTTTGCAGATTCTCTCTTTCCACCTCATTTTGCTTTAGCGTTGCAGCAATGCCATCCAAATGTCTTTGCTGATCTGCCAATTTGCCAGAGTCCACCGCCGCCGAGCCCAGGCCAGTCGCTGCACTTATGCCTATCAATCCTAGCACCGATGGCGTTAAATTGGACAAGTCGCTGGTGACTATCCAGATAAACAGGTAGGAAACCAGCACCACAAAAAACCAGGCCGCCATTTGAAAGCGGGACAGGCTGAATGGTTTGCGTATAACCTTTGACGATCCTGCTGGTGTGTGGGGTTGTGCGCCCGGTTCCCTGAGGACATCGCTTTTAATGGTAAGCCAGAAGAAGAACCCTAACAGTAGAACGGTGAAGACACCAAACCCCTTGAACCAAACTGGGTCGACCACGATTAGTCTCGCCGTTATTGCGCTTGGGAACTGTTTGCCGTCATAACCCAGGCTGATTATTACCTTCCGGCTAAAACTAAAAACACTGTCTCTCCCCGATTTAAGCAATTGCCGCCAAGTATTCTGGAGGAGAGCAGCGTCACTGCTTGACGCTGGCAAATAATCCAGAGTGTAAATGATCTGGGTGTTATTATTAATGAAAGTTGGTTTCAGCTCGGGCATGGCGACGCCGTCCAAAAACAACGTCAATTTATTCGTGTCAACGGAGCCTTGTTTTTGCCAAGCATCAACATTGTTTACAACCAGGGTAACAGGATGGTTCAGCTCCAATTCCAATTTATCCTTCGTAACCGTTCAGACCCCTAAAAAATCAAACCGCCGCAATCACGGGTATCAGCGGTAAATCCGGAATCGTAAGCCCCTGTCTGCGCCGCTGGATGGTATCGCGCAGATACAATAGAGGCGAACTGC
>JAQTUW010000039.1 GCA_028707085.1 Methylococcales bacterium | reverse complement strand
CCGTCAGTCCAGGGTGTCGCTGCTGGTCGGAGGCGATTACGACAAACACACCAAATTGAACGGTTATCTGGAAATGGATTTCCTGGCTGCCGGCACTTCGGCAAACTCCAACCAGATCAGTGGTTATTCGCCGCGCTTGCGTCTGGGTTATGCAACCATAGACAAAACCGACTGGGGTTTTCATTTTCTGGCCGGGCAGAGCTGGAGTTTGCTCACCACCAATAAGTCCGGCATCAATCCGCGTGGCGAAAATGTGCCGCTGACCGTGGACGCCGGTTACATACCCGGTTTCAACTATACCCGGAATACCCAGATCCGCTTGGTGCAGGAATTTTTCGACCACAAGGTCTGGGCCGGCCTGTCGCTGGAAAGTCCGCAGGCCAATCTGGCCGGCATTACCACGCCGACAACGGCTTTGACGACGGCCGGATCCGCGCTGTCGGTCACTAACCCCGGCGGCGGCGCTTTGAACTCGGCCACTCAATACTCGACTGACATAGCGCCGGACATCATAGCCAAGGTGGCTTTCGACCCGGGCTGGGGTCATTATGAAATGTTCGGTATTACCCGCTTCTTCCATAGCGGCATCATCGCCAATAACGGCCTGCCTGGCGCAACGCTGTCCAATCATACCGTGGAAAGTGTGGGTGGTGGTGCGTCGGCCATCCTGCCGGTGATTCCGAAGTTGCTGGATATCCAGATGAACTTCATGGGCGGTAGCGGCATTGGGCGTTATAATGCGGCGCAGTTGCCGGATGTGGCGTTTTCGGCCAATGGGCAAATGGTGCCGCTAACCGAGTTTACCGGCATGGCGGGCATCATCGGTCACCCCCATCCAAGAGTGGATGTCTATACCTATGTCGGCGGCGAATTCATGAACCGCTATAATCAAAACGTGACCGGCGCAAACGTTTCCAGCTATGGCTATGGCGATGTCGGCGCGAATAATTCGGGCTGCACCACAGTCGGCGCGGTCGCGCTAAGCTGTCAGGCCCAAACCCAGGCCGTATGGCAGATTACCCCCGGCTTCTGGGGCAAGCTCTATGACGGCAACGCCGGCACGGTCAAAACCGGCGTGCAATATTCCTACACCAAGCGCGACGGGTTCAGCGGTCTGGGCGGTATTGCCCCGCACACCGAGGATAACATGGTCATGCTTTCTTTCCGTTACTATCCGTTGCAGAAATAAGGCGGGGGTTTTTGTAGGTTAATCAAAACCGCTGTTCCGGACTGAACGGCGGTTTTTTTATGCCGGTTACGATGGCTTTTTATTCAATTATAAACCGGCTTTAAGCCTTCTTTAATCAGGTCGGGGTTTGAGTCAAAACGGAATATCATCATCAAAATCATCGAAAGAGGCGGGTGCGGATTGTGGCGAGCCTGCGGGCGCTGTAGCCGGCTGGCTGTCGTAGCTGCTGATCGGCGGAGCATTATCGGCGTAACTGGTGGTTCCGCCGCTACGGCTGTCCAGCATATGCATTTCATCGGCTATAATTTCGGTGGTATATCTGTCCTGCCCATCCTGGCCCTGCCATTTGTTGGTGCGAATCCGGCCTTCCACATACACCTGGCTGCCTTTTTTCAGGTATTCGCCGGCCACTTTTGCCAGGCCGCGGAAAAATACCACCCGATGCCATTCGGTTTCTTCCTTGCGCTCGCCGGACTGTTTATCTTTCCAGCGCATGCTGGTGGCGAGACGGATGCTGGTGACGGCGTCGCCGCTAGGCATGTAACGAACTTCCGGGTCTGCGCCAAGGCGACCGATTAACATAACTTTATTCAGCATAAATTTCTCCTTATCGATATTGTGTAATGAGCGGGTTTTGGATTCGCCCGATATTCGCTTTCCTAACCCTGATTTTGACCAACCGGTTATTTACCCGTTGCTAGCCGGAAGTGAGCGTCGGGTCTGATTGTCTTACGGATTACAGAGATCAAATTTCTCTGCCTATCCTACCGCCATTGTTTCAGGAATTGCGACAACTGCTCCCTGTCGAGCAACTGATTATCCACTTTTAAATAGGCTGTGCGTTCTTCAAAGTGTAGGCGAACTTCTTCTATGCCGTGTATGGTCAGTAATTGCCGGGAAAATTCCTTTTCCTGTTGCGGCTGCACGGTTTGCAATGACAATAACAAATTTGCCCAATAGCGCGGCGTTGACATAAACCAGGCGACCAATACCCAGCTTGCGGCCACCGCTGCGGCGAAGATAAACACCGACACGCCGCCGAATGCGCCATACAGCCAGCCACCGCTGGCGCCGCCCAGAAAAGCGCCCATGAATTGCGAGCTGGAATAAATGCCCATGGCCGTGCCTTTCAGGTCGCCGGGGGCGGTTTTGGAAATCAGGGATGGCAGGGTGGCTTCCAGTAAATTGAAAGCGCAGAAAAAAATCCACAGGCCGGCTATCAGCCCTATAAGCTGATTATGAAATAACGCAAAGCTCAGATTGGCGACCATCAGCGTGGCAATTGCGCCGATAAAGACTTTTTTCATTTTTCGCTTTTTTTCGGCAATAATCACGAATGGAATAATGGCGGCCATCGAGGTAACCAGCACCGGCAAATACACCTGCCAGTGCTTGCCGGCCTCCAGGCCGGCATCCCGCAAAAGTAGCGGCACCACCACGAAGCTGGCCATCAGAATCAGATGCAGGGAAAAAATGCCGTAATTGAGCCGTAATAAATCGGCGTTTTTAATCACCGAGCCCAGATCCGATGGAATGTATTCCGTATCGCGGTGGGTGACGATTTTTTGGGGATTCGGCACGATCAGCAGGGTCACCAGGATCGCCAGCACGGCAAGCGCCGCAATCACCCAGAAAATGCCGCTAATACCGAAATGGGAGGCAATCACCGGTCCCAGCACAATGGCTACGCCAAAGGAGACGCCGATGCTGGCACCTATGGTGGCCATGGCCTTGGTGCGATGTACTTCCTGTGTTAAATCGGCCAGCAAAGCCATGACTGCCGCGGAAATGGCGCCGCAGCCCTGCAGGCCGCGGCCGAGCAGCACCCCATAAATACCGGTCGCCAAGGCGGCGACAACGCTGCCGATTACAAAGATGATCAGGCCGAAAACAATAATGGTCTTCCGGCCGATCCGATCCGATAGCAGGCCGAAGGGGATTTGCAATATCGCCTGCGCCAGACCGTAAATGCCCATGGTCAGTCCGACCAGTGCAGGCGTCGATTCCGGCATTTGCTCCGCGAGCAGCGACAATACCGGCAATAACATGAATAAACCCAGCATTCTGAGCGCATAAATGCCAGCCAGCGAGACGGTCGCCCGTTTTTCCATGGCTGTCATTGGACTGGTAATATCCTGAACCTGTGTCAAAACTCAACTCCTCTTTGCCTTGAGTCACTAAAGCCACGTATAGTATCAGGTTCTTCTATTTGCAGGAATTGATAGCAGTGGACAGGATCAGTATTCGCGGCGCCCGCACCCATAACCTCAAGAACATAGACCTCGATCTGCCCAGGGACAGTCTGATCGTGATCACCGGCCTGTCGGGTTCCGGCAAGTCTTCGTTAGCTTTTGACACCATTTATGCGGAAGGCCAGCGCCGTTATGTCGAATCCCTGTCGGCCTATGCCCGGCAGTTTCTGTCAATGATGGAAAAACCGGATGTCGACCATATCGAAGGTCTGTCGCCGGCTATTTCCATCGAGCAGAAATCCACCTCGCATAATCCGCGATCGACTGTCGGCACCATCACCGAGATTTATGACTACCTCAGATTGCTCTACGCCAGGGTAGGGATTCCGCGCTGTCCTGAGCACGGCGTATCCCTGCAGGCGCAAACCATCAGCCAGATGGTCGATCAGGTGCTGTCTCAAACCGAAGGCGAACGCTGGATGCTGCTGGCGCCGGTGGTGAATGCGCGCAAAGGCGAACACCTGCTACTGCTGCAGGATCTGCGCGCCCAGGGTTTTTTGCGGGCGCGCATCGACGGTGAGATGTTCGAGCTGGACGAGCCGCCAACGCTGGATTTAAAAAAACAGCATACTATCGAAGTTATCGTTGATCGCTTCAAGATACGCGAAGATATTGGCCAGCGTCTGGCCGAATCGTTTGAAACCGCATTGCGGCTTGCCGATGGACTGGCGATAGCCGCCTCGATGGAAAACGATAGTCAGTTGCTGTTTTCAGAGCGCTACGCCTGTCCGCATTGCGGCTATAGTCTCAGCGAACTGGAGCCGCGGATTTTTTCATTCAACAACCCGAAGGGCGCCTGTCCGGCTTGCGACGGGTTGGGCATGCGCCAGCATTTCGATCCGCATCTGGTGGTGCATAACCCAGACATCAGTCTGGCGGGCGGCGCCATACGCGGCTGGGATAGGCGTAACGCCTATTTTTATCAGATCATTTGCGCGTTGGCCGCGCATTATGATTTCGATCCTGAAGCGCCGTTTTCCAGTTTGTCCGAAAAGATCAGAACCGTGCTGCTGTATGGCAGCGGAGCCGAAAACATTAGCTTTCAACTGCAGATGGGTAATGGCAGGCCCAGAATCAGTCGGCATCCGTTCGAAGGGATCGTCGCCAACATGGAGAGACGCTATCATGAAACCGATTCGCAAACGGTGCGCGAGGAACTCTCCAAATATCTGGCCCAGCAGACCTGTAGCGCCTGTAATGGCGCGCGGCTGAATCTGAGCGCCAGGAATGTGTTTGTGGAAGACCAGCCTTTACACCATCTTGCCCGCCTGCCTATCAGGCAGGCGCTGGCGTTTTTTCAGCAGTTGAACATTCCGGGGCAGCGCGGTGAAATTGCCGCCAAAATCAACAAGGAGATACAGGAGCGCCTGGAATTTCTGGTCAATGTCGGGCTGGATTATCTGACGCTGGATCGTAGCGCCGACACCTTGTCCGGTGGCGAAGCGCAACGTATCCGGCTGGCCAGTCAGATCGGCGCTGGTTTGGTCGGGGTGATGTATGTGCTGGACGAGCCTTCTATCGGACTGCATCAGCGTGATAATCAGCGGCTGCTTAACACCTTGTTCCGGCTGCGGGATATGGGCAATACCGTCATCGTGGTCGAGCATGACGAGGATGCGATTCGCGCCGCCCAGCATATAGTGGACATCGGCCCTGGCGCGGGCGTTCATGGCGGACGAATAGTGGCGCAGGGCACGCCGGAGCAGATTCTGGCCAACCCGGATTCGCTGACCGGCCGGTATTTGTCCGGCGCGCTCGCCATAGAGATACCCGATAAAACCACGCCAAGAGATCCGCAGAAACTGATTACCATCCGCAATGCCCGGGGCAACAATCTTAAAAATGTCGATATCAGCTTTCCGGTCGGTTTGCTGACCTGTGTGACCGGTGTGTCCGGCTCAGGAAAATCGACGCTGATCAATGACACACTATACAGCCACGCCGCCCGCTTGCTCAATGGCGCATCCTGTATTCCCGCGCCTTGCGACGCCATAGACGGGCTGGATCAGTTCGATAAGGTGGTGGACATCGATCAGAGTCCGATAGGCCGCACCCCGCGTTCTAACCCGGCCACCTACACCGGGATTTTTACCCCGGTACGGGAGTTGTTTGCAGCTACCCCCGAGGCCCGGTCTCGCGGCTACACGCCAGGCCGCTTCAGTTTTAACGTCAAGGGCGGCCGTTGCGAGGCGTGCGCAGGCGACGGCGTCATCAAGGTGGAAATGCATTTTCTGGCGGATATTTTCGTGCCCTGCGATATATGCCAGGGCAAACGCTATAATCGGGAAACGCTGGAGATTCGCTACAAGGGCAAAACCATACACGAAGTGCTGGATATGACCGTGGAAGACGCCGCCCAGTTTTTTTCGGCCGTGCCGGTGCTGGCCCGCAAGCTGCAAACCCTGATCGATGTCGGCCTGAGTTACATCACCCTGGGTCAGAACGCCATCACCTTGTCCGGTGGCGAGGCGCAACGCGTCAAACTGGCCAAGGAGTTGTCGAAACGCGACACCGGTCATACGCTGTATATTCTGGATGAACCGACGACCGGTCTGCATTTTCATGACATCAAACAGTTGCTGTCAGTTCTGCATACCCTGCGCGATCACGGTAATACGGTAATTATTATCGAACACAATCTGGATGTGATCAAAACCGCCGACTGGATTGTGGACATGGGGCCGGAAGGTGGAAACGGCGGTGGCGAACTGGTTGCGGAAGGCGCCCCGCCGGCGGTTTCCCGGCATGAGAAATCACATACCGGCGTTTATTTGCGGCGATATTTTGGCTGAGGCCGAAATTAAATCCCACTGAACCCTGTCTTGGAAAAGGGAAATCCCGTAGAACTCCTGGCGGTATATCAAGGTCATGGTTTCGATCGCCGGCCTGTGCGGATCAGTCTTGCGCCTTTGGCTTATCCTGAAACTGCATGCTATGCAGTCGGGTATAGGCGCCGCCCTGGGCCAGCAATTCCTGATGCGATCCTTGTTCAATGATACGACCTTTATCCATCACCAGAATCACATCGGCGCCTTCGATGGTGGACAAACGGTGCGCAACTACCAGTGTGGTTCGGTTTTGCATGACCCTGTTCAGAGCGGCCTGAATGTAACGTTCCGACTCGGTATCCAGCGCCGAGGTGGCCTCATCCAGGATCAGAATCGGCGCATCTTTTAACAACGCCCGGGCCAGAGCCAGTCTTTGCCGCTGTCCGCCGGACAGCTTGACGCCGTTTTCGCCGATTTCGGTGTCCAGGCCCTGCGGCATCAGTCGGATAAAATCCATGGCGTAAGCCGCTGTCGCCGCATCCTCGATCTGTTCCCGGCTGGCGTTTTCCAGTGCGCCATAGGCGATATTCCTGGCCACCGAGGCATTAAACAGCGTCACGTTCTGGGTGACCAGCGCAATCTGGTTTCGCAATGAGGCGAGTTTGTAGTGCTTCAGTTCCACGCCATCAATCAGGATTTCGCCGTGTTGGTAATCGTAAAAACGCGGCAGTAAATTGATCAGCGTGCTTTTGCCGCCGCCCGAAGCGCCAACCAGTGCTATAGTCTGGCCCGGGGTGATGGTTAAATTGATGTTGTCCAGCGCCGGCGTATCGCTTTCCGGATAGCTGAAACGCAGGTTTTTAAATTCGATTCCGCCCTGGCTGCGCGTGGTTTCATAATCGCCCTGATCGATTTCGACCGGTTCGTCCAGCACTTCGAACAGGGATTCCGCCGCCGCGATGCCGCGCAAAATTTCGGCGTTGGCGTCGCTGAGCTGGCGGATCGGTTTGGGCAGCAAAAAGGCTGCGGTAAAAAAGCCCACAAACTCGCCGGCAGTCGAGGATTTCATGATTACGAGCGCCAGATACATCATGCCCGCCAAGGCAAATGAAATGACCAGCTGCATTAGCGGATTATTCAGGGAAACGGTCATGATCAGTTTCCGGTACTGGCTGCGGTTTTCCAGGCTGGATTGCTTGAAACGCTGGCGTTCATAGGATTCGCCGCCAAAGCTTTTGACGATGCGATTGCCGGCAACCATTTCCGAAGTGATGTGGGTCAGGTCTCCCACCGTGTTCTGCATGTTGCGGCTCAGACGTTTCAGGCGTTTGCCGACGTAACGCACCATCACCACCACCACCGGGGCAATGGTTAAAAATACCAGAGACAGCTCCAGATTGGTATAGGCCAGATACCAGAGCAGGCCCAGGGCGGTAAAGCCTTCCCGCACAAACGCGCGGATTGAATCCGATGTGGCGCGGGTGACTTCGCCTATATTATTGGTAATCCGCGAAATCATATAGCCGCTGTTGTGGCTATCGAAATACTGTACCGACAGTCCGGTATAGTGATTAAAGATTTCGCAACGCAGCCTGTGTATCAGATTGCCGGAAATGCGGGCCAGATAATAATTGCCCAGAAAAGCGCCTAGGCCGCGAATCAGGAACAGACCGATAAACAACAGCGGCAGGTATTCAATGCCATTGCGGTTTTGGCCGCCAAAACTGTCGATGATGCGCTGAATAATCATCACCACCGCCGGTTCGGTTGCCGCGTAAATGGCGAAACCGATAGCGCTGACTATGAACATCCGCCAATAGGGCCATACAAAACGCAATAAGCGTTTGTATACTTCGCCATCGGTCATGGTTCTGTCGGAATTTTCTGACTTGTTCAATACTGATTACCCTTAAAATAGCAGTCGTTACTGTTTTGAAATCTGGACGCCAACATGCCGGTACGTCAACCCGCTAATATACAACCTAAACGCATTTTGGTGATAACCTTGCGCTATCTGGGCGATACCCTGTTATTGACGCCGTTGCTCAGTTCGCTGAAGCACGCCTATCCGGCGGCGGAAATCGACGTGCTGCTGCCCAGAGCTAATCTGGGCATGCTGGAAGGCAATCGGGACGTCAGTGCGCTGATACCCATGACCGCCAAAGGCGATATTCTAAGCTTTGGCAAGTTGTTATGCAGCCTGTTTCGGCGTTACGATCTGGCGATTTCCACGCAGGCCGGCGACAGGCCGGTGTTGTGCGCGATTCTGGGAGGCCGGTTCAGTATGGGCTTTGTAGATGAAAAAGCCGGCAAATTCAGCTGGAAGCGCTGGTTACTGGGGCGGTCGCTGGAATTTGGCGCCGGGCATGGCCATGCGGTGCTGGAAAATTTGCGATTCTGTCAATTGCTGAATATTGCCCCCCGTTATACATTGACCCCGCCACGATGCGGATTGGCCTGCGCATCCGCTTTAATGCCGTCCGAAAAATATGCAGTGCTGCATATCATGCCGCAATGGCGATACAAACAATGGCATGAGGCTGGCTGGGTTAGGCTGGCCTATTGCTTGCAAAAAAAAGGGTGCGCAATCGTGTTGACCGGCAGCGGGAACCCGGACGAGCAGGAGGCGATAAGAAAGTTGCAGCGCAGGATGCCGCCCGCCACCCGAAATCTGGCCGGCAGGCTGTCGCTGGCGCAATTGACCGAGCTGATTGGCGGGGCGGAACTGTTTATAGGGCCGGATACCGGCATTACCCATCTGGCCGCTGCGACAGGTATTCCGACATTGGCGCTTTTTGGTCCGACCGACCCGCAAAAATGGGCGCCATGGCCGCGGGGATACGCCCACGAACATACGCCGTTTCAGGTAAATGGCCTCAAAAAAATTAAAAATGTCTATCTGCTGCAGTCTCAAATGGAAAGCGGTTGCGTGCCGTGCCAACTGGAGGGTTGCGAAAGAAACCGGCTGAGTCATAGCGCCTGTCTGGATCAGTTGTCCGCAGAAACCGTTATGGTGGCGCTAGCGGAGTTATTCGCGAATGACGTGGCGGTTTGACGCGGAAATCGCAGAAATTGTCGCCTGAATTTCAACTTGTCGGCGCCGGCGGAAACGGAAAGGGGCGGAGAGGATGGCTGGCGATTTGTGCAGGCAGGGCATGGGCTGGCGCGCCGTTTCGGGCGGTAGTGGAATTAAATCCGGCGACACAAAAAATGCTTAATATGTCTTGACAAGAGTTGTCGAACTGGTAGACTCTCTACCGCCTTCAAGGATGGCGGTATTCTTCAGATTCGTAGTCGAATAAGAGAGAATGGTTACTAGGGAACAATAAAGAACTCCCGATCCATTTCGGGAATTTACATAATCTTTTAGGAGGTAGAAATGGCTGCTACAACTGAATCAGTTAAAACTGATGCTGCGGAGGCACCGCTTTTAAACAAAAGAAATTTAACATTGGGCATTCTGCTCTATTTAACTTTCTATTCATTCATTCGTTGGTATGAAGGTGTCTACGGCTGGTCAGCTGGTCTGGACTCATTTGCTCCAGAGTTTGAAACATACTGGATGAACATGCTGTACATCGAACTGGTTGCTGAAGTTCTGTTGTTCGCAGGTATCAACGGTTATATCTGGAAAACTCGTGATCGTAAAGTGATGTCAATCACTCCACGTGAAGAACTGAGAAGACATTTCACTCACTGGATCTGGCTGGTTTGCTACGGCTGGGCTATCTACTGGGGCGCTTCTTACTTCACCGAGCAAGATGGAACATGGCACCAAACCATCGTTCGCGATACCGACTTCACTCCAAGTCACATCATCGAGTTCTATCTGTCATACCCAATCTACATCATCACCGGTTCTGCTTCATTCATGTATGCAAAAACAAGACTGCCTACATATCATGAAGGTTTGAACCTGATGTATCTGATTGCGGTTATCGGCCCATTCATGATTCTGCCAAATGTTGGTCTGAATGAATGGGGTCACACATTCTGGTTTATGGAAGAGCTGTTCGTTGCTCCATTGCATTACGGTTTCGTATTCTTTGGTTGGGCTGCTCTGGCTGTAATGGGTGTTGTGAACACCGAAGTAATGGCAATTACCAAATTGCTGAAAAAAGATCTGGCTTAATCGTCAATCTGTAAAAGTAAAAATACTATCTCCTTTCCTGCTCTGCTCTAAAGGTGGAGCAGGATAAAGGGAAAGTACAAAAAATATAATTTTAATTCTTTAGGAGGTAAGCTAATGAGCGCATCTCAATCAGCTGTACGTTCACGTGCGGAAGCGGTACAAGTTTCCCGTACGTTTGACTGGATGATTCTTTTTACACTGTTCTGCGCGGTTCTGGGCGGTTATCACATTCACTACATGTTGACCGGTGGTGACTGGGACTTCTGGACCGACTGGAAAGATAGACGTCTGTGGGTAACCGTAGCGCCTATCGTTTCTATTACTTTCCCTGCGGCTGTTCAAGCATGCCTGTGGTGGAGATACAAACTGCCTCTGGGCGCTACACTGTCTGTGTTGGCTCTGATGCTGGGTGAGTGGATCAACAGATATATGAACTTCTGGGGCTGGACATACTTCCCAGTAAATATCTGCTTCCCATCCAACCTGATCCCTGGCGCTCTGGTTCTGGACGTTGTTCTGTTGCTTGGCAACAGTATGACCCTGACTGCGGTTGTCGGCGGTATGGCATATGGTTTGTTGTTCTATCCTGGCAACTGGCCAATCATTGCTCCATTGCACGTTCCTGTTGAATACAATGGCATGATGATGACTCTGGCTGACTTGCAAGGTTACCACTATGTACGTACAGGTACACCTGAGTACATCCGTATGGTAGAGAAAGGTACATTAAGAACCTTCGGTAAAGACGTTGCTCCAGTATCAGCGTTCTTCTCGGCTTTCGTTTCTATCATCATCTACTTCCTGTGGCACTTCTTCGGCAGATGGTTCTCCAAAACCGATTTCATCTCCGATGATGCAACCTAATTGAAGGCTTGATTGAAAAATGATGCTGGCATAAAAGCAGTAACAAGAATGTCAGAGGATCTTAATTACAAGTTTCTCTAGTAATAGAGGAGGAAATTATGAAAATAATAAAAGACAAAGTTGCAAAACTGTCCTTTGTCGCACTGCTGATCACCATGACAGCAGCGATGTTTTATGCGCCAACAGCTTCTGCTCACGGTGAAAAGTCTCAGGCTGCGTTTATGCGTATGCGGACAATTCACTGGTTTGACCTGAACTGGTCAAAAGAAGAAGTCGCTATCAATGACACAATGACAATTTCCGGTAAATTCCTGGTATTTGCAGGATGGCCTGAAACTGTTGATAAACCAGAAGTGTCATTCCTGAACGTTGGTATTCCTGGCCCTGTATTCATTCGTGCAGGATCCTGGATCGGCGGTCAACTGGTTCCACGTTCCGTTTCTCTGGAACTGGGCGAAGTTTATGAGTTCAAAGTTCTGTTGAAAGCACGTCGTCCAGGCGACTGGCACGTTCACTCAATGATGAACGTAAAAGGCGGTGGTCCTATCATCGGCCCAGGCAAATGGGTAACCATTACTGGTTCTATGAGTGATTTCGTTAACCCGGTTACAACGCTGACTGGTCAAACAATCAATCTGGAAAACTACTCGCTGGATAACGTTTACTTCTGGCACGCCCTGTGGTACGCAATCGGCCTGGCATGGATGGTTTACTGGGTCAGAAAACCACTGTTCGTTCCACGTCACATTGCTGTAAGCTCAGGCAAAGGCGAAACCTTGATCACTCCAACTGACAAAAAAGCTGGTTTGATCGTTGGTGTGGGTACACTGGTTCTGGTTGCTGCTTCAATGGCTTCAACCAACGAAAAATACCCTGTGACCACTCCTCTGCAAGCAGGTTTGCTGCGTGGCATGAAAACTTATCAAATGCCTGAAGCAACAGTTGCTGTTAAAGTTGATGACGCTACATACCGCGTACCAGGTCGTGCAATGCAAATGACCCTGACCATCACCAATAATGGCGATTCCCCAGTTCGTTTGGGCGAATTCAACACTGCTGGCGTACGTTTCCTTGACCCTGCTGTTCACGTCGATGAAACTGGCTACCCAGATGACTTGCTGGCTGAAGAAGGCCTGTCTGTTAGCGACAACAGCCCACTGGCTCCAGGTGAGTCACGTACTGTTGAAGTTACAGCTTCTGACGCAGCTTGGGAAGTTTATCGTTTAGCTGACTTGATCTACGATCCAGACAGCCGTTTCGCAGGTCTGTTGTTCTTCTGGGATGCCAACGGCAACCGTCAATTGGTAACAGTTGACGCTCCGTTAATTCCAACTTTCATCTAATGAAAGCGTTCTAGGCTACTAATAGCTAGAACCGGAAGGTAAAAGCCCCTGCTATCGAAAGGTAGCAGGGGTTTTTTTTTAGGTTTGACGCAAGCGACACTCCCGCTAAAATAGGCGGAAGACATGCGGATGCTAATTCATGCTGCAAAAATTGATTTAACAGAGTATAAAAATGAAAAAAATAATAGTGGTAATAGTCTTGCTGGCGTTAAGTGGTTGCGCCGAAAAGCAGGAATTTGAAAGCGCAGTGCTTGAGAAAATGAAGTCGGATAAAGAGATAAAGGACTATAACATTACACCGGAAAATATGACCGATTGTGTAATACATACGACAGCCGGCAATATGCCTGGCTTATTTGCCGTCGATCCGGAAAGACTGAAAGCGTATAAAAATTATACAAAAATGCTGCAACTTGAAAACAGTAGTGATCCAAAGAAAACGCTGGAAGAGTTGAGAACAGATTTTGGTTCGGCAAAAGGATTGGCCGAAGCACATGCAAACTATACGGAAAGTTATATGGAATGTATTTCAGGTTTGGTGACCAATGCCGAAAAAGATTTAAAAAATAGCGACAATGACAATACAAAACACTGAACTTAAAAATCGCGAAGATTCATTGCGCATCTTAAGCATCCGGACTTGCCGCGCGTCAGCGTGCAAGTTTAGGATGCTGAAAACCGATGCGCAATGGCGGTCTCGCGCGAACTATTGATCAATGAATTGCTTATAACGCTTTAATTTTTTCAAACTGGAGCATAAGGCTTTTCAAGGAGGCCTGCAGTTCGCAAAGTTTCTCGCGCTCTTTGGCAATGACCTCGGCAGGCGCTTTATCGACAAATGCCGGGTTATCGAGTTTACCTTCAATGCGCGGCAGATCCTTGCTAATGCGCTGTATTTCCTTATCCAGGCGGGTTAATTCTGCTTCCTTGTCGATCAGGCCGGCCATGGGAATCAGAATTTTTAAATCGCCGACTAGCGCGATGGCGGAATCGGGTGCGCTATCTTCAGCGGCTAAGCGGGTAATGGAATCCAGTCTGCCCAGTTTAAGAAGATAATGCAGGCTATTGTCAAGATGATTATAGTCGGTCACAGAGCCGTCCTGAACCAGAACGGACAAAGGTTTGCCGGGAGCGATATTCATTTCGCCGCGTATGCGTCTAATACCGAGTATAAAGGCCATGATACACTCGGTTTGGGCGATGGCAAGATTGTCTATTTGTGATGCGTCGGCAATAGGATACGGCTGCAGCATGATGGTATCGGCGTGAATGCCGGCCAAAGGCGCAACCCGCTGCCAAATCTCTTCGGTGATGAATGGCATGATAGGGTGTGCGAGACGCAAAATGGTTTCCAAGACATTCAATAAAGTCTGGCGGGTGCCGGTTTGTATGGCGGTATCAGGACTTTGCAAGGATATTTTTGCCAGTTCAAGATACCAGTCGCAATATTCGTTCCAGGTAAATTCATAAATGTTTTGAGCGGCCAGATCAAAACGGTAATGATCAATGGCCTCGGTTGTAGCGGCTATAACCTGATGCAAACGGGAAATGATCCATAAATCAGCCTGGCTGTAACGACAGTTGCCGGCATCCGCAACATAGTTCTGGCCTTCGGTGTTCATCAGCACATAACGGGCGGCGTTCCACAATTTATTGCAGAAATTACGATAACCGTCGGTACGAGCCAGATCGAAGCGAATATCACGGCCGGTAGTCGCCAGGGATGCAAAAGTAAAGCGCAGGGCGTCGGTGCCAAAAGATGGAATGCCATCAGGAAATTGCTTGCGAGTGGCCTGTTCGATTTTTTTGGCAAGGTGAGGCTGCATCATGCCGGAAATACGCTTCTGAACCAGATCCTCAAGGTCAACGCCATCAATGATGTCGATGGGGTCAAGTACATTCCCCTTGGATTTTGACATCTTCTGGCCTTCCGCATCCCGAACCAGGCCATGAATATAAACTTCACGAAACGGCACTTCACCCTTGAACTTCAAACCCATCATGATCATTCTGGCGACCCAGAAGAAGATAATGTCAAAACCGGTTACCAGCACACTGGTTGGATAGTGTTTGGCTAGTTCAGCGGTTTGTTCAGGCCAGCCTAGAGTGGAAAAAGGCCATAAAGCAGAAGAAAACCAGGTGTCGAGAACATCAGTATCCTGCGTCAAGGGATAGTCGGTAGGCAGTTCGTGCTTTAGGCGGATATCGGCTGCGGATTTGCCGACATAGGTATTGCCGATTTCGTCATACCAGGCCGGAATACGGTGTCCCCACCAGATTTGCCGTGAAATACACCAGTCCTGAATATTGCGCATCCATTCAAAATAGGTGTTTTTCCAGTTATCGGGTACAAACTTGATGGCGCCGGTTTCGACGGCTTCGATAGCCGGTTTGGCCAGAGGGGCGATTTTCACATACCACTGATTGGTCAGAAAAGGCTCAATAACAGCCCCGGTACGATCGCCGCGCGGCGTCATCAGCTTATGGTCGCAAACCTTTTCCAGCAGGCCGAGCGCGTCCAGGCTGGCGATGATGCGTTTGCGGGCTTCGAAGCGATCCAGGCCGATGTAGGTCTCTGGAATCAGTAAATATTCATCGTCATTATGACGTATGGCGGCGTCAACGGTAAAAATGTTGATCAGGCCGCCATGCGGCTGGTCGGCAATGGCGGAAATATCACGGTGCCTGAGCCAGACTTCATAATCGTTAAAATCATGGGCGGGGGTGATTTTGACACAGCCGGTGCCAAATTCCGGATCAACATATTCGTCGGCAATAATGGGTATACGCCGGCCGGTGAGCGGCAGATCGAGATATTCGCCCAGCAAATGTTTATAGCGCGCATCATCCGGATGGATGGCGACAGCCGCATCGCCCAGCAAGGTTTCGGGGCGGGTGGATGCGACCAGCAAATGGCCGCCGCCATTCGAAAGCGGATAGCGCATATACCACATGAAACCGTTTTCTTCCTCGGATAGCACTTCCAGATCGGATACGGCGGTGTGCAGCACCGGATCCCAGTTGACTAGCCGTTTACCGCGATAGATTAGCCCTTCTTCGTAAAGCTGAATAAAAACGTCCTGTACGGCGGCGGACATGCCGTCATCCATGGTAAAACGTTCCTTATCCCAGTCCAGGGAAGAGCCCATGCGTCGTAGTTGCCGGGTGATCGAGTCGCCGGATTCGTGTTTCCATTCCCAGACTTTTTTAATAAAGGCGTCGCGGCCGTAATCGTGACGGGTTTTACCTTCGGCATTGATCAGACGCTCTACCACCATTTGCGTGGCAATGCCGGCATGGTCGGTGCCCGGCTGCCATAAAGTGGAAAAACCCTTCATGCGATGGTAGCGGATTAAGGCGTCCATGATGGTGTCCTGAAAGGCATGACCCATATGCAGACTGCCTGTGACATTGGGCGGCGGTATCATGATGCAATACGACGCTCCAGCCTGACTGGCGGTAAAATAGCCGCGTTCTTCCCAGGTTTGATACCAGTGCTGCTCAATTGCATGAGGCGAATAAGTCTTATCCATGTCAGTTATCTGTGGTTCAGCAAAAACAAAACGTGTATTTTAACCGCAAATCAGCAAAGCCATGCTGATGCTTGGGATTATTTGCCGGGTAGTGTGTAGCGGCATTGCAAATAGTTGGCTGTTTTGTCCATGATTATTAACAGTGGCGCCGCACCGGCAATGGCGACAGCATCGACCAGACAATACCAGGCGGCGACGCCGCTGGGCGGATTACCCTGCGGCAGGCCGGATGCAGGATCCATGCTTGCCCAGGCCCAGGTTCCGGCCGAGGTGCCGATAATTTCCAGCCAGGAGGTGATGAAAAAGGCTCCCAGATAGACCATGGGAGAGCGGCCTTTGAACAGGTAAAGCAGAAAAACCACGAAAAGCACCAGTCCTATCATATCCTGACGTGCGGAAAACCGGCTGATTCCCCATAAGGCCCAAATGCCGCAAATGCAGACTACCAATAAGGCGATATGGCGGGCGAAACGCTGAAACAGGGCGGAACGACCGAGGGCGACGGCCGTCAGATAAACCAGTCCATGTCCGGCAGGGACATAGGCCGGAATGTTGCCGAAACGATAGATATAGCCATGCATGTAAATTGAGGCAAAATATTCACCGATGACCGCAAAGGTAATCGCCACGGCAACCTGGGTGCGGACGTATCGGCATTCCTTGCGCAGAAAGGCAAATAGAAAAACCCAGCCGAAAAAAGCCAGAAAATATTGCATGAACTGTGGCGCGTAACCGTCCGTGGTCAGGCAGATAGTTACCGTAACGAAAGTAAAGATAGCGATCTTGTAGTCGCGAAGATTATGAACTGCCGTACAATTCTGGTGAGGGAAATGCGGTAAAGTAAAAAAACTCATCAATAATGACTAAATTAGGTTGAATAATTATACGAATACATAAGCAACAGCCATGTAACGCAACGCCTTACCCAGAAGAATGGCGGATAGCGAAGAAAAAAATGAAAGCTTCAGCCAGCCGCCGGCGAAACACAAGCCATCGCCGATAATAGGCAGCCAGGAAAACAATAAAGCCCAGCAGCCCCATTTCTGCACACGGAGAAGCGATTTTTGGCGTTGGCTGTTTAACAGTTTTTCAGCCGGGTAGCGTGCGGATGTCCAGAATCCCAGCCCCCAGGTCGTCAGGGCTCCCAGGGTATTGCCTATAGTGGCTGTCAGTATAAGCTGCTCAACGCCGATAGCGCCCTGACTGATCAGATAAGCCAATACGGCTTCCGAGCCGCCGGGCGCGATGGTGGAAGAAATAAAGGCGCTTACAAATAAACCCGTCAGACTTTGGAGTTCCGGTTGCAAGGTCTCATACTCCTGAAAAGCAGTTATGCCGGTCATCCCTGAAAGTTTGGCGCCTGCCATGTCCCCCACGCCCGAAGACGAGGGGGAATTCAGCAAGCGGCCCGATGTGCGGCGATCAAGTCAGGTAAATAAATCGGCTATATATTCCGCCTACTTGTCAGACAAATGGATGGATTTGTTGTTATTGAAAAGCTTGATCAGCCTGGCTAGCAGGGCAATCAGCGCGCCTATGCCGTGCGATACAGTTTCCAGGACGGTTGCGATAATTTCGCCGGCGCTCATTCCCTTAAATTTTTTTGACAAAAAAGGGGCGGAAACCAGGGCGATAGCCAGGCCAATCACGCTCAGGCCGGAGAATATGGCCGGCTCGCCCTTGCTGGCGGCGGCAGGCGCAACGGTCTTGTCTGCGGCCGGCGCTATGGACGGCATACTGGCGGCGGGTGGAAAATGCTCGGGTACATATGGCTTGCCACTGTAATCGTCAGGAAAGACATTGCCGGTGACGCCCGGTATACTGGGCAAATCCTCACTGCCTTTTCCAACCTTGAGCTGGGCTTTCATACCTTTTTCCATATGCTGGGCAATATCGCAATGCACAAGATAAGTCTTGTCGCCAGGCGGTAGTATCAATGTGCCGGAAACTTTGCCGGGCCCGCTGACTTCCAGATGGAACATGCCTTTCGGATAAAGATATTTGGGCAGGCCATGCATCATCCATTGATGGCGGATTTCATCATCGTTAATGAAATGCACCGTCAGCCTGGTGCAGGGCTCAAAGTGGTATTCCTGCTGATCAAACGCAAACATGGTGCCGGGAAATTTTTCCGAATACTTATGTCCGGCATGAACGGTAATTTCCTTGTTTGCGGCAATTTTTTCACAGCCACCCGGCAAGGTGTCGGTATTCTGCCCCATCACCATGCCGCCATCCATGTCCATCAAATGTCCTTCGCCATGCGCCATCATATTGGTATGGTCTTGAAACTCTTTTGCAGAAACGTGGGTAACAGACAGTCCGCAGAGTAAAACGGCAATTGCAACTTTTTTGTCCATTATGTGTTTTCTCGATAAATGGAAATGGGAGGTGATGATGAAGTGGAAAAGAGCTATTTTGCCGATTAAAACAAAATAGCCGGTTTCTCAATGCCTGTTAAACCTTATATTTCTTTGGCTTTTCCAATCAACCCGTCTACAGTGCGTTTGAAGCCTGAATGGGACAGATATAGTCCGTAGAGACCCGCCAGGAATACCAATACATATATGCCCAGGCTGCTTTTGCTGGCAGGCTGGCCTGATCCGGCCTTGAAGCTCATGTGCGCATCGAGTCTTTCGCCATTATCCTGCAACAGGGTAATGTGAATCAGATACTTGCCTGCTTCCGCAACCCCGTTGGGCAGGTTGAGAACCACTGTGCCTGATTTGTGTTTTTTGGCTTCAGAAAAGAAAACTCGTTTGCCTTCCGGTTCCTTGGTGACTTCGAATTCAATCGCCATATTGCGATAACGCTGATCCTGATAGTCGAAAACCAATTGGGTCAGGGTATTCAGATCGGGCAGATTGCCGCAAAATTCTTCGGCCGGATATGCTTTGGGCTGGTAGGCGGTATAGTGCAGCCAGTGATCTTTTTCCAGTTCGAATTTACATTGATCCGTGTCTGTGCCGGCTGCTCCGCCGTGCGCCCATAGCACAGTTGAAAATACCAGTCCCAGTAATCCCAGGAAACCGTTTCTTAAGAGATGTGTTTTGTTCATAGAGCCTTTCCCCCTGGTAAGCACTTAGTTCTTATTATTTCATGCGGTTAAGCATGGCGATTGCTTATGTCTGCTGTGCAGCATTGGCTAATTATTGGACATAAACAACGCCTAACTCTAGCACAACCCTAAAGTCAAATAAAGACTATCCTGATATTCTTGCCAACAAAGACCACCAGAACAAGCCCGTTTTCTGCGCCCCTCTTCTTCAGAAATGGAGGGAGCGGAGAAGCTAGTGACAAGGATAGCGGAAGCATGTTCCTCAAGGATGCAAATTTAATTTTTTTTGGCCTGATTTCTGTAAGGTCATTATAATGGTCGAACTGCATTTGACCGCGTATAGTTCTTCTTTCAGGCTTCTGAAGACATCTTCCGTTTATCAATGAAAAATATGTCGAAATTAATCAACTCGCCCGCATGGAATTCCGTTAAGCAACATCATCAGGAAATCGCTGGAAAATTTTGTATGAAGGATGCGTTTGATACCGATCATCAACGGTTTGAGAAGTTTTCCATCAAGTTTAATGATCTGCTGTTCGATTACTCAAAGAACCTGATAGACGAACAAACCATGCCTTTGCTGATTAATTTGGCCAATTGCGCGGAGCTTAGGAAAAAGACGGAAGCCATGTTTTCCGGTTCCATCATCAACACCACCGAAAAACGCGCCGTGCTGCATACGGCGTTGAGAAACCGCAGCAACAAACCGGTTTATTTTTGCGGCAAGGACGTCATGCCGGAAATCAATCAGGTTCTGGCCAGGATGCGGGTGTTTTCCGAGCAGGTGCGCTCGGGAGAATGGACAGGATTTACCGGCAAGGCCATTACTGACATCGTCAATATCGGCATTGGCGGTTCCGATCTGGGGCCAAAGATGGTCGATACGGCTTTAAAACCCTATGGCAAGGAAACGCTTAAAGTGCATTTTGTTTCCAATGTCGATCAGACCGACATAGTCGAAACCCTGAAACCCTTAAATCCAGAAACGACCTTGTTCCTGATTTCCTCCAAAACCTTTGTGACCCAGGAAACCATGACCAATGCGCGTTCGGCTCGCAACTGGTTTCTGAATGCGGCGCTGGATCCGATATATATTTCCAGACATTTCGTGGCGATTTCGACCAATGTCGAAAAAGTCAAGGAATTCGGAATCAATCCCGAAAATATGTTTGAATTCTGGGACTGGGTCGGCGGCCGTTATTCTTTGTGGTCGGTTATCGGCATGTCCATCGCCTTATACACCGGCATGGACAACTTTGAAGAGTTACTGATGGGCGCGCATTTGGCCGATGAACATTTCCGTTATGCGCCCTTTGAGCAAAACATACCGGTTATCATGGGTTTGCTTGGCATCTGGTATAACAACTTCTTTGAAGCTGAAACCTATGCGATTCTGCCCTATGCGCAGTCGCTAAAATATTTTGCCGATTATTTCCAGCAGGGAGACATGGAAAGCAATGGCAAAAGCGCCACTATTTCCGGTGAAAAGGTCGATTACAATACTGGCCCCATTATCTGGGGGCAACCCGGAACCAACGGACAGCATGCCTTTTTTCAGTTGATCCACCAGGGCACCAAACTGGTGCCAAGTGATTTTCTGGCGGCGGCGCAAAGTCATTACGGTTTGCCGGATCATCATGATATTTTGATTTCCAATTTTCTGGCCCAGGCCGAAGCGCTGATGCGAGGCAAGACCGAAGCCGAAGTCAGACGTGATTTAAGTCATGAACCCAATCTGGATGACGCCTTGATCGCTTCAAAAATTTTTGAAGGCAACAAGCCTTCCAATTCATTTTTATTCAAGAAATTGACGCCGCGAACCCTGGGTTCCCTGGTTGCTTTTTACGAACACAAAATTTTCGTGCAGGGCGTGATCTGGAATATCAACTCCTTCGATCAAATGGGCGTGGAACTGGGTAAGGTTCTGGCGAAAGCGATCCTGCCTGAATTGAAAAACGAAGACATCATCGGTAGCCATGATAGCTCCACCAATGGGCTGATCAATACCTATAAGCAGTTGCGCAAGTAGCCGGGCACATAAAGCCGGAAACGTCGAAACCGGCTCTCGCGCAAGCGACCGGTTTTTGTTCGGCGGAAGTTTGCCGTTAAAGTCAACTATGGCTGTGAACGGCTTGTTCAGCTTGCATGCCGTCGCGCTTTAAAAAAATCGGTTAGCAGTTCGGCGCAATTCGGAGCCAGGATGCCGCCCTGCCAGATAATATGATGGTTCAGGAAGGGGGCGTCAGTCAGATGCAGGGCATGACAGACCGCGCCGCGTTTTGGGTCTGACGCGCCGAACACCAGGCGTTTTACCCTGGCATGGGCGATGGCGCCCATACACATCACACAAGGTTCAAGCGTGACATATAAAGTGGTGTCCACCAGCCGGTAATTTTGTAACAGGCTGCCGGCTTTGCGCAAAGCTACAATTTCAGCATGTGCGCTGGGGTCATGGCTTTGTATCGGCTGGTTCCAGCCTTCGCCGATACAGCGGTTTTCATGAATCAGCACCGCGCCTACCGGCACTTCGCCCTGTTGCTCTGCGCGCTGGGCCAGCCGGATGGCGTGGCGCATCCATTCTTCGTCGGTCATCTCAGACCGTGGCTTTTCCCAGTCGGTCATTTACCGCCGCCCAGGCTTCATTGTCAGGAGGCTGTTCAATCAGAATCATGTCCAGTTGTAATTTGTCCAGTTCCCGTAGCGCGCTGTAGAGGACGGTTTCGTAATGCTCGGATTGTTCCGGCAAGCGGATCAGGTGCGCGCATGGCGTTAACGCAGCGGCTGGACTGAATGCCAGAATGCCGATCAGCTTCCCTTTCGAGCAAAGATCATCGATCATGGCGTTCAGGGTATTGGCGGGGCAAAGTAAAGACATGGTATTGGGTGCGTAATGCACCGCCAGCATGCCGGGCGCCCTGGTTCCGGTTTGGGGGGACAAGCGGATTTCGGTTTGCAGCACAGCTTTGAGCTGGCTGCGGGTGATGCGGCCCGGGCGCAGAATGGCGGAATGACCATCGCTTAAATCGATGATCGTCGATTCCACGCCAACGCTGCATGGCCCACCATCCAGGATACAAGCCACGCTATCGCCAAGCTCTTCAGCAACATGGCTGGCCTGCGTCGGGCTGATATGCCCGAAGCGGTTGGCGGAAGGCGCGGCAATCCCGCCGCCGAAAGCCTGTAGCAATTGCAAGGCGACCGGGTTGGCGGGTATGCGCAAGGCTACCGTCTGCTGTCCGCCGGTGACAGCCAAAGGCACGCAGGCCTTTTTGTTGAGGATAATGGTCAGCGGCCCGGGCCAGAATGCCGCCGCCAGGCGCAAGGCTGTTTCAGGCGTGGTTTCCGCCCAGTCGGCAATCTGCTCTGCGCTGGCAATATGTACAATCAGCGGATGATCGTCGGGCCGGCCTTTGGCGGCAAAAATCCTGGCTACCGCAGCCGGATTGGCGGCATCGGCCCCCAGTCCGTAGACTGTTTCGGTTGGAAATGCGACCAGTTGGCCCTGACGCAATAGCGCGGCGGCATGCTCGATGGATTGCTGGTTTATGGGTGTCGGTATCAAGGCTAAAACGGAATAGTTAAAAATGCGGTTTAAATCGGTCTGCCGGTTTTTGTTTCAATGCCTGAAATGCCGCATGCCGGTCAATACCATGGCCAGATTATGCTCATCCGCCGCGGCAATGACTTCTTCATCCCGCATGGATCCACCGGGTTGAATCACGGCTGTAACGCCAATGGCCGCCGCGGCGTCAATACTATCGCGAAATGGAAAAAAGGCGTCGGAGGCCATCACCGAGCCCGTGATATCCAGCCCCTCGTCGGCCGCTTTGAGGCCGGCGATTTTTGCGGAATAGACCCTGCTCATCTGACCTGCGCCTATGCCTAAGGTCTGGCCGTTTTTACAATAGACTATGGCGTTCGACTTGACGAATTTGGCGACTTTCCAGGCAAACAGCAAATCGGCCAGTTCCTGGTCGCTGGGGGAACGTTTGCTGACGACTTTGATATCGGCGGCCGTCAGGCGGCCGATATCCCTGTCCTGCACCAGCAAGCCGCCGGCAACCCGTTTGTAATCCAGAGCCGGGTAACTGATTTCTGTCCAGTAACCGCATTCCAGCAGGCGTACATTCGGCTTTTTTGCAGCCGCCGCTTGCGCGGCGGCTGAAATCGCTGGCGCTATAATCACTTCCACAAACTGCCTACTAAGGAGTATGACTGCGGTTTCGGCGTCCAGTTCCCGGTTAAAAGCGATAATGCCGCCGAATGCCGAGGTAGGGTCGGTCGCGTAAGCCAGATTATAGGCGTTTAAAATAGTATCGGCGACTGCCACGCCGCAGGGATTGGCATGTTTGACAATCACGCAGGCAGGCTGTTCGGTGAACGATTTAACGCACTCCAGCGCAGCGTCGGCATCGGCGATGTTGTTGTAGGAAAGCGCCTTGCCCTGTAATTGCCTGGCGGCGGCAATACTGCCCACAGGCGGGTTTTTTTCCTGATAGAACGCGGCGGCCTGATGAGGGTTTTCACCGTAACGCATGCTTTGCAGGCGATAAAATTGCAGATTCAGAGTTTCCGGCAGACCGGATTCGCTGATTTTGCTTAAATAGGCGGCGATGGCGGTATCGTAACGGGCAGTATGTTCGAAACTTTTCAGCGCCAGTTTAAATCGGGTGGCATGGCTAAGGCTGGTCGCGCTGTCCTGTAATTCGGTGAGTATTGCCGCATAATCGCAGGGATCGACAATAATGGCGACATCGGTATGATTCTTCGCCGCTGCCCGTATCATGGTGGGGCCGCCGATGTCGATGTTTTCGATGGCGGTTTCAAGGCTGCAATCCGCTCTGGCTATGGTTTGTTCGAACGGGTAGAGATTGACCACCACCATATCGATTGGGCTGATGCCGCTTGCATCCATAATGCTATCGTCAACGCCGCGTCTGCCAAGAATGCCGCCATGCACCTTGGGGTGCAACGTTTTTACCCGACCATCCATCATTTCCGGAAATCCGGTGTAATCCGATACTTCCGTGACCGGAATATGGTGTTCCGCCAGCAATCTGGCCGTGCCGCCAGTCGATAACAGCTCTATGCCCAGGCTGTTCAGATGTTGGCAAAATTCCAGAATGCCGGATTTGTCGGAGACACTGATCAGTGCACGGGTCACTTTTTTGTTCATGCAGACCTCGAGAGGGTGATAAATGGAGAAAAAATCAATTAATGCCGTATTGTTCAAGCTTTTTGCGCAGGGTGCTGCGGCTTAGCCCCAGAACTTTGGCCGCCTTGCATTGATTGAAATCGGCGTGCTTTAAAGCTGTTTCCAGCAAGGGCTTTTCAACTTCGTTCAATACCAGCTGGTAGAGTCCGGATGATTCGTGTCCATTGAGATGGGAGAAATAATCCTCGACGCAATGACGGACATGATCCGATAAAGTATGCTGGTTATTGTTTAATAAATTATCGTTTAATGAATTGACTGAAACTTTTTCCATCTAAGCAGCTCTGGGTGTGATGAAATTAAACGATGCCTTGATCAGCGACAACTGTTGTTCCGGTTGCTGGGCTTGTAATATTGCCTTTTTTTGGTTGGCAGGCAATGCTCCAAGCTGATCGAAATACCAGCAAATATGCTTGCGGGCAATTCTAACGCCGGCGTAATTGCCATAAAAGCTATAAAGATTATCAAGATGTTGATGGATCAGTACTTTGATTTCGCTCAATGTTGGCGGCGTATAAGGCAAATTGTTCAACCCGGCGTCAATCTCTCTGAATATCCAGGGTTTGCCAAGAGCGGCTCTGCCTATCATCACCGCATCCGCCTCAGTGAATTGTAATACCTGTCCGGCTTTTTCCGGGCTGTCGATATCGCCATTGGCGATGACCGGAATGCGGATGGCCTGCTTGACCTGTTTGATGGTTTCGTACTCGGCGTTACCATTAAATTTGCAGGCGCGGCTGCGGCCGTGAATCGTCAGGGCGTGGATGCCCTCATATTCGGCAATGCCGGCTATGGCCACCGCATTACGATTTGCCAGATCCCAGCCGGTGCGGATCTTCAGGGTGACGGGAATGTCGACGGCATTGACCACGCTACACAGAATGCGAGCCACCAGCACTTC
>JAQTUW010000038.1 GCA_028707085.1 Methylococcales bacterium | reverse complement strand
GCTGGTTCGAATCATAGGTGCACGCTTTTTGGGGATGAGGGCTCATTTTTCGTGCACCATTATACCAAAATAACCAACATTATCATTATAAATCAATTAGATGTATTTACTGAGTAGGCTCTAAATACATATTCATTTAAGTCGTGGGCCAGGATGGTGATCAGTGCCTTGCCGTAGTCGCCCCTGGTCTTGCCGCCTTGCTCGAATTCGACGATGTGTCGTCCTACCTGCCAATACGTTTCAAGCAATTGGGCATTGACAGCCTGTACTGCTGCGACACGCCCTTGTGTGTAGGTATGCGGATGCGCTCCAGCAGTCTTCAGGAGGGGTTGGCTGAATGCGTTGTTTTACTTCTACTCTCAAACCGGTATTTTCAAGAATTAAAAATTCAGCTGAGATCCGGCAGTAATCCCCAATTGTTTACGAATATCAATAGGGATAAGGACTTGCCCTTGTTCTGAAGCGGTGTCTGTTTGCATGTTGATCCCCAGAAATTAACGATTGTTTATGCTATCAGGATTTATTTATACCGCCCGCGTATTTTGGTGTCCAAATACCCAATTTGACAAGATTTTAACTACCTGATAGTTTGGGCTGGCACTCAAGCGTTTAGAGTGCTAGTTGCCATTCGCGGGTGTCGGTGTGATTAAAGGTCAGGATTTAAATGAAAGATCGCTTTATCTGTTAAAAAGTCTGGTAGAGCGTTACATACAGGATGGTCAGCCTGTCGGGTCGCGGGCTTTGTCGAAAGACCCCCAGCTAAATTTGAGTCCGGCCAGCATTCGTAATGTCATGGCCGATCTGGAAGACATGGGGCTGATCCATTCTCCGCATACCTCGGCAGGGCGGGTGCCTACGGTTAGCGGGTACAGGCTGTTTGTCGATACTCTGCTGACAGTCGGGCCGCTGGCTTCCTGCGAGCTGGATCAGTTGCAGAGCGGTCTGACGCTGGAAGCGGAGAACATGAGCGACGTGGTCGGCAAAGCCTCTCGGCTGCTGTCGGACGTTACCCGGATGGCCGGCGTGGTGACTTTGCCGCGCCGGGAAAGCGTCGTGTTTCGGCATATTGAATTTCTGCCCATGTCCAGCAATAGGGTGCTGGTGATTTTTGTCACCGACCGCGATGAAGTTCATAATAAGATTATCCGTACCGGCAGGGTTTTCAGTCCGGCCGAATTGCAGCAGGCGGCCAATTATCTCAGTTCGGTCTATACCGGCCGCAGTCTGGCCAAGGTTCGCGAGCAGTTGCTCAAGGATATGGAACAGGACAGGCGACTGGTCGATCAGGGCATGATAGACGCCGTCAGCATGGCGCAACTGGCCTTTGCCCGGCAGCCCGAGGACGATTATGTGCTGAGCGGCGAAACCAATTTGATGGGATTTTCAGATCTGGCGGATATGGATTGCCTGAAGCAGTTATTTGAAGCGTTCAATCAAAAACGTAGCGTGATTCATTTGCTGGATCAATGCCTGGCCGCGGAAGGCGTGCAAATTTTTATTGGTGAGGAATCCGGTTACCGGGCTTTCGATCAATGCAGTCTGGTGACGTCAGCTTATTCGGTCAACGATCAGGTAGTCGGGGTGCTGGGGGTGATAGGCCCGACCCGGATGGCGTATCAAAAAGTCATCCCGTTTGTGGATGTGACTGCAAAATTATTGGGCGCGGCCTTGAATCCCAAATAAAAGCCCTCAACTCACAGCCAAACAGAATTTTAGAACCACGGAGTTAAATAATGAGTCATCAGCAATCCAGCCACGAACAGACACCGGAAAGCGAAATGCTCGCGGACGAGCTTGAGCAGATGGAGACGGAGCGGCAGACGCAAGCTGCTACCGAATCCGTAGCGGAAAATCGGGCGGACACCGTCGAATCCCTGCAGCAGGCGCTGGCGGAAGCCCGGCAGCAGGCCGCCGCAAATCTGGACAGGGCGATCAGAGTGCAGGCGGAAATGGAAAATCTGAAAAAACGGGTGCAAAAAGATCTGGATGACGAACGTAAATACGGTCTGACCAAAATCGCCAGAGAATTGCTAAGCGTCGTTGACAGTCTGGAACTGGGATTGAGAGCGGCGACCGGCGACAGCCCGGAAGTCGTCAGGCTGCGGGAAGGCAGCGAACTGACCATCAAGCAGTTCGAAGCCGTGTTCAGCAAATTCAATATAGAAGCCATTGATCCCACCGGACAGCCGTTCAATCCCGAACTGCATCAGGCGATGGCGATGCAGCCCAGCGCCACGGTCGAACCGGGCATGGTCATTACCTCCTATCAGAAAGGTTATATCCTCAATGGTCGTTTGCTGCGTCCGGCGATGGTGGTGGTTGCCAAGGCTGAAGACAAATCGGCCGATGCGCCAAAAAACAATGATCAGGCTTGAAAATAAAACTATCAACCGCATATCACTTACAACTTTTTAATTTACAACAAATTCAAGTCTGGAGAAATCAATGGCTAAAATGATCGGAATTGACCTGGGAACCACCAATTCCTGCGTAGCGGTGCTGGAGAACGGCACGGCAAGGGTTATCGAGAACAGCGAGGGCGCAAGAACCACGCCTTCCATTATTGCTTTTACCGGCGACAACGAAGTGCTGGTAGGCCAGTCCGCCAAACGTCAGGCGGTCACCAATCCCGAAAACACCTTGTTCGCCATCAAACGTCTGATTGGCCGCCGTTTTAAAGAAGATGCTGTGCAAAAAGACATCAAAATGGTGCCTTATAAAATCATGGAAGCCAATAATGGCGACGCCTGGGTGGAATGTCACGGCAAAAAAATGGCGCCGCCGGAAGTGTCTTCCAGGGTTTTGATGAAACTAAAAAAAGACGCAGAAGCCTTCCTGGGCGAAGAAGTCACGGAAGCGGTGATCACCGTACCGGCATACTTCAATGATTCGCAGCGTCAGGCCACCAAGGATGCGGGCCGTATCGCCGGCCTGGATGTAAAACGCATCATCAACGAACCGACAGCGGCGGCGCTGGCGTTCGGCATGGACAAACCCAAAGGAGACACCACCATTGCGGTTTACGACCTGGGCGGCGGCACCTTCGATATTTCCATCATCGAAATCGCCGAAGTCGAAGGCGAGCACCAGTTTGAGGTTCTGGCCACCAACGGCGATACCTTCCTGGGTGGGGAAGATTTCGACCTGCGCATCATCGACTTTCTGGCCGGCGAATTCAAACGCGATACCGGAATCGATCTGCACAACGATCCGCTGGCGCTGCAACGTCTGAAAGAAGCGGCCGAAAAAGCTAAAATCGAATTGTCTTCCGCGGAGCAGACCGACATCAATCTGCCGTACATCACGGCTGATGCCTCAGGCCCCAAACATTTGAATGTCAAACTGACACGGGCGAAACTGGAGTCTCTGGTCGATGAGCTGATCGAAAGAACCAAAGGCCCCTGCCTGCAGGCGATCAAGGACGCTGGTGTTTCCACATCCAAAATCAACGATGTCATTCTGGTCGGCGGTCAGACCCGTATGCCCAAGGTGCAGGCGTTTGTCAAAGCCCTGTTCGACAGGGAGCCGCGTAAGGACGTCAACCCGGATGAAGCGGTCGCCCTGGGCGCGGCGATTCAGGCCGGCGTACTGGGCGGCGATGTCAAAGACGTATTGTTGCTGGACGTTTCCCCGCTGTCTCTGGGCATTGAAACCATGGGCGGCGTGATGACCAAGCTGATCGAAAAAAATACCACCATTCCGACCAATGCTTCGCAAGTGTTCTCGACAGCGGAAGACAGCCAGACCGCCGTGACCATCCATGTCCTGCAGGGCGAGCGGGAAGTGGCGTCCGGCAACAAGTCGCTGGGCCGTTTCGATTTGCAGGACATTCCGCCGGCGCCACGCGGCATTCCGCAAATTGAGGTATCGTTCGATATCGACGCCAACGGTATTCTGAATGTATCGGCCAAGGACAAGGCCACCGGCAAGAAACAGTCGATCGTGATCAAGGCGTCGAGTGGTCTGTCCGATGACGAAGTGGAACGCATGATCAAGGATGCCGAAGCCCATGCGGATGAAGATCGTAAGATCGCCGCCTTGGTCACTGCACGTAATCATGCAGAAGGTATTATCCACGCAACCGAGAAATCCTTGAAAGATCTGGATGGACAGGTGGGCGCGGAAGAGCGTGCGGCAATCGAGTCGGCCATCAGCGATTTGCATGCGGTGCTCAAATCCGATGACAAAGACGCAATTGAAGCCAAAACCAATGCGTTGACCGAGTTATCCGGCAAACTGGCTGAACGTGTTTATGCTCAGGCTGGTGGTGCAGGTGCAGGTGCAGGTGCCGATGCAGGCCACGATCATGGTCATGCCGCTGGTGGCGCAGAACACGCGGAAGAGCACGATCACGATGTGGTTGACGCCGAGTTTGAAGAAGTGAAGGACGATAAGAAATAAACAAGCAAGCAAGAGCTAAGTCGGGTTGTAATGCTTTTTGCAGCCCGACTTTTTTTGGTAAATTCTCTGCTATTATGGTGGGCTGTTTGAATGTTGAGCAGCGTCCATTGGTCTTAGGCTATCGCGCAAGATCATTACACACGCTATTGCAAACCATGTAGCTAAGGATTCGATGTTTTATGCTCAATCTGTAGTTGGCAAAGTTATGTCGATAGCCAAAAATATCTTTTAAAAAAACCAAAAAATTAAATGGCCGCAAAAGAAGATTTTTACAAACTGCTGGAAGTCGATAGAAACGCCAGCGAAGCCGAGATCAAGAAAAGTTATCGGCGGATGGCGATGAAATTTCATCCTGACAGAAACAAGGATAATCAGGAAGAAGCCGAGAAAAAGTTCAAGCAGATCAAAGAGGCTTACGAAATCCTCTCTGACCCGAAAAAACGTACTGCTTACGATCAGTTCGGCCATGCCGGCGTCGATCCGTCCATGGGCGGGCGAGCCGGCGGCGCAGATAATTTTAGCGACATCTTCGGCGATGTATTCGGCGATATTTTCGGCGGCGGGCGTCAGCAGCGCAGCAGCGCCCAGCGCGGCGCGGATCTGCGCTACAATCTGGAACTGACCCTGGAAGAAGCGGTAAGCGGCACCGAAGCCACCGTCAAGGTGCCGGTGCTGGTGACCTGTGTGGAGTGTAATGGTTCGGGCGCCAAAAAAGGCAGCACCCCCGTCACTTGCACCACCTGTCACGGTCATGGTCAGGTCAGAATGCAGCAGGGCTTTTTTTCGGTACAGCAAACCTGTCCGACCTGCCGCGGCGCAGGCAAGCATATCAAGGATCCCTGTCCGAAATGCTATGGTCAGGGCCGGGTGCAGGAAACCAAAACCCTGTCCGTCAAGGTGCCGCCGGGCGTGGATACCGGTGATAGAATCCGTTTGTCGGGCGAGGGCGAGGCGGGTCTTAACGGTGGGCCGACCGGCGATTTGTATGTGCAGGTACAGGTCAAGGAACACGATATTTTTACCCGCGACGGCGCCAATCTGTATTGCGAAATGCCCATCAGTTTCCCGACCGCCTGTCTGGGCGGCGAACTGGAGGTGCCGACCCTGGATGGCAAGGTCAAGCTGAAGATTCCGGTGGAAACCCAGACCGGCAAATTGTTCAGGCTGCGCGGCAAGGGCGTGAAGCCGGTGCGCGGCGGCATAGTGGGGGATTTGTTGTGCCGGGTGCAAGTGGAAACCCCGATACATCTTACCAAGGAACAAAAAGCCCTGATCGAATCGCTGGGCGCATCCCTGTCCGGTGGCGGCAAGCACCATAGTCCGCAGGAACATGGCTGGATGGATGGTGTTAAAAATTTTTTCGATAAATTGACGGGGTAAGACATGCTGCGCATTGCATTGGTCGGCGTGTCCGGCCGGATGGGGCTGAGCCTGATCAGGGCGGTGGCGCTTGCCGATAAAGCCGAATTGACCGTGGCTGTTTCCCGCCCCGGCAGCCTGTCTGTCGGCAAGGATGCCGGTGAACTGGCGGGGATTTCGGTTCTGGCCGTGCCTGTCGGCGATAATCTGGCCGACAAGCTGGACAGCTTCGATGTGCTGATAGACTTTACCCGGCCTGATGCTTCGCTGGATTCTATCGAAATTTGCCGGCAGGCCGGTAAAAAAGTGGTAATAGGCACCACGGGTTTCAGCGAGATTCAAAAACTGGTCATCGCCGAAGCCGCAAAGCATATAGCCATTGTCATGGCGCCCAATATGAGCGTCGGCGTCAATCTGTCGCTAAAGCTGCTGGAAATGGCGGCCAGAGTCATGGGCGAGTATACCGATATCGAGGTTATCGAAGCCCATCACCGCCATAAGGTCGATGCCCCGTCCGGCACAGCCTTGCGCATGGGCGAAGTGGTGGCCAAAACCCTGGGTCGCGATTTGAAGGACTGCGCAATTTATGGCCGCGAAGGCGACACCGGCCCCCGCGACCGCAAAACCATAGGCTTTTCCACCATCCGCGCCGGCGACATCGTCGGCGAACATACCGTGATGTTTGCCGATGAAGGCGAGCGACTGGAAATTACCCACAAGGCATCCAGTCGCATGACTTTCGCCAATGGTGCTGTTCGGGCTGCGCAGTGGCTGGCCGATAAGGATAGCGGGTTATTTGATATGCAGGATGTGTTGGGGTTGAAAAATTAGGCCAACGTTAAATCCGTCACTCCGAAACCACCACCACTTGCGCAAACCCGCCGCCCGGCGTTCTGAAATTGGTGGTCTGTCCCTGATAGAGCCTGGCGCAAACTAACTGCGTCTGGCCCTGATAGACATAATGCCGCACGTCCAGTTTTAAATCGACCGTCTCGTCAGCGATTTCCAGTTGCCGGTGGCTGGGCAGGATCAGGCTCTGGGCGACATAATCGGCATGGATAATTTCATCGAACACTCGTTTGGTCAGCTTGTCGCCGCGATAGGCCGCTTTGCCGCCATAGCCTTTGGCTGGTTTGAAAAACAGTTGCTTGCGGTTTGCCCAAAGCGCTTCGGCATCCTGTTCCGCAACTTTAATGGTGTGAGCAACGCCCTGCCGCAGAATCTGCCGGGTTTTCTCATCCACGCCGATCGCTTGCAGGAAATCCATATCGCCGAACAGCGCCAGATTTCTTTTGTCGGCGTACAGGGCATGGTTGCGCGGATGCGGGGTCAGCACCACGTCCCCGGCAAGATAAGCGTCGCGCAAACTGTTATGTCTGTCTTCTTCCAGGCTGAAATCGGTCAGCCGGTTATAAACCAGATCGATTTTTTGCTGTCCACTCCATAGCGCATTGTCCCGATATTCCAGTTCCGCAGGATCCAGGATCACCGCCGTGATCTGCTGCTGTTCGAACAGGCGTTTGAACAGAATAAACTCCGGCAGCATATACTGGCCTTGCGGGTCGTCATCGACAATCGCAATACTCGATAGAGGCATCAATCCCCGCTCGGATCGCCATTCCTGATCAAACATCGCCATAAAACACTGTTCCGGCGGCTGAGAGGCTTTTTGCAGCCTGATCCTTCCTGGCTGTTGCTCGCCTGCAATTTCACAGCAGGGCGTCTGGGAGCGGATCAGCAAGGCATTGATTAAAGCCCCGCCGGCATTGCTGTTGATTTCGATCAGCTTGGGGCCGTCTGTGCTCAGATGAAAGTCGTAACCCAGGAAAACCCCGCTGGCCTGCGGGACAAACTGCGCGGTTTCGGATGCCTCGGCCAGTACCCGTCGCCGATAGCCGGGCAGGGCGATAACCCGTTCCAGTGCGGCAATGATGTCCAGTTGTTCGTTCAGGCTGCTTTCGCTCATGAACACGGCGGATTCGGCGAACAGACTGGGGCGCTCCTCGACTATCATCCGATATAAATCGTCGGTCAATTCCGGTTTGACCAGTTCGGCGCGCAGGGACTGGCGATTAAGCGACAGGCAGCGGCAGTTGCTGTTTAACAGTTCGGCGTTGCTGACTGGAAATTGTTCGGGTTTGGGGGGCATGGGATAAATGACAGGTGAAAGCTTTAAAAACATTGCGGATAATGATTATGGCCCGCTATTTTGCTGGGGATTATGACATTTTTCGAAGAAACTTTTGATCGGAAATCATAAAAGTGCTTAACTAATATCAAAATACAGAACAGGCAGTTGGCAAAACGAGAGTCATTAGTCTATAATAAATTTCTAATATACATTGTTTCCCAAGGAGTCCGGCCATGATGTTCAGGCAAATTTTTGACGCGGCAACCTCCCTTTTTCGGCGTCTTTCCGGTTGTGCATTTACCGGACAAGCCTGCTGCCCGGGCTCAATTCCAAATAAGTATGGCGACCGCAATGGCCGCCGATATTTCTCCAGGGAATTTATCGTTGGCCGGCATCGGCTAAAAGCGGCGATCCTCAAACTTACCGGAAAGACATTACCAGCCAGATTCATGGTTTGGCCGATGCGATGCCGGTTTAACCCGGCATGTTAGCCTGACGCAGTCAGGCATAATGATAAATTCATGTTATTCAGCATGCCCAAGATGCAAAACTTCCTGCCAACAAGGCCATAATAAAACCAAAAGCGAGGTGCACAATGACTGATCTGACGTTAAAACCGGCCACAATTCCAAAATCCGGGCTGTTTCGCTGGGAAATAGGCATTGCCCTGTTATTCAAGATAGTGTTGTTAACCGGTTTATGGTTTCTGATTTTTCGCTGGTCGGATAAACCGGCCGAGAAGCCCGACATCGCGGCGCATCTTTTGTCGCCGGGCGGGCAAGCCATGATCAGCCCGGATTTATTTGCTCAACCACAACAGGAGACTCGCCATGTTCGGTGAAGATATTGTCATGCTGTCCAGGCTGCAATTCGGCCTGACGGCGCTCTACCATTTTTTGTTTGTGCCGCTGACCTTGGGTATGACCTTCATTCTGGGGATCATGGAGTCGGTCTATGTCATGACCGGCCGGGAGGTCTATAAGGACATGACCAAATTCTGGGGCAAACTGTTCGGCATCAATTTCGCCATGGGGGTTACCACCGGCATTACGCTGGAATTCCAGTTCGGAACCAACTGGGCCTATTACTCGCATTATGTCGGGGATATTTTCGGTCCCTTGCTGGCCAGTGAAGGCTGGATGGCGTTTTTTCTGGAATCCACTTTTGTAGGGCTGTTTTTTTTCGGCTGGAACAAACTGAGCAAAGTCCAGCATCTGACGGTGACCTGGCTGCTGGCTTTCGGCACCAGTCTGTCTGCTTTGTGGATTCTGATTGCCAACGGCTGGATGCAGTATCCGGTCGGCGCCGAATTCAACTACGAAACCCTGCGCATGGAAATGACCAGTTTTCCCGATGTGTTCTTCAATCCGGTGGCGCAGGTCAAATTTGTGCATACCGTGGCCGCGGGTTATGTGACCGGTTCGATGTTTGTGCTGGGTATCAGTTCCTGGTATCTGCTTAACAAGCGCGATATCGGTTTTGCCCGCCGCTCATTCTCCATCGCTTCCGCATTTGGTCTGGCCTCGATTCTATCGGTTATCGTGCTGGGCGATGAAAGCGGTTATACCTCCGGCGAAACCCAGAAAATGAAACTGGCGGCCATAGAAGCCGAGTGGGAAACGCACCCGGCGCCGGCCGGCTTCACGGTGTTCGGCTTGCCGGATCAGAAAAATGAAAAAACCGACATGGCGCTTAAAATTCCGTATGTGCTGGGTCTGATCGCCACCCGCTCCATCGACGAAGATGTCAAGGGCCTGAAGGATCTGCGCAGTGAAAGCCTGCAACGTATCAAAAGCGGCATGGTCGCCTATACGGATTTGCAAAAATTGCGTGGCGGCGATAACAGTGCGGAAACCAAACAAAACTTCGATAGCCATAAAGCCGACCTGGGCTATGGCCTGCTGCTGAAGAAATACACCGACAAGGTTGTCGACGCCGATGAAGCCACCATCCAGAAAGCCGCCAACGACACCATTCCCAGGGTAGCGCCGCTGTTCTGGACTTTCCGGGTCATGGTTGCCTGCGGTTTCACCATGCTGTTTATTTTTAGCATGGCGTTTTACTATTGCGCCACGCGGGTGGCCGATCAGAAGCGCTGGCTGATGCGCATGGCGGTATGGTGCATCCCTTTGCCGTGGATAGCGGCGGAAACCGGCTGGTTTGTGGCTGAATCGGGCCGTCAGCCCTGGACGATCTCCGGGGTATTGCCTACGCATTTAAGCGTGTCCAGCATCAGTAGCGGCCAGCTCTGGTTCAGTATCGGCGGGTTTTTCCTGTTCTATACGGCATTGCTGATCATCGAACTCTACCTGATGTTCAAATATGTGCGTTTAGGCCCTAGCAGTCTGCATACCGGCCGGTATTTCCTGGAAAAGCAGGCCACGCACTAAGAATTATTAAGGAGGCGACGGCATGCATAACAAAAATCAACGTCGCTATCCATAGGGCGCGACAAGCGCCATGGCCTTAATTGTTTAAACATAACACGAGGAGTATTCCATGTTTGATTATGAATCTATGCGCCTGATCTGGTGGGTGTTCATTGGTGTGGTCGCCATTGCCTTCGCCTTGACGGAAGGCTTCGATTTTGGCGTCAGCACCCTGTTGCCGTTTGTAGGCAAAACCGATGTCGAGCGCCGGGTAATCATCAATACCGTCGGCGCAACCTGGGAAGGCAATCAGGTCTGGCTGATTCTGCTGGGCGGGGCGATTTTCGCCATCTG
This sequence comes from Methylococcales bacterium, assembly GCA_028707085.1. Classification (GTDB taxonomy): domain Bacteria; phylum Pseudomonadota; class Gammaproteobacteria; order Methylococcales; family Methylomonadaceae; genus Methylomonas. The sequence goes on along the minus strand of JAQTUW010000038.1, from coordinate 15,009 downwards.
GCCGCCGGTTTACGCCACCCTGTTTTCCGGGCTGTATGTCGCCATGCTGTTGGTGCTGTTCGCCTTGTTCTTCAGGCCGGCGGGTTTCGATTACCGTGGCAAGATCGATAATCCGGACTGGCGTAACGCTTGGGACTGGGCGCTGTTCCTGGGCGGAACCCTGCCTCCCATCCTGTTTGGCGTCTTGATGGGGAATCTGCTGCTTGGTCTGCCTTTTCATCTGGATCAGGATCTGCGGTCGTTTTATGACGGCACATTCTGGGCGCTGCTCAGTCCGTTTGCATTGCTATGCGGCGTCGTCAGTCTGTTGGGCGCCACTTTTCACGGCGCGCTGTTTTTAAAATGGCGTACCGAAGGCCAGATTCGGGACAGAGCCACCCAGGCCGCTAATCTATTGGGCATCCTGCTGCTGGCCGGTTTGCTGCTGGTGATGCTGTGGGTGTTCATGGGCATGGAACGGCCTGAAATCACGCAGATGGCGGCAACCGATGCGCCTTCCAATCCGCTGCATAAAACCGTCATAGCAGCCGGTTCCGGATGGCTTCAGCATTTTATGGATCATTCATGGATGTGGTTGGCGCCGATAACCGGTCTGGCCGGTTTCACGCTGGCTTGGCTGCTGGGCAAGGGCGAGCATGTCGCCACGGCCTTTCTAGCCAGCAGTCTGGGCATAGCCGGCATGTTATTGACGCTGGGATTTGGCCTGTTTCCGTTCCTGCTGATTTCATCGGTCGATCCAGGCTCCAGCCTAACCCTGTGGGATGCCAGCTCCAGTCATGGCACATTGCTGTTGACCTTCTGGATCACCGTCGTATTTCTGCCCATCGTGCTGCTCTATACCCGCTGGGTATACAAAATTATCTGGGGCAGCATTACCGAAGGGGATATTCTAAAAGATACACATACACTTTATTGAGGAGAAACGCTATGTGGTACTTCAGTTGGATACTTGGCGTCGGCTTTGCGGCCGCGTTTGCGATTATCAACGCCATGTGGCTGGAATCGGTGTGCGATATCGATACGCATGGCGTAGACCAGTCCTGCGACACTTTAACCGATAAAAAATAAGGCAATGCGTTGTTGAAACGGTATTTTATGAAACATTTCGCACTTGGACTGGCGTTGTCGGCGGGTCTGCCGGGTTTGGGCGGTTTTGCCGCCGCCGATACAAACCCGGCCGTCTATACCCTTGAGCAGGTTATTGATCTGGCTCTGACCAACAACCCCGAACTGAATATCATGCAGGCTCGCATCGAGCAGGCCGACGCTCAGTTCGGGGCGTCTCTGGCCGGATTTTATCCGCAGATTAAAACCAGTCTGTCTTTCCAGTACAGTAATAATCCCGCTCAGGCCTTTTCCATGCTGCTCGCCCAGCGGCGCATGAACTTTGCCGGTACGGATTTCAATCATCCGGGGTTTATTAACGATTATCGTCCGCAAGTTTCCGCCACTTATTCGCTGTTTCGCGGCGGGCAGGATTATCATCTCAGTCAGGCTGCGAAACTGGGTCTGGAAACATCGGAGCTGGAAAAGTCGGTGATCCGCAATCATCTGTTAAGCAATGTCACAGCCGCTTTTTATGGCGAGCTGGCGGCCATTGCCTCGCATAAAGTCAGCCTGCGCGCGATCGAAGCCGTGCAGAGCCAGCTGGATCAAACCCGGTTGCGACAAGAGTCCGGCACAGAGCTTAAATCCGATGTCCTGTCGCTGGAAGCACAACTGGCGGAAGCCAGGGAATCCGACATCCAGGCCGCCAACGCCATTGAAATGGCGCAAAACATGCTGAAAACCCTGTTGGGCCTGTCTGTCAACGATCCTTTTGCGATTAATGAGACGGCGGAAAACGCCCTGCCGGAACAGCCGGCCGGTTTTGATGCGCTGCTGAATCAGGCGCTGAGCAGCCATCCGGAACTCAAAGCCGCCGAAAAACGGGTGGCGATTGCCGAACAGCAGCTTTCCGCCGCGCAGGCCGCGTATCTGCCCCGCGCCGACGCCTATGTCAGCTACGGTTCGGACAGCAAGAACCTCACCTATAACAGCAACCAGGACAACCTGACTACCGGGGTCGTGGTCGAGATGGATATCTTTAACGGCTTTGCAACCCAGGAAAAAGTCAATAAAGCCGAACATGAGCTGACTGCGGCAAAGGAAGCCGCCCGTCAAACCAGGCTAAGCATCGAAAACCAGCTTAAATCCGCCCAGTTGAATCTGCAGCAAGCCTTGAATCGGGTGCAGGTCAGCATCGCCGGCGCACAGTCCGCCGAAGAGGCTTTACGGCTGGTAAGCGAACAGCGTCAGGCCGGCGTGGTCACCGTCACCCGTTATCTGGAAGCCGAAGTCGCGCGCGACAGAGCGCATAGCCGGCAGATCAACGCGCGTTACGACGCCCTGCGCGCAGAGGCGGAACTCAAGCAGGCCACCGGCTTCTGGCAATAAAGGAATCTCTATGAACAAGCATTCATCATTCTCTCAACTACCGGCATGGCTGGTTCCCGTTACGGCGGTCAGCACCTTGTTGCTGGTGATTTTATTTGCGTTAGGCGTTCTGGGCGGCGACAAGAAAACCGAGCCCGGCAATACCAAACTCGCCGCGCAGGCGTTGCCGGCTGGCGCAGCCACGCTTAAAGTCGGCATGCAGATGGAAGCCAACACCCTGTCCTGGCAGGGTACGGTACGATCGCGGCAAGTGGTTGAACTGGCGCCGAAAATGAGCGCCCGCATCCTCGAAATACCTGTGCATCCCGGCGACAGGCTGAAAAAGGGCGCGGTCGTCGCCCGTCTGGACGACCGTGAATTGCGCGCCGCCTACAATGCCGCCCATGACGCCTTGTTGGCGGCCCGGGCCCAGGCCGTGCAGGCTGCGGCGGACGAAAGACGCATCACGGATTTGTACGACAGGCAGGCGGCCACCCGGCAGAATTACGATGCCGTGGTGGCGCAGGCCAAATCGACGCAAGCCAGGGCCAATCAGGCCGCCAGCATCGCCGAGCAGGGCAGGGTGCAACTGGGCGAGAATGTGCTGTATGCGCCTTTCGACGGGGTGGTCAGCGAACGCCTGCAGGAACCCGGCGATATGGGCATGCCCAGTCAGGCCGTCATCAGTTTTCTGAAGCCGGACGACCTGCGTCTGGAAACCAGTATCCCGGCGCGTTGCGCAGCCCTGGTCAGGCTGGGGATGAAGGTCGATGTCCGGGCGGATGTCACCCAGCAGAAACTGACAGGCGTGGTGGACGAAATCGCCCCGGAAGTCGATCCGCAAACCCGAACCCAGCAGATCAAGATCAGTCTGCCGCACAATAGCGGTTTGCAGCCTGGACAGTTCGGCTGGCTGGAACTGGCCTGCCAGGCGGAACAGCAAATGTTGTTGGTTCCGGATTCTGCGATTCTGAATTTCGGTCAGTTGCAGGCGGTAAAAGTGATCCAGGGCCAACAATTGCAAATCAGGCACATACGCACCGGCAAACGTTACGGAGATAAGCTGGAAGTGCTGTCCGGCCTGCATGACGGCGAAACCATACTGATTTCCGGCGGGTTGACGAAATGAAGCAGACAGATGTAAAAAAAGACAGCCTGACGGTCAGCATCGTCCGGCTGTTCACTACCTCCCATTTGTCGCTACTGTTTTTGCTGATCTCGCTGTTTGCCGGCGCGGCGGCCTTGATGCTGACTCCGCGCGAGGAAGATCCGCAGATCGTGGTGCCGGTCATGGATGTTTTCGTGGAAGCGCCCGGCGCCTCCAGCGAGGAAGTCGAGAAACAGATCGCCACGCCGCTGGAAGTGCTGCTCAGGCAGATAAAAGGCGTCGAATACGTCTATTCCACTTCGCGGCCGGGTCAGGCGATGGTGACGGTACGGTTTTATGTCGGCGAAAATCTGGAAAACAGCCTGATCAAAACCCGCGATAAATTGCTGGCCAATCAGGACATTATCCCGCCCGGCGTGACCGACTGGCTGGTCAAGCCTGTGGAAATCGATGACGTGCCCATCCTGCTACTCAGCCTGTCGGCGCAAAAGTCCGATGTGGATGGCATGGCGTTACGGCGCATTGCCGATGAACTGATCGAGCGGCTGCGTACGGTGGATAATGTCGGCAAAAGCTGGGTGGAGGGCGCCGCGCCCAGACGCATCTCGGTGTACCCCGATCCCGCCAAGCTGGAGGCGGGCGGCGTGACGCTGACTGAAATCCGCCAGGCGCTGGGGCAAAGCAACGCCAATCTGCAAGTGGGTCATTTGACCGAACATGACCGAGACATCGTGCTGGAATCTGGCCCGTATTACCAGTCCGCCGAACAGGTTGGGGCCACGGTGATCAAAACCGAAGGCGGCCGCCTGCTGTATTTGCGTGATGTGGCGAAAATCATCGACGGCCCAGCGGATATCGACAATTATACTCGTATCGGCTTCGGCCCGGCGCTTGCCCAGATGGAAACCGTCGGCGAATTGCCGGACAAATTGCCGGCAGTGGGCGAAGAACGGCAAATGACCACTATCGCCATCGCCAAACGCCGCGGCGCGAATGCGGTCAGCGTGGCGGAACAGGTGCTGGAGCTGACCGAACAACTGAAGGGCGGCATCATCCCCGATGACGTCTTGCTGACCGTTACCCGCAATTACGGCGAAACTGCCGATCATAAGGTCAACGAACTGGTCATGCATTTGTCGATCGCCATTCTGACCATCATCGTGTTGCTGGCCCTGACGCTAGGCTTGAAGGAATCGCTGATCGTCTCGCTGGCCGTGCCGATGACCTTCGCCATCACCTTGCTCTGCGATCTGGTTTTCGGCTACACCATTAACCGCGTCACGCTGTTTGCGCTGATCCTGTCATTGGGCCTGCTGGTTGACGATCCGATTGTCGATGTGGAAAACATCCATCGGCATTACAAGATGCGCAAGGAGCCGCCCTTGCAGGCGCTGCTCAGCGCGGTGAACGAAATCCGGCCGCCCACCATTCTGGCGACTTTTGCCGTCATCATGTCCTTCATCCCGATGTTTTTTATCACCGGCATGATGGGCCCTTACATGGCGCCGATGGCGTTTAACGTCCCCATCGCCATGCTGCTGTCGCTGGTGATTGCCTTTACCGTGACGCCCTGGGCCAGTTACCGGCTGCTTAAAGGCGATTACGGCAAGGATCATGGCCCGGATTTCGATTTGAAGCAAACCAGAGGCTTTAAACTCTACCATTCCCTGCTGGCTCCGCTGTTGTCCAGCAAATCCAGGGCCTTATGGTTTTTGCTGGCGGTGTTTATCGCCTTTGTGGCCTCGGCCATGATGGCGGTTACCCGGGTCGTGCCGTTAAAATTATTGCCGTTCGATAACAAAAACGAACTGCAATTGATCATCGACATGCCGAAAGGCTCCTCGCTGGAAGATACGGATCGGGTGGCGTTGGCCCTGGGGAGTTATCTGTCCACGGTAAATGAGGTCAGCAGCTACCAAAGCTATGTCGGTGTGGCTTCGCCCATGGATTTTAACGGCATGGTGCGGCATTATTACTTAAGAAAGGGCGCCTATGTCGGCGAGATACGCATCGTGCTGGTGGAGAAAAAACATCGGCAGCAAGGCTCGCACGACATCGCGCTACGCATCAGGCCGGAAATCGATCGCATAAAGCAACAGTTTGGGGCGAATATCAAGATCGTGGAAACCCCGCCCGGTCCGCCGGTGCTGTCCACGCTGGTTGCCGAGGTTTACGGCCCGCCCGAAGCCAGTTATCAGGATCTGATCCATGTTTCCAAACAGGTCAGGGCCGATATGGAACACACCAAGGGCGTGGTGGATATTGACGATTTTTCGGAAGCGGAGCAGGAGAAGCTGCATTATCTGATCGATCAGGACAAGGCCGGCCTGCTGGGGGTCAGCACGGCGCAGATCGCCAATACCCTGCAACTGGCGATAACTGGCGGTAAAACCGGATTACTGCATGTCGCCGAAGAACGCCAGCCGCTGGATATTCAATTGCAATTGCCGCGAGCGGCAAGGTCTTCCGAACAGGATTTGCTGGGGATATCAGTCAAAACCGCCAAAGGCGAACTGGTGCGGCTGGGTGAAATTGGCCATTTTAGCCACGAACAAAGTCAGCAGGCCATTTACCATAAAAACCTGCAGCGGGTGGCGTATGTCACCGCAGAAATGGCCGGGCGCAGTCCGGTAGAAGCCATTCTGGATCTGTTCGACAGTTTTAAAAAGCAGCCAATGCCTGACGGCTATACAGTGGAGCTGGCCGGGGAGGGCGAATGGAAAATCACCGTGGACGTATTTCGCGATCTGGGGCTGGCCTTTGGCGCGGCCATGGTCATGATCTACATTTTGCTGGTCGGTCAGACCGGCTCGCTGTCCGTGCCGCTGATCATGATGATCGCCATACCGCTGACGGTGATAGGCATCATGCCCGGTTTCTGGTTTATCAACCTGTTTACCGAACCGGTGGGCGGCTATGCCACGCCTATCTACTTTACCGCCACCGCGATGATAGGCATGATCGCCCTGGCCGGTATTGTGGTGCGTAACTCGATTATTTTGATCGACTTTATCGAAAATATCTATCGCAATGATCCGGATATTTCGCTGGCCGATGCGATCATCGAAGCGGGCGCCACCCGGTTGAATCCGATTTTCCTGACAGCCGCTTCGGCGGTGCTGGGTTCCATGATGATCGTGCTGGATCCGATCTTTTCCGGTCTGGCCTGGAGCTTTATCTTCGGCATCATAGCCTCCACGCTGTTTTCGCTGGTGGTGATACCGGTGGTGTATTTCCTCATCAAACGCAAAATGCCCAAAACTGTCGCGGTGGAAGAGTAGGCGACAATTGCCGGAATCCGGCCCCGGCCTTGATAGCCATTGTGCTTTTGGGGCTGGGAGCCAATCCGGACTCAATCCACCCCTAACCCCCGTTCCGGGGTTATAATGCCCGCCTTTTCCAGTTTTCGGGTCGTTAATTGTGGATATCAAACAATACATGCAGCAATTGGGGCGGCAGGCCAGGCAGGCGAGCCGGGAGGTCAGCAAGGCCGACTGCGGCCGGAAAAACTTGGCGCTGCAAAAAATAGCCGAGGCGATTGCCGGCCGTACTGCGGAATTGGTCGAGGAAAATCGCAAGGATTTGCAGGCCGGCAGGGATAGCGGTATGGACGCCGCTTCTCTGGACAGGCTGGAACTGACGCCGGCCCGCATTCAGGCCATGATGGAAGGATTGAAGCAGGTTGCGGCGCTGCCCGATCCGGTGGGCGAAATCACCGGGCTCAGTTATCAACCCAGCGGCATACAGGTCGGTCAGATGCGCGTGCCATTGGGGGTGATCGGCATTATTTACGAATCCCGGCCCAACGTCACGGTCGATGCCGCGGCATTATGCCTTAAAGCCGGCAATGCCTGCATTCTGCGCGGCGGTTCCGAATCCATTCATTCCAATCGGGCCATAGCAGACTGTATTCGTCAGGGGCTGGCGGCCGCCAGTCTGCCGGAGCAGGCTGTGCAGGTGGTGGAAACCACCGATAGAGCGGCGGTTGGCGAGCTGATCACCATGAAGGCTTATGTCGATGTGATCGTGCCGCGCGGCGGCAAAAGCCTGATCGAGCGCATCAGCTCCGAAGCCGCCATTCCGGTCATCAAGCATCTGGACGGCATCTGCCATGTCTATATCGATGGCAAGGCCGATCCAGCCAAGGCGGTGGCGATCGCCCTGAACGCCAAAACCCAGCGCTATGGGGTTTGTAACGCCATGGAAACTCTGCTGGTGGCGGAAAGCATCGCCGCCGAACTGTTGCCGGTGCTGGCGGAAAAATACGCGCAAAAACAGGTGGAATTGCGCGGCTGCCTTAAAACCTGCACATTGATCAAATCCGCGATTCGCGCCACGGAAGAAGACTGGCGAACCGAATACCTGGCGCCGATACTGTCGGTCAGAATCGTCAGCGGCATCGAAGAGGCGCTGGCGCATATCGCCGAATACAGCTCCGCGCATACCGAGGCCATAGTCACGGAAGATTACAGTCTGGCGCGGCGCTTTTTGCGCGAAGTGGATTCCAGTTCGGTGATGGTCAATGCCTCCACCCGCTTCGCGGATGGTTTTGAATACGGCCTGGGCGCGGAAATCGGCATCAGCACCGACAAGCTGCACGCCCGCGGCCCGGTCGGCTTGCACGGCCTGACCTCACTGAAATATGTGGTGCTGGGTGACGGACATGTCAGGCAATAATGATTGGTGTTTACGGCGGCACATTCAATCCTGTCCACTACGGTCATTTGCGCACGGCGCTGGAAGTCAGTGAGCTGTTCAGGCTTGACGAATTGCGGCTGATTCCATGCCGCATTCCGGCCCATCGCGACCAGCCGACGGTATCCGGCGAAATGCGGCTGCACATGCTGCAACTGGCCATTGCCGATACTCCGGGTTTGCTGGCCGACAGGCGCGAGCTGGATCGGGACGGGCCGTCGTATATGCTGGATACCCTGCAATCCTTGCGTCAGGAACTGGGGGCGGAGCGCAGTATTTTGCTGTTTGTCGGCGCAGACGCCTTTGCCGGGTTGACGCAATGGCATCAATACCGGCGGCTGTTCGATTACGCGCATATTGTGGTGATGACCCGGCCGGGCTTTGATCACCCGGTGCTTGCAGAAGGTTTCCGGCAGCGCTTGTTTGACCGGCCGGGCGGGTTGCAGAGCAGGGCCGCCGGTGGCCTGTTTTTTCAGACGGTGACCCTGCTGGACATTTCCGCGACCCGGATTCGGGCAATCATCGCCGCGGGCCGCAGCCCGCAATTTTTATTGCCGCCCCAGGTGCTGGCTTTTATTCGCCAGCATCAGCTTTACCGGAACCATCCATTAACAACAGGAAATTGAATGCAAAGTAACGAATTAGTCAAGCTGATCGAGGCCGAGCTCGATCTGCGCAAGGCGCAAAATATCACCCTGCTGGACGTGCAGGACAAAACCAGTATTACCGATTACATGATCGTCGCGACCGCCACCTCCGGCCGCCATGCGAAAGCCCTATGCGATTATGTGGTGGAAAAAGTTAAGGAAAACGGCGTCATGCCGCTGGGTATGGAGGGACAGATGATTTCGGACTGGGTGCTGCTGGATCTCGGAGACGTGATTTTGCATGTCATGACCGGTCAGGCCAGAGAGTTGTATCAACTGGAAAAACTTTGGTCAGTATCCGGAAGCAGCCCGGAATCTGCTGAAAAATAATTTGCCTTGATTTGATTGACAGCCTGTTTTTCGTTTGCGTCTGGCTCCCGCCAACAGTAAAGGCAGGCCAGTCAGCATCATCTGCCATCCGCCGGCCAAAGGCACTGCCTGTACCGCATACAAGGCCCTGAAACTGCCGCCGGCACAGCTGTCCGCCAGGCGCCAGCCTCCGTAATAGCCGCTAATGTTTAGCAATTGAAAATTCTGGCTGGTAGTCGATACATCATAGGCGGCTATGCCGGTGGTCATGCCGCCGGTCTGATTGGCTGTGACATAAACCATGCTGGTAGTGGACTGCCCATAAACGTTGGAAACAATAGCTTGTGCGTTATCGCCCGATGCAAAGCAGGATTGATCCGGATTAAAATTCAGACAAGTAAATAAGATAAGTTTTACGGCAGTCAGTCCTTCATTGATTTACAGGCAAGGCTCTGCCTATGAATCTTGGCGGCCTATGATTTTTCAGGCTTTCAGCAAAGTTTCAATATCGCCGCTGATGGCGGTAGGCGGTGTCAGTGAACCGTAACGTTTGTATACGCCGCCGTCGCGCCCGACCAGAAATTTGCTGAAATTCCACTTGACGCCGGTGGTGCCGAATGCGCCGGGGGCGGCGGATTTCAAATACCGGTACAGCGGATGGGTGTTTTCACCGTTTACCTCGATTTTAGCGAATATCGGAAAGCTGATTTGGTAATGACTGCGGCAAAATTCGGCGATGGTTTCGTGGTCGCCCGGCTCCTGTCCGCCGAACTGATTGCAAGGGAAGCCCAGCACCGCAAATCCCTGGTTCCGGTATGTGCGGTAAAGGGTTTCCAGTTCCCGGTATTGCGGCGTAAAGCCGCAGGCGCTGGCGGTATTGACGATCAGCAGCACCTGATTCCGGTAAATATCCAGATTGACGGTCTGGCCGTCAAGGTTTTTTGCGCTGAAAGTGTAAATGTTTGTCATGCTGACTATGCTCCCGGGTGGCCGCAATGCATCTGGAGCCGGCCATTCAGCGGTATTTGAGAGGCTGGCCGGACGATTGTAAGCCAAAACGGGACGGTAGGATGCGTTTTGATAGTCATGTATAATGTATCGCATCGCCTGGGCGGCAACCGTAGGCAGTATTCGGAGCCGGCTGTGCACATCAAAGTTTTCAGGCCGGGCCGGAAAATACATTATTTCGAGACAACTATTTTATGAACATCAGATTCTTAATACAGGCAATCATTTTTAGTTTATGCATCGGGTTTTTCTCCCCCGCTACCTTGGCCGCCGATTTGGCCGGGCCGCAGCTTACCATTGAAGATGCTTCCGATAAGCTTAAAGCGCACTTGCAGGATCCGAATTTTGCGCATGATTTTCAGAAAATCACCCAGTTTGTCAATCAGGTCATTTATCCGCATGTCGATTTTGATCTGATTTCGGCGATGGTGCTCGGCAAAATGTGGAAGGAAGCCACGCCGGATCAGAAAGACAGCTTTAAAAAGGAGTTTCAGACTTTATTGATCAGAACCTACTCCCGGGCGCTTTTCGAATTAAAAGACTGGTCGGTCAGGTTTTTACCGCTTAATCAGGAAGATGGCGGCCGAACCGTGATGGTCAGAACCGAAATCCTGCAGCCGGGTCTACAGCCCATTTCCATTGATTACGCCATGTTGAATATGAACGGGGACTGGAAAGTTTATGACTTCGTCATCGAAGGCGTCAGTCTGGTGAATCAGTATCGGGCCAGTTTCAGAAACGACGCGGAACGCTCGTCCCTGCAGGATGTGATCAATCAGTTGGCCAAAAAGAACTCGGATGCGCTAAACAACAACGACGCCAATAAAACCTGATCATTCCGCAGCAACGGACGCCCGGCCTGAAAACAGGTCGGGGGAACAGTCAACCCATGCAACTAGGCAAAGATTCCCTGTACGCCAATCCGCTTGGCGAAATAGCGGCCTTCAATTTCGATGACAAGGTGGCTGAGGTTTTTCCTGACATGATTCGGCGCTCGGTGCCGGGTTATAGCGCCATCATTTCGGCGATAGGTCTGCTGGCCGGGCGTTTTGCCTCGGCGGACAGCGTTTGCTACGATCTGGGCTGTTCTCTGGGGGCGGCGACTATCGCGATGCGCCGGGAAATCAGCGCCAAAAACTGCCGTATTGTGGCGGTCGACAATTCCCCGGCCATGGTCGGCCGATTCAGAGAAAGTCTGCGGCCGGACGCAGGCGTGGCGGTGGACGTGCAGTGCGCCGATATCCGCGATGTGCCTATCCTTAATGCATCGGTGGTGGTGCTCAACTTTACGCTGCAATTCATTCCGCCGGCAGACCGGGCCGGCTTGCTGGCCAATATCTATCAGGGCCTGCTGCCGGGCGGCATACTCATTCTCTCCGAAAAACTGGCGTTCGACGACGCGAGGCAGCAGGCTTTGCAGACCGATATGCATCATCTGTTCAAGAAAGCTCAGGGTTATAGCGAGCTGGAAGTCAGCCAGAAGCGCGCGGCCCTGGAAAATGTGCTGATTCCGGAAACTTTTGCGGTGCATCGGCAGCGTTTGACGGCGGTCGGCTTCAGTAGTGCGGAAATCTGGTTTCAATATTTTAATTTTGCATCGATAATTGCCCTGAAATGAGCGTTTATCAGGAATTGTACCGGGCGCTGGCGCAACTCGGCGCCAAAGACTGGGCAAGTCGGCTGCCCGACCGGTTGCAGCAGGCTTTTGCCGGTGAGTCGCACGGCGATTTGCAGCGCTGGCAGGCCGTCGTCGATGCTCTGCCGGTGCTGACGCCGGCCAGTGTCGATCTGCTGAATGCGGTTCGCATAGGCGAGGGTGGCCAACTTGCCGAAGCGGAGCGTCTGGCGCTGAAAGTGGGGCTGGAAAATTTGCATCCCTGGCGGAAAGGGCCGTTTAGCCTGTATGGCGTCGATATTGATGCCGAATGGCGCTCGGACTGGAAATGGAACCGTTTGCGGCGGCAGATCGCGCCACTGCAAAACAGGCTGGTGCTGGATGTCGGTTGCGGTAACGGCTATTACTGTTGGCGCATGCTGGGCGGCGGAGCCAGACTGGTGGTCGGCATAGATCCCACGCTGCTGAGCGTCATGCAGTTTCAGGCCGTTAAAAAGCTGTACGGTCAGGCCGCCATTCATGTTTTGCCCATCGGTATCGAAGATATGCCGGCCGGGCTGAAGCTGTTCGACACCGTGTTCTCGATGGGGGTGCTGTATCATCGCCGTTCGCCGATTGATCACCTGCTGGAATTAAAAGCCTGTTTGCGGCCGGGCGGCGAACTGGTTCTGGAAACCCTGGTCATCGAAGGCGGGGCGAATAGCGCGTTAGTGCCGGCCGGGCGCTATGCCCAAATGCGTAATGTCTGGTTTTTGCCCAGTTGCGAGATGCTTCAGGTCTGGCTGAACCGCTGTGGCTTTAAAAACATAAGGCTGGTTGATCTGACCAAGACCAGCATGGAAGAGCAGCGCAGTACCGAATGGATGCGCTTCCATTCCTTACGGGATTTTCTGGATCCTTGCAATGCCGATTTGACATGCGAGGGCCTGCCGGCGCCCGTTCGCGCCATCCTGATCGCCAATACGGATTAAGCCGCCATATCCGGCGATTGAAGACGGAAAGGCAATTTAACCGGAAACGGCTTCGGCCGGCCGTTCAGGTTGGCCGCCGGATTCGGATTCGATTACTTTTGGGAGGAAACCATGAAAAAATCGACCTTATTCATGCTGCTGTGCGCTTTTGCAGTGCAGGCGGAACCGGTCAATATCAACAAGGCGGACGCCCAGGCCATCTCCGCCAGCCTGAAAGGCATAGGCCCCAAAAAGGCGGAAGCGATTGTCGATTACCGGAATCAGCATGGCGGCTTCAAAAACCTCAAGGAACTGGAAAACGTCAAAGGCGTCGGCGCCAAAACCCTGCAGGCCATAGCCGGGGATATACGGCTGACCGATGCGCCGGCGGCAGGCAAAAAGCCGGACAGCCTGGAGCCGAAGCGGAAAAAGTAATTGACATCAAATAGTTAAAAATCGAAAAAAACCGATGCTTTTTCAGGTGGCGGATCATTGCCGAAATCGGAGCCGGCGTCATCAGCCAAACAGCCGAAGTCTGGCGGCGGCGGAAAGTTTTTCCGTCTGCCCGGCATGGATGGACACGCCGCCGGCGTCGCAGTATTGGTAGGCATTGACATGTATCCCGTTTCTACCTTACAGTAACAGATGCATCACTAGTATGTGAGAGGCCTAGCGGGTTGTGGCAGTTTACATAAATAGGCTAGACTAAACTAAAAATTAAAACATTCGGAGCACATCACATGGCAAGACCATTAATTCAAATGGCGTTGGATTCACTTGACTTCAACCAAACAGTTGCGTTGGCGGATCAGGTAGCCCCTTACGTCGATATTTTCGAAATCGGCACCCCCTGCATCAAATACAACGGCATCAATCTGGTTAAGGAACTGAGACAGCGATACCCTGACAAACTGTTGCTGGTAGACCTGAAAACCATGGACGCTGGCGAATACGAAGCGGGCGCATTCTATGCGGCCGGCGCGGACATTTGCACCGTACTGGGCGTATCCGGTCTGGCAACCATTGCCGGCGTTATCAAAGCGGCAAAAAAACACGCTGCCGAAGTTCAGATCGACTTGATCAATGTTGATGATAAAGCCATCTGTGCAAGAGAATCCGTGAAACTGGGCGCACAAATCGTCGGTATTCACACCGGTCTGGACGCACAGGCAGCCGGTCAGACACCTTTCGCCGATCTGCAGGATATTGCCCGTCTGGGTCTGAATGTCAGAATTTCTGTTGCCGGCGGTATCAAGCCAGCTACTGTACAGCAGGTTGTTGAAGCGGGCGCCAGCATTATCGTGGTCGGTGCGGCTATTTATGGCGCGCCATCACCTGCCGAAGCGGCGCGTGAAATTCGTGAACTGGTCAATGCAGCGGCGGTATAAGTCATGCATCAGCAGTTAATTATCGATAAAATCAATAGCATTCTTGAAGCAACCAATGATTCATACGATCAGACCTTGGTTGGATTGCTGGACGAGGCCAAGCGTATTTTTATTTCCGGCGCTGGCCGCTCAGGCCTGATAGGTCGTTTTTTCGCAATGCGCCTGATGCATAGCGGTTACGATGTCAGTGTTGTCGGCGAAATCGTCACACCCAGCATCAAGAGTGGTGACCTGTTAATCATCATTTCCGGTTCGGGTGAAACCGAGCAATTGGTGGCGTTTACCAAAAAAGCAAAGGATATTGGCGCAAAAATTCTGCTGATTTCCGCCAAGGATGAATCGACCATAGGCGATCTGGCCGACTGCACCTTGCAAATCGGCAGATCGGAACAATACGGCAAGGTTAGAGGCATGCCCATGGGCACGGTGTTCGAGCTGTCCACATTGCTATTCCTGGAAGCCACGGTATCGCATCTGATACATGAAAAAGGCATTCCGGAAGAAGAAATGAAATCGAGACACGCAAATCTGGAATAGCATTGATTACGGTAATTTTTTAGAAATTACCGGTTGAAACGGTCTGTATGGGGAATAATCCGCATACAGACCGGCTATTTCCGTGTCGCACGGATAACGGATACTGCAGCCCGTAACAGAGGCTCGGTTTTGGTTGTTATCGTGATATACAAAGCCTCAGCCAGAGTGATGGCTTGAACAGTCAAGCATCGCCTTTAATAACAAATTAAAAAGGAGACCAACATGCCTTCGCGTCGAGACTTAGCGAACGCCATACGCGCCCTCAGCATGGACGCCGTGCAAAAAGCCAACTCAGGCCACCCTGGTGCGCCGATGGGAATGGCGGACATAGCAGAAG
>JAQTUW010000037.1 GCA_028707085.1 Methylococcales bacterium | reverse complement strand
CTGGTTTCGCTGCCGAAGACTTTTTTAAAGGCAAAATCGGTTTTAACATCCAGAAAACGCATCATGGCAACCGGTAAGGCACGGGAAACCGAATTATAACCGGCGTAACCCGGATTAAGGTAGCCCGCATGCAGCAAAGCGGAATACGGGGACGGCTTGAAAGGCCGTCAACACCCCTCGGGCAGGACACACACCCGGCCGTCATTCAAGTCGTGACCGCCTGGACGCGCCTTGGCTTCGAGTCCCGGATTCCATTGCATTGCATCCGGGCTACATGAATGACGGGACTGCAATCAAATATACAGCGGAGCCATGCGCCGCCAGTAGTAGCCTTGGTGGGCGCGGCCATCCCATTCATGGAATTCGTGCATGATGCCTTTTTCAGCAAGAATATGACTGAGATGGCGATTATTGTCCAGAAACGGATCCTGTTTGCCGATCACCAGGATAATGTGCATCTCCCGCAGAGCTTTCAACTGCTGTTCACAAACCAGATTCGGCAAAAAATGAGTGGGCGTGTGAAAATAAACATCCAGATCGTAATGCCCGTCCAGTAGATTCTTGAAATTTTCCACTTGCATGGTCAAATCGAAACGGCCCGAGAAGGCGACCAGTTTTTTGAACAGTTGCGGATGGCGGAAGGCGATATTGGCTGCGTGATAGGCTCCCAGGCTGCAACCGTGGGAAATGATGCAGGGATGCGGGTTCATGGCGTCCATGAACGGGATGATTTCCTTGAGAATATAGTTTTCGAACTGAATATGGCGGTTGATGCGATCCGCCGGAGTGTTCCAGAAACAGTAAAACGTTTCATGATCGATGCTGTCCACGCAAAACAACTGGATATGCCCGGCCTTGATCTTGTGTTTAAGGCTATCGACGATGCGCAAATTTTCATATTCGTAAAACCGTCCGTCGCGAGTCGGAAATACCAGCACTTTGGCGCCGGCATGACCGAAAACCAGAAACTCCATATTCCGTCCCAAATTCGGGCTAAACCAGTGATGATATTCGCGATTCATAAGGTATGGTGCAAATCTCCGAAGAATTCCTGCAGTTCCGCTATTAATTGCTGCTCCTGAAGCGCCTGCCAGCGATAGCTGAAATGCCCGGCTTCCAGGATAAACAGAGCTTTTTCGGCCGCCCAATTGTTGTAGATGGCAAACTGGCCAGGCGGCGCGACCACCGGATCGAATAACGCCAGAGCGAAATGCGCGGCTTGCCGGGCAAAACCGGCGGCAATCGCGGCATCATAATAAACTAATGTTTCAAGAACATGATGGTGGGTTTTAAAGTAGCGCTGCACCGAATCGGCGCTGCCCGATGTCGGCAGCATCATGCGCAAAGCCTGATGGCCGAAGGTCGGCACGTTGAAGTGCGCCCGTTTTATCCGTTCATCCCAGGGCAGCGCCAATGCGCCAATGCCGGCCCCAAAACTGATGCCCATATAGCCTATCGACTCGGCGGCTTGCGGATACAGCAGGGCCAGCACAGAAATCGCCAGCCATAAATCCTCGACGCAGCCGCCCAGGATATAGTCGTCGCGCTGGTCAATGCCGTGCAGCACATGCTGATTCGGCTGTTCCGGAAATTGCGGCGAGCGGCTGCGCGACAAACCCCGAAAGCAGGGAAACAGCAGCGCCGTTTCCGGCAGGCCCAGATGGTAATCCGGCTGCTCGCGGCCGCCATAGCCATGCCCCACCACGACGGCCTTGCAGACGAGCTGATCCGCCGGGATCAGCAGCCAGCCGTTGATCATACCGGCAGTGGAGGTATAGCCAATGTCGAAAGTCTGATAGCCGTTGAAGACACCGCAATCGCTTAGTGTGTACTGCGGCTCGAAGGTCATGGTTTGCCGATAACGCGCCTGCCAGTAGGCGGCAAAGTCGTCCGGCGGTTTGGGCGCGGCGACGCCCAGCAAATCCTCGATACCGTATCCGTAGCAAGGATCATAAGGAAAGTTATGTTCGAAATGCATCACTTTGCAATCCAGATGTTCGGGCGGGCGGAACGAGCAAAGCAAATTAAGGTTTGTGATGAGCGCGCCGCGTTGAAACGGGCCGTGCGCCGCAAGCCGCCGCTCCAAATGATGGAGGCCGGCGTATCCGCCGTATACCGGTAGAGGCCGGCCTCGTCAATCGCCATGTATCGTCTTGTATTGCCCAAGGCGGGTGATAACCTTGGGCAATACTCAGTCTATGATCTTGAATTTTTCACGGGAGGCGTCCACCATATCCCGCAATTCTTTTCCCGGCTTGAAATGCGGTACGTGTTTTTCGGTCAGGGAAACCGCTTCGCCGGTTTTGGGGTTTCGACCCAGCCTGGCGGCGCGGTGATGCAGCGAAAAACTGCCGAAGCCTCTGATCTCGATTCTGTCGCCGTTCGCCAGCGTATCGCTTAGATGATCGACAACGCATCTGACAGCCAATTCTACATCTTTAAGTGCTAGATGCGGCTGCTTTTTCGCCAGCACCTCTATTAATTCTGATTTTGTCACAGCAAACCCTGGTTATTCAAAAAGGACGGCATGGAGAACCCGTGCCGTCCCTGGAGACAAGTTATGTTTATTTGTCCATTTGTTTGAAAATATCGCCCAATGTCGCAGAACCCGGGTTTTGCTGCGAATAATCCTTGATGGCATTGGTTTCTTCTTCGACATCCCTGGCTTTGATGGACAGGGAAATGGATTTGGTTTTTTTATCGACACCTATGAATTTGGCTTCGATCTGTTCGCCTTCCTTCAACAGGGTGCGAGCGTCTTCAACGCGGTCGCGCTGAATTTCGGAAGCCCGCAAATAGCCTTCGACGTTATCGGCCAGCGTCACCACTGCACCTTTGGCGTCAACTTCCTTCACCACGCCATGCACCAGACTGCCTTTTTCATGGATGGCGATATAGTTCTGGAACGGATCCTGTTCCAGTTGCTTGATGCCCAGTGAAATGCGCTCGCGCTCGGAATCGACAGCCAGAATAACGGTTTCGACTTCATCGCCCTTTTTATAGTTGCGAATGGCTTCCTCGTCGTTTTCGTTCCAGGAGATGTCGGACATGTGAACCAGACCGTCGATACCGCCGTCCAGGCCGATAAAGACCCCGAAATCGGTAATGGATTTGATTTTGCCGCTGATTTTGTCGCCTTTGTTATGGGTTGCCGCAAATTCGTCCCATGGATTGGAACGACATTGCTTCATGCCCAGTGAAATACGGCGACGCTCCTCGTCGATTTCCAGCACCATGACTTCGACTTCATCGCCCAGTTGCACGACTTTGGAAGGATTGACGTTTTTGTTGGTCCAGTCCATTTCGGAAACGTGCACCAGACCTTCGACGCCTTCCTCGATTTCCACGAAACAGCCATAGTCGGTCAGGTTGTTGACCTTGCCGAATACGCGGCTGCCGGCCGGATAGCGGCGGGCGATGTTTTGCCATGGATCTTCGTCAAGCTGTTTCATGCCCAGCGATACGCGGGTTTTATCCTTGTCGAACTTCAGCACCTTGACTTTGACTTCCTGGCCAATCTCCACGCATTCGGAAGGATGGCGGACGCGGCGCCAGGCCATGTCGGTGATATGCAGCAGGCCGTCCACGCCGCCCAAGTCGATAAACGCGCCGTAGTCGGTCAGGTTTTTGACGATACCGGTCACCACCGCGCCGTCCTGCAGGGTTTTAACCAGTTCTTCCCTTTCCGCGCTGTATTCGCTTTCCACTACCGCGCGGCGCGACAGCACCACGTTGTTGCGTTTCTGGTCGATTTTAATGACCTTGAATTCCAGATCGCGGTTTTCCAGGAAGGTGGTGTCGCGGATGGGGCGAACATCGACCAGCGAACCGGGCAAAAAGGCGCGCAATGCGCCGACCGCAACGGTAAAGCCGCCGCGAACCTTGCCGTTGATGCGGCCAATGATGGTTTCCTGCGTTTCGAAAGCTTTTTCCAGCTCGCTCCAGGCCTTGCTTTTCTTGGCCTTGTCGCGGGACAGAAGCGTGGCGCCCAGGCCATCTTCGAACAGATCGAGAGCCACCTCGATTTCGTCGCCGACATTCACTTCAAGATCGCCGTCGGCATTCAGGAATTGCCATTTCGGAATCACGCCTTCCGATTTTGCCTGCGTGCTGACGATAACAAATTCGTTCTCGATATCAATGACGGTACCGATCAACATGGCGCCAGGACGCATTTCGGTCTTGGCAAAACTCTCTTCCAATAACTGTGCAAAGCTTTCGCTCATCTCTTTTCTTTCCCAAACCTGCTTAAACAACCAACAGGCTTTCTCTATATCATAAAATTAAAAAAAGCCGCCTGCCTTCAGCGACCACCTAAAGCATCCCTGCCCGATTTTTAAACCAATTTCCAAAACTTATCGCAAACTGACCTAACAAACCAGATTCATTACCCTTGCAATCACCTGCTCAATGTCAAGATCGGATGAATCGATATACAGCGCATCCTGCGGAATGGTCAGCGGCGCCACGGCTCGCCGGCTATCGCGCAGGTCACGTTCTTCTATCTCTCGGGTGATTTGTATAAGATTAGCATCATTACCCTTTT
Source organism: Methylococcales bacterium (assembly GCA_028707085.1). Taxonomy (GTDB): domain Bacteria; phylum Pseudomonadota; class Gammaproteobacteria; order Methylococcales; family Methylomonadaceae; genus Methylomonas. The sequence continues at coordinate 21,675 of JAQTUW010000037.1, read as the reverse complement.
CTATCAACTGCTTATATCGCCTAAGCGCTCTTTCCGCGCTGCCGGCGGTCAGATACACCTTAAAACGGGCATCGGGAAACACCACGCTGCCCATGTCCCTACCGTCGGCCACCAGCCCCGGAAGCTGTTGAAAAGCCTTCTGTTTTTTTAGCAAAACCTGCCTGACTTCCGGATAGGCGGCAATGATGGAGGCAGCGTTGCCGGTGATTTCCGTGGTCAGTTGCCGACTGACATCCCGGCCGTCCAGCATGACCGTCAGTTCCTCGCCGCACTCGAATTCCAGTTTCATGACGCCGCCGATCCGGCAAATCGACGCCACGTCGTCCAGCGCGACCCCTTCCTGCAGCACGGCCAGCGCCAAAGCCCGATAGATCGAACCGCTATCCAGATAATGCCAATCCAGCCGCCTGGCGACCGCCCGGCTGACCGTACCCTTGCCGGCCCCGCTGGGGCCGTCTATGGTTAAAACCGGTACTGTCATGATCAGACCGTGGTCAGATCGAGGCCCAGCCGGGTAGCCAGTTGCCTAAATTCCGGAAAAGAAGTATTGACGTTGGCGCAATCACGGATGGTGATCGCCGCGCTGGCTCTCAGGCCGGCGATGGAAAACGACATGGCGATGCGATGGTCGCCGTGCGAATCGACTTCGCCGCCGCCAATGCCGCGGCCGCCGTTGACGACCATGCCGTCTTCGGTGGGCTGGGCGTCTACGCCCAGAATTTGCAGGCCGTCGGCCATGACCTGAATCCGGTCGGATTCCTTGACCCGCAATTCACGGGCTCCGGTCAGCACCGTCCGCCCCGTCGCGCAGGCGGCGGCCACGAACAGCACCGGAAATTCGTCTATGGCCAGCGGCACCAGATGTTCCGGAATGTCTATGCCGTGCAACGGACTGGCGCGCACCCGCAGATCGGCGACCGGTTCGCCGCCCACTTCGCGGCGGTTAAGAATTTCGATATTCGCGCCCATCAACTGCAGAATGTCGATTACCCCTGTGCGGGTGGGGTTGATGCCGACGTGTTTCAGGGTGATGTCGGAATCGGGAGCGATGCTGGCCCCCACCAGAAAAAAGGCGGCGGAGGAAATGTCGCTAGGCACGTCGATCCGGGTGGCGGTGAGCTTGCCCTGACTGTTGATGCGGGCAGTGTCGCCCTCGCGGCTGACCGGATAACCGAAGCCGTTCAGCATCCGCTCGGTATGATCGCGGGTGGGCGCGGGTTCGGTGACGCTGGTTTCGCCTTCGGCGTACATGCCGGCCAGCAGCAGGCAGGATTTAACCTGGGCGCTGGCGATGGGCATGTCGTAATGAATGCCTTTCAGTCCGGTTTTGCCTTTGATGTGCAACGGCGCTGTGCCGTTTTCCTGGCTGACGATCTCCGCGCCCATCAGCGCCAGCGGCTCGGTGACCCGGCGCATGGGCCTGGATTCCAGCGATTTGTCGCCGGTCAGAATCGTATCGAAAGACTGGCCGGCCAACAAGCCGCTCAATAAGCGCATGGAGGTGCCGGAATTACCCAGATACAGCGGCTTGTCCGGAGCCTTGAGGCCGTGCTTGCCCACCCCGTGAATGGTGACTTCGCCGTCCACCGGGCCTTCTATGCTGACGCCCATGGCCCGGAAGGCTTCCAGGGTGGACATGGCGTCTTCGGCGTTTAAAAAGCCTTTGACGTGGGTAACGCCTTCCGCCAGCGAACCGAGCATGATGGAGCGATGCGACATGGATTTGTCGCCGGGTACGCGGATTTCGCCGCGCAAACGGCCGCCGGGCTGCACTATAAAGGTTATGGATTGTGACATATAAATTAAGTTGTTAGTCTTCCAGTTGGTCGAGAAAGCGCTGCCGGGCATCTCTGGCATACGCGAAGGTTTCAAAAAGCTGTTGCGCCTGATCGTCAGCCAGCATTTGCTCTATCCGGCTCAATTCGGCCCGGTATTGGCGGATCAGGGGCATGATTTCCTGTTTGTTGGCCAGACAAATATCCAGCCACATGGTCGGATCGCTGGAGGCGATGCGGCTGAAATCCTTGAAGCCGCCCGCCGCATATTTAAAAATTTCCCGCTGTTCGTCCTGACGGCCCAGCAAACCCGCCAGGGCGAAAGCCAGGATGTGCGGCAGGTGGCTGGTGGCGGCCAGCACGGTATCGTGATGCTCGACGCTCATCACCGCCACCGTGGAGCCCATTTGCTCCCAGAAGCGGCGGATGGCGTCCAGCGCCGCGGCGTCGGTGTCCGCCAGCGGAGTGATGATCAACCGCCGGTTGTTGAACAGTTCGGCGGACGAAGCCTCCACCCCGCTACGTTCCGCACCGGCGATGGGATGGGCCGGAACGAAATTGGCCGGCGCCTTGCCGAACACCGCCTGCGCGGCGGCCACCACGCTGGCCTTGGTGCTACAGGCGTCGCTGTAAACCGTTGTATTATTCCAGAATGGGGCCAATTGTTCAAAAACCGAGCGCACCGCGCCGACCGGGGTGGCGATGATCACGCAATCGGCCCGTTCCAGGGCCTGTCCGGGACTAGTGTAATAGTCGTCCACCACCCCCAGACGACGGGCTGCCATCAGCTCCGGCAGGTGCACCTCGCGGCCCAGGGCGACGATTTCCCGGCATAATCCCTGGCTGCGGGCGGCTCTGGCGATGGAACCGCCTATCAGCCCGCAGCCGACGATGCACAACCTGTCAAACACCCGGCAGCACCTCGGTCAGCGCCTCGATGAACAGCCGGTTTTCCGTCCGGGTACCGATGCTGACCCGTAAATGGCGGGGCATGTCGTAATTGGCCACCGGCCGCACGATCACGCCTTTGCGCAGCAGGGCCTCGTAGACCGGCAGAGCCGGCCGACCCACGTCCACCGACACGAAATTGCCGGCCGAGGGTATCCACTCCAGCCCCAGATCGTTAAAAGCCCCAGTCAGTTGCTGCATGCCTTCCTGGTTCAGGCTGACAGTGCGGGCCAAATAATCGCTGTCGCCCAAAGCCGCTTCCGCCGCCGCCAGCGCCAGCATATTGCTGTTGAAAGGCTGCCTGACCCGGTTCAGCAGGTCGGCGACATCCGTCGAGGAAATGCCGTAGCCGATGCGCAGGCCGGCCAGGCCGTAGGCTTTGGAAAAAGTGCGGGCGATGATCAGATTCGGATACCGCTTCGGCCAGTCCAGGGTGTCGATTCTGCGTTCGGCCGGCACAAACTCGAAATAGGCTTCATCCAGTATGCACAGCACATGCGTCGGCAACGCGGCGATAAAGCTTTCCAGTTCCTGTTCCGCCAGCATCGTGCCGGTGGGATTGTTGGGGTTGGCGATGAACACCAGCCGGGTCTGGCTGTTAATCCGCGTCCGCATGGCGTCCAGATCGTGGCCGTAATCCTTGGCGGGGGCGACGCTGGCCCGCGCCCCTACCGCCTGGGTCAGAATCGGATACAGCGCAAAGGCGTGCTGGGAAAACACCACCTCATGCCCGGGGCCGACAAAGGTTCGCGCCACCAGCTCCAGTATTTCGCTGGAACCGTTGCCCAGCGTAATCTGCTGCGGGCCTACCCCCAGCTTTTCGGCCAGCGCGGCTTTAAGCGCATAACCGCTACCGTCCGGATAACGAGTCAGCTCCGGCACTGCGGCGGCTATGGCGGCGGCGACCCGCTCCCCCGCACCCAGCGGGTTTTCATTGGACGCCAGCTTGACCACTTCGGCAATACCCATCTCGCGCTGCAATTCATCGACCGGTTTGCCGGGAACGTAAGGCACTAACTGTTGAACGCCGGCCAGAGCCAGATCTAAAAATTTATTCATTTTTGAGGTTCCCAAATGAAAAAGCCGCCAGAAGGCGGCTTGATACCGGAAATTGCGGCTATGGCACCCACGCTCCGCATGACCGGCATCGAAAACTGACAGCACCCCACCCGCATGATAACGGCGTTTAACAGCCTTGACGGGCAGCATGCTTTTATTTTGTATATGATAGACCTTTGCAGCGAATCCCGCAAATTGGCGCGGGCTGGTTTTTACCCAAAGACACAAGATTTAATAGCGTCAGGCTGTTATTCAGGGCGGCGCATTCTGACAGAGACAGCGCCCTTGGCGGGCTCCAGCCTGACCCACGGCACAACTGACCGCATCACGCCTTGTTCAACCTCAGGCCGCGCATCAACCGGTAGGCGGCCGGGATGATCAGCATGGACAGCAGAGGGGCGGTGACCATGCCGCCGACCATCGGCGCGGCTATCCGGCTCATCACTTCGCTGCCGGCGCCGCTACCCCACAGGATAGGCAGCAAGCCGGCAATGATCACCGCCACAGTCATGGCCTTGGGGCGCACCCTCAGCACAGCCCCCTCGCGGATAGCGGCCAGGAGCTCGGCTTCGGATGGCTGGCCGCCGGCCAGGCGTTCGGCCCAGGCCTGCTTCAGATACAGCAGCATAATGACGCCGAACTCGGCGGAAATGCCGGCCAGGGCAATAAAACCGACGCCACTGGCGACCGACAGCTTATAGCCCAACAGATAGATAAACCACATTCCGCCGGTCAACGCGAATGGCAAGGTGAACATGATCAGCAATGCCTCGTCGAAACGCGAGAACGTCAGATACAACAGCACAAATATGATCAGCAGCGTCGCCGGCGCCACCAGCGCCAGTCTGGCGTTGGCGCGTTCCAGAAACTCGAACTGACCGGCATAACTCAAGGTGACGCCCGGCTCCGGTTTTACATCGAGCGCCACGGCGGCCTTAAGATCCGCCACCACGGCAGCCAGATCCCGTCCGCGCACATCGATGTAAACCCAGGCGCTGGGACGGGCGTTTTCGCTTTTCAGCATGGTCGGGCCATCGCTGATATGCACATTAGCGACCGCGCCCAATGTAATCAGGCTATCGCCGGCGGTGACGATGGGGAGTTGTTGCAGACGCTCCAGGCTGTCGCGCCATTCGCGCGGATAGCGCAGATTGATGGGATAGCGAGCCAGACCTTCCACGGTTTCGCCAATATTGTCGCCGCCGACCAGCCCGGCTATCACCGCCTGCAGTTCGGCTATGCTCAGACCGTAACGAGCGGCGGCGAGGCGGTCTATATCGATGTCGATATAGCGTCCACCGCCCAGCCGTTCGGCCAGCGCAGAGGAAACCCCCGGCACTTTTCTGGCGACCCGCTCCACATCCGTAGCCGCCTGCTCGATGGCGGCCAGCCGGCTGCCGGCAATCTTGACGCCTATCGGACTTTTGATGCCGGTCGCCAGCATATCGATGCGATTGCGTATCGGCGGAATCCAGATATTGGTCAGACCCGGTATTTTGACGGCGCGATCAAGCGCCTCCACCAGTTTTTCCGGCGTCATGTCGGGTCGCCAGGCCTCGCGCGGCTTGAACTGAATAGTGGTTTCAAACATTTCCAGCGGGGCCGGGTCGGTCGCGGTGTCGCCGCGGCCGGCTTTGCCGAACACCCGGGCCACTTCCGGCACGCTTTTGATCATGCGGTCGGTCTGCTGCAACAACTCACTGGCTTTTTGCGCCGGCAAGCCCGGCAGGGCGCTGGGCATATACAGCAAATCGCCTTCGTCCAGCGGCGGCATGAATTCCCCGCCCAGGCGACTGTACGGCCAGATTGCGGTCAGAAACAGCAGAACAGCCGCCAGCAAGGTGGATTTCGGCCTGCGCAGCACGGCATCGAGCAGCGGCCGGTAGGCCTTGATCAGCCAACGGTTGAGCGGATTGGCGTTTTCACTTGGCAAATTGCCGCGTATCCAGAACGCCATCAGTACCGGAATCAGGGTGACCGATAGCCCGGCCGCAGCCGCCATGGCGTAAGTTTTGGTGAACGCCAGCGGACTAAACAATCGGCCTTCCTGGGCTTCCAGCGTGAATACCGGCATAAACGACAGAGTGATGATCAGCAGCGAAAAAAACAGCGCCGGGCCGACTTCGACCGCCGCCTCGGTCATCACTCGCCGATGCGCATCCCCTTTCAGAATGTCGCCGGGATGTTCGCGCCGCCAGCTTTCGACTTTCTTATGGCCGTTTTCGATCATCACCACGGCGGCGTCCAGCATCGCGCCAACCGCAATGGCGATACCGCCCAGCGACATGATGTTGGCGTTGATTCCCTGGAAGCGCATGATGGCGAAGGCGGCCAGCACGCCCAGCGGCAGGGCGGCAATCGCCACCAGCGACGAGCGCAGATGCCCGAGAAATACCACGCACACCAGCGCCACTACGATAAATTCCTCGATCAGTTTATAGGCCAGATTTTCCACCGCCCTATCTATGAGCAGGCTGCGATCGTAGGTGGTGACGATTTCCACGCCTGCCGGCAGGCTGGCTTTAAGCATTTGCAGCTTGTTTTTTACAGCGGCGATGGTTTCCCGGGCGTTTTTGCCCGAACGCAAAATGATCACCCCGCCTACCGTTTCGCCTTCGCCGTCCAGTTCGACAATACCGCGCCGCATTTCCGGGCCGACCCGGATCGTCGCCACATCGCCCAGCAGCACCGGCACGCCGTTCGCCAGCTTAATGAGGATGGTCTTGAAATCCTCGATCGATTTCAGGTAGGCGCTGGCGCGCACCATCAAATCCGTCTCGCCCAATTCCAGCACCGCGCCACCGGTTTCGGCATTGGCGCGGTTGACGGCCTCAGCCACCTGTTCCAGGCTGATGCCGTAACTCGCCAGCTTGACCGGGTCGGGTTCTACCTGATACTGCCTGACCATGCCGCCGATCGTGGCGACTTCGGCGACATTGGGTAAAGTTTTCAGCTCGTATTTCAGGAACCAATCCTGGAGGGCGCGCAATTGCGACAAGTCGTGCCGGCCGCTACGGTCGATCAGCGCGTACTGGTAAATCCAGCCGACGCCGGTGGCGTCCGGCCCCAGGCTGGTTCGCGCCGCGGCCGGCAACCGGCCCTGCGCCTGGTTGAGATATTCCAGCACCCGCGAACGCGCCCAGTACAGGTCTGTGCCGTCTTCGAACAGCACATAAACATAGCTGTCGCCGAAAAACGAAAAGCCGCGCACCGTTTTCGCGCCGGGTACCGACATCATGGTGGTCGCCAGCGGATAGGTCACCTGGTTTTCGACCATTTGCGGGGCCTGTCCCGGGTAACGGGTACGAATGATGACCTGTACGTCGGATAAATCCGGCAAGGCGTCAATAGCCGTATGCCTAAGCGACCAGACACCCCACACCGCGACGGCCAGCGTAGCCAGCAGAACCAGAAAACGGTTGCGCGCCGACCAGCGGATCAACGCGGCGATCATGGCGCACCGTCCATGCCGCCGGCCGCCGGCCGGGCCTGAATGCCTTCGAGACTGGCTTCGGAATCAATCAGAAACTGACCGCTGGCCACTACCTGCCGCCCTTCCTCAAGCCCGGCGACAATCACCGTCCGATCGCCGATTTCATGGCCTATCACCACTTCCTGCGGCGTATAGCGGCCGTTTTCGCCGGCCAGCATCACCAGAGTGCGCTTGCCGGTACGGATCAGGGCTTCGGTGGGCGCCACCAGAGCCGTACCCCCGGCCGGGCTGCTCAGCCTGACCTGGGCCGACAAGCCGGGCCGGAGCCACCGCTCAGGGTTTTTCAGTTCAATCCTCGCCCGGATGCTGCGACTGACCTGATTCAATGCCGGCAAAACCGCGGCTACCCGGCCCTGAATGCGCCGCGCCGGATAAGCACCGAGCATGACTTCGGCCCTGCCGCCAACCTGAGCGACATCCGCCTGAGCTTCAGGCACCGCGACATCCAGCCAGACGCTGGACAGGCCATTGATCCGGGCCAGGGTTTGTCCGCCGGCCAGAGTCATACCGTTGCGCACCTCCAGATCCTGAATGACGCCGGCTATCGGCGCGGTGACAGTATGGCGGACTTGCGCCGCGCCGCTGCTTTCCAACCGGCGAATCAGGTTTTCAGGCATGCCCAGCAATCGCAACCGTTCGCGGGCCGCCGTCAGCAGCTCGGCATCGGCCATGCCGCGCACAGCCAGCAGCTCCTGTTGCGCAGCCGCCCAGCCGGGAACCAGAATTTCCGCCAGCGGCTGGCCGGCCTTGACCGTATCGCCCACCGCTAGTGGCCAAACCCGTTCCACAAATCCGCCGCTACGGGTCTGCACGATGGCCACATCGCGGTCGTTAAACGCCACTTGCCCGCTGACCTCAATCTCTCTGCGCAAGGGAATTCGGGAAACCGCCGCCAGCCGGATGGCGATGTTCTGGGCCGCCTCAGGATCGATACGTATTCCGGACGGCTCCCGGCTTGCGTTCTCGGTCTGGTCGTCGGCGTATTTTGCAATCAATTGCATATCCATGAACGGCGATTTGCCCGGTTTGTCAAAATGTTGTTGCGGCATCATCGGATCGTACCAGTAGAGTACCTTGCGCGGCTGTTCGGCGGTTGCGGCTTCGGCATGGTCGGCGAAATGCGCCCCGCCCTGTCCGGCCTGCCGCACCGCCAGCCGCCAGCCCATGCCGCCGCCCATAGCCAGCAGCAGACAGGCGGTCAGCAGCATCAGCGCTATTTTATACGGTGTTTTCATGGCTGCTGCTCCGCGTCCCTCAGGGTTTGTTCGCTATAGCTGTAATAGAGACGAGCGGCCAGTTGCCGGCGTTCACCTTCCAGATCCATGGCTTTAAGTTCCGCGTCGATGTATTCCTTGCGAGCCGCCAGCAACACCGGCAATTCGATCTGATTGCCTCGCCAGGCGGCCAGCAGCAGCGAGACTTTTTCCGCCGCCAGCGGTATCAGGATTTCATGCGAGCGGCGGATAGCATTCGCCAGACGCTGGTGTTCGGCCAGGGCCGATTCCAGCATGGCGGCATGTTCCAGCAAGGCTGCCTTGCGCTGGTCGGCCAGGGCGGCGCGTTCGGACAATTTGGCTTCCAGCCGGGGTTGTTGTCGGGAGCCGGAAAATAGCGGCAAATCCACGCTCACCTGCAGGGACACCATGTCGCTGTAGGCCGCGCCCCGCTTCTGGTAGGCCAGTTGCAACGCCCAGTCTGGAATTTTTTCGGCTTTGGCTTCCGCCACTTCCGCGTCCAGCACCTGAGCCCTGGGTTCGAATAAATCCAGTTCCGGGTGGCGATGCAGGCCATGCGCCAGCGTATCGCGGTTTATCGGCCAGTCGGGAACCGTGCCGGCAAGCGGTTGCGATGCCGCCGCGCCTATCCAGCGTTTTAAGCGGGCCACAGCCTGGGCGCGACGGCTGTCCAGCCCATCGCGGCGCTCGGCGATCATGGCGGCTTCCTGGCGCGGGGCCAGCAGGTCGCCGGCCGTTCCCGCCCCGCCGGCGAACCGCGCCCGCACCGCCTGCTCGAACAGCCGGTTTTCCGCCTCCAGCCCGGCAATTCGGGCAAGCTGGCCTTCGACGGTTTCGCGAGCAATCCAGGCCACAGCCGTCTGTTGCAGGACTTCCAGCCGCACCAGGCGGGTTTCCGCTTCGGCCAGCGCCACCCGGCCGGTTGCGGCCTCGACCCGGGCGTCCAGCTTGGCCATATTCGGAAACGCCTGGGAGATGCCGACTCTCTGCATGGTCATGAAATCTTGCGACAAACTAAAACTCTCACCGCCCTGAACCGGCAAATTATCAACGCCTAGCGCCAATTGCGGATCGGGCAGTTCGCCGGCCGGAATGGCCGCCTGGCGAGCGGATTCTATCCGGGCCTGATTCGCGCTTAAATCCGGGGCTTCGCGTATCGCCAGATTGAGCGCATCGTCGAACGATAGCCCCATGGCCGGGACATCAAAGGGCTGCAACACCAGTAGCACGGCGGCGGCCAGCCGGCTGGCCGCCGGCAGCTTAAAGGGAAACGGGGTGAACATGATCCAATCCTTTACGAATGGCCGTATCCGACACGGGTAATGCGCCACAATCGGTTATAACGGCGAACTTGCCGCGCCGGCATTCTGAAAATGCGGCGCGGGCCGGACGACGAGGAACATCGAAAAACCAGACGCTGGCGCTTCAACTGAATCAGCATTAACGCCAAACCATTGCCATACAAAAGCCTGCGTTCGCGCTAGGAGCCTGTCCGAGAATAGAAGCCGTAGCAAGGGAAAGCCATTTTGAGTTTTTTGTGCATTTGAGGCGGAATAGTTGCGCTATTTAACGAAAATGCGCAGGAAATCCCACCAAGATGGCTTTTCCGCAGTAGGTTTTCTATTCCCGGACAGGCTACAAGGCTAGTCGAGGTTCGATTTTCGAGGTTCCCGGCAGTATCGGGATTAGACGGGGTTAGGCGGTCGCCAGGTGGCTGAAGGTTCGGAATCCGTCGCTAAACGGCTGGTGAAGAGGGGTATTTTGCCGGCGGCGAAAACAGGCGGCAGGGCTTCGGTTTGGTTGATCAGGCCGGAACCGGCAGGTTGGCAATCCTGTTCCGCCTTACAGGCTTTACCGGTTTTGGCGGTCGTCTCGGCATCGTTGCAACAGCCATGCCCGCCGGTATCATCCGCCGCCATGACGGCGACCGGTTCGGCGGAACAGGCTGTTTTGGCCGCGGCTACCCCCGCGAAACCCTGCAAGGGGATCACAAAGCATAACAGGCCGGCAAGAAACAGATTTAATAGACGCATGTTTGGAGTATAGGCGAAAACGCAGGTACTTTGCAACTTGCAACGAGTTTTGTCGATACGATCCGGTTTTTCGTGGATAATCGACCTATCTTGCCGAAATGCACTTGACGGGAGTTGTCGCCATGCCTTTTCTATCCCACAAAACCCGGCTGCCGACAGCCGCCGAAGCCTTGCCCGGGCGGTCGCAGGCCATGAAAATCACCGGCTTGCATTATGTCAGCGGCCAACCCATCGCGCCGCCGTTTCCGGCGCATCTGCAACAGGCTGTGTTCGGCCTGGGCTGTTTCTGGGGCGCGGAGCGCAAATTCTGGCGGCAGGACGGGGTGTTCTGCACGGCGGTGGGCTATGCCGGCGGAATGACCCCCAACCCCACCTACCCCGAAATCTGCACCGGCAAAACCGGCCATGCAGAAGTGGTGCTGGTGGTGTTCGATCCGGCGCAGGTCAGCTACCGGCAACTGCTGACGGTATTTTGGGAAGCCCACGACCCAACCCAGGGCATGCGCCAGGGCAACGATGTCGGCAGCCAGTACCGTTCGCTGATCCTGACCTTCGGCGCGGCTCAGCAGCAGGCCGCCGAGACCAGCCGCAGGGATTATCAGGCCCGCCTGCACGGCGCGGGCTTTAAGGACATCACCACTCAAATCATCCCCGCCCCGGCGTTTTATTATGCGGAGGAGGAACACCAGCAGTATCTGGCCAAAAATCCCGACGGTTATTGCGGGCTGGGCGGACTGGGCGTGGGCTTTGGCGGCGAGGACTACTGCGCTTCGCCAACCGGCGCGGCGTAGCCGTCGGCCACCAGTTTTTCGACGTTGCCGCCGGTCAGGGATTCTAAAAAAGCTAGCAGTTCGGCCGTTTCCTGCCCGTTTAGATGCAGCGGCCGCAGCAGCGGCGACAGGTTTTCGTTGGCCGCGCCGCCCTGATTGTAAAACTGTAGAACTTCTTCCAGGGTGGACAGGCTGCCATCGTGCATATAAGGCGCGGTCAGGGCGATATTGCGTAGCGACGGGGTTTTATATGCCCAGCGGTCGGCCGGATTCTGGCTGATTTCGTAATAGCCGAGGTCGCCCGGCCTGGGGGCCGCCACAGCCCGCAGCACATCACCATCGACATCCGCGAACACCCCCGGCGCGAGTTGCAGCCGCTGCTTGCGGCCGGCCGGCTGGATGGCCTGCCGGTAGCCTATGCCGGTGTTGTGGCGCTGCTGGTCGGTAAACAGCGCGTAATTTTCCTGAATGCCGTGACAGGCGCTACAGCCGGCCTTGCCGGTAAACAGTGCATAGCCTTTTTGGGCCGGCGCGGACAGCGCCGCAGCCTGCTTGCCGAAATACCAGCGGTCGAAGGCGGAGTCGGCGGCATTTAGGGTGCGTTCGTAGCTGGCCAGGGCCTGGCCTATGGTCTCCATGCCGGCCGGTTTATGGAACGCCTGTTCGAACAGGCCGCGGTAATCGGCGCTGGCCCTGATTTTGTCCACCACGAAGCCGATGGACGGATTGGCCATCTCGTTCCGGGCCAGCAACGGCCCCCAGACCTGCTGTTCCAGACTGTTCTCTCGACCGTCGTGAAACAGCAACCGCGCATAGCCGACGTTATACAGGGTCGGGGCGTTGCGCCGCACCGTCCGCCCTTCCACGCCCACGGCGGTGGCCATTTCATTGTTGGCGAAGCCTTGTTCGGGAATGTGGCACATGGCGCAGGAAAAAGTGTTGTTCAACGACAGTCGGCGGTCATAGAACAGTTTTCGCCCCAGGGCAATTTTTTCAGACGTCGGCGGATTGTCGGCCGGCGACGGCAATGCCGGCAGCCCCAACGGCGGCGATTGGGCGTAGGCCAGCAGATCGGCGGCCTGCCCCTGTCTTTGCGCCAGGGCTACGGAGCGGGTGCGGTAATCCGGCTGCCGGTAATTGCTTTTGTCGTCCCCCGGCCGGTAGCGATCGACAGCGGCTACGGCCGGCGCGGCGGTTTTGGGAACCGGAACGGCCAGCAGGGTTTCAATGTCGCGGATTACGGCGTCGGCATTCAGAAAATCGGTGCTGTAGATATTGCGTATCTTCAGGCCGGCGTCGATCAGATAAACCCGCAGCAGATGCGAATAGCCGCCGGTAAACCGCCCCTGGCTGTCGTAGAGCTTCTGCACCGGCTGCCGGTAGCCGTCCAGTATCGGTTGCAGATCCTGTTCGGAGGCGGTGGTCAAAAACTGCCAATCCAGCTTGCCGCTGTCGATACTGGCCGCATATTCGCGCATCACCTGCGGCGTGTCGTGCTGCGGGTTGAAGCTGAGGGTGAGCATGCGCACCTGATCCTGCAATGCCGGCCGGGCCTGTAGGCGGCGGCTGATTTTGTGCAGCACCTGGGTCGCCAGCGGACAGCCGCCGGCATCGCTACAGGTGGTATAGATAAAGCTGAGCAACACCGGCTTGTCGCCCATCAGTTCATACAGGCTTTTGCGCCGGTTGTCGGCGGTCAGCACCCGACCATCGGCGGCCAGGCCAATCGCCGGCAGTTCATAGCCGCCGACTATGGAACCGGACGCGGCGTTGCCGGGCGGCGAATCAACGGCGCCGGCCGGCGCCGTTGTCGCAACCAGCCACAGCAGAGCAGTCAATGCCTGACGATTCATGGCCGACCTGCCGTCGCCCGATGCCGCTCACAGAGGTATTCGCGGCTCACAACTTGCCCGTTTCGGCGGATGCGGCCGGACTTGGCTGGCGGTTATACAGGGAATAGGCCCCAAACCGCATCTGGTGCGCCCTGCCCAGCTTCTCGCCGGTAAAGTCTATGGCGAACTGCTGTTTCAGGCTTTTACCATCCCAGGCATAGCCCTTTAGGAACTGTTCGTTGTCCGCGCCTTTCTTGTCCCAGTTGGCCAGCAGCGAAGAGGTGTAGTACAGGCGTTTGCCGTCCCAGCTCGACGACACCATATTGACCTGAGCGCCGATTTTTTGCTCGAACACCTGTTTGGGGTTGAACGGATCGGAAATATCAAAAGCGCGGGTCTTGCCATCCATGAAGGTGTTGACCCACAGGGTTTTATCATCGCTGGCGATGGAGATGTCCACCGGCAGCGGGATTTTGGCCGGATCACCGATGTCGGCCACAGCCTTGGCCTGCCATTGCCCCTGGTCGTCTTCGTAAATCAGCCAGATTTTGGAGGTCAGCGCGGTGCTGGTGAAGCAGTAGTTATGGTTGCTGCCCCAGGCGCAGCGGATTTCCAGCGGCGCGCCGGGCACGTCGAAGACTTTTTGCGGCTGCAGGGTGTGCAGATTCCATTGCACCATGGTATTGCCGAAGCGTTTCATGGCTTCGGCGTCGCCCAGCATTTTGCCGAAATCCATCATGTAATTCGACCAGCCGGTAAACGATGAGGTCAACAGCAGATTGCGGCGCGGCAACGCCCGCACATCGTAATTATAGCCGTCTGCAAACTGCCCGGTCTTGACTGCGCCCTGCAAATCGCTGTCAGTTGGCACCCAGCGGGTGGCCATGTATTCGCCGGCGCTGTTGTACTCCACCACCGCAGTGCGGCCGCCGTGATCCTTGCTGTTGGACAGGCCAGTGATCAGCATCCGTCCCGGCAGGGCGTACAGGCTGTGCGGGCCGACCACGCCACCGCTTTTGGCGACAAAATCGGTGATGACCTTGTGCAACCGGGGTTTGGCCGGATCGCTATGCACGTCGAACACAAAAATCTTGTTGGTGTCCAGCCCGCCGGCCCACAAGTATTTGCGGTCATCGGTAAAATCGGAATGGTGCGCTTCGTTACGGCCGCCGACCGAAAGCGAAGCGACCACCTTGCCGTAATGCGCCGATTTGGGGTTGACGTCCACCGTCACCAGCTTGTCCTGCTCGTCGCCCAGGCCTTCCACACCCAGCGTCCAGATGTAAACAAAATCTTCCTGCCCGGTGATTCGGGGCATATACGGCGAAGCGCAGGTTTCGTCCGCTGAAGACGGCAGGGCGGCTGCGCCGAGCAGAGCCGTCAGCATGGCGGCCGCGAGCCGGTTTACGGGGCGTTTTGTCAAGTTTGTCTGATTCATTGTATGCGTCCTCTCGTTATTTTTTTAGTGTTGTTGCGTTAAATTTCCCGCTCCGGTTCATACAGAACCGGTTGTCGCATTCACCCGTGCGCAGACCTTAGCCTGCGGTAACCGGATCGATGACGGTTTTGATTTCCTCGATGCGATTGGCCGGGAAACCGCCCTGTTCGGCATGCTGGCGTATGGCGTCCTGGCTGTCGGCGATATAGATGCAATAAATCTTATCGGCCGTCACAAAGCTTTCCAGCCACTGTATCCGTGGCCCCATTTCCCGCAGCACATTGCAGGATTTCTGCGAGATGGCCTGCAAATCCGTTACTGTCAGCGAACCTGCGCCCGGAATATCTCGCTCCACGATAAATTTTGGCATACTACCCTCCAAATAATACGACCGGTCGTCTTTTTGACCGGGTTTAAAAAAAACCGCTTTCGGCGGCACGAAACTACCTTACTGCGATTTAAAAACTTGCCCTTAGTTCAATCCCGGCAGAAAAATTTTCCACCGTCGCCGCAACCGCCTGCCGACAAATCACTTTTCGGCGGCCGACCGGCTGGTTGTAAAATAATCGTCCAGCAAGTCCTGCCGGCAGGCTATCAACGGCTCAAGCGACTGCAGGACTTTCATCCTCAGCAGCGCCCCCTGCCAACCGTTGAACAACAAATCCGCCATGTTTTTTGCGGATCTGTCCAGCCTGACCTTGCCCATTTGTTGTCCATTCAGCAGCGCGGCTTCCTGCAGAGCGCAATAGCGCTCCACGGCCGACAGCAGCGCGTCGCGGCACAGCGGACTGGTATCGCCTATCTCGCCCATCATATTGCCCAGCAGGCAACCGCCCTTAAAGCCGCTTTGCGCCACTTCCGCGATCAGCTCCTCATAATACAACCTCAACGCGGCCAAACCGTCCAGAGCCGGATTTTGCAAATGCGCCGTCAGTCGCTCGATAAAAGGTTCTATATAGTGGCTGATGGCTTCGGCGGCAAATTGTTCCTTGCTGGAGAAATAGGTATAAAAAGAGCCTTTAGGTATCCTCACCGTATCCAGAATTTCTTTCAGACCGGTGGCGTGATAACCCTTTTCCAGCAACAGCGTCACGCCTTGATCGAGCAGTTTGTCCTTTTTGAACTGTTTTGGAATGTGTGTCGTCATGCATTCAGTAATGACTGGCCGTCCGGTTCGCAAGCCTGAAATCCACATCCGGCATGCTATTGCCTAATCCGGATGCGCTGCCTGCGCTATTAAAGAGCGGCTGTGTTAAATAAAAAAACGGTTTAGTTCAATCAGGCTGTCTTGCCGACGGTTGCGCGTAGAATATTATAAATTAATAATCGTCTCAAGCCTTTTTTGTTCGCGCCCTTGCCTGAGGCAAGCCCGGCAATCGGAACGGATTGGAAATCACCTCGCAGCCTTTTATGGCATTACAAGTTTTCCAGTGGGGTCAGCCACTCGTTGAAATGCCGACATTTATCTCGCAGCACGGGTAAACCGATCTGCTTCACCACCGCGACGCTTGCCGTGACCTTGTGGTATTCAACAATATGATTTTTGATTCTTTTGGACGGTGCAGTGTCGCAACCACCATTGATCAGCTCCGAATTTTGACAGTTGACCATTTCAATCAGAGCTTTTATCGGCTTTTCGTGTTCCATATATTCCCAATCCAATTTTGCGGGATCAGCCAGGATAAGCGTTTCATACTCATGCAGTTACAGGTAAGGTATAAACCTGTCATCGTTAATATCCTGGGCAAATGCCTGTTCAAGCGCGTTGATCCGGCCATAAGGATCCTGCAACTGAACTGCTCTGCGTAATCTGGAAAATCGTCCGGCAATCCATAAAGATCGAACATGGAGGTAAACCTGCAATCGCTTTTCGAATTTTGCTTCAACCAGGTTTGAATATCAGAAAGACTGTAGCGGTCAAGCCATTCCGCCAACTGCCTGACATCCAATTGCTTGAACACAGAACCGTCAGTCGTTTGATCACACTCCACCACAACCACCTGATCGGCATTGAATTCATCCAGCAGTTGCATGAATTGGGTCGCCAGCGCCATAAAACGCAGGGAACCGTCGGAAATCCGATCAGGCCCGAACAGATAATCAGCCGATTTTACATCCGTCCAGTTTAGGCGCACATAGCGATCATTACCGGGCAAAGCAGTTAATTCAAAATCTTGGAACTGTGGCATTATCGTCTGGATATGCCGGACTATGCGTTGATAATATTTATGAAACTGAGACGCTTCTTTGAGCATTTTTAGAAAGGCCGCCAGATTACCGGCATCACTGCGCAAATAGGCGGCATCATCTACATAGACTCTGTCCTTGATTCTAGCGGAATCGGAGGTGTCATGAACTTGAAAAACGACACCAGATTGCTTTTGCCGGAACCATTAGCGCCCAGCAACAGGGTAATATCCCCCAAGGGAATGACTTGCTCCTGTCGATTATAGATGGATTTAAAGCCTTTTATGGCCAGTTCTGTCAGTTTCACTTGGGTAAAACGCCTTTGGGTCGAGATAACTTTAACATCCCGGATATTGAGTCTGCTTTGATAGCTGGCTTCACGCTATCCGCTTAGCCCTGCCTATGCCCATGATTTAAGCAGCGGGTTGCAAATCCGCCGCGCATTTTTTTTGATTCAATCACTCCACCAGTACCCGAGCCAGCAAGCCTTGCTGCGGTTTCCTTTCCGGCGTTACCGTTTGACACGCCGTGATCAACGCCGCCAGTTCCTGTCGCAAGGCGGCATGCCGGTCTTGCTCCTCGGCCAGAATGGCCCTGATGTCGGCGTCCACCGCCAGCAAGCCCTGTTGCAGGCCCTTCTGCAAACCGCTCAATGCGGCCTTTTGCAGGGAGGGGCGGATTTTTTGATGCAGGAAAAACGGAATCAGCCAGCTTAAACCGATCAGCAGCACGCTATGCACGGCAAAATCCGTTCCCAAATAGACGCCTGTTTCCGCCGCGCCGCGATAATAGCCCAGAAACACCTGATAGCCGACGGCTGCCATCGCCAGTAACGGCAGCAGG
The DNA here is from genome assembly GCA_028707085.1 of Methylococcales bacterium. Lineage (GTDB taxonomy): Bacteria > Pseudomonadota > Gammaproteobacteria > Methylococcales > Methylomonadaceae > Methylomonas. The sequence continues at coordinate 4,062 of JAQTUW010000037.1, read as the reverse complement.
GTTTCGCAAACCCCGGTCAGGGTCAGAAAAAAGCGCTGCAAGGCGTTGCCGGGGTTAAGCAGGGCCGAGCGCCCGGCTAGCTCCATTTGCTGCGCCATGCGTTTTTCGGCGTGTCCGGCAATGGCCTGCAACGCGGTTTTCAGCGGTCTGGCCGGAATCTGCAGCTGGTCGGCCAGCAACACCAGTTCATCCAGCATGTCGCAGAGACAGCCTTGCGCCCAGTCGTCCCAGAGTTTGATATCCGGCTTTTGCCCCGGCTGCCCGGCCCATAAACCGGCATATTGCCGCAACGGCCAGGCCAGACCCTGTTGCAGGACAACCTGCTGTTTTTGCCAGTGGCCGCTGTAAAAATTCTCCAGTTGCCTGAAATCGCCAGCCGCCAGTCGCGCCTGTATCGCCTGCAGGATTTGCCCAAGCTGTCCGCTACGCTGCTGCCGGTTACGTTCCTCCAGTTGCTGCATGCAATGCCGGCCGGACAGAAGTTGCAATTGCCGCAGCAGTTCGGCGAACTCATCGCCCTCCGGCTCCATGCAACTGGTGCGGAACACCAGCGGGTCGGCAAAACCGGCCAGATGCAACTGGCGAATAAAATCCGCATACTGCACCGTCTGCCCCCTGTCCCACTGGTTCATGACAAACAGCCAGGCGTGTTTAAGCCCTTCGGCCAGCAATATCTGCCAGGCCTTGCCGTCGCGATAGCGTTCCGGGCTGACCACATAAATCAGCACGTCGATATGCGGCAGCCATTCCAGCACCATACGCCGGTTGCCCTGCTCTATGCTGTCGAAATCCGGCATGTCCATCCACACGATATGGCTGTTGGCCGCATCGTGATGCTGGCTGATGCTGACGCTGTCCAGCGGCAGGCCGGACGGCAATTGCCGAATGGACAAACTTTGATGATGATACAGCGTCACTTCTCTGGAGGTTGGTCGTTCCGCGCCGGCACGGGCGATGGCCTGACCGGCCAGCCGGTTGAGCAGCGAGCTTTTGCCTACTCCGGTGCCGCCCATGAAGGCCACAATCAACGGCCTGTCGTCCGAAGCGCCGGCATCCGCCGCAAACAGGCTGTCCGGGCCGCGGGTATCGACATCGAACACGGCCTGGCAGTCATGCCGGGACAGCCGGCCGGCGGCCATGACGTTTTCCGCCCATTGCCGGGCTCGGTTCAGGGTGTCAAAGTAAGCGTAGTCCATGTTTTTTCTCTGTTAATGCCTGTTCAGCCTGCCGGCATTCCGCTTCGGAAATATTAAAACGCTGCTGGCTCACGGCCTGACTGGCGACAGCCTCCAGCGCCGGGCGCAGCACCTGATCGAATAATTTCTTTTTGACGGTGTCGAACTGATGCTGTTTCAGATCGGCTTCTACCCGGGCCATATAGCTGCCGATGGCGCTTTCCGCCAGCAAGGACGTCATGCTCAACATCAAGGGCGTCAGCAGCAGATCATGCACCCCGATGCCGCCGGCCTGGATGATCAGCAGTATGCCGGCGGTATCGGTGGTGATGCGGGTGGCGCGCAGGCTGTTGAGCACCGCCGGCTGTTCCTGCAGGCGGTGATACAGACGCTGGGCGGCGGCCTGCACGTCCGGCTGAAAATGCTGATGATAAGCCTCCGCCGCCAGCGCATAATCCTGCAACAGCCCTGCTCTGGACTGCCTGAGCGCCACCGCCGTGTCTTTCCACCAGCCGGCCGGCCGGGCTTCGATCTCGTTCTGCTCCAGCAGCCTGTCGGCCAACTGGATCAGCACATGCTCCGCAAGCTGGTTCAGCACCGCGACCTCCTGCACCGGGCTGGCGTTGAGACCGGAGTTGCCCAGTTCGAACAGCTTGCGTACCGGCCAGGTCATCACCCGCCGGGTTTTGCTCATGATCCGGGCGAAACCGGGGATTTCCAGCAGATTCAGCATGTTCAGCAGCGCATTCTGAAAAGTCTGGTAATGATGCGGGTGATCCAGATAATCACGGCGGTAATTTTTGAGAGCCTGGCTGAGACATTGATCGACCAGGGTCTGCCAGTGGCGCTGGGCATGATGCTCGGCGTACACCGGTTCCAGCCATTGCGGCCAGTAATGGTTCAGCAACTGTTGCCGGTAGCGGGCATGTTTGTGGCGGGCGACTTTCTTGCTCAGCCGGATCAGCGCCCGGGCGTCGGCCGCCGGCCAGGCCGGCAATTGCCCGTGTTTTTGAAACAGTATGGGCACGATGTCCGGAGCTGGTTCCTGTCGGCATTGCCGCCATTTCTCCTGCAGGGATTGGATGACGCCGCTGTCGCCGCCCTCGCCCAGCTTATTGAGGCAGATCAAAGTCGGCTGCTGAAAGCCGGCCAGGTTTTTCATGACCTCCCACACCGATTGATCGGCATATTTTTCCTTGCTGACCACCAGCACGATCACATCGGCCAGGGCGACAGTGCGTATCAGCCCCTCGCGGTAATCGGCGGCGTCGATCGAATCGAAATCCGGGGTGTCCCAGCACACACAATCCGGCAATAAAGCCGCCGGATCGGGGCTAGGCGCCAGGCTGTAACAATCGAGCCGCCGGCGGTCGAGCGCCGCCGGCTCCAGACCTTGAAACCGGCCGAAATAATGCTGCAAACCCGCCAGCGCCGATTTGTCCACCCCACGCAGAAAGCCCTGCGGATGGACGGTATGGCCCGCCAGCGGGCTGACGCGGCCTGAGCGCTGTTCAACAGCAGATTGACGGTGGTGCTTTTGCCGGCCTGGGTAGGGCCGATGACCGCGATCTGTAACGGAAAATCCGGCTGCTCGACTATCAGCCCGCCCTTGCGGATAAAAGCCTCCGCATACAGCAGTTGCTCGGCGCATTGCTGGTAAGCGTTAAATTGCGGCTGATTCTTATTCAGTTGCTGTAACGCCGTCTGGTAACGCTGTTTAAGAAGTTGGATAAATTCCAGCATGATCAATTGGCTTGGGTTTATAATTGCAAACTGTTACAGGATGTTTACTTCGAGAAGTCCACTCTGCCGGCTGGTGTCCTGTCAGACAAATGCGTTGCATGATTGTTTAGTGTACAACCTGCACCGGATATCTGCACGATTCCGGCTTTCGGCCGCAAATTTTTCCGGTAAACTATCAGAATGTGTTTAGCACCCGAATTGATGCAATTATAAATATAAAATTCGGGGCTTGTTCATCTTGCCAGAGAGGGGGCTTACATTATGAAAAGATCGTCCGTCGCGTTAATTACTGTTACCTGCGCATTGCTGTTAGGCTGTAACAATGCCCAGCAGATCAACGGCAGCAGCCTGAAAACCGTCAACCGGTCAGTGACACACATCAAGGAGCGCCTGCCGCTCGACCAACGCATCGAGTATGAGGTGGCTTTCTGGTCTCTGCGCGATGAAGTCCGCAACAACAAGGAGTTTCTGGACGCCATCAACGGCAAAACCCCTGGGCAACTGATCGACATCGGCAAAGAGCTGTTTCTGAAACGCAAGGCGGCCGGCAACAAGGAATATGAACAGTTCAGCAACTGGGATCAAATGATAGCCCAGTACACCCAGGAACGTATCGATCAGAACAGAAAGAAATCGCCGGATGATCGCGACAAGAAAAACCCGCACAGTGTCACCTATAGAATGAGCGGCATGTAAACCCGACGCCCGTCGTCGCAGCACCGCCGCAAGCACACCAGCCCCGGACGCTATTGCGAACGGCGTAAATCTGCAATTTCGGTTTCGGGCAAACCGGTTTTGGCGGCTATGGCGGCGTCGTCTAGGATGTCCAGTAACTGCGCGGCAATTTCCAGCGCCATGCGCCGCCGGCCTTGTTCGCGACCTAATTCCAGGCCTTTTTCCAGCCCTTCTTCCCGGCCTTGCGCCATGCCGTCGTGCAGGGCCTTGGCGATGGAGCCGCGTTGCAGGCGGATGAAGTCGAAGCGTTTTTCCTGGGCTTCCAGTTCCTCGTCGCTCAAACCGGCCTGGTTGGCGATGTCGAAAGCCTGATGGATATACGGCTCACGAGCCAGACTGGCGGGAATGAATTTCAGGGAGCCGGCGTTTTTGACAAAATACAGCCACCGATCTTTGGCGGTCGCCAATT
>JAQTUW010000005.1 GCA_028707085.1 Methylococcales bacterium | reverse complement strand
TTGGTGGAGGCGGCGGGAATTGAACCCGCGTCCGCAAGCACTCCGCCACAAGCTCTACATGCTTATCCCGCGCTTTTGATTTAACTGTTGACTACCCGTCGGGCCAAGAGGATCAACAGCGATTTCGATTGGATTTAGCGATTCAGGCTCCGAACTAAGCCCTGGCGCGATCTTATGTAGAATGATCCCTGAGCGCTCCGAAGAGCCTGCGCGCATAAGTACACACAGTCAGAGAAGTGGTGCAGGTTTTAAGCTGCTAAGGCCACTGAGTAGTTTTCGTCGTTTGCGAATACTTTTTTTCAGTAGATTTTACGAGGTGTACTGTCCTCGGCATGCACCTGAGGTTTTGCTACCCACGTCGAAGCCATGTCGCCCCCAAGAGACTATAGTATACTCCAGATTTGAAAAGGGATTGTCAATTTTTTTCTTGTCAAATCAAACGACTTGTGGCAGGTCGTGTTTAAAGCTTCAAAAGCGGTTTGACAGGAATGGAAAAGCGCTGGCAGGCGATGTCGCCGACAATGCCGGTATAGCTGTGCGCCAGATACAGATCCACGCCGCAAACATTGGCCGGCATGGAGCAGCGGCCGGTTAGGCCAAAGCACTGGCCTTGGAGGCTATAGGTCAGCGGCGGGCAGTCGGCGCGGCGTATCGGGCCGCAAACCCGCAGGTCGATGCGCTGGTCAAAGTTGTCGTAGATCAGGCTGGCCGGCAGCAGAGTCAGTTTTGCCAGCAAAATTTTATCGTCTTCGCCCATACAGCCGTAGATTTCGCAACGGCATGTCTGCAGGTCGGCCAGCAGGATTTCCGCCAGTTTTGCCGCATTCAGCCAGCCGGGGTGCTGTTGGCGTATTTTTTCCAGTCCGTTTGTGCGTCTCATAAGCTTTGTTGATGGCGTCAATAGGTGTTTAGCATTAAAATGCTGGTTTTGCAATTCATCGCCACATGCGCCCTGCCGCGCCGGAACCATTCATGACCGAATATAAATTAACCCATCTCAAACAGCTTGAAGCAGAAAGTATCCACATTATCCGCGAGGTGGCGGCGGAATTTGAAAAACCGGTGATGCTGTACTCCATAGGCAAGGACTCGGCGGTGATGCTGCACCTGACCCGCAAGGCCTTTTTTCCAGGCAAGCCGCCGTTCCCGCTGCTGCATGTTGACACAAACTGGAAGTTTCGGGAAATGATAGAGTTTCGAGACAAGATAGCCCGGGAATTGGGCTGGGAATTGCTGGTGCACGTCAACCCGGAAGGGCTGGCGCAGAACATAGGCCCGTTCAGTCACGGCAGCAAAAAGCATACCGATGTCATGAAAACCGACGCCCTGAAGCAGGCGCTCAACCAGTACCAGTTCGATGCGGCTTTCGGCGGCGCGCGGCGGGACGAGGAAAAATCTCGCGCCAAGGAGCGGGTGTATTCCTTCCGCGATAAAAACCATCGCTGGGATCCCAAGAATCAGCGTCCGGAACTGTGGAACATTTATAATGGCAAAATCGACAAGGGCGAAAGCATTCGGGTATTTCCGCTGTCCAACTGGACGGAATTGGATATCTGGCAATATATTCATCTGGAAAACATTCCCATCGTGCCGCTGTATTTCGCCAAGGAGCGGCCGGTGGTCAACAAGGACGGCATGCTGATCATGGTAGACGACGAGCGCATGCCGATCGGCCCGGACGACAAGGTGGAAATGAAGATGGTGCGTTTCCGCACCCTGGGTTGCTATCCGTTGACCGGCGCGGTGGAATCCACCGCCACCACCCTGCCGGAAATCATTCAGGAAATGCTGCTGACCACCACATCCGAACGCCAGGGCCGGTTGATAGACCACGATCAGGCCGGCTCCATGGAGCAGAAGAAACGGGAAGGTTATTTTTAATTTTGCGTTAACTGACCCTTTTCACCCAGGAATTTAGAGAAAAACATGTCCCACCAATCCGATTTAATCAGCACAGACATCAATGCCTATCTGGCCCAGCACGAACGCAAGGAACTGTTGCGGTTTTTGACCTGCGGTAATGTCGATGACGGCAAAAGCACGCTGATCGGCCGTTTGCTGCACGACTCGAAAATGATATACGAAGACCAGTTGGCCGCGGTACAGGCCGATAGTGTCAAATCCGGCACCACCGGCGCAGGCAAAATTGATCTGGCGCTGCTGGTGGACGGCCTGCAGGCCGAGCGCGAACAAGGCATTACCATCGATGTGGCTTACCGCTACTTCTCCACCTCCACCCGCAAATTCATTATTGCCGACACGCCGGGCCACGAACAGTACACCCGCAACATGGCGACCGGCGCTTCGACCTGCGATCTGGCGGTGATCCTGATCGACGCCCGTTACGGGGTGCAAACCCAGACCAAGCGCCACAGCTTTATTGCTTCGCTGCTGGGGCTGAAGCACATCATCGTCGCCATCAACAAGATGGATCTGGTCGGCTATAGCCAGGAAGTCTTTAATCGCATCCAGGACGATTATCTGCGATTTATCAAAACCCTGAACTTGCACGATGTGCACTTTATTCCGATGTCGGCGCTGGATGGCGACAATGTGGTCAATCCCAGCGACAACATGCCCTGGTTTACCGGCAAGCCGATGATGGAATTGCTCAATACCATCGAAATCGCCAGCGACCACAACTTTGTAGACGCCCGCTTTCCAGTGCAATATGTCAACCGGCCGAATCTGGATTTTCGTGGTTTTTGCGGCACGGTAGCTTCCGGCGTGTTTCAGCAGGGCGACGCCATTACCGCCTTGCCGTCCGGCAAAACCAGCCATGTCAAGGCCATCGTCACTTATGACGGCAATCCGCAGCAGGCTTTCGCCGGCATGGCCGTCACCCTGACCCTGACCGACGAAATCGACATCAGCCGCGGCGATGTGATTGTCGGCCGGCAACAATACGCTCCGAGCATCGCCGACAAATTCAGGGCCACCCTGGTGTGGATGACGGAACAGGCCATGACGCCGGGGCGTCAATACCTGATCAAACTGGCGACCCGCACCGTTTCCGGCTCGGTCTCGCTGATACACCACCGTATCGATGTCAATACCCTGGAGCATCACGACGCCGATGAACTGAAGCTGAATGAAATCGGTTCCTGCACGGTAGCGGTTAACGCCCCGGTGGTATTCGATGTCTATAGCCGCAACAAAACCACCGGTTCCTTTATCGTCATCGACCGGCTGACCAATGTGACGGTGGGGGCGGGGATGATCAGCGGCGAAGCCGACGCCGAACAATGGTCGCCCGTGACGGCCGAGGAACGCGCCACCCGTTTCGGGCAAACCGCCGCTATCATCGCCCTGACCGGCAGCCATGCCCGTGAGACTGCCTACCATCTGGAACGCAAGCTGTTCGATACCGGTCATGCCGCCACGGTGCTGGAACAGGCCGGCGATCAACAGGCGGTCGCCATCAAACACGCCGGGCTGTTATGCCTGTGTGTGGATGGCGGACAGGCCGCGCACGATTTGCTGCTGAACAGCGATGAATACAGTCCGGACGAAATCTATCGGGTGCTGAAGAATCGGGGTCTGATTTTGTAGGTTTGGCGAAAAACCGGACTTCGATGTCGGCGGGCTGCGGTCGGACGAAGTCGATGAGCTCGGCATGATGGGGCGGCATTAATTTTGCTGGTTACGCCGAAACAGGCATCTCCAGGCGAAGTCGCTGGCGATGTTGCCGCCTGATCAGCGGGGCAGGGCGGCATAATTAACTGTTTTTTGGCTGTTTTTAATGCGATTATTCAGCAAGGCCCGCTAATGCGGTTGTGAAATTTTCAGAACATCAAGTATAATCCATCAAGTCGTTAGGCTAGACCGGTGACGAGATTCCACTTAATCAAAACAACACTAAAGATAAGGTGACTGCATGTTGTTAGTCAGTCGCATTGTTCGAGGAAAAAAAATATGAGTACTATCGAAGAACGAGTAAAAAAGATTGTCGCAGAACAGTTAGGCGTAAAGGAAGAAATTGCAAATGATGCGTCTTTCGTTGACGATCTTGGCGCTGATTCTTTAGACACAGTTGAACTCGTCATGGCTCTGGAAGAAGAATTCGAATGCGAAATTCCGGACGAAGAGGCTGAAAAAATCACCACGGTACAATTGGCGATTGATTATATCAATTCCAACTTGCAGTAAAGCGTCAATGAGGCTAGCGGCCGGTGCTGCTAGCCTGTCTCTGCATTCCCCCTGTCTATCTTCTTTACTATACGGTAGTTTACTGTGAGCACACGTCGAGTTGTAATAACGGGCTTAGGCGCTGTTACGCCCCTGGCCAATAATGTTGCCGATACCTGGAATGGCATCGTCAATGGCAGGAGTGGAATCGGCCCTATCGATTCATTCGATATATCCAGCTTTGCAACCACCTTCGGCGGGGTGATCAGAAATTTCAATATTGCAGATTACATACCCGAGAAAGACGCCAAACGGATGGATGGTTTCGTACACTATGGGATTGCAGCCGGTTCCCAGGCTTTTGAAGATTCCGGACTGGAAGTGACCGAGCAGAATGCGGAACGGATAGGCGTGGCGATCGGTTCCGGCATTGGCGGCATCACCGGGATTGAGGAATGTTACGCCACCTACGCCAGCGGCGGGCCTCGGCGGATTTCACCGTTTTTTGTGCCCGGCAATATCATCAACATGATTTCCGGCAATCTTTCCATTAAATATGGCTTGAAAGGCCCCAATTTTGCGATTGTCACAGCCTGTTCAACCGGTACGCACAATATCGGCGACGCCGCGCGGCTGATCAAATACGGCGATGCCGATGTCATGCTGGCCGGCGGCGCAGAGCGTTGCACCACATCGCCAACCGCCATGGGCGGGTTTGCTTCGGCAAAAGCCCTGTCCCGCCGCAACGATGACCCGCAGGCCGCCAGCCGGCCCTGGGATCGGGACAGGGACGGTTTTGTGCTGAGTGACGGCGCGGGAGTGGTCGTGCTGGAGGAGCTGGAACACGCCCGGGCTCGCGGCGCCCGGATTTATGCGGAACTGGTCGGTTACGGCATGAGCGGCGACGCTTACCATATCACCTCGCCTTCCGCGGGCGGCGAAGGCGCTGCGCGTTGCATGCGCAACGCCTTGCGGGATGCCGGCATGAATGCCGCCGAGGTGGATTATATCAACGCCCATGGCACTTCGACTCCGGCCGGGGACATAGGCGAAACTCATGCCATGAAAGCCGCTTTGGGCGAACATGCCTACAAGGTTGCCGTCAGCTCCACCAAGTCCATGATAGGGCATTTGCTGGGCGCCGCCGGCGGCATTGAGGCGGTGTTGACCGCGTTGTCGATTCGGGATCAGATTGCGCCGCCGACGATCAATCTGCAAAATCCCGATCCTGAATGCGATCTGGATTATGTACCCAACGTGGCCAGAGACATGAAAATCGATGTCGCCCTTTCAAATTCCTTCGGGTTTGGCGGCACAAACGGTTCCTTGCTGTTCAAACGCTATCAATAAGGCGGCTTTTAGCGCCATCGCCGGATGTATTTGTTGAATGGCGAGCCCGGGGGCTGTATCGACATAGCGGACAGAGGCTTTCAATACGGCGACGGCCTGTTTGAAACCCTGGAAGTCGTTGATGGCAACCCATTGTTTCTGCAGGAGCATCTGTCCAGGCTGGAAAAAGGCTGCAAAAAGCTGCTGATTCCGCCGCCGGATTTGCATCTGCTGGCCGAAGAAGCCCGAAAATGCGCATCTGCCGCCGCCCATGCGGTTCTCAAGCTGATTGTCACCCGGGGTTGCGGCGGCCGCGGTTACCGGCAGCCGCCGGTCATTTCACCCACCCGTTTGTTCACTCTCCATCCTTATCCGGACTATCCGGCCGAATTTCAATCCCGCGGCGTCGCGCTACGCATCTGCCGGCATCGTCTGGCCGGCAATCCGGCTTTGGCCGGCATCAAGCATTTGAACCGCCTGGAGCAGATTCTGGCCAGGGCGGAATGGCGGGATGACGACATACAGGAAGGGCTGATGCTGGATCAGCACGGTTTTGTGGTCGAAGGCACCATGAGCAATCTGTTTCTGGTCAAGGACGGGGTGCTGTATACGCCGGATTTGAGCCAATGCGGGGTGGCCGGTATCGTCCGGGAGATCGTCGTCCGCCTTGCCCTGCAAAACCAGATTCCGTTATTGGTCATGGCGGTGGATCGCCATGCGCTGTTTCAGGCCGACGAACTGTTTGTCTGCAATTCCGTGATCGGCATCTGGCCGGTCAGGCAGCTCGAACAACAGCAATGGCGGGCGGGCGAGGTGACGCAAACCCTGCAAAAACTGTTCGGCGAGCTGCGCGGGCAAGGCCGGTAAAAAATGACCAGAAGCATTATTGCCTTTACCTTGCTGATGGTGGTCGGCCTGTTACTGGTCTGGGGAGGAATGCACGAGCACCTGCTGGTCAAAAAACCGGTGGTTGCCGAGGAAACCAGTTTCGAAATCAAAAAAGGCGATTCGTTGGACGCCATCAGCAGCCAGCTTGCAGACAGGCATATCGCACTGCACCCGTTTTGGTTCAAGCTGTTCGCCTATCAAAAACATCTGGCTCGCCAGCTCAAGGCCGGCGAATATATTTTGCCCAAGGGCGCGACGGGCGCCGATATACTGCAACTGTTTGCGGAGGGGAAAACCCGCCAGTATTCGATTACCTTTCCTGAGGGCTGGTCGTTCAAGCAGGTGTTTCAGGCGGTAAAAAATAATCCGAATTTGCGGCATACTGTTGCCGATATGGAAATCAAAACGATACTGACTGCGATCGGTTCCGACAAAGACCATCCGGAAGGTCTGTTTTTTCCCGATACCTATTATTTTGAAAAGAACACTCCGGATGTGGAGCTATTAAAGAGGGCGCACGACAAAATGTTGAAAGTGCTGACTGAAGAATGGCGGAACCGCGATGAGCAATTGCCACTGGAAACGCCCTATCAGGCTTTGATACTGGCCTCCATCGTGGAAAAGGAAACCGCTGCGGCGGAAGAGCGCAAGCAGATTGCCGGGGTTTTTACCCGCCGCCTGAAAAAAGGCATGCTGCTGCAAACCGACCCCACGGTCATTTACGGCATGGGCGAGGATTATCACGGCGACATAAGGCATAAGGATTTGCGGGAGCCGACGGCCTATAATACCTATGTTAATGGCGGGCTGCCGCCTACGCCGATCGCCATGCCGGGCAAGGCCGCCATTAGCGCCGCGCTGCACCCGGACGATGGCGACAGCCTGTATTTTGTCTCGCGCGGCAATGGGCGTCATGCGTTTTCAGCGACGCTGGCCGAGCACGAAAAATACGTCGAGCGTTATCAACGATGAAACAGGGGCGATTCATTACCCTGGAAGGCGGAGAAGGGGTGGGCAAATCCACCAATCTGCAATTTATCCGCCAGTTGCTCGAGGCCAGGCAGGTGGACGTGCTGGTTACCCGGGAGCCTGGCGGTACGCCGGTTGCTGAGCAAATCCGGCGCATTTTGCTGGAACGGCATGATGAGTCCATCACCGAGACCAGCGAATTATTACTGATTTTTGCGGCCAGAGCCCAGCATCTCCGGCATGTGATTTTGCCGGCCCTGCAGCGCGGCTGCTGGGTGTTATGTGACCGTTTTACCGACGCCAGCTACGCTTACCAGGGAGGCGGCAGAAAGATGAATATGCAGACCATCGCCTGGCTGGAACAGACCGTGCAAGGGGATTTGAGACCGGATTTGACCCTGCTGCTGGATGCGCCGGTGGAAACCGGCCTACAGCGCGCCCGGCAGCGCGGCAGGCTGGATCGGTTCGAGATTGAGCAACAGCAGTTTTTTGAACGGGTCAGAGCCGCTTATTTGCAACGCGCCGGGCAGGATGGCCGGCGCTACCGGATCATAGACGCCAGCCAGCCGCTGGTCGAGGTTCATGCGCAGATCGGCCCGGCCGTTCTGGAATTGCTGGAACGCTGATGCAGGACATTTTGCCTTGGCAACAAAGCCTCTGGCACGCGCTACAGGGGTATATCGCCAGCCAGCGCATTCCGCAGGCCATTCTGCTGACCGGTTCCGCTGGGCTGGGTAAACGCCGGCTGGCCGAGCTATACACCGGCGTGCTGCTCTGTCTTGATCCGCTGCCCACGCACAGAGCTTGTGGGGCATGTGCGGCCTGCAAGCTGCTGGCGGCGGACACTCATCCCGATTATCTGCTGCTGGAGCCGGAAGAACCCGGCAAGACCATCGGTATCGACAAGATTCGGCAATTGATCGTCCGCCTGGCTTTAAAGCCGCAGTTCGAAGCCTTCAGGTTGGTCATCATTCAGCCGGCCGATATGCTGAATAAGGCGTCGGCCAATGCTTTTTTAAAATGCCTGGAAGAACCGACCGAAAGAACCTGTTTTATTCTGATCAGTGAGCAGGCTGCAAAACTGCCGGCTACCATCCGTAGCCGTTGTCAGAAAATCCACTGCCCGGCTCCGGACGAGAAGCTGGCCCTACCGTGGCTGGAGCAACAGGGCGTCGGGGAGGATGCCGGACTGCTTCTGCGTATTGCCCATGGGTCGCCGTTACTGGCGCGGCAGTACGCCGAGCGGCAGATGATACAGATCAGGCAGGGCTGTTTCCAGGCCTGGCGACAAGTGGCGGCTGGAAAAACCGGCCCGCTGCAACTTGCCGATGAGTGGCAAAAACAGCAGAATGTTGAACCCGCCGTATTGCTGGACTGGCAAATCGGCTGGATTATGGATATTATCAAACTGCTGCAACAGACCGATGCGGCTGAAATTGCCAATCCGGATTTTAAAAATCCCTTGCAGGTTCTGGCCGGGCAACTGGCGTTAAAACCCCTGTATCTTTATTACGATACACTGCTGCGTCACAAGGCATTGCTGGCGACCCAGCTTAACAGGCAATTGCTGTTCGAGCGGCTGCTGGTGGACTGGGCCCGGTTAAACACAGGTCTGCACCCGGATTTTTCCGGCTTTTAATCCAGACTGAATTTTTATGTATATCGATTCCCATTGCCATCTGGATCGTATTGATTTAACACCCTACCGGCATGATTTTGCCGAATTCGTGCAGGATGCCGAACGGCAGGGGGTGCATCACATGCTGTGTATCGCCATCGATCTGGAATCCTATCCTGCCATGCGCAATCTGGTGGCGGATTATGACAATATCTCCCTGTCGGTCGGCGTGCATCCGAATGTCGGTAGCGAACACGAGCCCGAAATTAAAACGCTGCTGGCGCTGGCAAACGACAGAAAAGTGATCGCCATCGGTGAAACCGGCCTGGATTATTTTCATGACAAGGTCGATCTGCAATGCCAGCGGCAACGTTTCAGAAACCACATCCAGGTTGCCAGAAGCCTGAATAAACCGTTGATTATCCATACCCGCGAGGCGGGACAGGCGTCGCTGGATATTCTGGAACAGCAGGATGCCGCACAGGTTGGCGGTATCATCCATTGTTTTACCGAAGACTGGGCTTATGCGCAAAGAGCCCTGGAACTGAATTTTTATATCTCATTTTCCGGCATTGTAACCTTTAAAAATGCAGTGGCGATCAAGGAGGTGGCGCAAAAAGTGCCGGCGGACAGATTCCTGATTGAAACGGATTCGCCTTATCTTGCCCCGGCGCCTTTTCGGGGCAAACCCAATTATCCGGTTTATGTGCGTTATGTCGCCGAGCAGCTCGCCGAATTGCGCGGCGTTACTCCGGAACAGATTGCCAGACAGTCCAGCGACAATTTTGCCCGGCTGTTTGCCGGACAGGGGTTGCGGCTGGCATAAAAAAAATGCGACCGGGCGGTCGCATTGAGAGGAAGGAAAAGACTCGAGTTTCCCGTTGCCGGGACGCATACAAGAGTCGGAATACATTCTATTGAATTACTAACATCTACAAAATGTGGCAAATTGCCGCGTGGCAAATTGTCGCTTTATGAAAATGGAAACCACTTTAGTTTTACCGCAGGGACAATTCCAAATCAGACGATTTCCGCTACGCCGCCACGAATTGTTGCAGGCCTGGGATGCGGCGGATGAGTACCTGCTGAACTATATGGCCGCGGAGCGGTTGCCGACCGTCGGCAGTTCGATATGCATCCTCAACGACGGCTTCGGTGCCCTGGCGCTTGCCCTCAATCAGTTCAAGCCGCTGGCCATCAGCGATTCCTTTCTTTCCCAGCAGTCAACCCGACGGAATCTTGAATCGAACCTGATCCCGCCGGATCGCGTCCGCCTGCTGGACAGTCTGGCGACGCCTGTGGAAAGCATTGATTTGTTATTGATCAAAGTACCCAAAACCCTGGCGTTGCTGGAAGATCAGTTGCATCGGCTTCGGCCTCTGCTCAAGGCGGATAGCAGGATTATCGCTGCCGGTATGGTCAAAAATCTGCCGGCGTCGGTCTGGAAACTCCTGGAGATGTTGATAGGCCCGACCACGACATCTCTTGCGGTCAAAAAGGCCAGACTGATTTTCGCCAGTCTGGATACCGCTCTAAAAGCGCCGGAAAATCCTTACCCGATCAGTTACCCACTGGAAAATACCGGGTTTAAAATTTTAAATCATGCTAATGTTTTTTCTCGCGATAGTCTGGATATAGGCACCCGGTTTTTTCTTGATCATTTGCCGGATCATCCCGATTTTCATAGCTTCATCGACCTGGGCTGCGGCAATGGCCTGCTGGGGCTGACCTTGGCCGCCCGCCGTCCGGAAGCAAAACTGACTTTTGTCGATGAATCGTATATGGCGATCGCTTCTGCCAGAGAAAATTATCGGATATTGTTTGGAGAGCGGCAACGCGCCGAATTTGTAGTGGGCGATTGTCTGGACGGTTTTCCGGATCAGGCGGTTGACTGTATCGTATGCAATCCGCCTTTCCATCAGCAGCACGCCATCGGCGATCACATCGCCAGGCAAATGTTCCGGGAGGCTTGCAGGGTTTTACGTAAAGGCGGTGAATTCCGTGTGATTGGCAACCGGCATTTAAATTATGATGGCAGTCTGAAAAAGCAGTTCGGCAATGTCACAAAACTGGCGGGCAATGTAAAATTTGTGATTTTTAAGTCGGTCAAATGTTGACGGTGTCATTAAAACATTTCATCTTCCGTGCATCTGTTCCGTCCGGAAGCCCCTCCCTGCCGAAGGGCGGTTTTTCGAGATCCCCTAAAGTAACAGACGAAATCCGGCAAATACGCATTTGCCGGAGCAATAAGCAATTTAGAGTTAAATTATGATCAATAAAAAGAATATGCTGAATACGCTAGGTACCGCCGTTCTCTGTATCGGACTTATGGCTTGTGAAACGCCCGAACAGCAAAAAGCCAACTATCTGGCCCAGGGAAAGCAGTATTTGGAGGACGGCGAGTATGAAAAAGCGGTTTTGGCCTTAAAAAATCTGCAGCAGATCGATCCCAATGATTGGGATAGCCATTTTTTATTGGGCGAAGCATTTACCAGACAGGGCAAAATTGATGCCGCTTTTAAGGAATACAGCCTGGTGGTGAAGCAGAATGACGCAAACCTGGTGGCGCGGCTCCGAATGGCCGAATTACTGTTATTGAGTCACAATGTCGAGCGGGCGAATATCATCGTCAATTCTGTGCTGGCCGTTCAACCCGACAATGCGGAGGCGCTGTTAATAAAAGCCGGCGCGGATGCCGCGCGTCAGGAGTATCAGAAAGCGCTGCTGTCATTGGAAAAGGCCAGGCAGTATAAGGCGGATGAGACCGCAGTGACCATCATGCAGGCGGTTATTTATAGCGAAACCGGCAAGCTGGATCAGGCCATTGCCTTATTACGGACGGCGATGGATACGAATCCGCAAAATATCCGGTTACTTTCCACGCTCGCTGGTTTTTATATTCGCAAACAGCAGTTGCCGGAGGCGGATGAAATTCTGCAGAAAATTATCAAGGTCAATCCTGACGAATATGAGTATTATAAAAAGGTGGCTTTGTATCAGATTGCAGCCAATCAGCCGGACAAGGCGGAAGCGATCTTGCGCGAGGCCGTGCAAAAATTGCCCGATAATGATGCGGCCAAAATCAATCTGATTGATTTTCTGGCTGAGAAACGCAATCCCGATCAGGCGATTGCCGAACTGTCCGTCATGGTCAGGAAAAATCCCGATAATATTGATTTGAAGTTCAAGCTGGCCAGGCTGCAATTGAGCAAAAAGGATTTGACCGGCGCAGAGCAGACTCTGAAAGAAGTTGTGACGCTGGACAAACTTGGCCCGCTAGGCGTCAAGGCGCGGGATATGCTGGAATCCGTCTATATGCTTACCAATCGGCCGGAAGAAGCCAGAACGCTGGTAAAAGAAGTTCTGGATATCAATCCCAGAGATAACGACTCGCTGATATTGAGAGGGGAGTTTGCAAAAGCCGATAACAGGCTGGCTGATGCGATAGCGGATTTCAACAGCGTACTAACCGATCAGCCCAAAAACGTGCCGGTATTAAAAATGCTGGCGGGCGCGTATATTCTGACCAAAAATAATGGGCTGGCCAGTGAGGCGCTGGAAAAAGTCATCGGTCTGGCTCCGGATGATGAAATAGCCAGACTGGATCTGGCTACATTGCAGTTTAAAGCGGGTAATACCCAGCAGGCCAAACAGCAAGTCGAAAATTTTCTGAAAACCAACCCGGGCAGCATTAAGTCCTACGAAAGGATTTTTAGATTCAATCTGGCGGAAAAGCAGTGGGAAAAGGCGCTGGATATTGCCAAGCAGGTGCAGCAACTAGCTAGCAAGGATGGGTTGGGGTGGTATATGGCGGGCTTGAGTTATCAGATTGCCAAGAAACCGGATTTGGCTATTCAGGCCTTTCAGGAAGCCTTGCTCAAGAATCCCGGGGCAGTCGAGCCGCTCGCCGAAATGACAAAAATGTACATCGATTCGCAGCAAACCGATAAAGCCGCCGAAAAATTGCAGCAGGTCATCAAACAGCTGCCGGGTGATATAACGGCCTATTTTTTGCTGGGCAAGGTGTTTATGGCGCAGCATAAATTCAGCGAAGCGAAAGTCGCCTTCCTGAAGGCTCAGGAACTCAAGCAGGATTGGTATGCCTCTTACCAGGGGTTGGCCGAGATCGAATTGGCGCAAAATAATGAGACCGGCGCGATCAGTATTTTGCAGGCCGGGATGGACAAGACTAAGGGCGCCATGGAGCTGGTCGCCGAACTGGCCGGGATTTACCGTAAGCAGGGTCAGAATAAAAAACTATTGGCTTTGTACGAACAAGCTTATAAAACCCACCCCGAATCTTTGCAGGCTGCCAATAATCTGGCTGCTTATCTGGCGGATTATTCGGAAACGCCGGAAGATTTGGAGCGGGCGGCAAATATTGCCGGGCCTTTACAGGACATGAATAGTCCGGTATACATGGAAACTCTGGCCTGGATTGCCTATAAACAGGCTGATTACAATAAGGCTAAGGATATAATGCAGAAGGTCGTCGAACAGCAGCCATCTTCGGTAACGGGTCAGTATCATCTGGGCATGATTTTATTTCAATTGAAAGAGACCGGCATGGCGGCTTATTATTTGCGCAAAGCCTTAAACGCCAAACAGCCATTCGATGGCGAGGCGCAGGCGGATGAAACGCTGAAAAAGATACAGGATGACATTTTATGAGTAAGCAGGCCGCTGCTGTGTCCGGCGGCAGGATCATTGCTGAGCAAAACTATAGGCAGCCCGGTTTAGGGATACTCGATCACCAAATTGAATAATCGGTAAAAAACCAGATATGTCCGTTTCCGAGAATCCATCCAATCAGTTTCGTGCGAATTTGCAGCATGGCGTTCTTGAAATCGACATGAGCGGTGACTGGCTGCTGGATGGGGTATTGCCGGTATCCGATGCCTTGCTGACACGGATTCGGACTGACAAAACCATTACCGGCATCCGTTTCCTGACCCGGGATCTGGGGCGATGGGATAGTTTGCTGGTTACGGAATTGATTCAAATACTGGATTGCGCGGCGAAACAAAGTGTGGACGTAGATAAAGCCAGTCTGCCTGTCGCAATCCAGGGTTTGCTGACGCTTGCCCAGAGCGTGCCGGAGCGCGCCGGCGCACGGCGTTCATATCGGTCTGTTCCCTGGGCGGAAGCCGCGGTCGCCGGTTTGGCCCATATCGGCCTCCATGCCAAAAAAATGCTGACCTTCGTAGGGGAGCTGGCAATCAGCATGGTATCGGTTCTATCCGGTAAGCAGCGATTCCGGCATCGCGATCTATGGCTTTGTATACAGGAATGCGGGCCGTCAGCCCTGCCTATTGTCAGTCTGGTCAGCCTGCTGGTCGGTCTGATTCTGGCTTTCGTGGGCGCGCTGGAACTCTCGCTGTTCGGAGCGCAAATCTATATATCCAATCTGGTCAGTCTGGGGATGACCCGGGAAATGGGCGGGCTGATGACCGCCATCATCATGTCCGGGCGTACCGGGGCGGCATACGCCGCCCAGTTGGGGGCAATGCACGTCAATGATGAAATCGACGCCTTGAAAACCATGAATCTGGAACCGATGTCATTTTTGGTGATACCCAGGATGTTTGCGCTGATTTTAATCATGCCATTACTCTGTTTGTATGCCGATTTGATGGGCATGGTGGGCGGCGGACTGGTGACTGTGAGCCTTTTCGATGTGTCGCTGACCGAATATCTGAACCGTTCCGCACATGCCGTACAACTCAAGGATTTTCTGGTTGGTTTTGTCAAGTGTTCAGTTTTTGGCGTTCTGATTGCCCTGTCGGGGTGTATGCGCGGCATGCAGTGCGGACGGAGTGCGTCGGCAGTGGGTGACGCGGCTACCTCTGCGGTCGTGACTAGTATTGTTTTCATTGTGATTGCCGATTCAGTGATGACCATCATTTGCAACCGGGTGGGAATTTAGGCATGGATTCAGTCTGCATCAAGGTTCAGAATTTAAGTATGGCCTATGACGATTTCGTGATTCAGCGCAATCTGAATTTTACGATCAATCGCGGCGATATCTTTGTCATTATGGGCGGCAGCGGTTGTGGAAAAAGCACGCTTTTGCGGCATATGATAGGCTTGCAAAGACCGCAGCAGGGCGATATTCTTTATAATGGTCAGAGCCTGTGGCAGGCGGATTCGGCAACGCAGCGGCGAATTTTGCAACGAGCGGGCGTGTTGTTTCAAAGCGGCGGCCTGCTCAGTTCGATGACGCTGGCGGAAAATGTGGCCTTGCCCATCACCCAGGTATTACAGCTGCCAACTAAAAAAGTCAGTGAGCTGGTTGCTTATAAGCTGGCGCTGGTAGGTCTGGCGGGTTTTGAAGATTATTATCCTGCTGAACTGAGCGGTGGAATGCAAAAACGCGCAGGTCTGGCGCGGGCCATGGCGCTTGATCCCGAAATCCTGTTTTGCGATGAGCCTTCCGCAGGCCTGGATCCGGTCAGCTCAAAATTACTGGACGATCTGATTCTTAATTTGCGCGACAGTCTGTCGGCCACGATTATTGTGGTGACCCATGAACTGGCCAGTATTTTTGCAATAGCGAATAACTCGGTGTTTCTGGATACCGAAACCCGAACCATGATAGCGGCAGGCCCGCCCCGGCAGTTGCTGGCGGAATCCACCGATCCAAAAGTGCTGAACTTTTTGACCCGTGGGCAAACCTCAACCGCAAACAGTACAATTCGACAAGGAGTGGCGAATGAGTAAGCAGGGTAATTCACTTGCCATAGGCGGATTTATAGTAGGGGCGCTGTTTTTGCTGGCCGCGGCGGTGATGATTTTCGGCGCGGGCGATTATTTCAAGCATAAAATGCGCTTTGTCATTTTCTTCGATTCGGCCCTGAACGGCCTGAATGTCGGAGCGCCGGTAAAGTTGCAAGGCGTGCAGATCGGCAATATCGCCGAAATTTCGCTGGAAATGGATGCCGCGACGGGTCAGATTTTTAAACCGGTGGTCATTGAAGTCGATCCGGAGTTGCTGCGGGATTTTTCCGGCAGGGAGATGCGCCCGCAAAAGAATGACGAATCCCGGCAAGAAAAGCTCGCCCAGCGGCTGATCGATCTCGGTTTGAAGGCCAGACTGGAAACACAGAGTCTGCTGACCGGCCTGCTGTATGTCGATCTAAACTTTTATGTGGACAAGCCGGTTAGACTGGTGCGTGTGGATTACAAAGGTTTGACTGAGCTGCCTAGCGTACCGACTACCGTGGACGAGATCAGAAATACCGCCGATGAATTGATAAAGGAATTCCGGGAATTGCCGTTGGCGGAGATGATCAAGAATTTATCCGAAACCTTGCGGGAAACCCGTGATTTGCTGAAGTCCAATGAAACCAAGACATCGCTGGCGGCCTTGTCCGCATCACTGATTGAGACCCAGAAACTGATGCTGACTCTGAATGCCCAGGTTGGGCCACTCATGAATAACGTCAATGGCACTGTCATGGATACCCGTTCCAGCCTGCATGATCTTGACAAGGACATGTTGCCTGTGCTCAAAGCCGCTGAACAAAGCCTGACTACGGCAAACACGGTTCTGAACGAATCCAGGCAAACGCTCTCGACCGTGGAAGCCTTGGCAAGCCCCGACTCGCCGCTGGGTACAGCCTTGCTGAGCATGCGTGATGCAGCCCGATCTTTGAAGGATCTAACCGACTCGCTGGAGCGTCATCCGGATGAAATTATTTATGGTAAATAAGCGAATTGACTGTTTGACGCCGAACAGGTTTTTGTTGCTGGCGGCTTTGTTGCTGAATGGCTGCGCCAGTCATACGCCCATGGCGTTTTATATGCTGGATGCGGAAGCCGAGGCCGGGCAGGCGGAGTCCGCGTCGGCGTTGCCACAGAATCTGGCGGTGGGGCTGGGGCCCGTGCATTTGCCGGAATATCTGAATCGGCCGCAGATTGTGGTGGAAATCAGTGAAAATCAGTATCGGCTGGATGAACATAATCGCTGGGCCGAGCGGCTGGACGAAAACATAGCCCGCACCTTGTCGCGACAACTGGCGGCAAGACTCGGACTTGCGTATATAATTCGTTACCCCTGGCCGTACCGGCAGCCCATGGATTACCAGATCGGTATGGATATTCTGCTCTTCCATCAGGGAGCCGACGGCTATAGCCACTTGCAAACCCAGTGGCAAATCAGGCGCCAGGAGCAGAATCTGCTTTCCAGACAATTTACTTGCAGTCTGCCTGCTGGCGATAATGTTAACGATAGGGTTAAAGTCCAGAGCGTTTGTGTTGCCCGGCTAGGTCTGGAAATCGAGAATGGACTGCGGGAACTGGTTCTGAAAGCGGGTAATTGAGGGTGCGGACAACCATGAGCCGGCCCGAGTTTGAAGCCTGGTTCGGAAATCGTGCCCTGCTGGCGGAATACAGTAAAATGCAGATGAAAAAGGTTTGCGTTTTCAGTCGCGGAAATATTGGGTAGAATCGCCTATATTTAGCAGGCGTTGGGAACCATTAAAAACCGCTCTCCGACGAGCGTGGCGCAAGCCCAATCATTTGTAAACCAATGAAATGCCGTTCGTGCCGAATACTTCGGCTTCGTCTCTTGTCCGGCGGGATAACGGGCAAGACCGCCGGGTTGAAGCATTACAATTCATCCATGAAAATCAAACAACACATTTAAGAGTGAATGTATGAGTAGAAAAATTACCAAAGCTGTTTTTCCGGTAGCCGGGCTCGGCACCCGATCCTTGCCTGCGACCAAGGCGGTCGCCAAGGAAATGTTGCCGATAGTGGATAAACCATTGATTCAGTATGCGGTAGAAGAAGCGATTGCGGCGGGCGTCGAAACCATGATCTTTGTGACCGGGCGTAATAAAAACTCGATTCCCGATCACTTTGATAAATCCTACGAACTTGAAAAGGAACTGGAAAAAAGCGGTAAAACCGAATTGCTAAAGATGTTGCGCGGGTTATTGCCGCCACATGTGTCCTGTGCTTTTATTCGCCAGACGGAGGCGCTGGGGCTTGGGCATGCCGTTCATTGCGCCAAACCGCTGGTGGGCGATGAGCCATTCGCAGTTATTCTGCCGGATGACATGATTGAAGATGGCGGTCGCGGCTGTCTGCAGCAGATGGTTGAAGTGTTCGACGATCAGCAGTGCAGCATTCTGGGCGTGGAGCGGGTCGATCCCAAGGAAACCCACAAATACGGCATTGTCGAGCATAACGAAATTTCCAGTCGGGTCGGACGTCTGCAATCCATAGTTGAAAAACCCAGGCCGGAAGTGGCTCCGTCCAATATTGCCGTGGTAGGGCGCTATATTCTGACCCCCGCCATCTTCAAAAAAATCGAAACCACCGGCCGCGGCGCTGGCGGAGAGATTCAGTTGACCGATGCGATTGCGGCCCTGATGCAGGACGAGCAGGTATTGTCTTATGAGTTTGAAGGCAGGCGCTACGATTGCGGTTCAAAATTCGGTTTTCTGCTGGCCAATGTCGAATACGGTTTGCTACATCCAGAAATCGGTTCGGAATTCAGCGCCTATCTGAAACAGCGTTGCGAAAACCTTTAAGCCTGGAATGAAAAGGGCGGCCCGGAATTCGGAAGGCCGCCGCAGTCCGGCGGAATGTTGCGCGTTGGGCCAAGGCCGGATAGCCCTCTATAGCAGTCCCATCATGGCCGCCTTGATGGCGGCGGAAATTTTGTTGGAGGCGTTCAGCTTGCCGGTGATGTTGGTGATGTGAAAATTTACGGTACGTTCCGATATTTTTAGAATCACGGAAATTTCGCAGGAGGTTTTTCCGTCGGCCGTCCATCTCAGCACCTCAATTTCACGGTTTGAGAGTTGTACATTCACTTCAGGCATCAGCTTTGGCGTTAAATACTCCGCCATGCGCAAATGGCCTACCTGGGTTAGCCAGGCAATTCTAAAGCGTTTTTCCATTAACTCTTCTTCGGTAATCGGGTTATCGCCGCGCGATAAACTCAGCATTCCGACCGCGCCGTTGAAATCATGGATGGATTGCGCCCAGCCGAAGCGTAGGCCGAAGGAATGCGCTTCTTCCCATAGCTCGCGCGCCTGGGCAAACAGATTGTCGGTCCAGATGATGGGCGCGAGCGAGCGCATCGCCAGATTAACCGTCGGGTCGACGGCAAGATAATTTTTAGCCTGATACTGATTGCGCCAGTCATCGGGATAATTATTGACCATCAGCGTCTTGGGGTTGGACAAAGGCAGAGGCATGCGCAAGCCGTAAGCGCAGTGTTCAAATTCAAGTGCTTTGGCAAGACTCAAAATGGTTTGAAAAAGTTGCTTATCATCTTGAATTGATTGCAGAGTCTGAAGCTGTTCTTCTTGCCAAGCTTTCATATGTCACATGAAAAACAGTTGCTTTTAAAGAAAATTGGAAAAGTATGATGAAATTGGCATTTTGAAGTCTCCGTCGAACTCGTTACTGTAAACTTATCATAACATGCGCTGTGAAAGCCCGACTCCAAAACTGTTAGCCTGATGACGCGTTTTGCAATCAATCTGTCATTTTTTACACTATCAAGAAAACTTAAATTTATGTAGTGTGGTTTACTCATAACCATAACCTGTGAGTAACACATGAATCTTAAATCTATCAATGGTCCAGCCGTCATTACCGATCCCAGTTCTTTAAAAGTTGCCTCTGACGGTTACATACGCCTGACTTTCGAGGAATTCCGCCGGATAGATCTGGTACATCTGATTTCCGGGCTCGATGAGGACGGCCATGAACAAGTGCTGGACGCTGCCATTCAGACGAATATAACCGGCTATACGGAATGGGTCAGCAATACCATGCCGGCGATCAGTATCGGCTGGGACTGGACGATTAAAATAACCCAGGGTTTCGGGGGTGTTTATATCCGGGTTGCGGAACCTAGAGGCAATGTGATGCTGGTCGATTCGCATGGACAGGATTTCGGGCCCGGCAAATCGGCTACCCTGATAGAAACAGTAATCGATGAAATTGCCTGGCAGAATGTGGTCAAAAGCTATATAAATCACCGCTATTCCGGTTGACCTGTCAGTTGTGACAGTTGTTTAAAACCGTGAACGGCTGTGAAATGCCCCTCAACATAACGCTTGTCGAGGGGATATTATGCAGGTTGATAAGGGTACGCAAAAACAACTTCCCGAGGGTCTATATTCTAAGGTCATAGGTTATAGGCATAAGGTTTTTGTAGAACATCTAGGCTGGGAATTGAAAACATTTGGAAATACCGAGCAGGATCAGTTTGATCACGAAGATACCATCTACATGGTGTCCAGAGATGAATTCGGAAATGTGTCGGGATGCGCCAGATTATTACCAACCACCCAGCCTTATTTACTGGGCGATGTTTTTCCGCAACTGTTCAATGGCCTGCCTGTGCCTGATTCCGACGATGTCTGGGAATTGTCAAGGTTTGCTGCTGTGGATTTCCATACTAAAAGTACGCCAGAGGCTGGTCAGTTTTCTTCGCCTATTACCTTGATGCTGCTTCGCGAAGTGATGGCCTACGCTGCCGAACTGGGCGCCAAACGCCTGGTTACCGTATCGCCGGTCGGGGTGGAGCGCCTGCTGAGGAAAGCCGGTGTTCATGCGCATAGAGCAGGCCCGCCAATGATAGTGGACGGACATCCCATCTTTGCCTGCTGGATAGAGCTGGAGGCTTAAATTTTCCGGAGTGGCTCGGGAAAAGCTTCAAACCCCCTGTCTTGGTCAGGACTTGACTAATACCGGGCATGCCTGTCCTGGTCTACCCCTTGAATAAACCTGCATGGACGCGGGTGGTCAGGGGGTAGTCCAGGACAGGCATGCACCGACAGGCCGGATAGGCTTAGGTCTGCCGGATGTCGAATTATATAGGGAATTGGATACTTGCATATTTCGACAGCGTGCCCGGTGATGCGTATCGCGCGGCCGGATTACTAGTCGCTTCACCTGCGTGATCTGAATAATCACAGATTTTTGCAGCGTTGATTTACCCTCCACCATTCCTGATATGGAATGGAGCATGTCAGTGGCAAGCCAGTCGCTTTGACCAGGTTTTACCGTATTGCAGCCCAGGCGGCCCAAGACTGGAAAATCCAGGCATTCAGGTTTTTTGTCGTATTATTCCATAGTTTCAATACTGCTTATTTTATATGTAACATACCATGTTATAAAGTGGTTGTATTGGGGTATCTTGTCGATTTTTGTTGATTGGTTTCCTTGTTTGTAATACTATTGATAGTTAATAGTATTTGCATATGGATAAATCGGGTATCCATAATGCTTGCAGTTGCGTAATAGCGGGAACCTCTATAAATCGGGCTTCGCTCGGCAGAGCCTTGCCGAAGCGCGATTTTTAAAGGTTAGACCCCCCATAGCCGAATCGGTTTTTCGGCCATGCGATCCGTAGAACCCGGAAGATGCTAAAACTGCGCGGGCAGGATAAGTGGTGATAAGGTCCTGCATTGCCAATATCTGGCCTAACCGCCGGGGGAAAGGTATGTTTGAAGGTTTATTAATGGAGATCGCAAACAAGGCGGCGCAAGATAAAACCTATCGGTTTCATGACTGTCTGGCCTGGCTGTCGGCAGATTGTTTTTACGCATGCTGGTCGAGTATCAGGAAAAACGCAATCGGCCCTGTCAAACGTTTCGAGACGGCCGAATACGAAAAAAAATTGCAGGCCAATATCACCGGGTTGGAGCAGCAGATACAACAACAGTCCTACAAGCCAAGAATCGGCGATAGCAGGCAAATTCCCAAAGTGGACGGCGACGCCAGACCGCTGGGCATGCCGAGTATCGACGACACTATTTTGCAACTGGCGGTCAGCAGAATACTGGAAGCTATTTATAAATATGATTTTCTCCCCGATTGTTATGGGTTCCGCCCGGGTTTAGGCGCCTATAACCCCATAAAAGCCTTGGCGGCCGAGCTGGAGTCGGACAAATATAAAATGCTGATAGAGGCGGATGTCAAAGGCTATATCGAAAACATAGAGCATGAGCTGTTGATTCGGATGCTGGGCAGACGCATTGCCGACAGGGGGTTTCTGAATCTGGTCGGTAAATGGCTGAAAGCCGGCCTGCATGGCACAGACAGGAAATTCAGGCCGATGCAGGTCGGGATTCTGCAAGGTGAATACATAACCCCCATTCTGGGCAATATTTACCTGCATTATGTGCTGGATCTGTGGTTTAAGGACTATGCGCAGGCCTATTGTAGCGGACAGGTGTATTTTTGTCGTTATAGTTATGATATCGGCTGTGCAGTTCAGCATCCGGCGGATGCCGAGCATCTCTATCATGCCTTAAGTTCCCGTTTGGAGCGTTACGGGCTGTTGCGCGGATCAAAACTCCGATTATGGCATCTGGAGCAAGTTTAAGCCAGCAGGGGCAAACCGCCTTAGATGGTCATTTCCGCCTGTAACAGCCGGATCTGATCCCGAATCCGGGCTGCGTCTTCAAACTCCAGGTTTTTGGCATGTTGATACATTTTTTCTTCCAGTTGCTTCAGCGCCCTGGCGGATTGTTTTGGCGTCAGCGCCTTATATTCGCCGGCTGGTTCGGCAACCCTGGCGCGGGCTTTGGAAAGGGAGCCGCCGGCTCCCGGGATGGATATTTCCATGATATCGGTCACCGATTTATGCACAGTTCTGGGCTGGATATGATGCTCCTGATTAAAGAGTTGCTGTTTGGCGCGCCGCCGTTCGGTTTCGTCTATGGCCTGCTGCATGGAATGGGTAATTCTGTCGCCATACAGGATGGCCTTGCCGTTGGCGTTACGCGCAGCGCGGCCTATGGTCTGAATCAGCGATACCTTCGATCTTAAAAAGCCTTCCTTGTCGGCATCCAGTATGGCGACCAGCGAAACCTCGGGTATATCCAGGCCTTCCCGCAACAGATTGATGCCGACCAGTACATCAAATATACCCAGGCGCAGGTCACGGATAATTTCCACCCGTTCGACAGTCTCTATGTCGGAATGCAGATAGCGGACTTTTATCCCATGTTCCAGTAGATATTCGGTTAAATCTTCCGACATGCGTTTGGTCAGCGTGGTGACCAGCACCCGCTCCTTGACAGCGGCGCGCTTGTTGATTTCCGACAATAAATCGTCGACCTGCGTGGTCGCCGGGCGAACTTCAAGCTGCGGGTCGACCAGTCCGGTCGGTCTGACCACCTGCTCGACAGCCGCGCCGGAATGCGCTGTCTCATAAGAGCCGGGGGTGGCGGATACATAGATGCGCTGCGCGGCTTTAAGCTCGAACTCCTCAAACTTCAACGGCCGATTATCCAGGGCCGAAGGTAGCCGGAAACCATATTCGACCAGGGTTTCCTTGCGCGATCTGTCGCCTTTGTACATGGCTCCGATTTGCGGCACAGTGACATGGCTTTCGTCTATGATCAGCAGGGCGTCCCTGGGCAGATAGTCGAACATGGTCGGCGGCGATTCCCCATCCAGACGGTTCGACAAATGACGGGAATAATTTTCGATGCCCGAACAGTAACCAACCTCCATGATCATTTCAATATCGAACAGGGTGCGCTGCTCCAGACGCTGGGCTTCCACCAGTTTGTTGCTGTCGCGCAATTGGGCCAGACGTTCAGCCAGCTCGATTTTTATTTTCTCCACAGCCGACAGCAACTGTTCGCGCGGCGTCACATAATGGCTCTTCGGATAAAGGGTGAAGCGAGCCAGACGATGCAGGACTTCACCGGTTAAAGGGTCGAACATGGACAGCCGTTCGATTTCATCATCGAACAACTCGATACGTAAAGCCTGTTCTTCCGATTCGGCCGGAAAAACATCGATCACATCGCCGCGAACCCGGTAGGTGGCGCGGCGCAATTCGGTGTCGTTACGGGTGTATTGCATTTCGGCCAGCCTGCGCAGTATCTCGCGCTGTTTGATCATGTCGCCGCGCACCAGATGCAAAACCATCTGAAAATAGGATTCAGGTTCGCCCAGGCCATAAATGGCCGAGACCGTGGCGACCACAATGGTATCGCGCCGTTCCAGCAGCGCTTTGGTTGCCGACAGCCGCATTTGCTCAATGTGTTCGTTAAGCGAAGCATCCTTGTCGATGAAGGTATCCGAGGCGGGGATATAAGCTTCCGGCTGATAATAATCGTAATAGGACACAAAATATTCAACGCTGTTTTCCGGAAAGAATTCCTTCATTTCTCCGTACAACTGGGCGGCCAGGGTTTTGTTGGGCGCCATGATCATCGCCGGCCGCTGGGTTTGCTGGATGACATTGGCGATGGTAAATGTCTTGCCCGAGCCTGTTACCCCCAGCAGGGTCTGATGCACTTCGCCATCGTTGATACCTTCCACCAGTTGCCTGATGGCGGCAGGCTGGTCTCCGGCGGGCTGATAATGACTCGTAATTCTGAAAGGTTTTTGCACGGCTGGAGGATCGTAAAGATTAATAAATCCTGATTATATACTGATCTCGCATCAAAATTCGGTAACGCTTTTTTCCACGGAATAAGTTCAATACGTTTAAGTAGAGCGGCAAGCAGTTCGCTCCTGCTAATCCGCATCGGCAGACACCGTCATCCGGTATAATGGCGCAATTTTGACAATAATACGGAATACGGCTTGTGAAAGCACAGTTCGAAGAAGTGACTGTTTTAGCCCCGGCCAGACTGCATATGGGGTTCATCGATCTTAGCGGCTCCCTGGGCCGGGATTTTGGCAGTATCGGCATTGGTCTGAATGAGATTCATACCGGCCTTAGCGTTCGTGGCGCGGCGGCATTGTCCGTACAGGGCGTTACGGCTGACAGGGCCAGAAGTTGCGTACAGCGGCTATGCGCGGCGCTGAAGGTTTCCGATGCTCTGTCTATCAAGGTATTGTCCACCATTCCCGAGCATATCGGCCTGGGTTCGGGTACGCAAATGGCTTTGGCGGTCGGGATGGGGATCAACCGTTTTTACGGCCTGGGCTTAAGCGTCAGGGATATTGCCAGGCTTGCCGACAGAGGCGGGCGCTCCGGCATCGGCATCGGCGTCTTTGAACAGGGCGGACTGGTGCTGGATGGCGGGCGCGGCCCCGATACCCTCACCCCGCCGCTGCTGGTGCAAATGCCGGTGCCGGCGAACTGGCGGTTTATTCTGGTGTTTGATCGGCGCGGCCAGGGTCTGCATGGCGAACAGGAGCTGAATGCCTTCAGGCAACTGCCGGCATTTCCAAGGCGCGAGGCCGAGCAGCTAAGCTATTTGCTGCTGATGCAGGCATTGCCTGCCGTCGCCGAAGCGGATTTGCAGAAATTCGGAGAAGTCATCACCCGGTTGCAAATTGCGGTAGGCGAACATTTTGCGCCGGTGCAGGGCGGGGTGTTCACCAGCGCTGAAGTCGCCGCCGCCATTGCTTTTCTGCAGCGGCAGGGCGCAGTCGCCAGCGGTCAGACATCTTGGGGGCCGACCGGGTTTTGCGCTATCGAGGGGCAGGAACGGGCGGAAAGGCTGGTCTTGCAGGTACAGGAAAAGTTTGCGGCGTCGCAATTGAATTTTATGCTGGTCAGCGCCCGAAATCAGGGCGCGGAGATTCAGGTTCGCTGATCGAAGTACAGGGTATGCTCCACGCTGTCGCTGAGCTGTCTGTTATCCGTCCAGCTTGCAGTAATGATATCACCGTTTGCCGCATTATTTAATCGAAAGCTGAAGAATGGATTTCTAGCTATACTGCCGGCCATATGCACAAGGATAACAGGGTTTTTGTTGTGCCGGATGTCGAGTTCCACGATGAAATGGGCCGGAATCAGTTCGCCGTTGGCGTCACGATTGCGACCATTTTCCATTGGATGACGGATCAGCAGCCTGATTTCCGTCTGATCGCCTATCTGCTGGGTTCTGATTTTGATGCTCGGCATGTCAGGGCGTGTTTTTGTTTTTGTTCGGAAAGGATACTGGAAGAGCGGATACAGTGGAATAATAAACATTCCGCCGAATTTGGCAATCTTCATGACAGTGCGATGCTCATGCCGGGCTTATTCTAAAGTCGGCAGCCTGGTGGACGGCAATGCGGCAAGCGGGAAGCGGCATTTTAGTTTACACTTGAAAAAAAGTGGAAAATGGGTGCGCTGAATTTGGAAAGCCGCCTGCTTTGTCCGCCGGGAAAGGGTTGGAGAAGGCATTAAAACAAAATCAACATCGGAATTCTGGATCGGATTTTTGCTGATGAAGCCAGGCGCTTCTTATGCCCAGGGGTGAACTGACGCTCAAGGTTTGTACGCTGCCGGAACGGGTTGCATCGGGCGTTGTCTGAGGGAGGCGATCAATGTTGTCCAAAAAGGTTTTCAACACTATTAAATGCATCCTGTCGATCGAAGCGCGAGCCGGCTATGAATACTAAACCTTTAAAAATTCTTGCCATCGATGATGTGCCTGCCAATCTTTATTTGTTAGGCCTGGCGCTGCAGGATGAGTATCAATTCAAGATGGCGACTTCCGGCGCCCAGGGTCTGCAAATGGCGAATGAAGATCCGCCGGATTTGATTTTGCTGGACATCATGATGCCGGATATGGATGGCTTTGAAATCTGCCGCCGGCTGAAGAACGATTCCAAGTTACAGGATATCCCCGTGGTGTTTGTAACCGCTTTGAGCGAACAGTCCGCCGAAGCCAAGGGTCTGGCGCTTGGGGCGGCCGATTATCTTTGCAAGCCGGTCAATCTTGAAATTGCCCGCATCCGGATTCGCAATCTGCTGGAACGTGAAGCGCTGCGCAGGGAACTGAAGCAGCAGGTGCACCAGCAGAATATGATAGCCAGTGTTTTTGATCATATCCACGACGGTATCGTCATCAGCGATGCCTGTAACAACATTATTGACATCAACGAGGCATTTACCCGGATTACCGGGTATGAGCGGGAAGATGTATTGGGCAAAAACCCGAGGCTGCTGAAATCCGGGCGGCAATCGGACGAGTTTTACAAATCGATGTGGCATTCCTTGCTAACCAAGAATCACTGGACCGGGCAGATCTGGAACCGAAATAAAAATGGTGAAATTTATGCGGCGCTGACCTCGATTTCCGCCGTGCGCGACGCGCAGCAAAATATTCAGCACTTCATCGGACTGTTTACGGACATTACCCAGCTTAAAAATCACGAATCCAATCTGGAGCGTATTGCGCATTTTGATCCTCTCACCGGCGTCCCCAACCGACTGTTGCTGGCCGACCGCTTAAAACAGGCCATTGCGCAAACCAAACGTTCCGGTACGCTGATGGCGGTGTGTTATATGGATCTGGATAGCTTTAAACCGGTGAACGATCGCTATGGGCATAATGTAGGCGATCAATTGCTGATATCGATCTCGCAACGCATCAAGGATTGCCTACGGGCGGGCGATACAGTGGCCAGGATGGGCGGCGACGAATTTGTACTGTTATTATTGGGATTTAACGATATTAAGGAGTGCGAATCGGTGTTGACGCGCATGTTGAACAAGGTAGCCGAGACCACTGTTATTCAGGGGCATCATCTGACGGTGTCCGCCAGTCTGGGTTTTACCTTGTTCCCTGCGGATATGGCGAGCGCGGAAGTCCTGTTGCATCATGCCGATCAGGCAATGTATATGGCCAAGGAGCGAGGTAAAAACCGCTTTCATTTATATGAAGCGAGTACCGATCACAACACTGTAATGGAGGACAGCAGGCCGGGATTATGCAAAGCGGATTCCTAGGAGCTTCCCGGACAGGCTCCTAGGATACATGGGTAGGAACAACGGATGTTGGCCGCACGCCGTGGTCTTAAAACCGCAGTCATCGCGCCGCTTCGATTCTTTGCCGGGAAACGGGCTGGATGATTCAGCTTTTTAAACGCGGAACGGTTGGTGGAACAGCTTCAATCGGCAAATGATTTCGGGCGCTCGGCTCCTGATTTTCCGACGCCGACAAACTGGTGGCCTTGGCGGATTTTGAGCGCCGTGCCAGCAGGGTATCGGCAGGGGCGTATTGTCTGAAATGCGCCATGATGCCGCCGAATACCGCGGAGGCCATTTTTTCCTGATAGGCGTTGCTGGTGAGGCGGCGTTCTTCGTCAGGGTTGGAAATAAAAGCCGTTTCAACCAGAATTGATGGCATTTCCGCTGATTTTAAAACCACAAAACCGGCTTTTTGCACAGAGCTTCGATGCAGATGGCCCACTGTCTTGACGCTTTTCAATACCTTGTTGCCGATATTCTGACTGGCCTCCTTGGCGGCAGTCCGGGTCAAATCGTGCAATACCGAACTCAGAGTGTCATCCATTTCGTTGTTCGATGCATCGACGGCGTTTTCACTCTCGGCAAGCCAGCGGGCCGCCTGGCTGGACGCGCCTTTTTTGGCCAATGTATACACCGAAGCGCCATGTGCGCTGGGGTCGTTAAAGGCGTCGGCATGAATGGAAATAAATAAATCCGCTTTGGCGGCCTGAGCGATTCTGACCCGCTCGTTTAAATGCACAAAATAATCGCCGTTGCGTATCATCACAGCCCGCATGCCGGGCTGGTTATTGACCAGATTTTCCAGATGCCGGGCGATAGCGAAAACCACATCCTTTTCCAGCGTACCGTTTAGGCCCTGTGCGCCGGTATCCTTGCCGCCATGGCCGGCGTCAATGGCGACTATGATGTCGCGGGCCTTGCTTTTGGCTGATTTGATCTTGACAGGCCGGGGCGCAGGTTGGGCGGTGTTTTGCTGGTTGTCGATGCTGGCGGCGGGCGGCGGCGTAGTGGCTGGAGTCCGGGCGGCGTTCTGGTTATCTTTCGGGATCAGATCGAATACCAGTTGGCTGCCATTAGCCTGTTTGCTGATGCTGGATTTTGCCTCGGCATCGGCTTTTAGTTCCAGCACCACTCGCAGGTTTTTGCCGTTTCGAATTGCGCAGCGCAGATTGGTGAACAATGGGTGGTCGGCAGGCGGCTGGGTGATCGTCGGCAGATTCGGCATATCCAGAAAATCGATAACCAGACGGCTGGGATTGGATAAGGTGAAAAAACGCTGATGCGTCTGGCCGGCCAGATCAAAGCCGATGCGGGCAGTCGGCTGGCTTGAAAAGCTGATGGCTGTAATCTGCCCAGGATCGGCATGAGCGGCCCAGGTAGCCGGCAGCAAAACCAGCATCAGGAAAAATCTATGGATAAGCTGCATAAACCACTCTGGCATCAGATGATAATGTTGCTTAAATTATAGCAGTATGTCTCTGTTTTTCCAGCTTAGTTTTAATGTGTTCTTCAGCCTGGGCGCTAATGCCCTGATTTTAATCATACGGCTATCGTTTTGATGGGCCATATGGATTTCAAGATCGGCTTCCGGCAAATAACCGCTGCCCATTTGCGGCCACTCTATGCAGCACAGGGCTGGCTGGGCCAGATAATCGGCCATGCCCATCCATTCCAGTTCGGCAGAATCCTGTAATCGATACAGATCGAAATGGAAAATGCGTCGGCCATTCAGTTCGTACTCTTCTACCAGACTATAGGTGGGGCTTCTGACTGCCTGCTTATGGCCTGCTGCGCGCAACAGACCGCGCAGCAGCGTGGTTTTGCCTGTCCCCAACTCACCGTATAGAAAGACCAGGCATTTTTCGGGCAGCGCCCGCCATAAGGCGGCGCCGAAAGCTTCGGTTTCTGCGGGGTCGTGCAGGCATAGTTCCAAAATCGGTTATCCTGGCAAGGAAAAACCGGGCTTAGGGCGTGTTGTTTTCTTTGGCCAGGATGCTGGCCAGTTTTCCGGCAGGCACATAACCGGGCAAAATATTGCCTTTTTCGGTCACTATCATCGGTGTGCCGCTCATGCCAAAATCTTCACCCAGTTGCATTTGTTCATCAATCGGATTTTCGCAGGTTTTGATTTCCAGGCCTTCATTCTTTTTGGCGGCTGTCAGCGCTTTGTTGCGGTCTGTCGCGCACCAGACGGAAATGGCTTTGTTATAAGAGTCCGAACCTTTGCCGGCTCTGGGGAAAAACAGATAACGCACTGTAATGCCTTCCGCCAGATACTGATCCATTTCCGAATGCAGTTTCCGGCAGTAGCCGCAGTCTATGTCGGTAAAGACCGATACCGTATACTTGCTGGTTTGCGGTTTGAAAACGATCATTTTGCCGGTACCCAGATTATCCAGAGCGGATTTACGGACTTCGGCCAGTTTGGTTTCGGTCAGGTTTTTCTTGGCTTCGGTATCATATAATTGACCTTGCAATACATATTTGCCGTCTTCCGAGACATAGAAAATGTTGGCGCCTATTCTGGCTTCGTATAAGCCTTTAATTTCGGAAGGTTTAATCTGATCTATTTTTTCTTGCGGCATAAAGCCGCCCAATGTCTTTTTAATTGCCGCTTCATCGGCCGATACACTGGCATTAACAACCGCACCGAGCAGCAGTATCAGAATTAGATTGATTTTTTTCATAAATTTTAAGGGTGAATTATTAATACGGACAAGTGGACTTGGATTGCATGATTTCGTTCACTGGCTAGTGTTGAAATAGTTTGCCAATGTCCAGAAATATGGCCAGACTCATTAGCGAGAGCAGGATGAACATCCCGACCTGCTGGAAAAAAACTTGCGTTTTTTCAGAGACAGGGCTGCCTTTAATGGCTTCGATTCCGAAAAATAACAAATGCCCGCCATCCAGTACCGGTATGGGCAGCAGATTCAGCACCCCAAGACTGACGCTAATCAGACCCAGAAATTTTAAAAAGGCGGTCAGGCCCATCTCGGCGGATTGTCCGGCATATTGGGCGATACTGATGGGGCCGCTCAGGTTTTCGACGGATGCGCTGCCGACGAACATTTTACCTATCATTTCCAGAGTGCTGAGGCAATAAAAGCCGGTTTTCTCAAAGGCGACGGGGATGGCGGCCCAGGGGGACAGCGAGTAGGTGACCCGCAAACTGTCCAGCAAATCTTTTGGAATATCGACACCTGCGCCTATTTTGCCCACCGTTTTGCCATCCGCTTCCACCTTGCTGGGGGTAATGGATAACTGCATTTGCACATCCTGACGTTCTATCAGCAGTTTAATTGCAATGTCGGGCCTGGCCTGAACATACTCCACCCATTGCTGCCAATCCTTGATCACAACGCCATCCGCGCTGATGATCCTGTCGCCGACCTCCAGTCCGGCCTGCTGGGCCGCCCCCTGATCGATCAGTTTGCCGATCACCGGTTTGATGACGGGCATCCAGGGCTTGAGTCCCAAATCCTTATGCAGTTGTTCGGGGTTTTGAAGATCGGCTGCGCTGATCATGAGTTGCCGGGTTTGCCGGACATGATCGGCGGTATCCACCTCGATACTGAGATCCTGATTACCGGCCAGAGCTTGGGAAAACAGTTCATCCAGCGCTACCATCCAGGTCGGCGTCGGCTTTTGATTGATGCTGACGATTTCATCCCTGTCCTGAAACCCCGCCTTCGCCGCTAGCGTGCCGGCTTCAACAGGGCCGATAATGGGTTTGATGCCGTCTTCGCCGATAACCGGCACCACCCAGAACAGGAATATGGCCAGCAGCAGATTGGAAAGCGGCCCGGCGGCAACGATGGCGGTTTTGACTGCCAGGGATTGTCTGTTAAAGGCAAAAGGCAGATCTGCGCTGGTCACCGGGCCCTCGCGTTCATCCACCATTTTGACATAGCCGCCCAGCGGAATGGCGGCAATGACGTATTCGGTGCTATCGGACGTTTTGCGCCAGGCCCACAGGCTTTTGCCGAAGCCGATTGAAAAACGCAGAACCTTGACCCCGGCTATACGCGCGACCCAAAAATGACCGAATTCATGGAAGGTCACCAGAACGGCGATTGCGATAACGAAATAAAACAGGGCGTGCAAGGTTTCCATTAGACGGCAAGATGGGTGATGACGGTTTTTGCAATGTCTCTGGCTTGTTGATCCGCCTGCAGAACGGCTTCCAGGGTATCGGCCTGTTCGGCGCTGAATTGCGCCATACTCTGTTCTATAATTTTGGCTATGTCGGTAAAACGTATTTGTTCGGCCAGGAAGGCTTCAACGGCAACTTCATTGGCGGCATTCAGAATCGTCGGCATGACGCCGCCGCTTTTAATGGCCTGGTAGGCCAGTTTCAGGCAGGGAAAACGCTGCAGGTCGGGCTGTTCAAAATCCATGCGCCCGACTTCAAAAATATTGAGCGGCGCGACGCCGGAGTCGAAACGTTCAGGCCAGGCCATGGCGTAAGCGATCGGGGTGCGCATGTCGGGGTTGCCCATCTGCGCCAGTACGGAACCGTCTACATAGTCCACCATGGAATGGATAATGCTTTGCGGGTGAATGACCACCTGAATATCGTCCGGTTGCATATTGAATAATAAACAGGCTTCAATCAGTTCCAGGCCTTTGTTCATCATGGTCGCGGAATCCACTGAAATTTTCCTGCCCATGTCCCATTTCGGATGGGCGATGGCCTGTTCCGGGGTCACGTTGATCAGTTCTTCCACCGGCGTTCTTCTGAACGGGCCGCCGGAGGCGGTCAATAGAATGCGTCTGGCCTGCCTGGCCTGCTGCCCGGTGGCGTAGCCTGCCGGCATGCACTGAAAAATCGCGTTGTGTTCGCTGTCTATGGGCAGCAATACCGCGCCGGAATCCTTGACCGCCTTCAGGAAAATCTGACCCGACATGACCAGGGCTTCCTTGTTGGCAAGCAGGATGGTTTTACCTGCCTTTGCTGCGGCCAGCGTCGGTAAAAGACCGGCGGCGCCGACAATGGCGGCCATGACCGAATCGACAGTGTCCAGTGTCGCCACCTGTTGCAGGGCTTCGGAACCGCTTAATACCTTGATGTCGGCAACAGTCGATGCGGCGATCCGCTGCCGGAATTCATCCGCCCGGTGTTCTGAGGCGACTACCGCATATTCGGGATGATGGACGAGACATTGCTGAAACAATACGTCGATATTGCCATTCGCGGTCAGTGCGACAACCTTGTACAGATCGGGGTGTCTTGCGACCACATCCAATGTGCTGACGCCTATCGAACCGGTTGCGCCCAGAATACAGATACCTTTCATGCAAAAACACTCCGTCCGATTAATACGATACCGGCATAGAAAAACGGCGCCGCGGCGATTACGCTATCCACTCTGTCCAGTATTCCGCCATGGCCGGGCAGGATGGCGCCGCTATCCTTGACGCCTTTTTTTCTTTTTACCAGGCTAAAAAACAGGTCGCCATAAATTGAGATCAGAACCGTCAGCACTGACAATAATACCATGTCCATCGACATCAGGACGGCCAGTTCCGAGCCTTCACTTTCCATGGGCGACAAGCCGTAATACAGGCGCAAGGCGACGGCGCATATCAGCGCGGAAATCAGCGCACCGTACATGCCTTGTACGGTTTTGCCCGGGCTGATTTCCGGAGCCAGTTTGTCCTTGCCCCATTTTTTGCCGGTGAAATAGGCGCTGATGTCGGCAATCCAGATCAGTGCAAAAAAATAGAAAACCATGCCGGAACCATAATAGGCTCGCAGTTTGGAAAGAAACATCCAGGCCGAGAACAATACCAGCCAGCCTGTAAACGATTTGAAGCGTGGCCCGAAATCCATTTGCAGCAATTGTGGCGAAGCCTGGCGGATTAAAATCATGGTTAGCAGCCAGAACAGTACCGGTGCAATCACCAGCCATTCCAGGGCGTCGGAATAGTCCTTGATTTCCGGCCATTCCAGTGCTTCGCTCGCCAGTTCCAGAAAAACCGTCCAGTAACTGACCCCCAGCATTGGTAAAATCAGGGCAATCAGAAACACGATACGTTTCGAGACCTTTTCGACATTGGTTAGCGCCAGCCATTCCCAGGCGCCGCCCAGGGTGATCATGGCGATAAACAGCGAGAAATAGGTGGCGGGCAATTCGAAGATTGCCAGAATCACGGCGGAAGCCAATACCAGTGCCGTTAAAATGCGTTGTACTAACATATTCAGATTTCTAATTATTATGGTTATGTAAAGTACCGGTGCGGCTTGATCACTAAAGCCTTCCGGGTGCCCGGGTGTTCAATTCGAGGTTTGAGGCCGGTATCCTGACTGAAAGGTCTTTGCCTGTCCGCCGCCCAAACGAAAAATGAACGTTCAATTTTTTTCCATCATCTGTTCACCGGTATGTCCAAAGCGCCTTTGCCTGCTTTTGAAGCTGTTAATGGCTTTTTCAAGCAGTTTCTGGTCAAAGTCGGGCCATAAGTCATCGGTAAAATAAAACTCCGTGTAAGCCAGTTGCCATAACAGAAAATTGCTGATCCGTTCTTCGCCGCCGGAACGGATCAGCAGATCCGGCTCAGGCAAGTTGGCCGTCACCAGATGGTCGTTGATCAGTTGTTCGGTGATGGCGTGTTCCTGAATTTCACCGCGGCCGACGGCTGCGGAAATTTTCCTTGTCGCCTGGGTAATATCCCAGCGTCCTCCGTAATTGGCGGCAATCACCAGCGTCAAACCGGTGTTATCCCTGGTTTGGGCTTCCGCGACACGGATTTTATCCTGTAATTTATCGGAAAAAGCATTTTTGTCGCCAATAATTCTCAGGCGGATATTGTTTTTGTCAAGTTTTTCAACTTCGGATTGCAAGGTGGATAGGAATAAATCCATCAGCAGGCTGACTTCTTCGCTGGGCCGCCGCCAGTTTTCGCTGCTGAAAGCAAATAGCGACAGCACTTCAATATTTTGCTTGGCGCAATATTCGACAATTTTTCTGACGGCCCTGACGCCGGCATGGTGTCCCATGATGCGCGGCATCATGCGTTTTCGCGCCCAGCGGCCGTTGCCGTCCAAAATGATGGCGATATGTCTGGGATTGCCGCCGGGTGGTACTATTTTATTATCTGGCACTGAGGGCATCATTCTCTCAATTACATCGACAACAGATCAGCTTCTTTTTCTTCAAGATGCTTTTCAACTTCTTTGATGTATTGATCTGTCAATTTTTGAATTTTTTCTTCAGCCTGACGTGCGTCATCTTCGGAAATCTGTTTTTCTTTCAATGCATCCTTGATGGCGGCATTGGCGTCGCGGCGAATATTCCGGATGGCGACCCGGCCCTGTTCGGCTTCATTTTTGACGACCTTGACCAGATCGCGGCGGCGTTCTTCGGTCAGCGCCGGCAGGGGGATGCGTATCACCGTGCCCTGCGTCGCGGGATTCAGGC
Source organism: Methylococcales bacterium (assembly GCA_028707085.1). Lineage (GTDB taxonomy): Bacteria > Pseudomonadota > Gammaproteobacteria > Methylococcales > Methylomonadaceae > Methylomonas. The sequence continues at coordinate 82,623 of JAQTUW010000005.1, read as the reverse complement.
CCAGCCCCGAAGAAAGGATGGCTTTTTCAATGGCCTGTACCATGCCTTTTTCCCAAGGGGTGACTTTCAGGGTTCTGGCATCTTCCACCGAAACATTGGCGACTTGCGACAAAGGGGATTCGGAACCGTAATAGCTGACGTTGATCTGATCCAGCAGGCTGGGATGCGCCCGACCGGTGCGGATTTTGGTAAAGGCTTTTTGCAATGCTTCAATGCTTTTGACCATCCGGGATGAAGCGTCTTGTTGAATATCTGTAATCATTCTAGTTTCTCTCGATAAGGGAGCCGATATCTTCACCGCGCATCAGGCGCATGACCGCTCCCGGCTCAAAAATATTCATGACGCGCATGGGCAGGTTATTATCCCGGCACAATACCAGGGCGGTGGTATCCATGACATTCAGGCGCTGGTCTATGGCCTCGTCATAGGTCAGACGGGGATAAAATACAGCATCCGGCGTTTTATTGGGGTCGGCGGAATAAACACCTTTGACTTTAGTGGCTTTTATCATCAATTCGGCGTCAATTTCAATGGCGCGAAGGCTTGCCGCCGTATCGGTGGTAAAAAACGGATTGCCAGTGCCGGCGGCAAAAATGGTGACCCTGCCTTTTTCCAGATGCCTGACAGCCCGGCGGCGTATATAATCCTCGCAGACCTGGTTGATTTTCAGCGCGGTCATGACCCGCACCTGCTGTCCCAGATATTCCAGCGCATCCTGCATGGCCAGGGCGTTGATGACTGTGGCCAACATGCCCATTTGGTCGCCAGTGACGCGGTTCAGCCCATTCGATGCCTTTTCCGCGCCCCGCAGGATATTGCCGCCGCCAATAACCAGTCCTACCTGAATGCCTGCATCGCATAAATCTTTAACTTCATGCGCCAAGCGCTGAACGATGTCAGGGTCTATACTGCCGCCGCGTTCGCTCATCAGTGCTTCGCCGCTCAATTTAAGTAAAATTCTTTTACAAATTGTGTGACTCATCATTATATATCCGTTGTAAATAGGGGTTCAGGCAGCCGTGCCGGAATAGAAAAAACCCGGTTTTAACCGGGTTTTCAATTGCTAATCAGCCTCTTATCTGCGCCATGACTTCTTCGGCAAAGTTTTCTTCCTTTTTCTCGATGCCTTCACCCACTTCAAAGCGGGCGAAACGTAGGACAGAATTGCCTTTCGAAGTGAGCAGTTTGCCGACGGTGACCGCGTCATCCTTGATGAATGGCTGGCCCAGCAAGGTGACTTCCGCCAAAAACTTGGCGATGCGGCCATCTATCATTTTTTCAACGATAGCCGCCGGTTTGCCGCTTTCCAGCGCTTGAGCGGAGAAAATTTCCTTTTCTTTGGCGATCACTTCGGCGGAAACCTGATCCGCCGAGACATAATCCGGTTTGGAAGCCGCAATATGCATGGCGATGTCCTTGCCCAGTACGCTGTCGTTCTGGCCTAATTCTACGATAACGCCAATTTTGCTGCCGTGCAAATAGCAGGCTTCGCCGCCGGTGGCGGTAGTATATTTGATGAAGCGTCTGACGGTAATGTTTTCGCCCAGTTTGGCGATCAGCGTCCGGCGAGTTTCCTCGACGCTCGCGCCGCCGGCCAGCGGCATGGCCTGCAACTGTTCGTCGCTATCGACTTCATGGGTCAGCAGGGCGGTGGTGATGTCGTTGACGAAGTTGGTGAAATCTTCGCCTTTGGCGACGAAATCGGTTTCGCAGTTGACATCAGCCATGACGACGGTTTTGGCGTCGTCGGAGACTTTTACGCTGATAATGCCTTCCGCGGCAATGCGTCCGGATTTTTTGTCGGCTTTGGCCAGGCCGGCTTTACGCATATTTTCAATAGCCAGCTCCATGTCGCCGACAGCTTCCACCAGCGCCTTTTTGCATTCCATCATGCCCGAGCCGGTACGCTCGCGCAATTCCTTCACCATAGCGGCACTAATATTCATTGCATTTTCCTCAAGTAGATTGACTAAAAAAACGCCTCACTAAGGAGGCGTTTAAAAGACGGATATATACAAGCCGAATTTGATGGCGGCTTGATGACGCCCGGCAAGCCGGGCGTGTTTGCTAACTTATGCTTCGACTTCGGATTCAGAAGTGGTTTCTTCAATGAAATCATCGGTCTTGGCTGCTGCATCCATACGCAGCGAGCGGGCTTCCAGCACGGCTGACGAAGCGCTTTGGCAATACAGACTGACGGCGCGGATGGAGTCGTCGTTGCCGGGTATGACATAATCTATTTTTTCGGGCGAGTTGTTGGAGTCAACAACGCCGACGACAGGGATGCCAAGTTTTTTGGCTTCCATGATGGCGTTTTTTTCATAACCGACATCCAGCACAAAAATCACGTCCGGCGTGCCGCGCATGTCTTTGATGCCGCCCAGGCTGCGTTCCAGTTTTTCCAGTTCGCGCTCCATGCCCAATGCTTCTTTTTTGCTGAAGCGCTGATGCAAGGTACCGTCGGATTTCATGGCTTCCAGTTCTTTCAGGCGATTGATGGATTTTTTGATGGTTTTGAAGTTGGTTAGCATGCCGCCCAGCCAACGGTGGTTGACATAAGGCATGCCGCAGCGTTTTGCTTCTTCGGCGACGGTTTTGCGGGCGGCTTTTTTGGTGCCGACAAACAAAATGGTGCCTTTGTTGGCGGTCATTTGACCAAGATAGTTCATCGCATCGTTGAAAAGCGGTAAAGTCTGTTCCAGATCGATGATATGGATTTTGTTGCGGGCGCCAAACAGGTAGGGCGCCATTTTAGGGTTCCAGTAACGGGTCTGGTGGCCAAAATGGATACCGGCTTCCAACATTTCACGCATTGACACTGCTGCCATTTATTTCTCCTCAGGATTTTGCCGGATTATCCGGCTTTGGGTTGCGCCTCCGCACTGTCCCGACTGGTGACCGGTTTACCAGAAGGCTGAACCGGCACCCCACCAACCGTGTCGACAGGCGTGAGTATTAAAACATAGTGAACTTAGCTTTATACCACAATAGCGTTTTTACAACAAGCCCGAATCTGTTAGACTGGCTCATTCCAAAGGCGCATGCTGGGATACACGCACACAGGCGCCACACCCTTTTCCCCGAACTTAAACTCGAACATGAGTAGTATTGTAATAAAAACCCCAGATGAAATCGCAAAAATGCGCGTTGCCTGCAAATTGGCGGCCGAGGTTCTGGAGATGGTCGCGCCGTATGTGGCGGCCGGCGTCAGCACCGAAGAGCTGGATCGGATTTGCCATGACTATATTGTAGATGTGCAGCAAGCCATACCGGCGCCGCTAAATTACCGGGGTTTCCCAAAATCTATCTGTACCTCCATCAATCAGCAGATTTGTCATGGCATTCCCAGCGATAAAAAACTGAAGAACGGCGACATCGTCAATATTGATATTACCGTGATCAAGGACGATTATCACGGCGATACCAGTCAAATGTTTTGTATAGGCGATGTTAGCCCGCATGCGGCCAGACTGGTGGAAATCACCCGTGAGTGCCTATTTCTGGGGATAGAGCAGGTGAAGCCCGGCGCGCATTTCGGCGATATAGGCCATGCCATTCAAAAGCATGCCGAAAGCAGCCGCTATTCCGTGGTCAGGGAGTTTTGTGGGCACGGCATCGGTAAAAAATTTCACGAAGAACCGCATGTCATGCACTTCGGCAAGATGGGCGAAGGCGAGGAGATCAGGCCGGGCATGATCTTTACCATTGAGCCCATGATCAACCTGGGCAAGCGGCACATGAAAATCCTGGCCGACGGCTGGACGGCGGTCACCAAGGATCGCAGCCTGTCAGCCCAATGGGAGCATACCATTCTGGTCACAGAAACCGGCTATGAAATCCTGACTCTGCGCGAGGACGAGCGGTGACAGGCTTGCCGCCGGCCGAAACTGAATTTGTCGGTTGTTTCGACCAGCCCAGTCCTGTATCGGCTTTCAAGCGGCTTATCGGCATTCAGGCGCAAACCCTGGGCCAGCGCTTCAGACCGGATAGTCCGGTCGGTTGTTTACTGGCCGCCAAATCGCGTTTTATTGATCAGTTGCTGATTTGCTGCTGGCGGCATTTTCTGGGTAGGCAGGCCGCTTCGCTGGCGCTAGTGGCCACCGGCGGTTATGGTCGATGCGAATTGTTTCCGCATTCGGACATCGATATTCTGATTCTGGCCAATGCGGGGGACAAGGAGCTGCTGCATGAGCAATTATCCAATTTCAGCCGGTTTTTGTGGGATATAGGCCTTAAACCGGGGCAAAGCGTACGCACGATTGATGAATGTCGGGAAGAAGCGGCGGAAGATCAGACCATCTATACCAGCCTACTGGAGATGCGGCAGATTTGCGGCAACCGCAGCCTGTTTTCCAGCCTGGAGACCGGAATAGCCGAGCAGGCGCTGTGGACTTCGGAACGATTTTTCCCGGCCAAGCTGGCGGAGCAGGAACAACGCTACTGCAAATATCACAACACTGCCTATAATCTGGAGCCGAACATCAAGGAAGGGCCGGGCGGACTGCGGGATTTGCAGGTCATCACCTGGGTGTTCAGGCATCATTACCATTCCTCGTCCCTGCGCGAACTGATCAAGTACGGTTTTCTGCCCCGTTCCGAATACGATACGCTGATCGCGGCGCGGGATGTGCTGTGGCGCTTGCGCTTCGCCCTGCATAGACTGACGAATCGTTGCGAAGACCGTCTGTTATTTGATTACCAGCGGGAACTGGCCGAGCAGTTTGGTTATCTCAATGAGCAGCTGCAGCCGGATGTCGAGCGTTTCATGCAATTTTATTTCAGAACGGTGCTGGATATAGAAAGTCTGAACGAAATGCTGCTGCAGTTGTTAAGCGAAAAGCTGGTCAGTCATCAGGAGAATCTTAGACCTGTGCCGATCAACGCCAATTTTTCGTCCATCGGCGGTTATCTGGAAGCCAGCAACCAGGATGTGTTCGAACGGCAGCCGCTGGCGCTGCTGGAAATCTTTTTGCTGGTGCAGCGTTTGCCGTCCATCAAAGGCATCCGCGCCAGCACTGTCAGGCTGATTCGCAAGAATGTGCATCGAATCGATCAGGCCTTCCGGCAGAACAAGCAGGCCAACAAGCTGTTTCTGGACATTCTCCGTCAGCCGCGCGGCATCACCCATGAACTGAAGCGCATGAACCGCTATGGGGTGCTGGCGGCCTATTTGCCGGATTTCGCCAATATCGTGGCGCGCATGCAGTATGACCTGTTCCACATTTATACGGTGGATGAACATACCTTGTTTGTGATCCGGAATCTGCGCCGGTTTTCGCTGGACAAGCACGCGGCGGAATTGCCGTTCTGCACACGGATATTTTTATTGATTGCCAGGCCGGAAGTGCTTTATATCGCTGCGCTGTTTCATGATATAGGCAAAGGTCGGGGCGGCGATCATTCCGAGCTGGGCGAAAGCATCGCCCGGAAGTTCTGTATCCAGCACGATCTGGCCAGTCACGATGTCAGGCTGGTGGCCTGGTTGGTTCGTCATCATCTGCTGATGTCCATGACCGCGCAGCGCAAGGATATCAGCGATCCCGCAGTGATACACGATTTTGCGTTTCAGGTTGGCAGCATTGAATATCTCAACCATCTGTATTTGCTGACGGTGGCCGATATTCGGGCCACCAATCCCAGTTTGTGGAACTCCTGGAAGGATACCCTGCTGAAAGAACTATACATCGCCACCCATAACGCCCTGCATCGCGGCTTGCATAACCCGATGGCCAGATCGGAGCGCTTGAACGACAATATCCGGGAAGCCAGGCAGGAGTTGAGCAAGCTGGGCCTGTCCGCACCGACCATCCAAAACTCCTGGCAGCATCTGAGCAATGATTATTTTCTGCGCTATTCGGCGGATGAAATCGCCTGGCATACCATCGCTATCGCCGCCTCGGCGGAACAGGATATGCCCCTGGTGCTGCTGCGTCCGCAAACCCAGCGGGCCAGCGCCGAAATTTTTGTCTACGCCCACAATGAAACCGGCATTTTTTCGATCTGCACAGCCACTATCGATCAACTGGGGCTGACGATTCTGGACGCCCGCATTATCACCACATCCGATCAGTATGTGCTGAACAGTTTTCAGGTGCTGGAACAGAATGGCGAAGCGATCAAGGATTTGTGCCAGGAGATTCATATCTGCACCGCGCTACGACAGAACCTGCTCGGCCGCAAACCCGTCAAGCCGCCGGTCAATCTGCATAAACAATCCCGGCAGGCCCGGCATTTTCCCATCAAGACCCGCCTGACCTTTCTGGCCGACCCGTCCAGCCGGCATACCGTTATCGAATTGATCACCACGGATCGGGCCGGACTGTTATCCATCATAGGCCGGGCCTTTACCGAACTGGACATCCAGTTGCACGACGCCAAAATCACCACCATAGGCAGCCGGGCGGAAGACATGTTTTACATCAGCGACCGGCAATCCCGGCCCATAGAGGATGAAAACAAAAAAAATCGGGTTCGCGACCGAATTCTGGAGTTGTTGGGCGAAGATGTTTAAATGTCTGGCAGGCGAGTGGCGCTCGGCAGATGCGGACAAAAAAATGGTTGATCGGAAGTCGTTATGTAGCTAAAGTAACAATGTAGCGAAACATAATCGCCTGAATTTAAAATGCTTTATGGATGGTGTGAATTTTGCTTGTTTCCCGGAGGGCAAGCCCCGTTACAATTTGCGGTATCCGGTTTCCTGCGTCTGGAAGCAGTTTGGAGTTGTATTAAACCGATTTTTCGGTATATTTAATAAAACATATCCGAATTGCGCCAAACCGGCTGTCCGGCAATAGGTTCTCTATTTCCGGACAGCCTGCCGGGGCGCTGTTAAACACCGGATAGTAAAAAGTGCTTATCGCTTGGGACATCATAAAACCTTAAATGAAAAAACCATATTACCTGATGGGATTGGCTCTATTTCTGTTTCCATTGTTGGCCCTGGCCTGGTGGAGCGACGACTGGAGTTCGAGGCGGCAGATCAATGTCGATACCACGGCAACCGGCGCCGATACCCAGGAAACGCTGACGGATTTTCCGCTATTGATTCGTCTGCATGCCGGCAATTTCGGTTATTTTGCCGACTTGTCGGAAAACGGCCGCGATTTGCGGTTTTTAAAGGATGATAAAACGCCGCTGCATTATCAGGTGGAGCAACTGGATGTGCTCAGTGAACTCGGCCTGATCTGGGTGCGGCTTCCCCAGGTAAAGGGCGGCAGCGACGCCAATACCCTGTGGATGTATTATGGCAATCCGTCGGCTCAGGACGGTTCGGACGGTAAAAGTCTTTACGATGCCGCCCAGTCTCTGGTTTATCATTTCAGGGAAGGCGAAACTCTGCCGCAGGACGCGACTGCCTACGCCACAAACGCCGCCGAATCCACCGCGCAGATTATTGCCGCCGGCTGGATAGGCGCGGCGGCGCAATTTGGCGGTGCGGGGGCCATTACCGTCAATGCCGCGCCGCAACTGGCGATTGTTCCGGACAAAGGCTGGACATTTTCAAGCTGGATCAGGATAGACCAGCCGCAGAACGCCGCCAGAGTGCTGGAGGCCATGGACGGCGAGACCGGACTTGAGCTGCATATTCAGGACGCGGCGCTGGTGGCCGGCTGGCATGACGGCGCAGGCGCGTCGGAAACCGCCCCGGTCAATCTCGCGCTGGGGCGCTGGCAACTGCTGAGCGTGGTGCTTCGGGCCGACCGGCTGGAACTGTTTGTCGATGGCGCATCGGTCGCGCTTGCCAATATTCATGCTGCCGCACTCAATCCGGTTATCCGCGTCGGCAACAATTTTAGCGGCTTGCTGGACGAAGTGCAGATTGCCGCTACTGCTCGTAGTGCGGACTGGCTTAAGTTGACTTTCCGCAGCCAGAGCCCCGACTTTTCGGTATTGAATTTTGGCCAGGACGAGTCAAACGGTAGCGGCGGCGATAGTCACTTCATGGTCATCGTCCAGAATGTCACCCTGGACGGCTGGGTGGTAATAGGCCTGACCATCATTATGCTGCTGGTGGCGATCATGGTGATGATCGGCAAAACACTAGTGATCAACCGCGTCACCCGGGACAACGCGCTGTTTCTGGCGCAATACAGGCAACTTGATTTCAAAAAACTGGACGTGCTGGATCAGGATGAAAGTCCGGAAGAACGGGAACTGGCGGATTCGGATCTGCTGATGGCGCTGGCGGGCAGCCATGATCATTTCCAGAGTTCCCCGCTGTATCATCTGTACCATCTGGCCATACACGAACTCAAGCTGCTGCAGGGTGACGCCGATCAGGCCGTTACCCAGGAAGCCTGGAACTATCTGCGCGTCAAGCTGGATTCGCACATCGTCATGGAAACCCTGCGCCTCAACGGCAATATGGTGTTGCTGACCATAGCCATTGCCGGTGGGCCGTTTCTGGGTTTATTGGGCACGGTGGTCGGGGTGATGATTACCTTTGCGGCCATCGCCGCAACCGGCGATGTCAACATCAATTCCATAGCCCCCGGCATTGCCGCCGCGCTGCTGGCGACGGTCACCGGTCTGGCGGTGGCGATTCCTTCCCTGTTTGCCTATAACTATCTGTTAACCCGGATCAAGGAAATCACCGCCGGCATGCGTATTTTTTCCGACGAATTTCTGGCGCTGTTGACCATGCGTACCGCAAAAATGCAAAAAAGGGGAAGCAAGGCGTGAAAATCGAAACTGAAGAGAAAATATATGACGACATCAACATCACGCCAATGCTGGATGTCGCTTATGTGTTGCTGTTGATATTCATCATCATGACCACCGCCACCGTACAGGGGATTACCGTCAATCTGCCCAAGGCCAGCAGCACCCCATCGTTGTCCAAACCAAAAACCAAAGCGATTTCCATTACCCCGGATGGGGCCATCTATCTGGACACTTATCCGGTTACCCTGCAGGAGCTGGAAACCCGACTGGGGCAATATAAGGCCGCAGTTCCGGATTTGCCGGTAGTGGTCAAGGCCGACGCCAGTGTGCAGTACCAGAAAGTGATCGAAGTACTGGATGTGGTGACCCGGTTGCAAATCACCCAACTCGGGCTGGTTACCCAGAAACTGGTCAAGTAAACCGGATTGCGGATATGAACAACAGATATGTCTGGCTGCGGCGGGCGCCGGTTTTACTGGGGGTGGGCATGGGCTTGCTGATCTTGCTGGCGGTTTATTTTTTGAAGGATAAATTTCAAAAACCGCCGCAAACCAAAAAGCTGGCGCAGCAGATTACCATGATACAGCCGCCGCCTCCGCCGCCGCAACCGGAGATCAAACCGCCCGAGCCGGAAATGAAGGCGGAAAAGATAGAGGAGCCGGTTCCGGAGCCAGAGCCGGAGCCAACGCCAGAAAAGGCCGATGAGCCGCCAGCCGCGGAATTGGGGCTGGATGCGGATGGCGCGGCCGGTTCCGATGCTTTCGGTCTGGCCGCCCACAAGGGTGGCAGATCGATACTGGGCGGCGGGCAGGGTAATGCGATTATCTGGTATGGCGGGCAGATACAGCGGCGGATCGAGGATGAATTGCAATTATTGCTGGCGGACAGTGTGGCCATGAAGATCGGCTATAGCGTGGAGCTGTCCGTGTGGGTCGATAGCGAAGGGCGGATCAGTCGCAGCGAACTGGCGTCGGGCAGCGGTAAGGCCGATGTGGATCAAGCCATCCGCGCTGCGTTGCCAGAACTAAAGGCAGGCATCGGCAAGCCGCCGCCGGAAAATATGCCGCAACCGGTGCGAATACGTCTGACCGCGCGTAGCTAAAAAGCCGAAAGCAAATTTACGAATCTCATGAATGTAGAATACGCATGAATACAGCCACAAAATCGATACTGCTACTGCTGGCCAGTTCGTCGCTTGCCATCCCGGCGGCGGAGCAAGGCGAAGAAATCATTCAGGTCAAGAAGTCCACTTTCGTCAATCTGGTCGATCTGCTGGTCAAGCGCGGCGTCATCAATCAGCAGGAGGGCAGTGGTCTGGTCAGCGCCGCCGAGCAGGAGGCGGCGGACATGGCGACGGATCGCAATGCGCAATCGGGGCCTGCAAATGCGCAGCAAGGGCAGGCGGCGGATCGGGAACAGCAGGCTGCCGGCGGGGCGGGCATGCCGAAAGCGGCCGGCAAAGCCAGCAAGCATGTCAGTTATGTGCCGGAGTTCGTCAAAAAGGAAATGCGCGATGACATTCGCGCCGAACTGAAAAGCGAAGTGGTCAAGGAGGTCAAGCAGGATGCCAAAACCGAAGGCTGGGGCGTCCCCGCCGCCATGCCGGAATGGGTGTCGGCATTACATCCTACTTTCGATATGCGGGTGCGTTTTCAGGATAACTTTTTCGGCAGCGGCAACCAGTCGGGGCTGGGCATCGGGCCTTATAACTTTTTGAATATCAACAGTCTTTATACCGCCGGCATCACCACCGGTTTGAGCGGCGCGGAGGCGCAATCGCCAACCTCCACAAAATACGCTTACATCAACAATACCAAAGATCAGCTCAAGCTTAGCGAACGTCTCCGCCTGGGCTTTGAGGCCGATATTGCCGACGGCGTGAAAGCCGGAGTACGTTTCGCCACCAGTAATATCTATAACCCGGTTTCCAATAACCAGACCCTGGGCAATACCGGGCAATCCTATGAGTTCGCCATCGACCGTTCCTATTTGCAATACGATTATCTAGACAGCGACAAGACCAGTTGGTTTAGCGCCTACGGCGGCCGTATCATCAATCCTTTTATGTCCACCGATATTGTGTTCGATCCGGATCTCAGTTTCGAGGGCCTTGCCGGCAGTTTCCGCTATCATATGAACCGGAACGATCCGGCGGTGCGCGGTTACAAGGCCGATAATCCGACCGGACGGGTCGGCGTCAATCAGGGCCAGCAATCGCCAGATAGCGTGTTCATGACCTTGGGGGTGTTTCCTATCCAGAACGTGAATTTTTCCAGCAACTCCAAGTGGCTGTATGCCGGCCAGCTCGGCGCCGACTGGCTGGTGTTCAAGGATTCGCGGCTGAATTTCGGCTTGGCCTATTACGAATACCAGAACATCTCGGCCCGTTACAACAGCGCATCCGACACCAATGGTCACGAATACGACTGGACAGCGCCGCAATTTTTACAGCAGGGCAACTCGATAGTGGCGATTACCGACAGCAATACCGCCGGCGGCACGGTGTGTTCCGACCCCACCGGCTGTTTGTTCGGCCTGGCCTCCCAGTTCAGGATCATCAATGCCACGGCCATTTACGATTATTTATACGCCGGGCAGACCCATGTGCTGTTTACCGCCGATGTCGCCAAAAACCTGGGTTATAACCAGCAGCAAATTCTTAGCCAGTTTAGCAATGGCCTGGTCAATTACAGCAATTCCGCGCCGCGCACCCTGGCTTATCAGGCGCGGATCGACATCGGCCATCCCCGGATCGCCCGCTCGGGCGACTGGAATTTCAGTTTTGCCTACCGTTATGTACAGCGCGACGCAGTGCTGGACGCCTTTACCGACTCCATTTTCCATAACGGCGGCACCAACGCCAAAGGCTGGGTGATGGCGGCGCAATACGGTCTGGCGAAAAACACCTGGATGAATATGCACTGGTATAGCACCAACGCCATAGACGGGCCGACCTACAATGTAGATACCGTGAATTTCGATTTGAACACCCGTTTTTGACCCGGGCGAATTATGCGCAATACCATCCTGTTCGCCATTAAACTGTTGACGCTGCTGCTGTTCTGCACTAGAGCCGGCGGCGTGGAGCCAAAAACCGGCGATGGCGGCGTCGCCATCAGAAAAGCCCAGGGTCTGATTCGGCAGATCAGTCAGGAAAAGATGGCCCTGGAAGCCGATAAGTCCGCATTGCTGAACGAGAAGTTCCAGCTTGAAGCGCGGATCAAAACCCTGGAGGACAGCATCGGGAAATTACAGCCGCTACGAGCGGAGGTGGAGCGCTACAAGTCGGTGCTGGATGCCACCCGTACCGGTCTGGACAGCCAGCTCGATGAAGAACGCCGGCAAAAACAGGCGTTACTGCAAAAACATAATGACGTGGTCGTCAAAGCCAACGCCATCTATGCCGACAACCAGTTGCTGGTGCAGGCGGTCAGGGAGCGCGAACAATGGATAGCGCAATGCGCCGCCAGCAACAAGGCCTTGCGGGCGCTCGATCAGGAAATGCTGAAAAAATATCAGGACAAGGGTTTTTTCCAGCAACTGGGCGATCTTGATGTGATTACCGGCGTCGGGCAAATCAGCACAGAGACGGCGGTCGAAGAATATCGATATAAATTGCAACAACTCAAAATTACGCCTTTTATGAGCAAGGACGGACAGGTACAGCCGACTGCCGAAACCTCAACCCCGGCTGCTACGGAGACCGGGCAATGAGAGCCAGACTGATTCCGGCTGTCATCCTGGGGTTTTTGAATGCCGCCTGTCTTGCCGCCGATCAGCCGCAGCCGGCCGTTAACGAGGAAGCCAGACCGGTTTTCGATATTCTGGACATGCAGATAGACGGCAACACCGTACTGGATGACGAAACCCTGGAACGGGCGGTTTACCCGTTTCTGGGGCCAGATAAAACCGTGGACGATGTCGAAAAAGCCCGCGGCGCGCTGGAAGCCGCCTACCGGAACGCCGGTTATCCCACCGTAGTCGTGGCGATTCCGGAACAGGATGTCAACGCCGGAAATGTTCGCCTGGATGTGGTGGAAGGCCGAATCGAAACCCTGCACATTACCGGCTCCAGGTACTATTCGCTGGGCAAAATACGCGAGGCCCTGCCAGGGCTGGCGGAAGGGCAGGTGCCGCATATGCCTAGCGTACAAGCGCAAATGACCACGCTGGCCCGGGAAGCAAGCGACCGCAATGTCACGCCGGTGTTTCGCGCCGGTTCCACGCCGGGTCAAATGGAAGTGGAAGTAAAAGTCAAGGACGCCCTGCCGGTGCACGGCAGTGTGGAGATGAATAGTCGCAATACCAGCGACACATCCTATAGCCGGCTGATAGGCACACTGCGCTACGACAACCTCTGGCAGCTTTATCATAGCGCATCGATACAATATCAGGTGTCGCCGCAAGATCCGGCGCAGGTGGGTGTGGTGACCGGCACTTATGTGATGCCCACCGGCTGGTACGATACCCGACTGGCGGTGTACGGCATGAGCATAAGCTCCAACACCCTGGTGCCGGGGGTACAGGTCGGCGATCTGTCCGTTATCGGCAACGGTTCGGTTTTCGGGCTGCGGCTGGTCAAGCCTGTGCAGGACGCCAACGGCGGTTTGCAAAGTTTTACCTGGGGATTCGATTATAAAAGCTTCGGCACTACGACCACCAGCAAGACCGATGTCGATTATTTGAAGTTCATCGCAGGCTACGACACCAGCTGGCGGACGGCGATTGCCGTCACCACGCTGAATCTGGTCGGTAATTTCTCCTTTCGCGGACTGGGCAACAATGCCGCGCAGTTTGCCGCCAAGCGGGTGAACGCCCAGGGCGTCGGCGCTTCGCCCGATTTCATGTATCTGGCCGGCACGCTTAAAAACCAGTTGCTGCTGCCCTGGGATTTTCAATTGCACTCGCGGGTCATGGGGCAGGCCAGCTCCACCTATCTGATCAATAATGAACAGTTCTCCGCTGGCGGCCCGTTAAGCGTGCGCGGCTACCACCAAAGCCAGGTGCTGGCCGATAACGGCCTGAACCTGTCCATGGAATTGCACTCGCCCAGGCTGTTCGCCAGCGACTGGGAGTCGGTACAGAATTTCAGGGCGCTGGCCTTCGCGGAATGGGCGGGCCTGTGGTCAAGCAATCTGCCGCCTACCCCGTCAAACGCCTATCTGGCTTCGGCCGGCATGGGGCTGCGCATGAAGGTCTTCAAATCCCTGAGCGGCGAATTCGACTGGTCATACCCCCTGCGCGCCTATAACAGCCTGACCGGCAATGTAGGCGTGGGCCAGCAACGGGTAGACTTTCGGATGTTGTACGAGTTTTAAAAAACCTGTCCAAAAGCCGGTCAAAAATGAAGCCGCGTTCCTTTTGCCGGCGACGGCCGTATCGAAATCATGTTCCCGCAGCAGGCCGTCATTCCGGCAGACAGACTTGAAAACCGGCGATTCATGTTAAAATAAAAAAGGTCTAAAAATCAAAGGTGATTTATGCAATTCGAAATGCCAAAAATGTTTACTGTAAGTCATTTGATAGCCTTCGGTCTTGGCGTGCTGGCGACTATAGTGATGGTCATTATCCTGATGTTTATCGGGATTTAGCGGCGTGTCGAAATAAATGACGACGGCAGGGTAGCCGTAGGCGGGTTAGAAGGATTCTGTTGTAGAAGGGTAATGCGGTCTCCCTTGGAATCGACAAATAAGAAACTGCCGCCAATCAGGCTGGAGGCAGTTTTAACCTGATGCATTGCATTGAGCAATAAAAGTTCGCATGACCTTTTTTGCTCTGCAAGCGTTATAGCCAAGCGTCATTGCTGGTACTTTTAATCCTAGCAGGTGTTTTGTCAGGCTTTCTGGCAATGCCTGTTTTTTGAGCGGGAGTGGTGGGCGTCATGGAATTGGCAGGAATAGAGCTGTCAGGCCAAAACGGGGCTTGAGGCTGTACAGAAAATCCGGTTACGGTATTCAGACCGGACATAATATAAATGATAAATATTCTTTTATAGCTTCTATGTCATTGTTATAATTGCCATATGAATATGAGCGAAGCGGACATAAAAGAGGACTTCAAAGCGGACATGAACAGTCCGGAAGATCGGGGTGAGTCGATAGGTTTCATGGAGCCTATGTTGATATCGGGATTTGAAGTCCAATGGTACGCTAACGTACGTTAGTGTCCTTGCTAATGTTTATTGGCTACTCGACCAATTGGATGTAGCGGCTCGATAACATCGGCCATGAACCAAGTTAATTGAGAACGACAACAGTACCCATCAGGAATTCCGGCGCTGGCATAATCCAGCTATTTACGACCCTTTGTAATCGTTGCCCAATCAGGTTGAATACCTACAATAGGACCTGAATCCGTGTTCCTTTAGGTTTACGGGGTATTAGCCGCGATTCTGACGCGTTTTTTAAAAAACGCCAACTCCCCCAGTAGAATTTAACGGTCTGTCATTACGCCCTCAGCCGCAAAAATGGATCGTTTCTATGGTATTGCCGTCTTTGCCTGTTGAAAAGCCCGACACCCAGACAAGCAATGCTCTTCTCAACCCTGAGAATCAGCTCGCACCTTGCCTTTCAGTTTTCGCCAGGATTATCCAGATGCAAAGCCCGGTTGAGCCACCAATCGCTCTTGCAAAAAGGCGAATACTTTTGCCACTGGCGAAGCGTGGCCTAAATCCAGAACAGCATCTGGCCATGTTTATTCGTGGTGCGCTCAATGACCCGTATGACCAGTCTGAAATGACGAATCTGTTTTTTCCAGGCGCGTTCTACGATCAACGTCATTAACGCTTCCCGTTTACCCGGTCGTTTTTCAACAAAGGCTCCGGCTGCTTGTGCTTTTTCGACCCAAGCGGTTTTGTCCTGTTTTCTTGGATTCCATTTGACCAAGTAGTCAAAGCGCCGATCCATAGCCGCCCAGCGCACTTTCTCATCGGCGATGGCAAACAACAGCTTGGCGCTATCAAACCCTGAATCTTTGCGAAGCAGCACCGGTAAACTCGGTGGCGCCAACCGCTCGACGCGGGGAAATAGTCGCTCTAAAAAATAATCAATCTCCAGTGATGAATGCCAGCGACCAGGGCGCAACTCCAAACCGATACACCAGCCTTCATTGCCTAAATAGGCCGCTACCGGCGTATAACCATCCACGCCTTGATAGGTTCGGCTGACCTCTTCCTTCTTGGTGCCGCTCTGATCCATGACGAAGGTATCCAAATCCAGACAGACGTAACCTTTATGGGGGGTGATCGGGGCCTGTATTCGCTCAATGAGTCGTACCGAACATTCGTCCAGTGGTTCCAGCAGCTTGCTGCCGACACGATCAAGCCGTTGTCGCAGCCAAACACTACCGGGTACCTTGCGCACATCTAGCGCCTTCTTGAAAAAACGATCTTCACGAAAGGGTTCAACGGCTTCGAAATCGCTTTTGCCTATACATAACAGACCGACCATCGTTTTCAACAAATCAGAGGTCTTAATCCCTTGAGATACCGGTATCTGGCCGTCCACCACCGCTTCGACATTGACAGCTTCCAGGCATTGGCCGATTAACGACAGCCCGGCATAGGAAGTTAACTCCTTCTTGGATTCTTTCAGCTTAAAACGTGCCATAATCAAAAATGGGTGAACATGGAAAAACTATATTATACCTTGTTTATCATTATGTTATGTGTAATTATATGCGCTTGAACACGGATTCAGGTATAAGAAATCCAAATTTATGGGATATGTTCAGAAAATAGGGTTCCATCCATATTTCCTCGTTACCAAGTTTAGACGATGAAATTATGAAATTTACTTTTTTTCTGAAACCATCCTCAATGGTAAAATCGGTACCTTCACGCAAGGTTGCTTTGCATTTATGTACTAAATTTTCAAACAACCTATGAACAGTCAGAATATTATTGACCGCTGAACTTATGGTTACGGCCTCGAAATCTTGAAGTGCTGTTTCCGAAATAAAATAGGGTGCGTATTCACTATTGCTATTGAGATTATTCAAATCTACTGGGAGATTATATCTTTTGACGTTTGAATAGGGAGACGGTTGGTTTGTGTCTACCACCTTCTTAAAATAGAATCCTATCTGAAACGGCTGGTTTGCGATTTCCAGGAAGTTTAGAGCAACGTTATCATCAGGTATCACCACAGATTAGCCCTCATTATTGCCAGTTGTATCAATCAGTCCCTTATCCAAGTTTCGCATGTTTGTAAGGGATCCTGTGGAAGAACCCCCAAAAGTGTTCGTTCTGCGTAAGCCTTATCGGCTGTGGCTTTCCGTAAACTTTTGTGTCGTTTGTGTATACTCACCTAGCTGCCGGAAATTTTCGCTTCGCGTGTTTCACCCGCAAAATCTCGACTGTTTCACTACAAACCCGGTAAATCACGATGTAGTTAGAGTGAGTTACCATTATGCGCGTGTTTTTTGTTCGTTTTTTCCCTAGACTGGGATTTATATCGAGAAGCGCCGCTTTCTCGATCAGCATTTCGCCTAATTCAATCGCCGCCATTGGCTTGTCCTTGGCAATGTAATCGATGATGCCCTGCAAGTCCTCTTCGGCCTTCGGCTTCCATACCGGCACTAATTGGCTCCTTGCCTATTCGCCTGTTCGAGCAGCTCGGCTTTTCGTATTTGCCAGTTAGCCACGATCTGGTCATGCGGTATGCTTGGCCGTGGATCGTCGATAGCCTCCTGTATTTCTTTTTCCAGCCAATCGCTATAGGCGGCGGCTTGGTGCGCGGCCCGCATCCGTTCGGACGCATCCTGTCTGCGTTTGCTATGGATGGCGGCGGCGCTGTAATTACTGGCGTCGATGCCGTCAATCTTAACAATATGTAACTCTTCGCGTAGGTACTGCATACAGCTATCCAAACTGCTCCAAGTACGCGGCTTGTCTGTGCGCTGTGTACCCAGCGGGGTTTCTTTCATCCCGATTTTGAGCATGACGCACCAGCCACCGGGCTGGCCGACGATGGCCGCGCCGCGAATGGCGGCGGCGTCAACCAGACGCCGAGCGTTCGGGGTGTCGATAGTGACCGTCATAAAATCCTCGCATTGATGATGAAAACGCAATAAGCCTAATTATGATAAATAATAGAAAAAAATACAACTTTGTCTAGCTAATTCCGCAAGATATTTAACATATCACAACTTGGGGTTCTAAGCTCGAACCCATACATGGCAATGCATTAATAAACTTAACATGGACGCTAACGTACGTTTTCGTACCACTGGACTTCAAACCCCTACAGTAACCTGATAGAGGGTCATGATACCCATCCGATCGATATCGAACGCGCTTTAAGGAACGACTACAGTACAAACCCCAAAAAGCGCAATCTGCAACTTGAAGCTAAAGCGCACATCGCAACCCAGCAATGGATTGATCGCCATGGCTTGGAATCTCATCCATGCACAATCAAATCCATTTCAGATATCCATCGGTTGTTTTGTGAAAAGCTGCCTGATGAATTGCTTTGGGTGGAAAACAACGATACTGGAGAAAAAATCCATATCAAGCCCGGGGCGTTGAGAAACAGAGATGTAAAGGTTGGTAACCATGTTGCTATCAGTCCAGGTGCATTGCCCAGATTTTTGCAAAGATTTGAGGATAGTTACGCCTCTCTCGGTAAGTCGGAATCAATTCTGGCGTGTGCCGCCGCGCATCATTGTTTGACCTGGATTCATCCATTTCTGGATGGTAATGGTCGTGTTGCTCGCCTAATGTCTCATGCCTTGATGCTCAGAGCGTTGAATACAGGGCCGGTCTGGTCAATCTCTCGGGGTCTTGCCCGTAACGTAGTGGAATACAAGGAGCATTTGGTCAGTTGTGATCGCTCTCGCCGAAATGAGCTTGATGGACGCGGTCATTTGAGCGAAGAAGCGCTTTCTGATTTTACAAGGTTCTTCCTGAAGGCCTGTATTGATCAGGTTGATTTCATGGAAAGCTTGGTTCAGCCCGAAAGGCTGCGAACCCGCATCCTGTTATGGGCGGAGGAAGAAATCCGCACGAATGCTTTACCAGGCAAAGCCGGAAAAATTCTGGAGGCTTTGTTATATCGAGGCGAACTTTCGCGGGGGGATGTGCCTGCGATATTAGATTCTGGCGATCGCCATGCGCGCCGGATAACGTCCGATTTGATCGGTCGAGGAATCCTGATTTCCGACAGCTCGCGTGCGCCTTTGCGTCTTGCTTTTCCTGCAAACCTTGCTCATCGCTGGATGCCGGGTTTGTTTCCGGAGCGCTAATCAGGGACAGACCATGTTTTATTAATCTAAACTTCTTTCGACTTGCAACTGATGACCATGTCGTCAATTCCCGTTCTATCGGATATCTCCGTCGCAGATCAAATTCGGGCGACTATTTTTCTTCCTTTTTGCATTCACCTTCTATCACGCCCTCATTGAAACGGGCTTTTTGTTTGAACATGACGTGGGCTTCGGCTTTTAACAGGTAATTTTCAATCATGAACTTGGCGATTTTCCGGCGCAGGGAAGGGATCAGGCAGGCGAAACCGAGAATGTCGGTGAAAAAACCGGGGGTGAGCAACAGTGCGCCGCCGACCAGCAGTATGGGGCCTTCTATCATTTCGTAAGCCGGGATCACGCCTTGTTGCAGATTGCTCTGAAAACGCTGCCAGGTGGTGAAGCCCTGGCGTCGCAACAGCCATGCGCCGAGCACAGCAGTCAGCACGACCAGAAAGATGGTGGGAAATGCGCCAATCAGACTGCCGACTTCCAGCAGGACATAGATTTCCACAAAGGGCACGACAAGGAAAAAAAGCAACAGGATTTGAATTAATTTCACGGATTTGTCCGGCTGGCAAAGCAATTACAGTGAACCACGAACCCGTTCCGCAAGGCCCGCCCGAGCAAAGTCGAAGGTTCGGCATGAGCGGATGATTCTATCACTTTGGGCAGGATATTTTTGGTTTTCGGCTGTTTCGCCGCAACAGGCCGCATCTGGCGTCAGTCTACCGTTTTTGCATACCTTAATTGCAGGTTCTGCAATTAAGGTAGTATTCTGCATGCATCAAAAATGATTTTGGCATTGATATTCAAGGAAGTTAGGTTCTGGCGCGATTGCTGCTTGCCTAAAGGGAGTCGCGAAAAACCGCTCTAAAAGATTTATACTAAACGGCTGTGTGAACAGACAGGATAATGATTCCCATGTACCAAGTGATACTCTGTACCTGCCCTGATGCGGAAACTGCCGATACGCTGGCGGCCGCGCTGATTGCGGATCGGCTGGCTGCCTGCGTGAACATCCTGCCGGGGCTCAAATCCGTCTATGAATGGCAGGGGGCGGTGGAAACCGCTCAGGAACATTTGCTGTTGATCAAAACCCATCAGCAGCAATTTGCGGCTGTTGAAGCCGCCATTAAAAAACTGCATCCCTATCAATTGCCGGAGATTATCGCTCTGGCTATTGACGCCGCTTCTACCGATTATTTGGAATGGATTAATTCATGTTTGCATATCGATTGATTTTTTTAGGATTTCTGGCGTTTTTTGCCCATTCGGCTGCGGCGCTGGACGGTAAGGATATTTTGCCGGTTGACGAGGCGTTCAAACTGTCGGTCAAAGGCCTGGCTAACGACAGGCTGCAACTCAACTGGGCGGTGGCCAAGGGCTATCATCTGTACCGGGATAAAATCAAAATCGAGTCGCGAACCGATACCGTGAAAGTGGCCGAGATCACCCTGCCGGAAGGCGAGATCGATCATGATCCGGTATTCGGCGATATGGTGGTGTACCGGCAGGCGCTGGAGGCGGCGGTTTTGCTGCTCAATCCGCAGCATCTGCCGCAGTTTAAACTGTTTGTCAAATATCAGGGCTGTGCAGATCTCGGCGTCTGTTATCCGCCGCAGAAGGTGGAGCTGGATGTGAATCTCCCGGCTACTGCGGCGATCGGGGGTTCCCCGGCCCTGCAGCAGATGGCGCAGGGTTTGAAGGGGCTGACTGGCGGGCTGTTTTCCAGTGATTTGTTGCCGCCGGAACAGGCGTTTCAGTTTTTCGCCACCGTCAAGGATGAACATACCCTGCACGTTAGCTGGCTGGCGGCCGAGGGATACTATTTATATAAAAACAAACTGGCGCTGAGTCTGGTCGGCGAGCCGTCGGTCGGTCTGGATCATTATGTGTTGCCGAAAGGCGAGATGCATCATGACGCCGAATTTGGCGATGTGGAGATTTATCGGCAGGAGGTCAGCGCCGACGTGCATCTGTCAAGACAGAGTTCGCAGGCGGAAACCGTTATTCTGACCGCCAAATATCAGGGTTGCGCGGATCGCGGGGTTTGTTATCCGCCTTTGGAGTCCAGCCTGAGCCTGTCCCTGCCGGCTGTGTCCGCCGCTTCGATTTCCGTTTCCGCCATGCCGGCGCCGGCCGCTGCCGGGGCCGCACCGGAACAGGATCAGATCGTCAACAGCCTGAAACAGGATAGCCTGCTGCCGACTCTGGTCAGTTTCTTCGGCTTTGGGCTATTGCTGGCCTTTACGCCTTGCGTATTTCCGATGATTCCGATTTTGTCGGGTATTATTGTCGGGCAGGGTGATACGATCACGACTCGCAAGGCGTTTCTGCTGTCCCTGAGTTATGTGCTGGCCTCGGCGCTGATGTATACCCTGTTCGGGATTCTGGCCGCCCTGTTTGGCGAGAATCTGCAAGCCGCCTTTCAGGAGCCGTGGGTGATTGCGGTTTTCAGCGCCCTGTTTGTGGGGCTGGCCTTGTCGATGTTCGGTTTTTACAATCTGGAAATGCCGCAGGCGCTACAGGCCAAGTTCATCAATTCCAGCGACAGGCACAGGGATGGTTCGTATCTGGGCGCGGCGATAATGGGGGCGCTGTCTTCGTTGATTGTCGGCCCCTGCGTGGCCGCGCCGCTGGCGGCGGCCCTGATTTATATCGGTCAGACCGGGGATGTGGTGCTGGGTGGTTCGGCGCTGTTCGTCATGGGTTTGGGCATGGGGGCGCCATTGCTGCTGCTGGGCGCCTCGGCCGGCAAACTGTTGCCGAAAGCCGGCACATGGCTGGATACCACCAAGTCGGTTTTTGGCGTGATCATGCTGGCCGTGGCAATCTGGATGCTGTCGCGGATTTTGCCGGTGGCGGCGACCATGTTGCTGACCGCAATGCTGCTGATGACGTCGGCGGTGTTTCTGGGGGCGATGGAGTATTTACCCGTATCGGCTTCCGGCTGGCGCAAGTTGTGGAAGGGGCTGGGCGTGGCCATGCTGGCTTATGGCCTGCTGATGCTGATCGGCCTCAGCGCCGGTAGCGACAATCTGTTGCAACCCTTGCGCGGTTTGTTGTCCGCCGGCGGGCCGGTTGCGGAACAGCATGGCGTGGCGTTTCAACGGGTGAAATCTGTCGCCGAGCTGGAGTCCAGGCTGAAACAGGCGGCTGACAGCCGGCAGCCGGTCATGCTGGATTTTTATGCGGACTGGTGCGTGTCCTGCAAGGAAATGGAGTCCTATACCTTTACCGACGCCGCAGTGCGGCAGGGGCTGGCCGGTTTTGTGCTGTTGCAAGCGGACGTGACGGAGAATAGCGCGGACGACAAGGCTTTGCTACAGCGGTTTGGACTGGTGGGGCCGCCGGGTATCATCTTTTTTGCGGCCGATGGCCGGGAACAGACTGCCAGCCGGGTAATCGGTTTTCAGGATGCGGCGGCTTTTGTCAGGACTTTACAGGGGCTTTAAACTGTTCCGCCTTTTAAAACAATAGTCCCAATATGCGCCAACCGCAATGCGGCGGCGCATCTTTCCTTGCATCGATCGGTAATGACAGCCCGCTAAGGCGGGCTGCTCATCGATCGGGCGACGCAATTATATTGAAGCATTATCCGAAGCCTTGATCGGGTTGCCGTCAATCAGCGCATGCCAGCCTATGGTGATTCTGTAGATCATCCACACCACGGTTATCAGCAAGACGAAAATTCCGATACCCATGGTAAACGTTAAGCCGGAAATGGCGAAGCCCGCCAGCACGACCCAGGCGGTCTTGATTTGCCAGTCGAAATGGGATTCAAGCCATGTGCCCTTCACGGCGTCGTGTTTCAGGAAGTTGAGCGCCACGCCGGCCAGCAGCGGCAGGCCGGCCAGCATGAAGGTAAGTAGTTGGCACAGATAAACCGTGGCCGTCAGCCGTTTTAACGACTGCAATTCTTCGGGAGTTCTTTCATTGCTGATAATATCATTCATAAAATACCTGCCTGTTTTTGATTTAGTGGCCGCAAACGCCCGGCATTATCCTTCGTCCTCTGAATCTTTCCCTCAGCACTCCTTTTTGTAGTGTATCACATCCGGTAGGGCGCTAGGAGTCTGTCCGAGAATAGAAGCCGTAGCGAGGGAAAGCCATTTTGAGTTGAATTTTTTGCGCATTTGAGGCGGAATAGTTGCGCTATTTAACGAAAATGCGCAGGAAATCCGGCCAAAAGGGCTTTTCCGCAGTAGGTTTTCTATTCTCGGACAGGCTCCTAGCTTTCGCTAGAATCGTCCGACCTTAAAATCCTCGATTGCCTGGGCAATTTCCTGCCGGGTGTTCATCACAAACGGCCCATGCTGCACAATTGGCTCATGCAGCGGCGCGCCGGCAACCAGAATGATCCGGCTGCTGCGCCCGGCCTGCACGATCACCCCGTCATCAGCGGCGGCAGTCGTCAAAATCGCCATGCTGTTTGCCGCTATGTCCTGTCCGGCTACCGATACCTCGCCGCTGTATACATAAATAAAAGCATTGTGTTCGGCCGGCAGCGGCTGGCTAAACGCTGTGCTGTCGGCAAAATGCAGATCCAGAAACAGCGGCTGGGTAACCGGACGTTGTATGGCGCCGGCCATTCCCTGGGAATGGCCGGCTATGATCCGAACCAGCGCCCCTTGCAGTGAGACGTATTCCGGTATCTCATTATTTTGCACATCCCGGTACCAGGGAGCCTGCATTTTATGTTCGGCCGGCAGATTGATCCATAACTGGAAACCCGCCAGCAGGCCATCGCGCTGTTCGGGCATTTCCGAATGAATAATGCCCTGGCCGGCGCACATCCATTGTATGCCGCCGGATTCCAGTACACCGTGATGACCGGCGTTGTCGCTATGCCGCATGCGGCCGGCCAGCAGATAGGTCAGGGTTTCGAAGCCGCGATGAGGATGGTTGGGAAAACCGGCAATGTAATCTTCGGCTTTGTCGTTATTAAAGGCGTCCAGCATCAGAAATGGATCCAGCCTGGCTTGCAGCTCGTGATCCAGCAAGCGCGTCAATTTAACGCCAGCGCCGTCGGATGTCGCGATTCCTGTCAATATTTGTTCTACCTGCCGCGAATGCAGTACGGTATTTTCCGTCTCGATCCGGGTTGTCATGTTTCACCTCCTGATGCACAATAAGCCAAGCGCAATTGCGTTATCTAACGCCGATAATTTTGTCGGAGTGGCAGACTTTTGATTATGAAGATACCGCAATCATAGCCTGGACACTGTTAACCAAAATCTCCGCCTTTGACCAGAAAGTTTGCGGTAAGTTTTCGAAAAATGAATAATCAGAGTGAAATATGCGCTTTTTAGCGATTTTTTGTCTATTGGCGGGCCTGTTTGTCAAAGTGGTTAACGCTGAAACGGATGGGCCGAATAATCTGCTGTTGCAGCAGTGGGGTTCTGAACCCGATCACAACGATCCCGTCTGGCAATTCAGGCAGGGTAAAATGTACGATAAGGGCGAAGGCGTCGCCCAGGACAAGGCGACGGCCTTAAGCTGGTATCGTAAGTCCGCGGAGCAGGGCTATGCCGAGGCGCAATTGTTGCTGGGTATTATCTACGATCAGGGCATAGGGGTGTCCCGGGATTACGTACAGGCAGTGGAGTGGTATCGCAAGGCGGCGGAACAAGGCTACGCCAGGGCGCAATACAACCTGGCCGCCATGTATGACGAAGGGCTGGGCGTGGAGCACGATTACCGACAGGCGGCCGACTGGTATCGAAAATCCGCGGAACAAGGCTTTGCCAGGGCGCAGTTTAATCTGGGCTCGATGTATTTTAAAGGCGAGGGCGTGGAGCGTAGCGCCATCCAGGGCTATAAGTGGCTGCAGCTTGCCGCGGCGCATGGCCTGGAAGAACAGGTCAAAAGCTTCCTGGGGCTGGAGCCGCCCATGAGCAAGGCCGAAATCAAAAAAGCCGAAAAACTGATCGCCGAATGGCGGACAAAACACAAGCCATCCGTTACGATCCCATAACCGGCCGGAACAGGAATAGGCCGAAAACTGGCCCGGCATTTGTCCTGTCAAATAACAGGGTCTGGCTTAATCCCGCACTGCCTGTGGTACAATCCAGGCCACTAAAACTACTACAAATAAGGCACAATCATGCAAATTAAACTCCCTGCCGCCATCGCCCTGCTGATTTCCTGTTCTGCATTCGCAGCGGATTTGCAACTGACCCGCGCCGATTTACTGGGCGCCTGGCAAATCGACAAGGAGTCGATGCATAGTGACGGCAGCAACGCCAAAGAGATCAATACCGTCTGGACATTCCGGGAAGACGGCACCATGGAAGGCACGTCCGATGAATCGTCGGACAAACATGCCCGTATCAACCAGGTGCGCGCGGTACTGAACTACAGTATCGAGGACGGCAAACTGGTTAAGCAGGCTGCTCCCGGCCGGTCAAAAATGGAAACTTGCTCGGTTGTCGAAAGAACCGGACAACAAATGGTGCTGAAATGCCAGACCGTTTATTTTTTCATGACCAAAAAATAAACCTGACCTAGGAGCCTGTCCGAGAATAAAAGCCCGCGCCCTGGAGGGGAGCACATTTCTTTCCAAACTCAACTCCGGGGTTGTTCGGAACAGCCGATCGCCCGCCCGTCGTCACGCGCCCAGCCACTGCTCGCGCAAGCGCTGACGGTGCATGTACAGCCACTGGATGGCGATAATCGCCGGCCCGGATTCGAAACCGCCGTCCGCCAGCAGTTTGAATGCCTGCTCCGCCTTGACGGTGCTGACCAGTATATCTTCGCCTTCTTCCTGTAAGCCATGGACGCCGCTCGCGCGGCTGCTGTCCACCCGCCCGCAATACAGGGTGATGCGTTCCGAAGAACCGCCAGGAGTGGTATAAAACTGCATGATTTCCAGCAGCTCGCCGATTTCGCAACCGGCTTCCTCCAGAGACTCCCGATAGGCGACCTGTTCGGCGGTTTCGCCGTCCTCGATCGCGCCGGCCACGATCTCCAGCAGCCAGGCGCGCTGGGGGTGCTGTAATGCGCCCACCCGGAACTGTTCGGTCAGTACGACTTCATCGCGTTCCGGATCATAGAGCAATACCGCCACGCAGTTATTGCGCCGAAACAGCTCGCGGCTGACGGTCTGGCTCCAGCCACCCTGATACAGCGTATGTCTGAGCGCATATTTTTCCAGGCTGAAAAAACCGCTATAGACGGTTTCCCGGCTTAATACCTCAAAATCCTTGCGGCTCACTTTATGTACTCAAGCCGGTAAACCACGCCCAGCTTGTCATCGCTGATCAGCAGGCTGCCGTCCGGCAATTGCAGAATGTCTACCGGCCGGCCCAGCGTCTCGTTGTTTGCGGTCAGCCAGCCGGTGATGAACGCCTCTTCGCTGACCGGCCTGTCGTCTGCAAAGTGAATGACGGAAATCTGATAACCCTGCGGCTGGCTGCGGTTCCACGAGCCATGCTGGGCGACAAATAACTGCTGTCGGTAGTGGGCCGGAAACCGGTCGCCGGTATAAAACCGCATGCCCAGCGGAGCGATATGGGCCTTGTATTTCCAGATCGGCGGCACACTGTTCTGGCAGGAACCATCGTTACCGTATTGCGGATCGGCGATATCGCCGCCGTGGCAGTAAGGGTAGCCGAAATCTTCGCCGGGATGCGACCAGCGGTTCAACTCTTCCGGCGGGGCATCGTCGCCCAGATAATCGCGGCCATTGTCATTAAAAAACAAATGTCCGCTTCCCGGCTGCCAATCGAAACCGACCGTATTGCGTATGCCATGCGCCAGTATTTCCATGTTGCCGCCATTGGCGTCCATGCGCAGCAGCGAGGCGTAAATGGTTTTTTCCGGCTTGCAGATATTGCATGGCGCGCCTACGGCGGTATATAACTTGCCGTCCGGGCCGAAGCGCAGGTATTTCCAGCCATGATGTCTGTCAGTCGGGAATTTGGCGTAAACGATGGCGGGCGAGGGCGGATTGCCCAGATGCCTGACTATGTCGTCGAAGCGGATGATGCGGTTCACCTCCGCCACATACAGCGCCCCGTCCTTGTAAGCTACGCCGTTGGGCATATACAGTTTTTCAGCTAGAACATGACGCTGTTCGGCATAACCATTATGATCGGCGTCTCGCAGGGCGTAAACTTCGCCGTTACGGCTGCCCACAAAAACCACGCCGTCATCGCCCAGCGCCAGACTGCGTGCGCTGGGCATGTTTTCGGCATAGATGGAAATTTTGAAGCCGGGCGGTAAATGCAGTTGCCGCAATACGGCTTCGTGTTCGGGCGAGGCGGCCTGACAGACATGACCGACCAGCAGCAGAGTCAAAAATTTTAATAATCCGGCAACTTTCATTTTTTGAGTCTCTCAAATAAACTTTACGGCATCTTAACACTCTACCACCTTGAAATTAAGTATCCGCCACTCCATTTTGCATATCAACCACAATCACAGGATTTTTTAATTATGATGAGAATTTTACTTTTTCTGGCCACCAATGTCGCCATCATGATTGCAGTCACCATCATATTCAATGTATTGGGATTGCAAGGTACGCTGGATGCGCAAGGCGTCAATCTCAATCTGCAGTCCTTGCTGATCATGTCGGCGGTGATCGGCATGAGCGGCTCCTTCATCTCGTTGCTGATGTCCAAATGGTCGGCAAAACACGCCATGGGCGTCCACGTCATCGAACAGCCGCAAAACCAGACCGAACAATGGCTGGTTGGCGTCGTAGCCCGGCTATCGAAACAGGCCGGCATCGGCATGCCTGAAGTGGGCGTTTTCGACGTGCCGGAACCCAATGCCTTTGCAACCGGCGCCAGCCGTAACAGCTCGCTGGTTGCGGTTAGCACCGGTTTGCTGCACAGCATGAGCGCGGACGAAGTGGAGGCTGTTATCGGTCACGAAATCAGCCACGTCGCCAACGGCGACATGGTCACCATGTCCCTGATGCAGGGGGTGGTCAATACCTTCGTCTATTTTTTCGCCAGCATCATTGGCTATGTGGTGGACAGAATGGTGTTCAAAACCGAGCGCGGCTATGGCCCGGCTTACTACGTTACCCAGATCGTCGCCCAGATCGCGCTATCCATACTGGCTTCCATGCTGGTGATGTGGTTTTCGCGTCACCGTGAATTTCGCGCCGACGCCGGCGGTGCCCAACTGGCCGGTCGTCAGAAAATGATATCGGCGCTGCAGGCCCTGCAACGTTCCCAGGAGCCTGTGCAACTGCCGGGAGAACTGGCGGCGTTCGGCATTAACGGCGGCGGTAGCGGCATCAGGCAGTTGTTCATGAGCCATCCTTCTCTGGAAGAACGGATAGAGGCTTTAAAAAACAGCCGTTGAGTTGCGGCATGGCCTGTTGTGGGCAGCCGCCCGAGAATCAGGTGGTAGGCAGATCGCTATAGCAGGCCGCCGCTTCCAGAGCCAGCAATTCGTTCGGGGTGTTGATATTGGCGAATATCGCCGGCATGTCGCTAAAATCGGCCCTGATCATTTGCTGTTGCTGTAACCAGTTTGCCATTTTGCGTTCGCCGCTGTGCAAATAGTCCGACAGGCTGTCTTGCAGACGTGTTCTCAATACCATGACGACAGGATGCAGGCGTGCGCCGTCGAAGGCGACCGCCGCATCGCAAGCGCCGTTCAAGGTCGCCAGCAGGCGTTGTAAATGCGCCGTCCCGATCAGCGGTGAATCGCACGGCGTCACCAGCAATAGCGGATGTCGCGCTACCCGCATCGCGGCCAGTATCCCGGCCAGCGGGCCGTCGAATGTCGGGCTGCTGTCGCCGATGACCGGCAGCCCATAACGGCCATATTCATGCTGATGGCGGTTGGCGCTGATCAGCAATTCGTCCACCAGCGGCGACATGGCGGCCAGCGCATAGCTGATCATGGCCCTGCCTTGAAACTGCACCAGTCCCTTGTCCTGCTGCTGCATGCGCCGCGCCAGACCACCGGCCAGCACTACGCCGCTGACTTTGTTTTGTCCGCTCATGATGGTAAGCTTTAACCATGTTAAAAACAGTCGCCATTTTCGCAAGCCTGCCGTTGATTGCAAGCTGTGTTACGCAGCCGCCCAATACCGATCTGGTGCCCTACTATCAAGTGCAGACCGACAAGCCTTACGACGAAGTCCTGGCGGAACTGGAAATCGCCATTGCCGAACACAACTTCCGGATCACAGGTCATAGCCGGGTCGGCAAGGTCATACGCGAACGCGGCGCGCCGGACTTTCCGGAATACGATACCATACAGTTCTGTAATCTGACTCTGGCAAAGCAGGCGCTGGAAATCAGTCCGCAGGCAATTGGCTATATGCCCTGCAATATAGTCACTTACCAGTCTGTGGGCAAGACCATCATCAAAACGCATTTGCTGCCGGAGAATACCGGCAATGCTGCCCTGGACAAATTTGCCGGGGAAATGAACCCGCAACTGAAACAGATTGTCGATTTTGCCGCTACCCCTTAACCTTTAACATTAAAAAATAAAGATCAGCATGAAAAACATCTTATGTCTCGCCACCGTCCTGTTCCCCCTGCTAAGCGGCTGCGCAGCCATGCAGGACTGTCCGCCGCAGGAAACGTTGGCCGCGTCGCCGGCCGAAGCCCAGCCGGCCAACGATTATCCAACCCGCGATCGGGTCGATTATGTGTTGGAATGTGTCGCCAAACACGGTGGTCTGAGCTATATCAATCAATACGCCTGCGGTTGCAAAATCGACAAGATTGCCGAAAAGCTCAGTTTTGCCGACTATGAAGCCGCCAAAACCTTTGTACAAATGCAAAAGACTCCCGGCGAAGCAGGCGCTGTTTTTCGCGATCCCCAGCAATCCAAGGATTTGAAAGGCAAACTCAAGCAGACCGAAACCGAAGCCGAAAAAGCCTGTTTTGTTCAATAACAGGCACAGGCTGGCCGGCGCACAATGGCGTGTGGCCAGACTGCCTTTCAACTGCTGACGGTTCTGATTGCCGAGATGTTGCGTATTTCGGTAATCAGGAACTTTGCACAATATAAGCCCGGTTCATGATTAAACAGATTTTATCGTCCTGCTCATGGTTCAAGCTGACCGTACTGGCTCTGCTATCGCTAAATGTACTGATTTACGCCATTTCCCATAATCTGCTCAACGCCATCGACGCCTTGTGCTGGGTGTTGCTGCTGATCATGTTTGAGCTGGAAGCATTTAGTCAGACCGCGCCCTTCAGCACAGCAACCCGGTGCATGATGCGCAATGCGCTGATACTGGTTGTTCTGGCGGTGTTTTTCATATATATCGGCAGCAATGAATGGCTGGATGTTGGCAATGCCGTGCTCTGGTTTATGCTGATAGCCCTGCTGGAACTGGAAATCCGTTATCCGCAGACCGTGCTGAATCATCCGCAAGCCTATTGGCTGGCGACGCTGGGCGTGTTTATCGGCCTACTGGCGATGGTCGGCATCTGGCTATCCCGATCCGCCTGGCTGGACGCCTACGACGCAGTGCTGTGGATCGTGGCCTTCGCCGTGATTGATGTGGATATTTTCAAGTTTTTGCAATTGAAAAGTCATTGAAAGCGTAGGTAAAACGCTTGCTGCATTATGGACTATCCGCAGTCGATCAGCCTGAAAGTCAGATTGATTCGGGCTTGTTTGTTCTTGCGGGTTTTCGGTACTTCGTGCCGCCAATGGTGCTGTAAGGCGCCGGCCATGATCAGCAAGTCGCCATGCGCCAGTTCCATGTCCAGTCTGTCACCTTGTTCATGCCGGAAACGCAGCAAACGGCTTTCGCCAAAGCTCAATGAAGCAATGACCGGATTCGGGCCCAGTTCTTTTTCATCGTCGGCATGACAGCCCATGGAATCCTGGCCGTCGCGGTACAGATTGGCCAGCACGCTATTGAAAGGTTGCCGGCAAATTGCTTCCATTGCCGTTTTCAACGCCAGTAATTCGGCCGTCCAGGGCAGGGGGGTATGGTCTACCCGGGAGTAGCGGTAAACGGCCCTCTCGTCGCCGTACCAGGCTATAAGCCGGGGAACATTCAGCCAGCGGCCATAAATGTACAGTTGTTCCGATTGCCAGTGCAGCGACTGATGCAGAAGATTAAAGTAGCGGTCGGCCAGATCAGACGGATAAAATCCGCGCAGCAGGTACAGTTCGCCGTCTACAGGAGCTAGATTGATCTGATCGGCTAATAGAGGCATCGGTTATAATCGCGGTCAGGCTGTACGGCTGAAACGCCCGGCAAACCCGAAACAGTTATTCGAGGTTTTGTCCCGGGAGTCAAAGCCGGTGTTTTAGTGTTTTTTCGGGGACGTCGGGCTTTTTATTGAAGATGAAAAGTTTGCCGGCAAGTTTAATAATCAATATGTTACAACAAAACTATCAGGATTTTTAATGCCTAACAAAAACAATAAAATTATTTTCGCTTTACTGATATGGCTGTCTGCCGGCGTGGCCAACGCCGCCGACAGCATAGCTGGGCAGACCCGGTCTGAAGTCTGTCAGGGCTGCCATGGGGTGCAGGGCAACAACCGCAATCAGGGTGTGCCGAATCTGGGTGGCCAGTCTGCAATTTATCTGGAAGCGCAGTTAAATAATTACAAAGGGGGCGTCCGCGAAAATCCGGTCATGAAGTCCATGACGGCTACCCTGGGAGATCCGGACATTCAGGACATCAGCGCCTATTTTGCCAGCCAGCCAGCGAGTACGGCGGGCGGCGACGCCAAGCTTGCCGAAAAAGGCAAGGCCAAGGCCACCATGTGCATGGGTTGCCATGGCGGAAACTTTTTGGGTCTGGGCGGTCGCCCCAGGCTGGCGGGACAGCATCCCGAATATCTCGACAAACAATTGCATGACTTCAAAACGGGAGCCAGATCAGGCCCTGCCATGAATGCCGTCGCAAAAACCCTGAGCGACGAAGACATCAGGGAAATCGCCGCTTATCTCGGCTCCCTGGGACAGTAAGCCTCGCTGGTTCCAGCACAGTGGGCGCGATTCCGCGCCCACTGTAGCCTTACAATGTTTTAACGATGTCCAGCACGGCTTGGGCGTGTCCTGCATGGTTCACGCCATACATGACTTCCGCCAGCATGCCCTGTTTGTCGATAATGAAAGTTGAGCGGACGATTTTCAATTTTTTAACCCCGTCCTTCTCCACCTCCTGCCAAACCCCATAACTGTCGCACAATTCGCCGCTGGTGTCGGCCAGCAATTGCAGATTCAATACATATTTTTCGATGAAAGCCAGATGACTGGCGCAATCATCCTTGCTGACGCCGAGGATGACCGTATCCAGCCCGGCAAACTCATCGGCCAGTGCAGTAAACTCATTGGCTTCTATGGTGCAGCCCGGCGTATCGTCCTTGGGATAAAAGTACAGCACCACATGCTTTTTACCGAGAAAATCGGCTAACGACACCGTTTGCTTCTGCTGATTCAAGGTGGTGAATGCGGGCGCCGGATGTTTTTTTTGTAATAATGGCATGATGTTCTCCTGATGATAGACAGAATTAATATCCTAGTAAAATCCTCGGGAATTTTTGCACAAGCTATCCAAACCTGCAAATTTTTTGTTTACAGGCGTGGCCCGCTCAGGTCTGGGCGATTTGTCCGTCTATTTTTTGTTATAAAACAACAGGCCGCATAATGCGCCGCGCTTGGCGCATCTGTCGCAATCTTGGCTTTATTCCTGCTCGCGAGTCGATGGATACCGGGGCGTGACTTTAATTTTTGTTGGTCGCCCCTAACTCCTGCACCAGATTGATGGCTTTGGTTTTACCGGGAAAGTTGTGTTTATGCTTGTCGGACAGCGCCAGGGCCTGTTTGAACTCGGTTAAAGCCAGGTTTCTTTGGCCGCTGATTAAATACGCTACGCCAAGATGGTGGTGGATATCCGCCAGTTCGGGTAGTTTTGTGATCAGCGCTTTAAGCAGCGGAACGGCTTTCGCACCCTGCTCGGACTTGACCAGCGACCAGGCGTAAGTATCCTGATAGTCGGGATTTTCGGATTCTTTAAAGCGCTGGGCAAGGGCGATCCCTCTGGCTATATCGGTGTCGGATTTGGAATTGAGCAGAATGTTGGCCAGATTGTTGGAAATCACATTGGAATCCGGATATTTTTCCCATAATTTTTCATAGAGAGGACGGGCGCCGTTGGTGTCGCCATTTTCATCATACCAGCCTGCCAGAGCCAGGCTCAATTTCAAATCATCTGGATTGTTTTTCAGGCCATTTAACAGAATTTCCTTTGCTTCTTCCGGTTTTTTGTGTTCACTGCCGAAAAGTCTGGCCAGATTAATATAAAGCTCCGCTATTTTGGGTGTGCGTTGCACCTGCTCTGTATAGAGTTTTTCGGCCTTGTCCGGCTCCTTGCTGACGGAATAGAGGTTGCCAAGTACGCTGACGATGGCAAAATTGTCTGGATGTTTTTCATTCAATGCTTCCAGAAAGGCAATCGCCTTGTCCCGGGATTTAATGGCTTCATATGAGCGGGCCAGATTAAGCAATGCATTAATATTGTCCGGGGCCAGTTCCAGCAGTTTCTGGTAAGCGACAATGGCGGCAGGAAATTGCCCTGCGCCCTGTAAAATATTGGCTCGCAAATAAGCGGTGGCTGCCGTGTTTTTGGAGAACATGGTCAGCAGTTGCACGGTATTTCGCGCTTCGTCCCAGTTTTTTTCCTGAATCTCCATTTCAGCTTTGGCAATCAGCAGCCAATCCTGATGAGGTTTATATTTTAAGGCCTTATCCAGCATCTGTTTGGCGTTTTCCGGCTGATTGGCTTGCAGATAGCTGTTATAAACCGGGAAAAAAGCTGTCCGGTTGGCGGGGTTTTGTTCCAGCGCCAGTTTGAAGTTTTTATCCGCCTGCTGCTGATCGTTTTTTTGTAAATAAGCCATGCCCAGATAAGTGTAAAGATCACCGGACTCGTTTTTGGCCCATGTTAGGCCGTTCAACAGTTTAATGGCGTCGTCAGTGCGGTGCCGGCTTAAATAGATCCGCGCTTTCAAAAAACTGGCCTGAATAAAATCCGAATTCTGTTTAAGAATGGCGTCGGCAGCCGCCTCCGCTTCCTGGTACTGGTTTTTGATGAGGGCTATTTCCGCCAGATCGGTCTGCGCCGTCAGATTCAACTGCGGGTTTTTTTCTTTGTCCACAATTTGTTTAAGGCCGGTTGCCGCCAGATCCGGACGGTCATTGGCCATCATCCACCGGGATAACTCCAGTAATTGCCCGGTTCTGGAAGACTCGGGCAGCAAGGGACTGGAATTAAGCCATTGTTCGTATTCGGTCGCCACCCGCTCCGGGGCATGGCTTTCCAGAAATTGGAGCAGTAACAGCTTGTTTTCGACCCGGCCGGGGTTTTGGCTGATCATGTCGCGCAGCAGGGCCTCGGCTTCCGGTAATTTATTATTGACGGCGTAAAGCGGCGCCAGACGCAATTTATAATTTTCATTGCCGGGATCCAGTCGGATCAGTTCCCGGAAATCGCCGATCATAGCTTCGATATTCCTGCGCCGGGCGTGGATGTTGACTCTGAGTTGATAGGCCCGTTTATAATCGGGGTTTATTTTCAGCGCGGCATCTGTCATGTCCTGCGCTTGATCCAGTTCATTTTGCCGCAAAAAATATTCGGCTTTCGCGGACAGCGCCTCCACATTGTCCGGATGGCTGTTCAGCACAGTATCCAGCATGGCGGCGGCGTCCGGGTATTTAGCCTTTTTGAGGTAGATCTCGGCTTTTAGCAATTGCGCCGAAATATTGTCGGCATGTCCTATCAGCACCCCATTGACCTGCTTCATGGCTTCATCCGTATTGCCAAAGCCAAGCTCGAGCTGCGCCAGTTTTAGTTTGGCCGGAATCATGCCCTCATCCACCAGCAGACAGCTATGCAAATTCTCGCGCATGGCGGCAAGGTTGTCATGCCTTTCGTCCAGCAGAGCCATATAATAATAAGCTTCGGCATGCTTGCCGTCCTGATTTGACGCCTTGAATTCCAGCAGGGCATTATCCAGGTCGCCTTTTTCCATGTAGGTTTTGCCGGCCTGCAAATGCTTCTGGGCGGTTTCTTCCGGAGAGCTGCAGGCAACCAGCATCGAAATGCTCAATAGCAGTAATACAAGTCTGTTTGTTCTTGGATAGGTTGCGTTCATCAGGCATGCTCCTGCGGAATAATGATCGGGCTGCTTCGATATGGGCGGATAAACCACCATTATAACAACAAGCACCTGACTGCACTTTTTGAAATGTCAGGCTGCCGGCCGGATTTTCTACTGTTCCCTAGGGGCCAAGGTCATTATGAAGACGGTGTAGGCGCTACAGCATCCATGTCCCGGTTACGCATTTTTTAGCAACCAGACATGCTCTTTTGCCGCGCATTTTCTTAATCCACCCGGGACATCTGCACTGCCCATGAACGTTAAATCATACCTGTTCTGATAGTGTCGAAATACTTCGTCTGCGCTGATTGAAAAAGGCGGCCCTTCCATCAGGCTTTGGTCGTATTCATAGCTAATTAGCAACTGCGGCGCTTTATCCGCAATCTTCATTAGGTGCGCCGTATAGCGATTGCGCACTGCTTCGGGCAGAGCAACCAGAGCCGCCCGGTCATAAATCGCATCGACCAGGCCTAGCATGTTTTCGGACAGATCGAATATATCGCCCACAAAGATGTCGATATTTTTTGCACTGTAGCGGTCTAGTTCGCCAACGCCTGATATTTCCGGCTCCAGTCCGAGTTCTGCAAATAATTGCTCGATGGCGACTTTGCTCAGTTCCGCTCCGGCAACACGATAACCATTGGCAAGCAACCAGGAAATATCGAGCGTCTTGCCGCATAATGGCAAAAAGACCCGGCTGCCTTGGGCAAGGGAAAGCGCATTGAAATATTTCAGCAGCAGCGGGTTGGCTGCGCTGCCATGAAAACCTATATCATTTTTTTCCCACTTTTGATGCCAAAACCTTGTATCCACGATAAATGATCTCACTTGAACTTGAATTGCGTAGCGGAACCTCGAAAAACCGGGTATCAATGAGCCTGACGCGAACGCAACCTTTTGTAAATAAATGGTTTACCGCTCGTGCCGCGTATCTCGGAGCGCCAAGGGCTGGGTTTTCGAGGATCTTAAATTTATGGGCTATTGTCGTATTCGATTTTTATTTGCGCACTAAAAATACCCTTGGCACAGTATCATAACTTTTTCCCAAAAACTAATTGACAGCGATGCAATCGATTTCTAATGAATCAGAGCCTTTATGCCTCCGATATCAGGCGGCTTCTAAAGTAACATGCACTCGCTGACCAAGAGCTACGGCAATATTGACTAGTGCATCCAGAGAAAAATTTGATACACGACCACGCAACAGATCATTTATCCGGGGCTGAGTCAATCCACAATGGTTTGCTGCTTCAGCTTGTTTCCAGTTATTTGCCTTAATAATGGCTGCAATTTGTTGCATTAACTCGGCACGAGCCTGAAGATTCGCGGCCTGTTCCGGGAACGATTTGGCGACATTTAAAACAGCCAACACCTGTTCAATTTGCTTAATGAAAACGCGATCCAATATCAATACCCGCCGCTCGAGGATGAATAACCGGTAGACCGTTTGTTGATTTGAATTTTTTCGCCATATTTACCTCCCAATGGATAAAATGCGTCAGACAGGGACACGGCTAAAATCATTTTCCTAAACGGGGTCGCAAAGCGCCGCCACAGATGAGTCCGCAAATTCCCACAGGCCAGGTTTTTACACGGGGGATTTCTCACCTCCAAAAAATGAACGGCCAGAGTCTGAGCGCCAAGTCAGTGTAATGGAGTACTGTTTCTTTGCATAGGGAGACGGTTGCCCGGATAGGCGGTTTTTAAAGAACTGCCGGGCGCAGGCCTTGGAGGATATCGAACGCCTGCTGCCGTGGAATGTGGATGCAGAATATATTAACGCCGGCTGGATAAATTGGAATATGTAGTTATTCGAGCGTTTACGATTTTGAAGCCTATTTAGGTCTAAAGCCGGCAAAATTTGGATGTCGATTAACGCCATTCCGGTCTAGACGCCATGCATCCACTGGACAATAAAAAACCCGCCAAGCCAGACAGCTTGCGGGTTTTTTGGAATTTTATCGAACAATGTGAATCATAAACTTGGTCGGGACGGCGGGACTTGAACCCACGACCCCTACACCCCCAGTATAGTGCGCTACCAAACTGCGCTACGCCCCGAAGTTTATCAAGATATTGTTATTTCTGCTTTTGATATTAGCAGCCGGCTATGATACCACAATAGCCGGGCAAATACTACCTGAGCAGTTCCAGAATATCCTCCAGTTCGCCTATCATTTGATGGACAAGCTGTTTGCTGCGCGAGGAGTCTTCTTTGGCGTTATCGCTGGTCAGATGCGCCCTGGCTCCGCCTATGGTGTAGCCTTGCTCATATAGCAGGCTGCGAATCTGGCGGATCAGCAAGACGTCATGCCGCTGGTAATAGCGGCGGTTGCCGCGTCTTTTTACCGGGCTGAGTTCGGTAAATTCCTGTTCCCAGTAGCGCAGGACATGGGGTTTTACCGCGCATAATTCGCTGACTTCGCCTATGGTGAAGTATCTTTTGGCCGGAATGGCCGGTAGTTCGTTATTATTACTGGGTTCCAGCATACGATTCCACCCTGGCCTTCAGTTTTTGACCGGTTCTGAACGTTACGACCCGGCGCGGAGTAATGGGAATTTCCTCGCCTGTCTTTGGGTTTCTGCCGGGACGGCCGGTTTTGTCCCGTAATTCAAATTTTCCGAATCCGGAAATTTTTACCTGCTCGCCGGTTTCCAGCGAGGTTTTGATCTCTTCAAAAAACAGTTCGACGATTTCCTTGGCCTCGCGTTTGTTAAGGCCCAGGTCTTCAAACAGTTTCTCTGCTATGTCTGCTTTTGTTAACGCCACCAATCACTCCCTCAATTCCGCATTTAGTTTTAATCGCAACACAACCAGTACCTCATTAACTATAGCATCAATTTGAGATTCTGTAAGTGTCTGATTGTAATCCTGTAAAATCATGCTTAATGCAATACTTTTGTATCCTGCCGCGACCCCCGGGCCGCGATAGATGTCAAAAATCTGTACTTCGTGAATCACGCCGCTACCGGCATGGGCATGGATGCAATCGATAATATCGCTTGCCGCCACCGTTTCTTCAAAAATCAGAGCCAGATCCCGGCGCACGGACGGGAA
Organism: Methylococcales bacterium; assembly: GCA_028707085.1. Taxonomy (GTDB): domain Bacteria; phylum Pseudomonadota; class Gammaproteobacteria; order Methylococcales; family Methylomonadaceae; genus Methylomonas. The sequence goes on along the minus strand of JAQTUW010000005.1, from coordinate 44,540 downwards.
TTTGGACAAAGTCACGAATTTTGGCGTCTGTCTGTCCAGTATGGCTTCCTGGTTTAATTCGAACAAAAACACCGGGCTGTCGAAGCCGAACTGCTTTTCCAACGTCGGGTGCAGCATGCCCAGCAAGCCGATGTTTTTGCCGTCCGCAGTACGGATTTGCGCGGTTTGGCCGGGATGTAGGGCGGGGTGGCGAGCGGCCTGAAAAACTGCGGATCGGCCGCTTGCCGCCAGTAAGGTCTCTACATCGGCCTTGATGTCGAAAAAATCCACATTTCGGGCTTTTTCGGCCCATTGTTCTGGATATAGGCTGCCGTAAGCCAGACCGGACAGCGTTTTACGCTGCTGAATCCGGCCATTTTCCCGGTAGAATCTCAGGCCAGCTTCAAACAGCCGGACTCTGGGTTGCTGGCGATTGATGTTGTAAATCGCCGCATTCAGCAAGCCGCACCATAAAGTGGTGCGCATGATGGACAGTTCGGACGAAATCGGGTTGCTGATGCGGATAAACTCATCATCCGGAGCCAGCGCGTTTTGCATGACTTCATCGACAAAGCTGTAGGTAATCGCTTCCTGATAGCTTCTATCGACCAGCAGATCCTGTAGTCTGTCTATCGGTAGCGTCGCTTCCGGCGCTTGCGCCAGTTCGGAGCGCATCAGCAGGCTGTTGCTGGGCAAATTGTTATAGCCGTAGATGCGGGCTATTTCCTCCAGCAGGTCTTCTTCTATGGCGATATCGAACCGGAAACCGGGCGGGGTAATCTCCCAGCCATCGGCAGTCGCACTGATCTGCATGCCCAGACCGGCAAACAGGGCGGTCAAGTCGGCATTGTCCAGGCTGATGCCCAGCATTTTTTCGATGCGTTGCGTTTGCAAGGCCACCGGCGTCCGCACCGGCAGGGCAGGGCGGCTGACCGCCTCGCTGACCGGGCCTGCGCTGCCGCCGGCAATCGCCAGAATCAATTGCGTGGCCCGTTCCATGGCCCGATGTTGCAGGGTAAAATCCACGCCGCGTTCAAAGCGGTGGGAAGAATCGGTGTGCAAGCCGTATTGCCGGGCTTTTCCGGCCACGCACAGCGGCGTGAAAAATGCGCATTCCAGAAAGATGTCGCGGGTTTCGCCATATACGGCGCTATGCTTGCCGCCCATCACCCCGGCCAGCGCCAGTGGCTGTTGCTGGTCGGCGATGATCAGCGTATCGCCATCAAGCGCAATGGTTTGATCGTTTAGCAGCGTCAAGGCTTCTTCGATCCGGCTGCGTCTGACGACGATAGGCGCAGCCAGTTTGCCGGCATCGAAGGCATGCAGGGGCTGCCCCAGTTCCAGTAATACATAATTAGTGACATCCACCACCGGACTCAGGCTTCTGATGCCGCAACGGCGCAGGCGTTCCTGCATCCACAGCGGCGTGACGGCCTGCGGGTCGATGTTTTTGATCAGCCTGCCCAGATAAACCGGGCAGGCGGCGGGGTCGGCAACCTGGATTTCCAGGTTATCCTGATGGCTGACCGCCACAGTCTCAAAACTGACAGGCTGGAACGGTTGTTTATTCAGCACAGCTACTTCCCGGGCCACGCCTTCCACGCTGAGACAATCGGCGCGATTGGGCGTCAGTCCCAGTTCGATGACATGGTCGTCAAGCAGCAGATAGTCGCGTATATTCGCGCCAACCGGCGCATCGGCGGGCAGCTCCATCAGGCCGTCGGACGTCGTGGCCAGCCCCAGCTCCTTTTCCGAGCACAGCATGCCGAAGGATAATTCGCCACGCAATTTGGATTCCTTGATCCTGAAATCGCCGGGCAGCACCGCGCCGATCAGGGCGGCCGGCACTTTTAAGCCCGGTCTGACATTGCTGGCGCCGCAGACGATTTGCAGTGGCTGCTCGGCGCCGGTATTGACCTGGCAGACTCTGAGCTTGTCGGCGTTGGGATGCTGGACAGTGGATAAGACTTCAGCCACGACCACGCCGCTGAATTCAGCGGCGACCGGTTGCACGGTGTCCACTTCCAGGCCGGCCATGGTCAGTTGCGCGACCAGGGTTTGGATATCGACGGCAGGATTGACCCGTTCTCTTAACCAGATTTCAGTGACTTGCATGAATTAATTCACCGTTATTTAAACTGTTGCAAAAATTTAAGATCGTTTTCAAAGAACATTCTTAAATCATTAATGCCATAGCGCATCATCGCCAGCCTTTCGACGCCCATGCCGAAAGCGAATCCGCTAAACGCCCGGCTATCGATATTCACAGATTTGAAAACGGCGGGATGGATCATGCCGCAACCGCCCACTTCCAGCCAGCCGGTCTGTTTGCAAACCCGGCAGCCCTGGCTGTCGCACATCACGCAGGAAACATCGAATTCCGCGGAGGGTTCGGTAAAAGGAAAATAGGAGGGCCGAAAACGAACTTGCACGTCTTTCTCGAAAAAAGCCCGCAAAAATTCGAAGATCACCCCTTTCAGGTCGCCGAAACTGACATCGGTATCGACCAGAAAGCCTTCGACCTGATGAAACATGGGGGTGTGGGTCAGATCGGAATCGCAACGGTATACCCGGCCCGGTGCAATGACTTTCAGCGGCGGCTTTCCGGATTCCATGACCCGGATCTGTACCGGCGAGGTATGGGTTCTGAGCACGGTATGGGCATCGAAATAGAACGTGTCGTGCATGGCGCGGGCCGGATGGTGCTCGGGTATGTTGAGCGCACCGAAATTATGGTAATCGTCTTCAATTTCAGGGCCTTCGACCACTTGAAAACCGACGCCGGCAAAGATTTTGGCGATGCGGCGCAAGGTGATGGTCACCGGATGCAGCCCCGAACCGTGCTGGCCTCTGCCGGGTAGCGTCACGTCGATGCGTTCCTGTGCCAGACGCGCTTCCAGCGCGGCGCTTTCCAACGTCAGTTTACGGGCGTCCAGCGCTTCCTGAAAGGCGTTCTTGGCGGTATTGATCACCTGGCCGACACTACGCCGCTGCTCAGGGTCAAGATTGCCCAGTTCTTTCATTTGCTGGGTAAAAACGCCTTTTTTGCCGAGATAATCGACTCTGACCAGATCAAGCTGGTTAAGATCCTGGGCTTGCGCCAGTGCCTGCAATGCCTGCGTAACAATGTCTTCGAGATTAACCGACACAAAGAGCTCGCTTTTTTAGTATGGGGAATAAATCCAAAAGATTAATTGATCTGCCGGCGTAGGGCCGGGCAGATAGCTCGCCGCATGTTGGCGGCGAGCTCTGTATTGCATTTGGCCTGTTAAGATTTCGCAGGCCGGCAACCCAAATTAATTATGGTTTGCTTTGATTTGCGATAGCGATTTTGGCGATGGCGCCAAAAGCATCTATGTCGCGTACTGCCAGATCCGCCAGCACTTTACGGTCGATTGCCACATTGGCCTTATTCAGACCGTTAATCAAGCGGCTGTACGAAATGCCGAACTGACGGGCAGCTGCATTGATACGCACAATCCACAGGGCGCGGAACTGACGTTTTTTCTGTTTGCGGTCGCGGTACGCATATTGACCGGCTTTGATGACCGCCTGCTTGGCAACCCGGTAAACCCGGCTGCGAGCGCCGTAATAACCTTTTGCCAGCTTTAAAATTTTCTTGTGTCTTGCTCTAGCGGTGACGCCGCGTTTTACTCTAGCCATGTTTTACTCTCTTCAATAACGATGTTAAATCAACTGTATGGCAGCATACGCGCTACCAATGGCGCATCTGAAGGGTGAAGAATGGCTGTTTTACGCAGTTGTCTTTTCCGCTTGGTGGATTTTTTGGTCAGAATATGACGCTTGTGCGATTGTTTGCACTTAAAGCCGCCGGTACCGGTTCTCTTGAACCGCTTGCCGGCGCCGCTATGGCTTTTCATCTTTGGCATTTGTTTTCTCCAGTGTAAATAAAATAAAGTCCCTGAGATAAAACCCAGTGAGGCAAAATGCTTGGCCCCATTGAATTTCTGGCATCCGCAAGGATGCCGGTTGACGATTCATCCTGAACCGTAAAGCCGTTTGTTTAAAACGGCTAAAACCGATATGACTATTTTTGGGATCGCTTGCCGTCTTTAAAACCAGTGGCTTATTAAGAGGATGAACGCAACAGGGCGCATTTTTGCGATCCGGGATGAATAGCTACATTATTTTTTCTTTTTCGGCCCCATGACCATGACCATCTGTCGGCCTTCCAGTTTGGGAAACTGTTCGACTGCGGCAACTTCTTCCAGATCGGTTTCTATGCGCTTCAGCAAATCCATGCCCAACTCGCGGTGGGTCAGTTCCCGGCCTTTGAAGCGGACGGTGATCTTGGTCTTGTCGCCTTCGCTCAGAAACTTGATCAGGCTGCGGAGTTTAACCTGATAGTCGCCTTCTTCAGTACCGGGTCTGAACTTGATTTCCTTGATCTGGATTTGTTTTTGCTTTTTCTTGGCGGCTTGCAGTTTCTTGTTTTGTTCAAACTGATATTTACCGTAATCCATGACTTTGCAAACAGGTGGATCTGCATTGGGCGAAATTTCGACCAGATCCATGTTCACATCATAGGCGAGCTGTAACGCTTCGTTTATTGAAACAACACCAACTTGTTCACCTTCAGCGCCTATAACCCTAACCCGTCTGGCGGTAATTTCGGTGTTTAAGCGCGTTGCATCTTTTTTAGAGCTGATACCCTAATCCTCCACGTTATTATTATTCCTGTCCGCTATCTCGGTTTTCAGGCGTTCGATCAGTTCAATGACTGACAGACTTCCAAGGTCTTCACCCTGCTGGCTGCGTAGCGTGACAGCGTGATTTTCCAGTTCTTTGTCGCCGATAATAATGAGATACGGCACACGCTGCATGGAATGTTCGCGGATTTTAAAGCCTATTTTCTCATTTCTCAAGTCTATTTTGACTCTAAAACCTTGTTTTTCAAGTTCCAGGCAGATTTGGCGGGCATAATCGGCATGGCGGTCGGTAATATTCAGCACCACAAGCTGTATCGGAGCCAGCCATAAAGGGAAGATGCCGGCATGCTGTTCTATAAGTATGCCGATGAATCGTTCCAGCGAACCCAGAATGGCGCGGTGCAACATCACCGGCACATGCCGGGCGCTGTCTTCGCCGATATACGTTGCTCCCAGCCTGTCAGGCATGGAGAAATCCACCTGTATGGTGCCGCATTGCCAGACCCGGCCTATGCAGTCTTTTAGGGAAAACTCGATTTTAGGGCCATAGAATGCGCCTTCGCCCGGCTGTAATTGCCAGGCCAGTCCCTTGGTGTTCAGTGCCAGTTCCAGCGCGCTCTCGGCTTTGTCCCACACCGCGTCGTCGCCGACCCGGTTTACGGGACGGGTAGAAAGCTTGATCAGCACGTCTTCAAAGCCAAAATCCTTATAAACCTCGAACAGCAGGTCGATAAAGGTAGCGACCTCTTCCTGTATCTGGTCTTCGGTACAGAAAATATGCGCGTCGTCCTGCACAAAGTTTCTGACCCGCATCAGGCCGTGCAGGGTGCCTGACGGCTCGTTGCGATGGCAGGAGCCGAACTCCGCCAGACGCACCGGCAGATCGCGGTAACTTTTGATGCCCTGGTTGTAAATCTGGATGTGGCAAGGGCAGTTCATCGGTTTTATCGCGTAATCGCGGTTTTCCGAATGCGTGGTGAAAATCATGTCGCCGAATTTGTCCCAGTGCCCGGATTTCTCCCACAGGCTGCGGTCAACAATTTGCGGGGTCTTGATTTCGCTATAGCCGTTGACGCGCAGTTTCTGGCGTATGTACTGCTCCACCTGCTGGTAGATATTCCAGCCTTTTTCGTGCCAGAACACCATGCCCGGCGCTTCTTCCTGGGTGTGAAACAGATCCAGGGCCTTGCCGATTTTGCGGTGGTCGCGCTTTTCGGCTTCTTCCAGTCTGTGCAGATAGGCGGCCAGTTCCTTGGCGTCGCCCCAAGCTGTGCCGTAGATGCGCTGCAGCATTTCGTTTTTGGAGTCGCCGCGCCAGTATGCGCCGGCGATTTTCATCAGTTTGAAGGCTCTCAGCTTGCCGGTGCTGGGCACATGCGGGCCGCGGCACAAGTCGGTAAACTCGCCCTGACGGTAAAGCGACAGGTCTTCATTAGTCGGTATCGATCCGATAATTTCGGCTTTGTATTTTTCGCCCAGGTCGGTAAAAAACTGCACGGCCTCGTCGCGCGACATCAGCGAACGGGTAATTTCCGCATCTTGCGCGGATAGTTCCAGCATTTTGTTTTCAATCGCCGTCAGGTCGTCCGGCGTAAACGAACGTTCGTAGGCAAAATCATAGTAAAAGCCGTTTTCGATGACTGGGCCTATGGTCACCTGCGCGGCAGGAAATAGCTGCTTGACGGCTTGCGCCAGTAAATGGGCTGTGGAGTGGCGGATAATCTCGACGCCTTCTTCGTCCTTTGCGGTGATGATTTGCAGGCTGGCGTCCGATTCGATCAGGGCGCCGGCGTCGACCAGTTTGCCGTCCACTTTGCCCGCCAGGGTGGCCTTGGCCAGACCCGAGCCTATCGATTTGGCGACATCCATCACGCTTAATGCCTGATCGAATTGACGCTGTGAGCCATCCGGAAGTGTAATTACTGGCATGTTGGATTCCGCAATAAAAAAAGCACCGTCTTGCGGTGCTTTACTGTGTTTGGTAGGCGCGAGTGGACTCGAACCACCGACCCCCACCATGTCAAGGTGGTGCTCTAACCAAACTGAGCTACACGCCTAAAGTCTATCGTTCGAGCCGCTAATTATAGCGATGTATTTACTTTGTGCAAGCGTTATGACTAAAAATTGCAGACTTATTTTTTGAATTCCGCCCAGAAACTCAATAATTTGTTGTAAATCAACAGCGTTTTTGATCGGATGTGCGGCTCGGCCAATCTGGCGATTTGCGCCAGTCCGGCATACAGGCGGCTTGCCGTCGCCACCATCTTCCGTCGCCCGTCCGCCCAATTCAAAACCCTGTCCTTGATTACGCCGTGGCGGTATAGCCAGTGGCAGACGCCGCTGATAAAAAGCAGCAGCGGCGTCAGTCCGGTCAGGCACCAGATCAGCCGCCCGTTCCCGCCAAATGCCTCGCCAGTATGCAGCGGCCATAGCCAGCTGGTAAAAGTCTGGCCGGCGCTGAATTTGACCGGATTGCGCACGTCGCGTATCTGACCGCTCCAGCGGTCTATCCATACCGTGGTCAGCGGATGGTGCTGATTGATTTCATGATGCTGGCGCAAATTGATGCGGTATGTACCGGTTTCGCCCAGCGGCGTGGTAATGCGCCGCACATCCGAGCTTGGGAACAGGCCGCGCGCTATCAGCACTGCCTCGGCAAGACTGACCGGCCGGTTATTGGGTACGGCGCTGCTATGTACATTCGGCCCCTCGTCTCCGCCGTGGCCCATGCCGGTCGAGGCGGTCAGCGTCTCCAGCAGCGGCGGATAGGCGAGATGAAAACCGGTAAACGCCAGCAACAGCAAAACCCCGGCGCTGAGCAGGCCCAGCAGTCGATGCAGATCGAACAGCAGGCGCATCAGGCCCGCGTCGTGGCGCACGACAAGCGCGGCCGGCAGTCGCCGCCATCCCGGCCACCACAAATACAGGCCGCTGCCGACGGACAGCATCAGAAAGACAGCCGTTATCGCTACCAGTTTGCGGCCTAGGCCATCCATCTGCAACTGGGTGTGCAAGTCCAGTATCCAGGTGGTAAACGTCCTGCCCCATAAGCGGCTGTCCAGGATTTCGCCGGTATAGGGATTGACCGCCACCATCAGCGGCGCATAAAACTCGCCTATGGTTTCACGCGGTTTTTCAAACCAGGCGATCAGTGCGCCGTGCGCGGTGCGCGGCATTTCCAGCGTCCACACTCCGTAGCGTTCGGGCTGGGCGGCTCGCACGGCGGCGATGATTTTATCCGGCGGCAACGCCGGCTGGCCGGTTTGCTCTATATAGAGTTGCGGATTAAACAATTCGTCCAGTTCGTCCCTGTACACGCTCAGGCTACCGGTCAGGCCCATCAGCGCAAATACCAGGCCCAGGCTGAGGGCTAGATATAAATGAACCTTGATCCAGGCGGATCGAGTAAGTATTCCGGAAAAAAATTGAGGCATCACTTCGGTGGTTACGGGTAAAAACCGACATATTACAGGCTAATTTTAGCGGCTTTAAATTTTTGCGGAACGGCCAGCCAAAAAATTGGTCTTCACCAAGCAATTGCCAGCGGTCGATAGCGTTGAAAAAATTGCAGACTTTGCAGTCAATGCTCCACTAATGCCGTATAATGGCAACATTTTGTGTTTTATTTCGATCGAGGAATCATGAGCATTACATTGTCCGACAGAGTTAAAGCGGTCAAGCCGTCCCCCACTTTAGCCATTACCGCCAGAGCCGCCGCCATGCGCGCGGCGGGCAAAGATATTATTGGCCTTGGCGCGGGTGAACCTGATTTCGACACCCCCGATCATATCAAGGCCGCCGCCATAACCGCCATAAACAAGGGCTTTACGAAATATACCGCGGTGGACGGCACGGCCGGCCTGAAAAAAGCCGTTATCCAAAAATTTAAACGCGACAACGGCCTGGACTACCGGCCTGAGCAGATACTGGTCTCCTGCGGCGGCAAACAAAGTTTTTACAATCTGGCTCAAGCCTTGCTGAATCACGGCGACGAAGTCATCATCCCCGCTCCGTACTGGGTGTCTTATCCGGACATGGTGCTGCTGGCCGATGCCGTGCCGGTAATCGTGGAAGCAGGGCAGGCGCAGCACTTCAAGATCACCCCGGCGCAATTGCGCAACGCCATCACAGCCAAAACCCGGTTGCTGGTCATCAACAGCCCGTCCAATCCCACCGGCGCCGCCTATAGTCTGGACGAACTGAAAGCCCTGGGCGACGTGCTGCGCGACTTTCCGCAGGTGTTGATCGCCACCGACGACATGTACGAACACATCCTGTGGCAAAAGGGCGAGTTTGTGAACATCCTGAACGCCCACCCGGATTTTTATGAGCGAACCATCGTGCTGAATGGCGTTTCCAAAGCCTATTCCATGACCGGCTGGCGTATCGGCTATGCCGCCGGTTCTGCGCCGCTGATCGAAGCCATGTGCATCATCCAGTCGCAAAGCACCTCGAACCCGACCTCCATCTCCCAAGTGGCGGCGGAGGAAGCCTTAAACGGCGATCAGGGTTTTATCGATACCATGCTGATGGAATTTAAAAAACGCCATGATTTCGTGGTGGCGGAACTCAACAACATAGACGGCGTGGAATGCCTGCCGACCGACGGTACTTTTTATGTGTTTCCAAACGTGGAAAAACTGCTGGCAAGGCTGGGCATAAAAGATGATCTGGCCTATAGCGAATATTTGATCGAAAATGCCGGCGTGGCGCTGGTGCCGGGCTCTGCGTTCGGTTGCCCCGGCCACATCCGCATTTCCATCGCCACCAGCATGAGCAATCTGGAAAACGCCGTAAAACGCATCAAGCAGGCTAGTTAAGCCGGGTTTTATCCGGGCTTCTGTATGCCGTTCAGGCTAAATTGCTGGACAAGCATGCCTGAGCAGTCTATAATGGACGGAATTCGCTGGTGTAGCTCAGTTGGTAGAGCAGCTGATTTGTAATCAGCCGGTCGCGGGTTCGAGTCCCATCACCAGCTCCATATAAATCAAGCCCTTGTAAGAAATTCCAAGGGCTTTTTTTGTGCCTGGTATAAAATCATTTTGGAACGGCAAAGAGACGTATCATCAACATCAAGAGGTTGTCTCGCTGCAATCCAAGGCCCATTCCAAGCGTACTAACTATACGCCGGACGGCTTGAAAGAGCTGATAAAGCATTTAATTCAGACAGCCGGCGAGTCTGAATTTTGGAAAAGCCGGCCGGCATGAAGCGCATTTGTTGCTGGTGATGCGTCGCCCACAGCACTTTTTAAGCCGGTTCCATACAATTTGCCTGCAACAGCCTCGCCCAGGCTTCAAGCTGATCCAGAATTTCCGGCTTGCCGCCGGGTTCGGTTCGCAATGACTGTATTTTTTGCTGATAGCTGGCCAGATTAAGCGAGCCGTCATGGTTGTCGGCATGCAGACGCCCGTGGCGGAACGCCCGCCAGAGGGCGGACTCTTCGGCCGACAGGCTGTCCGGAAAATTGCGGGCCCGGTAACGGAACAGCATTTCCGGCAGCCGCCGATCCTGGAAATCGCCGCGAAACTTAGCTAGTTGCCCGGGGCTGGCGTTGCGGATTTTGGCCATCAATGTCTTGTCGTGGTTGCTGAAAAAACCGCCGCTGTATATCATCAGATCGGGATCGCTGATTTCCGTGCCGTATTCGCTGGTAAACACTTCCGCCAGTTTTGCGTTCAGGCCGGTCGCAGCCTTTAGCTTTTGCAGATTGGCCATGCAGATACCTTGGTCTATCGCCAGCCGCTCGGCGTCTGCCGGCCCGATCACGGAAACCGGAGCCAATACCGGACACTTATTGATGTGTATGGTTTTTAAGGGAATTCTATCCACGCCGGCCGGCAGGGCGTCGGTGGCGGTAAAAACCCGCTGCCGGATTTCGGCCGCCGTTAAATCCAGCAGCGGTTCGGGCGATACCGATAAATCATACACCACTACTTCATTGCTTTTGCCGGGGTGCTCACAAAGTGGCAGGACGATGGCCAGGCAGTTGTTGCGGGCCGGAAAACGCCCGGAGACATGCGCCAGCGGCGTGAAGCTGCCGAGCTGCAGCAGTTTTTGCACAGCGGCTTTGCCGCGATGCTCAAACAGGTAATGATAAAGCCTGGGCTGGCGCTGTCTGATCAGTCTGGCGATGGCGATGGTGGCGTAAACGTCCGCCAGCGCGTCGTGCGCCGACTGATGCGCTATACCGTTGGCCTGGGTCAGCTCTTCCAGTCTGAAGCTGGCTACGCCGTCGGCGTTTAGCGGCCAGTTGACGCCTTCCGGCCGTAGGGCGCGCGTGGCGCGGGCCACATCGATCAAATCCCAGCGCGAATTGCCGTTCTGCCATTCGCGGCCGTAAGGGTCGTAGAAGTTGCGGTAGAGCAGGTTGCGGCTGACTTCGTCGTCAAAGCGCAGACTGTTGTAGCCCAGTGCGCAGGTGTTGGGTTGAGCCAGTTGGGCGTGAACCAGCGCCGCGAAACCGGCTTCATTGACGCCGCTGGCGGCGGCGATCTGCGGGGTAATGCCGGTAATCAGACAGGCTTCCGGGTGCGGCAGGTAATCGTCGGTTGGCCGGCAGTAAGCCATGACCGGTTCGCCGATGATCTCCAGGTTCTGATCCGTGCGTATTCCGGCGAACTGGCAAACCCGGTCGCGCTGCGGGTCTGTGCCAAAGGTTTCGTAATCGTGCCAGAAAAATGTGCTGTCTGTCATGTCTGTTTCTTCGTTTGGGGTATGAATATCGGGAAATTTTCCGCAAATTTGCATTTATGCGGACTTGCGCCGGGATTTTATTTATAATCGCCAGCTTCATTTTATGTGACCATCATAGGAAAGTGTTATGAAAAAAACCTCGCTATTTGTTTCTGCTGCTCTGTTTTTGTTTGCCGGCATGGCGTATGCCCATGGCCCGGTCAGAGCAAAAATGACCGCCAGCATTACCATTGACGCCCCGGCTGCCAAGGTATGGGATGTGATCAAGAATTACGACGACATGTCCTGGCTGCCTTCGGTTAGAAGCGTAACCGGCGAAGGCACCAATAACAAGGGCGCTATCCGCACTCTGCATTTGGCAAACGGCGGCACCATTACCGAAGAATTAAAAGCCTATGACGCCAGCAAATTTGCCTATAAATATAAAATTACCGAGATGAGTTCCATCGGCACCCTTAAACATGCCGGACAGGATGAGCATATTCCGGTTTTGCCGGTCGGCAATTATGCCGCGGAAATTTCAGTGACCGACAAAGGCGGCAAAGCCGAAGTTGAATGGGTCGCCACTTATTATCGCGCCTATGTCAACAATAATCCCCCTGCCGAACTGAACGAAGAAGCCGCTGACAAGGCAGTGACCGACGTTTTGACCTCCGGTCTGACCAATCTGGCTAAAAAAGTCGGCGCCAGCGCCGGCAGCGTCAATATCGAAATTAAACGTTAATTGCCCGTTCGGCAATGCGCTTCGCCCTCTTCGCGCCGGAGAGGGTCGGGCCGTGGCGATAAGCCGGCGGTTTTGTAGCACGGCCAGTCCCCGCCCGCAAGGCGAAGATAGGCCGGGGGCTTGTCTGCAAACCTGATCTTGTATGATCCAATTTCTTATACACCTGCCGATGAAATTTTCTCTGCCGATACTGTCGCTGATTTTACTGTCCAATCCGGTTTTGGCCCAGCCACGCGCCTTTATCACCAATCAACTGGATAATTCGGTGTCGGTCATCGACACCCGCAGCCGGCAGGTTATCGACACCATCAGGGTTGAAGGCAAGCCGGCCGGGGTTGCGGTAAACCAGCGCCTGAAACAAGTCTATATCAGCACTCCGGAGGCGGGCGGCTTTGTGGTGCTGGACAGTGAAAGCCTCAAATTGCTGAAAACCGTCAAGGTGGGCGGCGCTTCGTTGGGCATTGCCCAGGACAGGGCGGGCAAACTGATCTTTGTGGCGGACTGGTATGAAAATACCGTGACCGTGTTCAATGCCGACAGTTTCGACAAGCTGACTACGCTCAAGGTCGGCAAGTCACCCTCCGGGATGACAGTCAGTCCGGACAACCGCTGGCTGTATGTCGCCAACCGGATAGACGACTCGGTTTCACAGATCGATATAAAAAAGTTTGCACTGCGCAACACCACTCGGGTCGGCCGGCATCCGTTCGGTATTGTTCTGGATAGTCAGGGCAAACGGCTTTACGCCGCCAATGTCGAAAGTGACGACGTGACGGTGCTGGATACCCACGGCCTTAAGAGGCTGGCGACCGTCAAGGTCGGGGCAAGGCCGTACGCGGCGGCGTTGGCCAAGGGCGGCAGCCTGCTGTTCGTCACCAACCAGGACGACGGCACGGTTTCGGTGGTCGATACCGGCAGTCTGAAACAGATTGCGGTTATCACTGTCGGCGACAAGCCGGAAGGCGTTAGCACCGACGCCGATGATCGGCATGTCTATGTCGCCAACTGGTTCGACAATAATGTCTCGGTCATCGACGCCAAAACCCTGCAGGTGGTCGATACCATCGCTACCGGAGAGGGCAGCCGGGCATTTGGTGAATTTATTAGCTATTGACAACAGGGTTTTTCGGGTATGTATGATAGACTGCCCGCCGTTTTGAACTTTGCTTGAGTGTATTATGGCTGAAACCGTAGAAGAATTAACCGTCCGTTACGAAGATGGCGGCGTTGAAACCGTCAAGGAACTGGATAAAAAAGTCCTGAGCAAGGGCGCCTGGGCAACTGTGATCTATCGTTATCAGGACTGGGAGCCTGCCAAGGAGCAATACAGCCAGGACAAATTCACCATCCGCCGTTATCAGAAACGCAATGGCGAATACCAGCAAAAATCAAAATTCAATATTTCCAGCGAAAAACAGGCGCAGGAGATCATTGACGCATTGCAAGGCTGGCTGGCCGAGAAATAGTCAGCCTTCGTCCACCCATTCATAAATCTCCATCAATAGCGGGTCGCACTGGCAGCAACTGCTGCCGCAGGCGGCATTGCTGGCCGGTAGTTGCCGCACCTTGCCCTTGCTGATCCATTTTCCCAGCATGCCGCGCAGGGCGTCGGCATCCATCTGAAAATGGATGACCAGCTCATTCAGCGTGGCCCGGTGTTTGTTCCGCAGATAATCGCGCAAATCGGACAATATCATGGCGATACCCGCCACGATTGCCGTGAGCCGCATAACCGCAAGCCCAGTAAAAGCCCCAGGAACAGCATGACCAGTCCGACGGACCAGATGATGCTCGGCAGCGGGTGGGCGGCAAAAGTCATGCACTGATAGAACAGCGTGGCGGTGATATAGGCGATAAAGGTTGTCCAGCACACCGTAAATACCGCCCAGCCGGCGCTGGTTTCCTTGTAAATGGCCGCCGTAGCCGCAACGCAGGGCGCGTAAAGCAGGATAAACAGCAGATAGGCGAATGCGCCGGTCTGTCCGTCGAAATGGCTTTGCATCACCGCAAAGGCGCCGACCTTGATTTGCTGTTGCGCCGCCTTGTCCGGCGTGGTCAAATTGCCGATGCCTATGCCCAGCGGGTCAAAAAGTTTATCGGCCACGGTCAGCAGATTGTTGGGTATGCTCAGGCAGGCGTCGAGCAGCAACTGGCCAAGCTCGAATTTTTTTGGGGCGATTTCGGCATTGGCGTTCGCCATCTGGCTGTAGAGGGCGTCCAGTGTGCCGACCACGGCTTCCTTGGCCAGCACTCCGGTAAAGATGCCAACCGTGGCCGGCCAGTTGTCATGATGGATGCCCATCGGCGCAAACACAGGGGTCAGGCTGCGGCCTATCTCGCTTAGAACCGACTGTTCGCTGTTTTCGCGACCGAAGCTGCCGTCGGTTCCCCAGGAATTCAGCACATTCAGCACCAGCACCATGGGGATGATGATTTTGCCGGCGTTGACGATAAAGCCTTTCAGCCTTTCCCAGGTTTTGGTGTAGACGCCCTGCCAGGTCGGCAGATGATAGGTCGGCAGTTCCATCAGAAACGGGCTGGGTTCGCCCCGGAGCAGGGTGTGGCGCATGATCAGCCCGGTCAGCACGGCGATGACGATGCCGAACAGATAGAGGCCGAATACCAGATTCTGGCCGCCAACCGGGAAAAACGCCGCGGCAAACAGCGCGTAAACCGGTAGCCGCGCGCCGCAGGACATGAACGGATTCATCAGATTGGTCAAAATTCGGTCGCGAGGGTTATCCAGCGTGCGGGTGGCGATGATGGCGGGGACATTGCAGCCGAAACCCACTATCATCGGCACGAAGGATTTGCCGGGCAGGCCGATGACGCACATGAGCCGATCCATCACAAAAGCCGCTCTGGACATATAGCCCGAGTCCTCCAGCATGGATAGAAACACGAACAGAAAACCGACTATGGGAATAAAAGTCGAAACCACCTGTATGCCGCCGCCGATTCCGTTGGCGATGAGCACCACCAGCCAGTCCGGCCAGGCCAGATCGTGTAGCAGGACGCTTAAACCCTCGACCAGCAACGCGCCGACCGCCTTGTCGAAAAAATCCACAAAGGCGCTGCCGATGTTGATGGTGAACATGAACATGGCGTACATCACCAGCAAAAACACCGGTATGCCCAAGAACCGGTTCAGCACCACGTTGTCGATTTTGTCGGTGGCGCTGCGCGAGACTTCGTTGAGCTTGCAGACTGTAGCCCGCACCAGTTCATTGACCAAGCCGTATCGGGCGTCGGCGGCCAGAATATCGATGTCGTCCCGGGTACGGCTTTCGATCCTCTGTCGCAAATGTTCGGCAAACTGGCAAAGCTCGGGGTTGGCGAGCTGTTTCGCCAGGGTGTCGTTTTCCAGCAATCTCAGCGCCAGCCATCGTCTGTCGCAGTTCAATGCCGATACGGCGTGTGAAAATTCGGTTTCCAGCGCCTGTACCGCGCTTTCAATCTCGTCGTGGTAGCGCACTTCCAGCACAGGCGCCGGCGCTGTCAGGCAGGCCTTGTTGATGGTTTCCCGCAATTCCTTTATGCCGACGCCGTTCGCGGCAATCACCGGCACAACCGGGCAGCCCAGACGCCTGGCCAGTAGTTCGATGTCGATTTTGACGCCACGGCGCTTGACGGCGTCCATCATGTTCAGCACCAGTAGCATGGGAACCCGCATTTCAAGCAACTGGGTGGTCAGGTACAGATTGCGTTCGATATTGGAAGCGTCGAGAATGTTGACGATCAGATGGGCCTGACGGCTGGCGACGTAATCGCGGGCGACTTTTTCATCCAGGGATACGCTATCGTCGTCCGCTTCCAGCGAGTAGGTGCCGGGCAGATCGACCACGGTGATTTGGGTACCGTGAAACCGGTATTCGCCGGATTTTTTTTCGACCGTGACGCCAGGCCAGTTGCCGACATGCTGCCGGGAGCCAGTCAGGGCGTTAAACACTGTGGTTTTACCGCAATTGGGGTTGCCGACCACACCGATGGTGAACGTGTTAGTCATATTTTTTCTATCAGTAGCACCGAGGCTTCATTTTTGCGCAAGGTCAGAGAAAAACCGCGGATTCTGATTTCCACCGGATCGCCCATGGGGGCGAAGCGGGTGATGCTAAATTCGGTGCCGGGCGTCAAGCCCATGGCCAGCAGCTTTTTGCGGTATACGCCGCCGGATTGATCGAAACCGATGATGCGGCCGGAATCGCCAACCGCCAGCGCTTTGAGATAAGTGGACATAGCTTAACTCGAATGCAATTAATAACGGTTCTCATTAGATCATACTTTAAGCAATATCGCTGCTGTTTTTTAATAATTCGAGAGCCGCGTCAAGTTCTGCAAAACGGTTGTAAAAATGCGGCGAAAAGCGTATTCCGCCGCCACGCAATGCGCAGACTACGCCGTGGTTTTGTAAATGCCGGTAAACGCGGTCGTTGCTCAGGCTGCGATGCCTGAAAACCACAATTCCGGACTGCAGCGGTCTTTGACTGTCGGACAGTAATTGCAGATGTTCGCTGGCGGCAATCGCCTGCTGCAAGTGAAAGGCGTTTGCGGTGACGCCGGTCTCTATTTCCGCCATGCCGGTTTCCAGCAATAAGGACAGGCTGGCCGACCAGGCATGAATGCCCAGCATGTTTGGACTGCCGCATTCAAAACGGCGGGCCGTGGGATGAACTTCCCAGGGCAGGTTTTCATAATTATGGCTGTCCTTTATCATATGCCAGCCGTACTGGGTTAGTTTTAGCCGCTCCCTGGCTTCAGGATTGCTATAAAACACCCCCAGGCCTTCCGGGCCCAGCATCCATTTGTGGCCGTCGGCCATCACAAAATCCGCCTGATAGCGCTGCACGTCGAACTGCACGGCCCCCAGGCTTTGAATGGCGTCTATGCAAAACAGAATGCCGCGCTGCTTGCAGAATGCGCCTACCCGTTCCAGGTCGATCCGCAAGCCGGAAGCGAACTGGATGGAACTGATGGTGATGAGGCGGGTATGGCTGTCCGCCAGTGCGAACAGGGCCTCTTCCGGGCTGGCCGCACCGTTCAGGTCGGCCTGCCTCAGCTCCACGCCCTGGTCGGCCAGCGATTCCCAGGGGATTCGGTTGGAAGGAAACTCCTGGTTGCTGGTGACGATATTGTCGCCAGCCCGCCACGGCAGGCCGTAGGCCACAAACGACAAGGCTTCTGAGGTGTTTTTGACCAGCGCGATGTCGGCGGCGGATGGTGCATTCAGCAAGGTTTGCAACTGGCTGCGGATTTCGGTTTCCTTTTTTAGCCAGTCACCGTAAAAATGCGAGCCGTAGACGGTGTTCTGTTCCGCGAAGCGGCTCACCGCCTGGCAGGTGCGCAATGGCCACGGGCTGACGGCGGCATGGTTCAGATAGATCAATTCCTCGCTTAACGGGAATTCGGGGTGCTTCATGGCCTTGACTCAACAAAAGGGCAGGGGGGGGCAAACCGCTACGCATATATCGCATCGATTCCAAGCATACGGCCGGGGTGGAAAAAGTCAACGATATATTTCCTGGCAATAGCCGACAAAAGGTATGATAAGCCGGTTTATAATGATTCCGAGCCACCTAAATAATTAATAAAAATAAAGAGGTCTATATGCACAAATCAATCAGGAAGCTTTTAAAACAATGGCTTCCAAATGCTGCAAAAATGGATAAGGCCGCTTATTGGAACGTCAGATTCGATCATTTCGCCCGCTTGTTCGGCCGATTGTCGGGAAAGCCGCTGGTATTTAATATTGCATTGGCTATCATACTGGTCTGGATTGTCAGCGGGCCGATGTTCGGTTTTAGCGATACCTGGCAACTGGTCATCAACACTGCGACCACCATTATCACGTTTTTGATGGTATTCCTGATCCAGCATACCCAGAACCGGGATACCGAAGCCATGCAGGTTAAACTGGACGAGTTGATCCGCGCCGTTGAAGGCGCCAATAATGCCTTGCTGGATCTGGAAGAACTGGAAGAGGAAGAGCTGGTATTATTGCGCAGGCATTACACGGCGCTGGCGAAAAAAGCCCGGGAGGCAAAAGTTGAAATGCCCGACGCCTGATTTTCAAATCCAAACCGGTAGCCATTCTGCTTTATCAACTTCCGGCTGCAACGTAAAGTAGCCTTTTTTGAATTCAATAACCCGGAGTAAATTTCATGCTAAAACATCTGCATCTACTGTTTGTCGCCCTGGTGATCGGCATCTTCTTCTGGCGGGTTTACCTCGCCCAGTTCAAACCGGACATGCTGGCCAACAAATGGCTTAAAATCACCCCGCACATTCTCGCCGGCATGTTGTTGCTCACCGGTTTCGGGCTGGTTTTTCAGGGCAACTGGCTGGACGGCAATTACGGCTGGATCGTGGTCAAACTGATTTTGATGTTCGTTTTTATCGGCCTGGGCATCCTGACTCTGAAAAGCGAAGGCGAAAAACGCTGGTACGCCCTGGCGGGCTCCATCTTCTGTCTGGTTTATATCGTCAAGGTTGCCTTCACCAAGCAGATATTCTGGTTCATCTAGGCGGCCGGCAAGGATTCAGCGTCTTTTTAAGGCTATTAAAACAATAGTGTGTAGGCGCTAAACGTAGCGCAGTGGGCGCATCGGGCGCGCCCACCCTCTGCAAACCGGCTTAGCGCCAGATTCCGTCCGCATCCTCGGCCTTGTTCAGCCGGTTGACGTAAATCGTCGCCCCGATCACCGCCGCCTGCGTAATCAGCAGATTCACTACCGGCAGCGTCAGACCAAAGCCTATCGCCCCGCCAAAACTCAGCATCCCCAGCCGGTTCTGCTGCATGAAGCGTTTCTGCTCGGCAAACAGCAAGCCGCGCTCCTCCAGCGGATAAGACATGAATTCCATCGCCATGCCCCAGGCCGCGAACAGTGTCCACAAAACCGGCGCGACCAGATTCACCACCGGAATGGCGAATAGCGCCAGCAAGGGCAGAATGCGCAGCAACAGATATTTCACCCGTCCCAGTTCGCCGTAAAACACCTTATACCAGGGCGCTTCGGGGCCGACGGCCTTCACCCCGCTGAGGATTTCCAGGGTTTTTGCCGACAACCGGCCATAAAAGGGGGCGGCCAGCAGATTCGCCAGTAGTGTGAAGCTGAAAAAGCCCAGCACCATGAAGCTTATAAAAAACAGCGGCCATAAAATCCAGGTCAGCCAGCTTAGCCAGTCGGGGATAAGCTGCGCTATCAATGCGGAAACTGTGTAATAACCCAGTGCAAACATAATGGAATACAGTACTAGATTGATCAGCAGCGGCGTCACCAAAAAAGCGCGCAAGTCCTTGTGCCGCAACAGTTTTACCCCCTGCCACAGACAGTGCAGGGCAAATAGCGGATTATTGCCGTTATTGACCGCCATCATATCGCCAGACTCCTGACGCCCTGTTCGCCGGGGTTCAGCACCACGCCGCGTTCGGTGACGATGGCCGTGATTAGCGCCGCCGGCGTCACGTCAAACACCGGGTTCCAGGCGCTGACCAGCGAACCGTCTCCCTGATAACAGTCCGGCAGCAATTCCCCGGGATGGCGTTCCTCAATTTCAATGCCGTCGCCGTTTTCCAGGCTAAAGTCAAAAGTGGAGGTGGGCGCAGCCACCATGACTTTGACGCCATGCCGCCCAGCCAGCACCGCCAGCGAATAAGTGCCAATCTTGTTGGCGACATCGCCGTTGGCGGCAATCCGATCCGCCCCCACCACGATCCAGTCTATCCGCCCGGATTTCATCAGCCAGGCGGCCGCCGAATCGGCAATCAACGTCGCCGGGATTCTGTCCTGCGCCAGTTCCCAGACCGTCAGCCGTGCGCCTTGCAGCCAGGGCCGAGTCTCGGCGGCAAACACCTGCTGTAAATGGCCGCGTTGAAAAGCGCTACGTATCACCCCCAGCGCGGTGCCATAGCCGCCGGTCGCCAGCGCGCCGGCATTGCAATGCGTCAGCACGGCTTTGGATTCGCCCAGCAGATCCGCGCCGCGTTCGCCCATGGCGCGATTGGCGGCAAAATCTTCCGCATGTATCTGCTCGGCCAGCGCGCTCAGGGCGGCGACCGGCTGCCCGTCGCCGTTGTCCAGTTGTTTACGCATTCTGTCCAGCGCCCAGAACAGATTGACCGCAGTAGGCCGGGAGGCCGCCAGCATCCCAATATCGGCGGTCACCCGTTGTCGCCAGTCGGCGGCCGGATAATGCCGAATAGCGGACAAGGCCACCCCATAGGCTGCGGCAATGCCTATCGCCGGCGCGCCGCGCACCCGCATGGAGCGGATGGCTTCGGTCACGCCGGCGGCATCGCTGTATTCATCGTAGTGGATTTGTTCCGGCAGCAGGCGCTGATCCAGCACTTTCAGACTGTGTCCGGTCCATTGCAGCGATTGTACGCAGAGTTGCTTGGGATTGCTCATTACTAAAACACCTTCGATTTACGATGATTGCGGAAGTTGAAAGGGTATAATTGTTTTTTTGCGCCGAGGAAAGTCATGCAGGCCGATCTTATTATTCAAGCACGCTGGATTATACCCGTTGAACCTGAATCCGTAATCCACGAAAATTATAGTCTGGTAATCGATGACGGCAAGATCGTGGATTTGCTGGACAATGAGTCCGCCCTGCAAAAATATCGGCCGCGCAGTCTGGAAAAACTGGATCGGCATGTGCTGATACCCGGTCTGGTCAACTGCCATACCCATGCCGCCATGACTTTACTGTCCGGCCTGGCCGACGACCTGCCGCTGATGGATTGGCTGCAAAACCACATCTGGCCGGCGGAACAGAAATGGGTCAGCGAAGCCTTTGTCAGAGACGGCACAGACCTGGCGATAGCCCAGATGTTGCGTAGCGGCACAACCTGTTTCAACGATATGTACTTCTTCCCGGAAGTTACCGCCCAGCAGGTATTGCAACATGGGATGCGGGCCAATATCGGCCTGATCGTCTTCGATTTTCCCACCGTCTGGGCCGAAAATGCCGATGCCTACCTTGAGAAAGGTCTGGCTCTACACGAACAACTACGCAACTACAGCCTGCTGACCACCTCTTTTGCACCCCATGCGCCCTATACGGTTTCCGACGAGCCGCTGGCAAAGCTGCGCACCTTTGCCGATGAAATGAATCTGACTATTCACATGCATGTCCACGAAACCCGGCATGAGGTCGAGGAACAACAGCAAAAAACCGGACAAACCGCTTTGCAGCGTCTCATTGATCTGGGTTTGATCACGCCGTCCTTCATGGCGGTGCACATGACGCAATTAACCGAGCAGGACATTGCTGATTATGCACAAACCGGCGGTCATATTGTCCACTGCCCGGAATCCAATCTGAAGCTGGCCAGCGGCTTTTGTCCGCTGGCGAAATGCCTGGCGGCGGGGATTAATGTCGCATTGGGCACCGATGGCTCGGCCAGCAACAACGATCTGGACATGCTGGCGGAAATGCGCACCGCCGCCCTGCTGGCCAAAGGCTTGTCCGGCGACCCCGGCTCGGTGCCCGCCATGCAGGCTTTGAAAATGGCGACCCTCAACGGCGCAAAAGCTCTGGGCCTGGACGCGGACATCGGCTCGCTGCAAATCGGCAAGGCCGCCGACCTGACGGCAATCGATCTGGGCCAGATTGAAACCCAGCCGGTGCTGAATCCGCTGGCGCATGTGGTCTACGCCGTCGGTCGGCAGCAGGTTACCGATGTCTGGGTGGCCGGTAGGCAATTGCTGAAAAACCGGGAGCTGACTACGCTGGATCTTGATGATTTGCAGCAAAGAGTTGCGGTTTGGCGGGAGAGACTGGTTGAGAAGTGAGTTATGATTCATGACGCCATCTAAGACATTGAACAATTGGCGTCATCGGTACCCGTTCGCAAAAAAATGCTCCCACCATCCCCGCCGCTGACAAAGGACACATCTCTTTCGTAACCGAGGTGACGCCGCCCATAAAAAACAAAATGGCAACCCTTTTTATCAAGTGAGAACGCATGTCTAAAATTAAACAAGTATTATCAGTGCTGGCTTTGCTCGCACTCATCCTGACATCCTGCCTAGGCCTATCAGCAACTGCAAGCGCAAATATATGGCCTATGGCAGATACCCTGGACTTGATTAACGCTAGCTGCCCAACCGGTTTGGTACAGTTTCAGGAACTTAATAAACTGAGAATGGACATCGCCACCGCCGAAACCGTTGAGCAAGCCCGGATAATGGCGCTTGCTCCCACTGAGCAAGCCATCGACGCACTTGATAACGCCAGCATTATCATGCCGATCGGCGATGATCTGATCGCAGCCAAAAACCGGCTGAATGAGGCCCGTACCCGTATGTTAGCCGCAGTTTCCCAGAAACAGGTCGCCGATGAGTTCTCCGGTATTATGCTGGCCGGACTGGATGATAATGCCGCCAATCTGAAAGTGGGCAGTACGGGCTGCCATTACACCACAGGCGAAGTTATCGCCATTGTGATAGGCCTGATTTTAGGCATCATTCCGGGGCTTGTTTTGCTGGTTCTGCTGTGCTGATATTGGAGAATATTCAATAATGGTATCGACAGGGCCGTAGATACGATTAGCAACGCTGGCCTTGAAGCCAGAGATCATGCTCACCAGCATGACGGGAAAGGTCAAAATACGTTGACGGGTGAAAGCAGAAGGGGTGAGGCGGGATTGATCAAGAAGTTCTAACTATCCGGTTTTACCTCATGCGCGGTGCCGATATCATCCAGGAAGAATTTTTTAGCTATCGGCCCTCTGGGCGCAAGGATATTCCACGCTTGGACAGGGCATTCCGCCATCGTAATTACGCTAAAGCAAGCCTGTGGCGAATAGTTTAAAATATAAAAAGTGAAACAGATGCTGCGGCAAGGCTGTTGAGTTAAAACGGAATGCTCCTCACCCCATCTGCCGAGGGAGGAGAGAGCAAGTTGATGCCTAACTTAACAGCATTGAGAGAGGAGCTGTTATTGCTTAACCTGACGATACAGGATGCCGTGCGGGTAAGCATAAGGCATAAAAAGCCATGGCCGTGGCGCGCATCGAACCTTCCTTCCATAAAACGGCCTCCCTTGTGAAAACTTCACAGCAAGCGAAACAGGCAAACAACTAAAAACCTAGTAATATAGTAAACTATACCTTATCCAAAGGGTGCGATTATGACGGCTACAAAGAATGTACATCTGCATGAAATAAACAAGTTCGGCGCGTTGGCCGAACGCTGGTGGGATCCGCAAGGCGAATTTAAAACCCTGCACCAGGTCAACCCTCTGCGCCTGCAGTTTATTCAGCAATTCCTGGACTTAAAGGGCAAACGGATAGTGGATGTCGGCTGCGGCGGCGGGATTTTGACCGAGGCGCTGGCCGAGGCCGGCGCTGATGCGCTGGGCATAGACCTGAGCGAGGAACTGATCGACATTGCCGACCTGCACGGGCTGGAGACCGGCATCAGCGCCCAGTATCAGGTGATTAGCGCGGAAGCGCTGGCCCGGCAAATGCCGGCCGGTTTCGATCATGTCACCTGCATGGAAATGCTGGAGCATGTGCCGGATGCGCAGTCGGTCATTCAGGCTTGCGCCACGTTGGTCAAGCCTGGCGGCATGGTGTTTTTCTCCACGCTCAACCGGGTGCCCAAAGCCTGGCTTCTGGCTATCGTCGCGGCGGAACATCTGCTTAAAATGCTACCCAAAGGCACCCACGACTACAAAACCTTTATTCGGCCGGCGGAGCTTAGCCAGATGGCCCGGAATGCCGGCCTGGAACTGCAAGGCATGACCGGCATCGAATATCAGCCGTTCGCCGCACAGTTCAAACTGGGCCGGGATCTGGACGTCAATTACATCGCCGCCTTCATGCGCCCTGAATAATCATGACGGCATTCAAGCTGGTCTGCGTTCTGTTCGATCTCGACGGCACCTTGGTCGATACCGCCCCGGATTTGCTCGCCAGTCTCAACCGCAGTCTGACCGTTCACGGTTACCCGCAGATTGCCGCTGGCCATGTCAGGCCGCTGATATCGCACGGGGCAATGGCCATGCTCGACCACGCCGCCGCGGACGCCGATGCAGGTTTGAAGCAGCAAATGCTGGACTATATGCTGGACTATTATCTGCACAATATCGCCGAGCACAGTCGGATTTACGCCGGCATGGATGAAATACTGCGCAGCATCGAGGAGCAGGGGTTGAAATGGGGCGTGGTCACCAACAAACGGCAACGCTTTACCCGGCCGTTGCTGGACGCCCTCGATTTAAGCCGGCGCGCCGCCTGCATCGTCAGCGGCGACACCACCGCGAACAGCAAACCGCACCCGGAACCAATGCTGGCGGCCTGCAGACAGGCAGGCGTACTACCGGAAAACTGCGTGTTCATCGGTGACGCCGCGCATGACATCACAGCCGGCAGGGATGTCGGCATGAAAACCCTGGCGGCGCTATACGGTTATCTGCAGGCTGGCGACCAGCCGCAAAACTGGGGGGCGGACGCCGTAATAGAGCATCCCCGGCAATTACAGCAATGGATACAATTAGCACTATGCCATTAAGCAAACAGGTCATACTCATCACCGGCGCCGGCGGCGGGCTTGGAGCCACAGCCGCGCTGGCTCTGGCCCGGCAGGGGGCTCACATCATCCTGCTGGATAAAAGCATCCCCAGGCTGGAAAAAACCTACGACGCCATCGTCGCCGGCGGCGGCCCGGAGCCCATGCTCTATCCTTTCGATCTGGCGGGCGCCAGCGAAGAACAATATCAGGAGATGGCGGACGCCATTCGCCAGCGTTACGGTTCGTTGCAGGGATTGTTGCACTCGGCTGTCGAGTTTAGCGCCTACACCCCTATCGCCAGCCACAATACCCGTGATTGGGGGCACACCCTGAATGTCAATCTCAACGCCGCATTTCTACTGAGCAGGGTATTGCTGCCCGTGCTACAGAACAGCGCGCAGGCCGCCATCGTCTTCACCACCGACTCGGCGGCGCGCAAGGCCCCAGCTTATGCCGGCGCCTATGGGGTATCCAAAATCGCCCTGGAAGGTTTTGCCAGAATCCTGGCTGAGGAACTGGAAGCCGGCCGGAAAATTCGGGTCAACATCCTGATGCCCGGTCCGATAGACTCACCCTTGCGCAAAAAGGCCTATCCGGCGGAAGACAAGGCCGGCCTGCCGGCCATGAACAGCCTGGATGCCTTGTATTGCTATCTGTTCGGCTCCGCCAGTATCGGCGTGACCGGACAAACGATAGATGCCCAGACGTTTAAACCTTGAGAGATGTTATGGCGGATAAAGAAATTATAGTGTTAAAAAGAGATGTCAATATCGTCACCATTCCCGATGGCGAGCAGGGTATTCTGCACAAAGGCCAGTCAGTCACCCTGCATCAGGCGCTGGGAAACAACTATACGGTGATTACCGATTATGGACACATGGTGCGCATAGCCGGGGCCGACGCCGATGCGCTGGACATGGAGTCGCACCAGTTGCATACCCTGGTCGAAGAAACCGACAGTCAGGCTGTCGAAAAAAACTGCTGGGAAGTCATGAAAACCGTGTACGATCCGGAAATTCCGGTCAATATAGTCGATCTGGGCCTGGTTTATCGCTGCAGCGCCACGCCCAATCCGCAGGGCGGCAACGATGTAGGCGTCGAAATGACCCTCACCGCCCCCGGTTGCGGCATGGGGCCGGTCATTCAGGGCGATGTGGAAAAATGCATCCGCGCGTTGCCGGGCGTTAGTTCGGTCAATGTCGAAGTAGTCCTTGATCCGCCCTGGTCGCGGGAAATGATGTCGGAAGTCGCCCAGGTTCAACTCGGTCTGTTCTAGCCAATTCCCTGCAAGCCGCACGGCGTGCGCCGCAAATAACGGGGCGCATGCCATTCCGCAAGCAGTCCCGCCATCCCGACATTCCACATTCTTGACAAGTGAATATCTAGCTAGTAATGTGTGGAAAAATTACATCTTGCGCAAGATGTAATTTTCATTATCCAGTCATATCACGCTATTGGCAGACGAGTGTTGTCAGCGGAACAGGAAGCCGTCCTGTCTCGATTGTCCAAAAATATTCATGCTGACCAATTTCCGGGGTCGGCCTGGAATATGTTTATATCCGCGATTACCGAACACAATCCAATGCAGATGACGAATGACAAGGCTATACAGTTGGCAACCCCGCCGTCTGCTGAACATCCGGAACCGGTCGGTGACGAAAACCCTGTCGAACCCGGCGTAAACCCTCCGGATGCAGAAAGCGGGCCTGCGGCTTCGGTAACTGCGGCGGATAACGGTAAAAAACAGAATTTTCAGGCTGCCGCCGATTTGCCGACCCGCACCGGCCCCATGGGCATTCGTTACGACTTTAACGATGGTTGTCGGCTCGCTTTGCCGGAAGGCAACTGGCGGGTCAGGCTTTCCGATCTCGATACCGGCAATATCGTCTATGAAACGCGGATTGTCGGCGGCCGCATCAATTCTTCAAAACGTTATTTTATCCGTTTCCGGATCGAGGTCTGGGCGGAGGACGAGCCGGTATTCACGCATGACTATTCGGCTGCGGATCAGGATATTCTGGTGCAGTTGCCGGTTGGCACGCTGGGCGACACGGTAGGCTGGTTTCCCTATGCCGCCCGCTTTCAGGGCGTGCACGGTTGCCGCATGAGCTGTGCGATGGCCGAACGGCTGATACCGCTATTTCGCGATGCTTACCCGGAAATCGATTTCATCAGTCACGAACAGGTGCAGGCGGATCGCTTCTACGCCACCTATCGCATCGGGCTGTTCTTTGACGATGAGGCGGGCGTCAATCAGCCCTGCGATTTCAGGCTGGTCGGCCTGCACCGCACCGCCGGTTATATTCTGGGCGTGGATCCCGCGGAAATCCCGCCGCGCATCCGGTTGGCGGATGACAGCCGACCGCTGGCGGAACGCTATGTCTGCATAGCCACCCAAAGCACCACGCAATGCAAATACTGGAACAACCCTTACGGCTGGCGGGAGATCGTCAGCTATCTCAAGGCCCAGGGTTACCGGGTGATATGCATAGACCAGAAACCGGTATACGGCATGGATCTGGTCTGGAACCATATCCCTTACGGCGCCGAAGACCAGACCGGCGACCGGCCATTGCTGGAAAGGGCGCGCTGGCTGAAGCATGCCGACTTTTTCATTGGCCTGGGCAGCGGCCTGTCCTGGTTGGCCTGGGCTATGGATTCGCCCGTGGTGCTGATCAGCGGCTTCAGCCACCCCACTACCGAATTCGATACACCTTATAGAGTCATCAATTACCATGCTTGCAATAGTTGCTGGAACGATGTGCGGCTACGTTTTGACCACAAGGATTTCCTCTGGTGTCCAAGACATAAAAATACCCCGCGGCAGTTTGAATGTACGCGGCTGATTACTGCGGAAGCGGTCAAGGCAGTGATCAAAAGAATTCCGGGATTCGTTGAATCCCAAGTTAATAATTAGCAGCCATCTGCATTTATAAAAAATTACAGGAGTACAACTCATGAGTACAATAACCATATCCAGCGGTACATCCAGCAGCGGTGTTGTCGTCAGCAGCGGCAGTCTGGAGAATATTCAGAACGGCGGCTCCTCCATCAATACTTTAGTCATGAGCGGTGGAACGGATGATGTCTATGGAACCTCGATAAGCGCCACCATCAATGCCGGCGGCAGTCAGGATGTGGAGACTGGCGGTGTGGCAAGCGGTGCGACGGTCAATGGCGGTTTTCAGGGAGTTGTAGGCGGCGCTGTCTTTAGCACGCTGATCGAAAATAAAGGCGTGCTGCTGGTGACCTCCGGTGAGGCCAGCGGCGTCACGGTCAGTGGCGGCAATTTATACGATTATGGCACAGTGGTGAGCACCACGGTGCTTTCCGCAGGTTTCGAAGTCGTTTTCAGTGGCGGTCACGATAGCGCCACCACTGTGCAAAGCGGCGGCAACGAAGTGGTGCAAAGCGGCGGATTCTCCAACAATGACACTATTGGCGGCGGTGGCGTCGAACTGGTTCAAAGAGGCGGTACCGGTAGCGGCGCGATATTGAGCGGCGGCACTTTGATCGACAGCGGTAGCGTGACCGGTACCCAAATCCAGAGTGGCGGCCAGCAGATAATCTCGAGCGGCGGACAAGCGGTTAATACCGTCGTGCTAAGCGGCGGACTGGAAACCGTGCAAAGCGGCGGCGTCACCAGTAATGCTATCGTCAGCAGCGGCGGCGGCGAGCAGGTTAGCGGCACCGCCGGCAATGTCACGGTTTTGAGCGGCGGTTCGCTGACGCTGAACGCCGGCGGCCAGTTATCGGGCGGCACAGTCCAGAGCGGCGGTATTGTGACTGGTCTGGTTTTAAGCAGTGGTTCGCTGACTTTTGGCGCCGGCACGCAGGTAATAGACGGCATCAGCGTGCAAAGCGGGGCCATGATCGGACTGGAAGTAGGCTCCGGGGCATCAATTTCCGGGTTTACCGACAACGGGGAAACCTTGAAGGTCGATTTCGGCGGCACGGCAAGCGGCGCCGTGCTTAATAGCGGCGGCATCGAAAACCTCTATGGCGGCGCCAACGTCACCACCATCAATAGCGGCGGCGTCGAAAACGTCTATAGCGGCGGCGTCGAAAACGGTTCCGTCATCAATAGCGGCGGCAACGAATATATCTTTTCAGGCGGTACGGTCAATGGCGGCACGGTCGAAAACGGCGGCACGCTAACGGTGCAGAACGGCGGTGTCGATAACGGCACCACTGTCGCCAGCGGCGGTACGCTGATCATTTCCAGCGGCGGTATCGTTTCTGGCCTGATTCTGGACAGCGGCGCGCATCTGACCCTGCTCAGCGGCGGCGAACTGATTGGCGCCGTGACGGAAAGCGGCGGCAATGTCGGTGGACTGATCCTGACCAGCGGTTCGATCAGCGCAACTTCCGGCGGCTTTGTTATCAACGGTACCGTGCTGGGCGGCCCTGCAAACGTGCTGGAAATCGGCTCCGGGGCCTCGGCTTCAGGTCTTACCGATACCGGCCTGACTTTTAAAATAGATTTGGGCGGCATAGCTAGCGGCGTCACGCTGGGCAGCGGCGGCGTCGAAAATCTTTACGGTGCGGCCAACGCCACCACCATCAACAGCGGCGGCGTCGAAAACGTCTATAGCGGCGGCGTCGATAGCGGCGTCATTATCAATGGTGGCGGCAGCGAAAACGTCTCCGGCGGCGCAGTCAATGGCGCGACTGTCGAAAGTGGCGCCACGCTGACCGTATTAAATGGCGGCGTCGATAGCAATAGCACGATAGTCAGCGGCGGTACGCTGGTGATCTCCAGCGGCGGCGTCGTTAGTGGGGTCAATTTTGAAAGCGGCGCAAACTTGACGTTGCTCAGCGGCGGCGAACTGACCGGCACTGTGACGGAAAGCGGCAACAATCTCGGCGGGTTGATCCTGACCAGCGGTTCAATCAATGCGACTTCCGGCGGGTTTGTCCTCAACGGCACGGTATTTGGCGGCGCAGCGCATGTGCTGGAAATCGGTTCAGGAGCTTCACTGACCGTTTCCGGCCTGACCGATAGCGGCGGACAGGTAAAAATAGATTTGGGCGGCGTAGCCAGCGGCGTGATTTTGGGCGGCAGTGGTACTGAAGACAACTCAGGTACTGACAACGGCATTACAATCAACAGCGGCGGCATGGCGAATGTCTATGCCGGCGGCGTCGAAAGCGGCTCCATTATCAATGCCGGCGGCAGCGAAAATATCTCCGGCGGCGCAGGCAGCGCCGCCATGATCGGCAGCGGCGGTACGTTGACTGTTTTCAGTGCGGGAACCGATAGCGGCTCTACCATACAAAATGGCGGCAACGAATATATCTCCGGTGGCCTGGCCGGCGCGACTACCATCGAAAGTGGCGGTACACTGACCGTTTTCGCCGGCAGCGCCAATGGCTCCATCGTCCAGAACGGCGGCACGGAAAATATTTCCGGCGGCGTCGTTAGCGCCGCCACGGTGGAAAGCGGCGGCACGCTGAATATTTTCAGTGGCGGGATAGACAGTGGTTCCACGCTGAACGGCGGATTGGAATTCATTTCCAACGGTGGCGTAGCCAGCGGCGCTACGGTCGAGAGCGGCGGCTGGCTAACCGTCAATAGCGGCGGCATAGCCGATGGGGCGTTGATCGGTAACGGCGGCATAGTCGAATTTGATACGGCCGTTAATTCAGGCGTGTCGGTGACGTTCGGTTCGGGTGCTGGCAATCTGCTTTTGGATATTCCGAAAAGTTTTGCCGGCAGCATTCTGGGCTTCAATACCGGCGACAGCATTGATTTGACGAGTGTCGGATCCGTCTCTTCCGCGTCATGGAGCGGTGGCGTGCTGACCATAGGCACCCGAACCGGCTCCCTGACCTTGGATGTGGTCGGTAATTATGCGGGCGATACTTTTACGACCGCTAGCGATGGTTTTGGTGGTACGCTGATCAATCTGAGCACGCCTTCCACGCCTGCAATTACTTCCGTCGGCTATAACGCCCAAACCGGCGTCCTGACCCTGAGCGGAACCAATCTCACCACTGCGGCGGGCGATTACTCAGTCACGGACTTCAGCCTGACAGGCGATGGCGGCGTCAGCTATACCCTCACCGGCGGCAGCGTCATTAGTGGCGCGCCCACCAACACGGGTTTTAGCATTCAGCTTTCCGCCGCCGATCAACTGGCTGTAGACGGCCTGCTCAACAAATCAGGCACAATGGCCAACGATGGTCTTTCGGTTTACAATCTGTCGGCAACCGCGGGCTGGGATACCGGCGCCGGCACAGTGACTACCCAGGCTATCAGCGTCAGCAATGTCGCCGCACCCAGCATTTCCAGCGTCGGTTACGATGCGGCGACCGGCGTATTCACAGTCACCGGCAGCAATTTCACCAATCATGGCGGCAGTAACGGTATCGCGGTGGCGAATTTTACGGCTTCCGACGGTAGCGGCGGCGGCTATACTTTCAGCACAGGCAACGACATCGTCAGCAATCTGACTACATCGGGTTTTACCATTACCTTAAGTAGCGCGGACAAAGCGCTTGTCAACGCCAATGTCGACGCCAACGGCAACACCACGCTCGGCGGCGCAGCCTATAACTTCAGCGCTAGTGCAAACTGGGATAGCGATAGCGGCGCGGCCATCGCTACCCAAGCCGTTACCGTCAGCGGCGTATCGCCTTCGCTGACCGGGGTAGCTTACGACGAAGCAACCGGCGTAATGACGCTGAGCGGCAGTAATTTCACCGCTTTGGCTGCCGATTACTCGCTTACCGATTTCACCTTTAAAGGCGATGGCGGTACCACATACACCCTGAACAACGGTAGCGTCATTACCGGTACGCCAACCGGCGCCAGCCTGACCATTCAGTTGTCCGCCGCCGATCAACTGGCGCTGGATGGATTGCTCAACAAAACCGGCTACATGGCCAACGACGGGACGGTTTACAATTTGTCCGCTCCCGCCGGCTGGGATACAGCCGCCGCTAGCGCCATTACCGGCGAAACATTCAATGTCAGCAATGTCACAGCGCCCAGCATTTCCAGCGTCAGCTACGATGCGGCGACCGGCGCATTCACAGTCACCGGCGGCAATTTCACCAATCATGGCGGCAGTAATGGCATCGCGCTGGCGGATTTCACTCTGAGCGCAGGCAGCGGCAACTATGCGTTCAGCACCGGCAACGACATCGTCAGCAATCTGACTGCATCGGGTTTTACCATCACTTTAAGCAGCGCGGACAAAGCGCTTGTCAACGCCAATGTCGACGCCAACGGCAACACCACGCTCGGCGGCGCAGCCTATAACTTCAGCGCCAGTGCAAACTGGGATAGCGATAGCGGCGCGGCCATCAATACTCAGGCCGTTACCGTCAGCGGTGTCAATACGCCTACCCTGGGCGCCGTGGCCTACAACGCCGCCACTGGCATCCTGACTCTGAGCGGAACCAATTTCACCACTGCGGCTAGCGATTACTCGGGCGCCGACTTCAGCCTGACTGGCGAGGGCGGCGTTATGTATACCCTGACCGGCGGCAGCGTCATCAGCGGTACGCCCACCAGCGTCGGTTTTAGCATCCAGCTTTCCGCCGCCGATCAACTGGCGGTGGACGGCTTGCTCAACAAGTCCGGCACAACGGCCAACGACGGGGTTTCGGTTTACAATCTGTCGGCGGCCGCCGGCTGGGATACCGCCGCCGGGGCGGTGACGACCGAAGCCGTCAGCGTCAGCAATGTGGTCGCACCGGCTATCACCGGCGTCAGTTATGATGCGGCGAGTGGAGTATTCACCTTTAGCGGCAGCCATCTGGTCAACGCCGGCGGCGGCAACGGCATTGCCCTGCAGCAGTTCGGCGTTAGCGGCGACAAGGGGGCTACATACAATTTCAGCACCACTAACGATACTGTGGGCAATCTAACGGCAAACGGCTTTACCGTTACCCTGAACAGCGCCGACCGGGCAGCGGTCAATGGCATTCTGGACGCCAATGGTAGTCTTGGCATTAATGGCTCGGCCTACAATCTGACCGCCGCCGCGAACTGGGATAGCGGCAGCGGCAACGCCATTAGCACTCAGGCAGTCGTGGTCAGCGGCCTGACACCGGTGCTGACAGGCAGCGCCTACAACGCCGCCACCGGCGTCCTGACCCTGAGCGGCGCCAATATGACCACCGCTGCTAGCGACTACACAGTCACCGATATCAGCCTGAAAGGCGATGGCGGCGTCATGTATACCCTGACCGGCGGCAGCGTCATCAGCGGTACGCCCACCAGCGCCGGTTTTAGCATCCAGCTTTCCGCCGCCGATCAACTGGCGGTGGACGGCTTGCTCAACAAGTCCGGCACAACAGCCAATGACGGGGTTTCGGTTTACAATTTGTCTGCGGCCGCGGGTTGGGATACTGCCGCTGCGGCGGCAGTGGCGACCGACGCCGTCAGCGTCAGCAATGTCACAGCCCCCAGTATTGCTAATGTCAACTACGATGCGGCGACTGGCGTATTCACAGTCACCGGCGGCAATTTCACCAATCATGGCGGCAATAACGGCATCGCGCTGGGGGATTTTACCCTGAGCGCAGGTAGCGGCAGCTATGCGTTCAGCGCTGCCAACGACACTGTCGGCAATCTGAGCGCATCTGCGTTTACCATCACGCTAAACAGCGCAGACAGGGCTACGGTTAACGCCTTCGTTGACGCCAACGGCAGCAGCAGCCTCGCTGGCGCGGCGTATAATTTTAGCGCCGGCGCAAACTGGGACAGCAATAGCGGTTCGGCATTTACCAGTAACGCCGTCTCGGTGAATGGCGTACCGCCTACCCTGACTGGCGTGGCGTACGACGCCAAAAGCGGCGTACTAACATTGAGCGGCCATAATCTGACCGCTACGGCATCCGACTATAATATCGGCGATTTCACTCTAAAAGGCGATGGCGGAGCTGCCTACACTTTGACCGGCGGCAGTCTGTCCGGCACGGCGACCAGCAGTAGCGTCAGCATTCAGCTTTCCGCCGCCGATCAGGTGGCTGTCAATGGGCTGCTCAACAGTAATGGCGCTATGGCCATTGATGGAACGGGCTACAGTCTTTCCGCCAGCAGCGGATGGGACACAGCCGGGGCCGCGATAAGCGGCGAAGCGATTACCGTCAGCAATGTCACTGCGCCAACCATTTCGGCGGTCAGCTACAACGCTACCACCGGGGTACTCAGCGTCAGCGGTGAAAACCTGACCAATCACGGCGCCAGCAACGGCATCGCAATTGGCGACCTCACCATCACTGGCGGACTGATCAGTAAAAAACAGATCGGTAGCATTACCCTGAACGCCGTCGGCGACACCGTCAGCAACCTGACCGCCACCGGCTTCAATTTGAATCTGGGGATCGCCGACAAAGAAAAACTGGATCTGTTCGTGACAGCCAACGGCATTTCGCCCCTGAAAGGCCCCGCCTACAATCTTAGCGCCACCGCAAGCTGGGATAGCGATAGCGGCGCGGCCATCGGCGCCCAGACGGTGATTGTCAGCAATGTTCAGCCCAATGTGGATACGGCCAGTTATAATTACACTACCGGCAAACTGACCCTGACCGGAAATTACCTGACCGGCGGCTACAAAATTCCCGATCTGACCATTACCGGCTACAATGGCATCGGCTATACACTGACCAAAGGCAGCGTTGTCAGCGCAAGACAGGGCTCGAACAGCGTGACCATCCACCTGTCGGCAGCCGATCAGCTTGCAGTGGACGGTTTGCTGGACAAACAGGGCAATACCGCCAATGACAACGTTAGTTCGCTCTACAATCTTTCGGCGGTCAGCGGCTGGGATAAAGGCGCCAGCGCATTCGGCGTCCAGAGCATCACGGTCACCAATGTCATCACCCCGGCCATCAGCAAGGTGGTTTACAATGCCGCCAGCGGCGTTTTCACTTTCATCGGCGCTCATCTGGTCAATTCCGGCGGCAATAACGGCATCAATCTGAGCAATCTTTCTGTCGGCAGCAATCTTGGCAGTTTTAATTTTAGCAGCCTCGATACGCTGGGCAAACTCAGCTCCACCCACTTCACCGTTACGCTGAACAGTACCGATAAAGCCGCCATTCTTGCCGATTTTAACGCCAACGGGGTCAGTTCCGGCAGCGGCACAGCCTATAATCTGACGGCTGCCGCCGGCTGGGATAGCGGTAACGGTCTGGCGATCAGTTCTCAATCTGTCATCGTCAATCACGGCAAGCCCTTTCTGTCGGCGGCCAGCTATAACGCCGCCACAGGTGTGCTGACCCTGAGCGGCGAATTTTTAACCGCCAAAGCCGGCGGCTACAATGTCGGCAGCTTTACACTACAGGGCGATGGCGGAGCAAAATACAGACTGACCGGCTCCAGCCATGTCGTCAGCATCTCGGGTTCCACTAGCGTCAGCATCGACCTGTCGGCCCGCGATCAACTGGCGGTCAACGGCCTGCTCAACCATGACGGTGTCAAGGCCAATGACGGCACGACCTATAATCTGTCCGCCGCCGCCGGTTGGGATGCCGGGGCGGCCGGCATTAAAACTCAGGCTATTACCGCCAGCACTGTTGTTGCGCCGACCATCAGCGCCGTCAGTTACAATGCCGCTACCGGGGTGCTTACCGTCATCGGCGCGGACTTTACCCGGCATGGTTCGGCCAATGGCGTCGTTCTCAGCAACTTTACCCTCAGCGGGGTGAATGGCGGTCTGACTTTCGGCGGCAAGGACGCTGTAGGCAAGATGACGGCGAACAGCTTTATCATTACCCTGAATCATGCCGACCAAGTTGCGCTGAATAGTCATCTGGACGCCAACGGCGGCAGCTCTATCAATGGTACGGCCTATAATCTGGCGGTCGCCGCCAACTGGGATAGCGACAGCGGCAGCGCAATCGCCACGCAAACGGTTAGTGTCTTCAATCTGAAGCCGATACTGACCGGTAGCGCCTACGACGCCACGACCGGCGTACTGACACTGACCGGCGCCAACCTGACCAGCCTCACTGCCGGTTATAAGGTTGCCGACTTTACGATCAAAGGTGACGGCGGTGCGGCCTATACCCTCAGCCACGGCAGCGCCGTCACCGGCACGCCGAGTAGCGGCAGCGTCAGCATCCTGCTTTCCGCCAAGGATCAACTGGCGATAGACGGCCTGCTCAACCATGACGGAACCCAGGCTAATGACGGCACAGCTTATAATCTGTCCGCCGCAGCCGGCTGGGATACCGGCGCATCCGCCATCAAAACCCAGGCCATTAGCGTCGGCAATGTCGTCGCGCCAACTATCTCGACCGTTAGCTACGACGCCAAAACCGGCGTATTCACGGTTGCCGGCGCTGCTCTGGATAATCATGGCTCAGCCGGCGGCATTAACGTCAAAGACTTCAGCCTGACCGACGGCGTCGGCAGCTATGTCTTTACCGGCAGCGACAAGGTCAGCAAGCTCTCCGCCGACGGTTT
Organism: Methylococcales bacterium; assembly: GCA_028707085.1. Classification (GTDB taxonomy): domain Bacteria; phylum Pseudomonadota; class Gammaproteobacteria; order Methylococcales; family Methylomonadaceae; genus Methylomonas. Next base: position 8,530 of record JAQTUW010000005.1, on the reverse strand, counting down.
TACTCTGACCCTGAGCGGTGCAGACAAAACCCTGGTCAACAGCTTCGTCAACGCCAACGGTACTACATCGAGCACGGGCGCGGCCTACGAGCTGAACGCCGCGGCCGGCTGGGACAGCGATAGCGGCGCCGCCATCAGCAACCAATCGGTGACGGTTAGCGGTCTGGCTACCACGGCGGCTGTCGCCGCCGTCAGTGTCGTTGGCGTACATGACAGCCTGGGTCTGATCACTGTAGCCTGATCTCGTCTCAATAGACCAATGCAACAGTCTTTTCGGCGGCGCATCTGCCGGAAAGACTGTAATATGCAGACTAGCAGATGTAGGATGTTTGAGATAGGGCTGGGCGGCCGGCTGACGACGCCAGGCTTTTCATGACTATTCCCGTCTGCATTCAAGCCAACCGGAAATTCGCCAACCTTAAACGCATGACAGATCAATCCTTTGTTTTCGATCAGATACACATCGAGGTCGCTCGTAACGCCTCCGACGATTTCAACCTGTTCCACGACAAACACAAGTGGCTACAGATCACCCATAATCCCTTCAAAGGTCCAATCGTGCTGGGCTTTCAGCTTAACACCCTCATCGAATACCAGATGCGGCTATATCGGGAAGCCCAGCACGAGGATCAGATCATTGCCGAAAACCAGTTGCGTTTCAGCAACTACCAGATCACCTTCGTCAACGCCCTGCGTCCGCGCCAGGAAATGACGCTGAACATCAAAAAAACCCTGATAACCACCATTCCGGAACTGACGCTCACCAACCGCATAGCCATCAAGTCGCAAGGCAAGACCATATTGCTGGGCTACAAGAAAGAGACCAAAACCCCGCTGTTTCTGGCCCATACCGATTTCAGCAGTCTGCCGGATCTCAATGAACTGGCCGACAAAACCATGGTGCCAGGCACGGATTTTTTCCTGAAACGCAAATGGATGCACAACGGCAATGTCAAAAACTTTCTGTCCGGTTCGCTGGCGGAACAATCGGATTATTTTGACGAACTGCTGCACATAGCCCATTATCCGGAAGTGTTCCCCTGTAGCCTGACTTCTGGAGCCCTGCTGGAAAAAGCCCAGATGGAAAATCACGATTTTAAGCGCAACCCCATGGTGTACACCTCGCACGACATATCCATCGACCGCCAGTTGCTGGCCCGCATCAAAAATAACGACAAACTGCATATTCTGGTCAGACAACTGCCAGAATCAAAGGAAAACACCCTGAACAACACCAGTATCATGCTGCGCACCTACGAGTGTTACGGCATGATGGGGGACAAGACCATCCTGTTCAGAATCAAGCTCAATCTGGTGCCGCTGGAAGAAATTATCAAAAACCTCAGTTCCAGACACCAGGTCTGATCGCCATTCAGGGCAAACGCCAATTTGGATTGTCTGACAATATGCAAGGGGCCAGATGCCGGCCTTTGCAGAATCGGCTGCTTACTTCCGCATTGCAGACTGTAACCAGAAATGGTATATAAAAGCCTTGATCGCCTTATCGTATTATTGACTGGGCCATCGCGCACCGGGCTGCACGGCCGTTTGGCCGACCAACGATCCAGGGCTTGACGCAACATGCCGGCGCTTTGCCGATAAATTGGGGTGATGTTAATGACAGCAGGCATGAGACTGCAAAAACCATGAGCTGGTATCGGATGACACTCTCGCGTCAGGCATACGAATCCGGTGAAATGGGTGTGCTGATGGGCGCATTCCGGGCGGCCTATGTGGCCAGAAACGGGCCTGATGGCATGGCGATGTTCGGATGCTGGTCTGACGACGGAACTTGCTATTTCGTGTACACCACGCCCGGATCGGCGCGGCATGTCGTCCCGCTATTGGACGCGTATTCTGCGGATCGGATCGACGCGCCCGACCCCGCCTGTTTGTCTTTGATCTATGGGGACGAATCCGGCCTTTCCTCATCCGAGACAGGTTTCGAAGCCTGACGCCATCGCTCCGAAGGTTCTTATAACCTGCTACATACCCCGCCAGGTTAGCAAACTGCCCGCAAACTACTACAAATAGCCCTAATCCGCTCCTCATCCACCGCCGCCGTGCGCCGGCTGCCCGTACACAACGCCCCCCGGAAGCCCAAGTAATCGGCCTCAAGCGTCAGCAGGGCGGGGATGTCTTTTGCCGCCAGCGAACCGGCCAGACCGGTCAGCAGGCTGTGGCTTTTGGCGCTGGTCACGAACGTCGCCAGTTCATTCAGACTTAGCAACTGCGTCAGGCTGCCCAGGCTTTTATCCAGGGTGTCCAGCATCACGCCGCGGAAGCCGGCTGCGGCGATGGCGTCTATCAGCGCCGGATTGGGGCGGGTGTCGGCGAACAATACCGCGATTAGCGCGTGACCTTGTGCAGCAATTCCGGTCAGGCCGGCCAGGCAATCCAGCGGCTCGCCGCCGGGGAAAAAGCCGATCTTCACATAATCCACGCCGGTGGCGGCCATGTCCGCCGTGGCTTGAACCACTATTGCCCGTTGCATCGGCAGGTCGCCGACAGTGGCGCTGATACGGGCATCGGCAGGCAGGCCGGCGACGATGGCTGCGACCTCGGATACGTCCAGCGCGCCCAGCGCGCCTGCGGCCGGTTGCTTGAGGTCGATGATGTCCACCCCGCAGTCCCGCGCCAGCCGGGCTTCGGTCAGACTATTCACGCTGGCCAGCATCAGACTCATGAATTGCCTCCGGTGTTTTTATGTTGCTCGATGAATTCCATTAACCATTGCCAGGCCAGTTTCTCTCTCGGGCCGGCGGTTTTCTGCATGCCGATGCGTAGATAATCCAGTTCGGATTCAATTTTATCCCAGGGCAGCCGGCCTAGACGGCTGATTAAAATCGCCGCTTCCAGCACCGAATACTGAGCCCGGTTAAAACCCTGAAACGGTTTGTGGTTGACGCTGTGCACCGGTTTGCAGAACAGTTTCGGCCGCACCGGGTCGTCCGCAAGATTGATCAGCTCCAGTTCGGCGTGGGCCAGGGTATCCGCTAGAAAGTAGCCTTTAATTTTTTCGGCCGCCTGCAAGGGCCAGTCCCGGCGTCCGGTCAGGCAGCCGGCGAAAATCCGTACGTCGTCGCAATAATTAACTACCGCGGTACGGGTTTCCAGGATGTTGTTCAGCGTCAGATTAGGGCGGAAGGCCATGATCACAAACTGGTCGTCGATAATGTGTACCCCCATTGGGGCGATATGCGGTTTGCCTTGCGAGTTAACCGTGGTAATGAGTGTTTCCTGGATCATTTAAGGTATGGGGGTGAAGCGGCTGATTGTTCAGGTTTTCAAATCCGGATAAAAAGGCGGAATATGGCGGACAGCCGGTTTGCGGCGGCAATCCGGTTTTGGCTGTTTTATTCGCAGCTAACAAATTTCCGGGCGGCGGAGCGGGTTAAAGGCCCCGTGATTCGGCAGGCGGCCTGGCTTTGTCCGGGTTGCCTGGAATCCGGCGGGTCATCAGTCACTCGCCAAGTGAGTAACCCTCAAGTTGCGCCCGGAAATCCTGAAGCTGGGTATGGCTATACTGATCGTTCAGCGCCTGCACCAAATCCTTGGTCTGTTCGATCATGGCCTGAAGTTTCCGGCGGGTTTTCTTGTTTTTGCCGACGGGGCTGTTAATGGGCAGCAGCATGCGCCAGAATCCCATGCTTTTTTCAAACAGCCCGGCCAGATCTTCGGACAGGTTTAATTGTTTCTGGCGTTTGTGCAACTGGTCGATGATCAGTTTGCCGTGAAAGCGGGTGATCATCAGATGGATAGGCGTCAGGATGGCGATGGACGCCAGCACCACGATAGGCCCTATCAGCGGATTAAACAGCAGATCCAGCACCCCGCCGGCAATTTCCGCAAATAGAACCAGCATGATGACAAAGCCCAGGATGATCAGCGTGGTGGCGTTGCTGCGTTCTTTCCAGGCGCGGATGGCTTCTTCCACTTCATGCAGCACCACGTCCTCGACATTGCGGATGCTTTTTTCCAGATTGGCCAGTATCCGGTAGGAGCGGTCGTTGGTCAGATTATGTACCCGCTGATCGATCAGCCCGGTATCGCCGCCTTGCGATAAAACCAGAAATTGCCCGGTGTGTATGCCGAATTCGGCCAGTCGGCGCTGCCAGGAGGCGGCAATGTCCTGGCGCTTGAGCGGGTCGAGGCTGATTTCCGAATGGTCGATAACAAATAAAAATTTATTGGTATCCTGCTGATTGACAATATTGGCCACCGTATCGCCGATGATATCGGCGTCGGCCTCGAACAAATCGGTAAACACCAGCACCAGATCGGAAATGTCGATCACATGTTTCCGCAACAGCGCCGTCACTGGGCTTTCGGTAGCCGGATTCAGCACTGCGGTATCGATCACCAGTTTGTTTTTCAGCATCGGGCTATTGACCGTCAGCAATTCCAGATAAGAATTGAGTTTTGCGCTTTCGCCGCTGACCAGTTGATCGATTTCCCGGCCGATCTGGTAAAACGGCAGCCTGTGGTCGGCGTCCAGCGCAGAACCGGGCAGGGTGGCGGTATTGGTTTGCGGGGTATATTGCAGCACGGTAAATTTATGGCGTGTGGTATGCGGATTGACGCCGAGATACTGCTTGATAAATTCGGATTTGGCGGGCGAATAGCCGCCCAGGGTGCTGATTAACGGCCACCATGAGCATTTGCGGGCGGTGGTTTCCTCGCTATCCAGCAGGCCCATGTCGAATTCGAGCTGATCCAGTTCCTGGAAGACCTTGGCCGCCTTTTGCAAAACGGGATCGGTTGCTGCAAATTGTTTTTCGAGATTAATAAGATGTTTGCTAACCGTTTTTTCCGCCATGAGATTTCAGCCTTGTTTTTTTGTAGTTGGAATTATCCGACGGCGGGAGTATACACCCATGTTTTTAAACCGAAAAACCTAAAGTAAATGCTGTAATTTATTCCTTGATATTCAAATCTTTAAGTTTGCGGGTCAGCGTGTTTCGGCCATAGCCGAGCAAAATTGCGGCCTCGTGCTTTCTGCCGTGGGTATGTTGCAGGGCGGCTTCTATCAAAAGCGTCTCCATGGTCGGGATGGCGTACTTGGCGATATCGATCTTGCCGGAGGTCAGTTGCTGCCTTATCCAGTTGCTGACCGTCGCTTCCCAGTTTGCGTGGTTGTTGCTTGCGGGTGACTCATGGCTGGGCTGGGTCAGTTCCGGCGGTAAATCTTCGATGTGAATTTCCCGGCCGGAAGCCATAACCGTTAGCCAGCGGCAAATATTTTCCAATTGGCGGACATTGCCCGGCCATTTCAGGGAGCTGAGCAATTGCTCGGTTTCCGGTTTCAGGACTTTGATTTCGGTATTCAATTCCTTGGCGCTCTGATAGAGAAAATAGCGCATCAATAAACCGATATCCTGACGCCGTTCGCGCAACGGCGGAATATGAATGCGGATGACATTCAACCGATGAAACAGATCTTCCCGAAATCGGCCCTGAGCCACCAGGGTTTCCAGGTTCTGATGAGTCGCGGCGATAATGCGCACATTCACCTTCACTGAGGCATGCGCGCCAACCGGATAAAATTCGTTATCGGCCAGCACCCGCAGCAGACGGGTTTGCAGTTCGGCGGGCATGTCGCCGATTTCATCCAGAAACAGGGTGCCGTTATTGGCCTGTTCGAATCGACCTATACGCCGGGCCTGTGCGCCGGTAAAAGCCCCTTTTTCATGGCCGAACAATTCCGACTCCATCAGATCTCTGGGAATGGCGGCCATGTTTAGGGCGATAAACGGTTGCGTGGCGCGCGGGCTATGGCGGTGCAGGGCTTTGGCGACCAGTTCCTTGCCGGTTCCCGATTCGCCATTGATCAGCACTGTGATATGCGAGCGGGCCAGGCGGCCTATGGCCCGAAATACCTCCTGCATGGCCGGCGCCTCGCCGATAATTTCGGGCATTTCTTCCACAGCTTCAGGCTGCTTGCAGTAGTCCGCCTGTAATTGCTTGCTATGCACGCAGGCCCGTTGTACGGTCTCGACTACCACATTGACGTCGAAAGGCTTGGGCAGATACTCGAAAGCACCGCCATGAAATGCCGAAACAGCGCTCTCCAGATCGGAATGCGCCGTCATGACGATAACCGGCAAATCGGGGTAATGATCCTGGATGTTTTTCAATAGCTCAAGACCATCCATGCCGGGCATGCGGATGTCGGTAATCAGCACCTGCGGTATGCCGTTGGCCATATGTTTCAGCAAATCGCCGGCACTGGAGAAACTCTGGGTTTCGATGCCGGATTTTTGCAGGGCCTTTTCCAGCACCCAGCGTATCGATTTGTCGTCATCGACGATCCAGACCTTATCAATTTTCTGCATGGACATTCTCCAAAGGTAAATAGATGGAAAACACCGTGTGTCCGGGTTCGCTTTCGCATTCGATTAAACCGTTATGCTGATTGATCAGCGATTGGGCAATGGATAACCCCAGGCCCGTGCCTTCGGCGCGTCCGGTGATCATCGGATAAAAAATCTGATCCATCAGTTCCGGTTTGATGCCGGGGCCGTTATCGGTGATATCGATTTTAATGGTCAGCCTGTAACGTTTCCGGCCTATTGTCATGTGACGGTGAATACGGGTTCTGATGGTTATTTCGCCTTCTTTCTGGATGGCCTGCACGGCATTGCGCACAATATTCAGCAGGGCCTGGATCAACTGGTTTTTATCGGCAAACAGATCGGGAATGCTGGGGTCGTAATCCGTCAGCAGGACGATGGAGTGATTGGCTTCCACAGCCACTAACTGCCGGACGCGTTCCAGAACCTCGTGAATGCTTAGCAGACTTTTGTGCGCCGGTTTATTGGGGCCCAGCATTTTATCCATCAAATCCTGCAAACGATCCGATTCGGCGATGATGATCTGGGTATATTCCTTCAGTTCCGGATCATGCAATTCCAGATCCAGCAATTGCGCCGCGCCGCGTAGCCCGCCAAGCGGATTCTTGATTTCGTGAGCCAGTCCGCGCACCAGCATCCGGCTGGTGTTTTGCTGGGCAAGCAGTTGCTCTTCCTTGGTAATCCGTAAATGTCTGTCCACCTGCTGCACTTCTATCAGAATATCGCTCAGTTCGTTCTGTTCCAGCAATGGGGTGGCGCTAAGATTCACCGTGATCGACTGATTCATGCGTTCCAGAATCAATTCCCTGTCCACCAGGGGTTCATGCAAATGCAGGCGTTGCAGCATTTCTTCGAACAATTGGGTATTGGCCGTTCTGAACAGCTTGTGCGCCGGACTGCCAAGCAAATGCTTGGCGCTGTCGGCAAAAAGTATTTCACCGGCGGGGTTGATATAGGTCAGAAGCATATTCCTGTCGAACAGCAGAATCGCTTCATTAAGGTGTTCAAGTATTTTTTTATACACTGTGATCATGGCGTAGGAGGCTACTGTCCGATGATGCAAGTTTCGAGCCAGGGATTTATAGGGCATTGCAGATTAACGATAGGAATAGGATAACGAGTCCGGGTAAAAATCGGTTATATGGATGCGCAGACTCGGTTAGCCGCAATATGGCGTCCGCTTATCCCATAAGGTATTGTTGTTTTTTAAGGTAAAAATGGTCTTGAACCAGGCGGCCGCGCAGGATGGCGGACGGCCAGAACGGTAAGCCATCGTCATGGGGTTAAGGTATGCACCATTATAGTGCTTATTGGTAGGCGTTATGCATATTTTTGGTGCGGATTTCAAAAACGGCTGTGCGGGCCGATTGGCATTTGAATGGCGGGGCGGGCTTGCCGGCTGCTGATTGCAGGCGGTCAGCGATTTGGGCGTCGCCCGGTTAATATTGAAGGGCTTCTATAAATAGCCTGGCAAGATAGGCTATAATGAGCCGATTTATATTGAATAGATTCGGAGCCGTAAAATGTCGTTAACTGCTGATGACGTCAAGAAAATCGCTCACCTGGCCAGGCTGGGCATCGCTGAACAGGATATTGAAAATTATGCGAAAGACTTATCCGGCATGCTGGAGCTGATGACAAAAATGGGCGAGGCGGATACCCGCGGCATTCGTCCGATGGCGCATCCGCTGGATCAGATGCAGCGGATGCGCGAGGATGTGGTCAGCGAAACCGATCAGCGCCAGCTTTTTCAGAGCATAGCGCCGCAAACTGAAGCCGGATTGTATCTGGTGCCCAAAGTGATTGATTAAGGACGTCCATGCATACTAAAACGCTTACCGAACTGGCGGCCGGATTGCGCAGCCGCGAGTTTTCCAGTGAGGAGCTGACCCGGGCTTTTTTAAGCCGGATAGACAGGCATCGGCATCTGAACGCCTTTATTAGCGTGTGCCCCGATACGGCGCTGGAACAGGCCAAAGCCGCCGACCAGTTGCTGGCGATGGGCGGCGGCGGGCCGTTGACCGGCATTCCGGTGGCGCAAAAGGATATTTTTTGCACCCAGGGCGTCAAGACCAGTTGCGGCTCCGCAATGCTGGATAATTTTATTGCCCCGTACAATGCAACCGTGGTCGAAAAATTCAACGCGGCCGGAGCGGTAGATCGGAAGAGCACACGTC
>JAQTUW010000036.1 GCA_028707085.1 Methylococcales bacterium | reverse complement strand
TGCCCAATACCTTAACGAGGCCAGGGCAAAACTCTTTCAATTAATCAACAAATCCCAACAAAGCGCCGCCTGACCCATTTCCCATAAATCGTCTTCGCTCAGGCTCATCTCTGGATTGGAAAATACTTGGCGAAGGCTGGTCGGGACAACGATACGGTCATTTCATGCAAATCGACGCCAGCGAGCAATTTCTGGCGGCGGCAGGATTTGAAGTACTCGATTTTTATTACCGGCCTTCAGGCAAACCGATGCACGAGCAACCCTGGCTGGCTATTGTGGCGCAACTTAAAATCGGCCGCACCGATTTTTTTTAAGTTTTCGCACCGTTGTTTTAAATGGATTCAGGCAATATGGCTCAGCCGCCGGCCGCGGATTGAAATTTGCCGCCTTACCGCTTGCAACACAGCGGCCAAATCTTTCTTGATAACAATATTGATTCGATATTATAATTGCGGTCAGCAAATCGCCCAGCCGCCTTATCGGGCTTTCATGCGCATTTGCCACCCGGAGAATACGCCTGTCTGGGCGGGCCTCCAGCCCTGAACCGACGCAGTGGACGCCACGCGCCACCACAAGGAGCCGACCATGATACGCAGCATTATTGACCTGAAATTTTTGAATCCGCCGCATTTAATCCGTAGCGGGCTAAGTCGGTTATGGATTTGTAGAGGGTGCGCCAAAGCAGGCGTCCGGCGCACATTATGGGCATTGATGGCCGGCGGCCTGGTTTTTTCTCTGCCCGCTGTTGCCGAAGATGGCTATACACTCGCCGAAAGACTGGTGAAAACCCAGCCCTGCACGGCCGAACAGACGGTTGATGAATATTTTGCACAACAACTCAGCCATACCCATCGCGATCTGGGCTGGCGGGTAATTGCGGTGGATGAAGGGTTTTACGTGGAGCGGGTGTTCATGGTCAGCAAAAGCGCCGAACTTCGCTACCGCTGGTTTGTCGGCGGCGGCGCAACGCCCTCGCCGGTAAATGAGAGGGCGCAAAATTTGTGTTCCTAGCCATTCACGATCAAACCCGGCGCGATGACCCGCCATTGCAACGGGTGCATGAATGCCTCGTCTTTTTTAATTTTATAGGCCACCAGAAAACGTAGCGCCTCGGTTTGACTGGGATGCGGAATCCTTTTAAGCGGCCATCTCCATCTCCAGCAAGCCTTCCAGAATCTGGGTATGCGACTGTCTGGCCGGCAGCAGTCTGGTTTCGATCAGGATCCGGACTTCCGCCGGCAGCTCGGGATCGGCCAGCGCTTTTTCATAATCCTCCGCTCCGCTACGTTCGCCCCGATGCAGCACCATCAGCGTGGCTTTTTTGCCCAGTAGATTGGCGCCTTCCTGCACCACTTCCGCCACCGTGCCCCAGGTTCCGGAACTTTCTGCCGGAACCGCGTCCAGTTGCCTGATCCGATCCTGCAGAATGGACACCGCTTGCTGATGATCGTTATAAATCGATTGCAGCGCATTGCCCAGCTCGGCGTCCGCCTGTAGTTTATCCAGGGTTTCCTGATAGGTTTCCGTGGCGGATAACTCATCTATCAGCAATTTGTTAAGGGTTTCAATGTCGAACATTATCGGTCTCCAGTTGAATCGGGCGGGTCAAAAATCGCATCGTCCGGCTGTTTCAATGTTTAAGGCTACGCAGGGCGTCAATGCAGCGCCACAAAACCGGCTTTGGCGGCGATGCCCTGCCCTTCCGGTGACAGCGCGAAATTCACAAACGCCTGCAAGGCCGGCGAAAATGAGCGGCCCGGCGGCAGGTTGACGACCAGGGCCAGCTTCCGGCTCATGAAATAGCGCCCGGAGCGAATGGCGTCCGCGGTGGGCGTCACCGCCGGCGCGGATCTGTCCGCGGCGACGGCCAGCATGTGAATGCCGGCGGCCTGCATCGAGCTGCTGGCGAAGCCTATGCCGGCAGAATCCGAAATCAGCGCGCTTTGCACAGCCTCCGGCCCGGCCAGCGACTGAAATTCGTCGTTGAAATCGCCGTCGCACAGGGCTTTTTCCCGGAACAGCAAGTTCGCGCCGGTATTGGCGACCAGCCCGTATAAAGTAATTTTTTGCGCCGCCAGACGGCCTTTGACGCCTAACGCCGACCAGGTCTCCACCGGCAGTTGTCCACCGCACAAATGGGTATCGGAAAACGCAGCGTCCAGCGCCTGCACGGTAATGCTGGTCAGCGGATTGGCGTCGTTGACAAAAACCGCCACCGCATCCATCGCCACCGGAATGATTTGCGGCGGGTAACCGAAACGGTCGGCGAACGCATCATCCTGTTCGCTGCTTAACGGGATGGCGGCCAGGGCGATGTCGGTGCTGCCGTTGATCAGCGCATCGATGCCGGAATTGTCGCCGGGATCGGCGATTGAAACATTGATTAATGGATTGTGGGCGGAAAAAGCCTGCGTCCAGAAACTGACCAGATTGCTTAACGCCACGGAACCGGTCACGCTGAGGCGGCCTTCGACTGGCGGCGGACTGGCGACGCCGGCGGCGTGGGCCGTCATTGCAAAACCGGGCAACAGACAGCTTATTATCAGCAAGCTGAACGGATTGAAGCGAATTCTGCCGTGTCGTGTTTTCATGATGCTACCCATAAGTTTTTTGACTGGGTAATGATAGCACAGCGGGCGGGTATCACGAACCGGCGGCGCTCGCCGGCGCAATGACCCATAGTCGGACACGGCTCACGCTTTAGAAGCGCGGTTTGCCGGGTTATGGTTTTTAGTGATAAGGTAATAAAACCAGTCGGGACGCCTGGTTTGAAAATGAGCAGGGATATAGCGAGCAGGACTAAAATTTAATCAGCCGTCAGATAATCGGAGAGACATACTCATGAAAAATCATTCTATTACAGTGGCGGCGCTGCTAGGCGCCACGCTTCTGGCTGTTGCGCCCATGCAGGCCGGCGCCGAGGAGCAAGTTATTATTGAGCCGGTCATCGTGGAGACCGTGATCGTCAGCACCTACCTCAACGGCGGAGTCGGCAAGGAAGAACAGGCGGCCATGCACCGCATGGAAAAGGAGTTTCCGTTACATATGACTTTTTCCGAACGCCAGGACGGCGAGTTTATCGTCAATGTGCCGGTTGTGATAACCGATGAGCGCGGCAACCCGGTTTTCGAGCTGCCCAAAGCCGGCCCCATGCTTTATGTGATGCTGCCCAACGGTAAATACAAGGTCAGCGCCCGCTTCAAAGGTTTGACCGAATCGCAGGAAGTGACCCTGTCCGGCAAGGAAGGCAAAGACCTGAATTTTCACTGGAAAGGTACGCCCAAAAAATTATAACTGAAATAGAGGTAACGCTTCGGCGGCCATTGGGTTAAGGTAGGCGATCAAGCCTGCGGCCGATGCGCGGGGCTGCGTTTAGCCCATCCGGCGACTCATTGTCAAAAAGGCTCAATACACGCCGGATCGTTACCATTATTATCAAAATCGACATCGTTTGCTTAAACCCCGTTTAATAAGGAACCCATCATGAAAATCCAAAACTTGAAGATTCGCGCAGCATTAGGCACAGCGGCCATTCCGCTGCTTTTCTCGCTGCCGTTGGCGGCGATTGCCGCGGACAATGCGAACGCCACCCCGCCGACAACCGCGAATCATGCGCTGACCACTCCTCTGAAGGATAATTCGGTCGGCAAACAGGTCGCCCGGGAAGCCGCCGACGCCGCCATGGCCACTCAGACCGCATTGAAAGCGCTGACCAATAACCAGCCCAAACAGGCGCTGGCGGCCTTGCAGGTGGCTTCCGGCAATCTGCATTTATTGCTGTCCCGCGATCCGGCCCTGGGCATGGTGCCCATCGATATTAAAATTCAGGTGCTGGAAGGGCCGACCGATCTTAAGGTCATCAAACGCCTGAAAAATGAACTGGAAGACTTGATTGGCGACGAAAGACTTCAGGACGCCAGACCGATACTCGACAGTCTGGTCGATGAGGTGCGGGTGACGGTCGTCTCCCTGCCCATGGGCACGTATCCCGCCGCCATCGACCGCGCCGCGCCGCTGATAGACGCCGGGAACCTGAGCGAAGCCAAGCAGGAATTGATCAAAGCCCTGGACGCCCTGGTTTACGAACAGGATATCACCCCGCTGTCCATCATCCGCGCGGAAGACCGCCTGAATCTGGCCTTTGAAATCGAGCATCGGCAAGACCTGTCCAAACAGGACACCAAGGACAAAATTTCCGAACTGGTGGCTGGCGCCAATTATGATATCAATGTAGCGGAAGCCCTGGGCTACGGCACTAAAAAGGATTTTGCGCTGCTGTACGACGGCATGGATGCACTGGATAAAGCCATCGGCAGCTCCGGATTCGAAGGCGAATGGCAAAAAATCAAAAATGAATTGTCGGCCCTGAAAAACCGCATCGTCCATCCGGCAGGCTAACGGCCTTCCCGCCAGCCTCCGCCATTCGAACCACCGCGCCTCCGGGGCGGTGGTTTTTTGCTATCCGAAAATAATCGAAAATTCCGCCAGGCTCATACATCAATGGAACCGCTGACCAATATACCAACAGTCGCTCATGTCATTCAGCAGGCGCTTACCCCGGTTTTTCTACTGGGCGGCGTAGGGGCTTTTTTAAGCGTGATGACCGGCCGCCTGGCGCGCGCGGTTGATCGGTTCCGTTTTTTGAGCGAAGGCGAAAGCAGCGAAATCGCGCCTTATGCCGAAGAACTGGTTAACCTGACCAATCGGGTTCGCCTGATTCAGTGGGCTATCGTGATGTGCATCGTCTGCGCTTTTTTTGTCTGCCTGTCCATCGTCACCCTGTTTCTGGGCGCGGAGCTGGGCATCAATTTATCCAGGGTGATTTCGGTGTTGTTCATCCTGGCCATCTCGGCGCTCGCGGTGGGGTTGCTGTTCTTTCTGCGTGAAATCAGTCTGGCGACCGGCCCTATTCAGGTGGAGAAAGTTTGTTAGGGGGCTGTCTGAAACTATTGATTCTGAAAGACTATGGTATTCTGGGAGTCAATGAACGCGCAAGGGTCGCAATCGCGCATGACTAGAAAAGAGAATAATTCAATCTGACCCCTTTTACGGTTTCATGACATTCCATTCTTTAGTTGCCTCACTACTTCGGCAGAAATCCGGTAACCTATGTTATTGAGTTGGGCGATTACCAGCTCTGCGTCAGCAATAAATCCTTTACGTTGAGCGGCAAACAATAATGCTGCGGTGCCAATAAGATCGAGCTGCTTACGCAAAGCCTGTTTGCGAGCTAAAAAATCATCCAGAATCAATAAGGTTTTATTGGTTGACTGTAGCGCCAATTCAATACTCGATTGTTCGCCAACGCCCAAACTTCTGGATAATGGATGCTTAAAAACAGGATTCGGCACACATTGCAACCAGCCGTCAGTCAATGCCTGTTTAATCAGTAAAACATCCCCTGTGTGGTTACGCAGGCATTCATCGGCTACGGATTGCGTCATGGTTACCTTGCTAAAAAGCTTTGCCAATAACTGTAATTGATCAATTTTTGCCAACGCAATTAGTGGGCCAGCATCTGCGATTACGACAACCACGTATCCAGTGTCTCCATTTCCTTACCGGTTTGCTTATCTGCCACCACTACGTCAATATCCAATTGCGTTAAGTGGTCTATAAATTCAGACAAACTCAGGCCGCTTATCTGTGCGGCTGCCCCCAAGGACAACACGCGATCTTTAAACAAACTGGCCGCTAATGCAGGCTTTAGTTGTTCATTGATGTCGCCCAAAGAAGTTTTTAAATTGAAAATTAACGCATTCGGTTCATTGCCTTTCATGACCAAAACTGGCTCCTGCTCGGCATGTCTAAGCGCTTCAGATGGATTTTTCTTTAAGCTTCGTACATTGGTTGCATACATGCTTGGCACCTCAGTGTAAAATTAATAGTGTAGTCCACGGCACGAAGGAACGCAATATGTTGCCAACCAAACTTTAATGGCTATTTGCATTCTAGGATTGGAAATTAAGGCTACCAGCATAAAGCGGGACAAATTTTGTAACATTTCATTACGATAAGGCGTTATCGTAATGCGCGATAGCAAACGAACGCACGGGGTCAGGTCTTGCAATCACACATTGCCTCCGACCGTGTGTGATTGCAAGACCCGATACTTTCTATTTATATTGGTTGCCTTCTTTAGGTCGTTCCCGGACATTCAAATTACGCCGAATGGTAACCAGCCGGCCCCCTAATAAATTCCCTCAGGCGGCTGCGGATAACAATACCCCTCATACTCCACCTTACCGGCCGTCAACCCCCCATACAGCCCCGGCCGCCTGTCCTTCAGATAATCGGTTCTGCATGGATGGGTCTGGCCGTAATCCGCCGGCACGCAATCCACAATCAGCATGGTCTCCTCGGTTTTCCGCGCCGCCAGCATGGTTTCACCGTAAGGGTCGCAGACCGCGCTGTTGCCCAGGTACTGCACCTGCTCGACCATTTCGCCGTCCGCCTCGATAAAGCCCACGCCGGCATAGTTGTTATAGGCGATAAAAATCCCGTTCTCAAACGCATGCGCCGGGATCAGAAACCGGGTGGCGTCGGGATACGGAAAATCGGTCTTCCTGCCGCCCACCACCGCCCACTCGTCCGCCGCGGTCGGAATCACGATCAGCTTCGCCCCGTTCAGTGCGTGGATTCTGGACAACTCGGAAAACTCCGCCTCATAGCAATTCAGCAGCCCCAGCGGAAAACCGTTCACCCGATGCGTGGTATAAGCCTCGCCCTCCTCGGCAAACACATAGCCAAAATCCCACAGCCGCTGCTCGTCCGGCCCCCAGAGCTGGGTTTTCCGGTAATTCTTCAGCAGGCTGCCGTCCTGGTCGATCAGCACCATGGCATCGTAATAACGCACCCGTCCCGCCACTTCCGCCTGCTCCGGATACGGGCAAAGCACCGCAATCCGGTAACGGGCGGCAATCTCCCTGATGCGGCCGATAACAGGGCCGTCGCAACCGAAAGCGACATCATGCGCGTCCGGATTCTTTTCCTTAAAGGCATAACCGGTCAGATACAGCTCGGGAAAACTGATTAGCTGCGCCTGGTGGCCGCTGGCGATCCGCACCGCCGCTTCCAGTTGGCCGATAGCGCGTTCGATTGCCGCCGCCGTACCGGACAGCCCTGCCCGGGGCTGGTACACCGCCAGGCGCAGGCCCTTGCCGTAGGCGGGGGGCGTTTTCCGGCAGCGTTCCTTTATCAGCATCGCCAAGCCTCCCTAACAGACACCGTGCGCGCCATGCGAAACCATCATCTGTGTTCTTTCCTGCAGGATGTCGTTCACGGCCCAGGTTATATCTTCAACCAGCTTGTCGCCCATTTCCGCATTAAACCCCGCCTTCAGCACGATGCGCATGACGACTAGCTGCTCTTTAGGCGCGGACATCGTATATACCGGCAGCACCCAGCCTTTTTCCCGCGCCCGGTGCGAGATGGTTTCCATCCTGTAACCCAGTTCGGCCGCCTCTTTCGTTACCGAAACGCAGACCAGCGGCAAACCCTTGTCGTGCGAAACCGGATCGAAAATATAAATCCCGTTCCGGTTGCTGATGGCCAGGATTCTGGGTTTTATTTCCTGGTACAATTCCATCAGGTTATTCATGATCCGCGCATAACCCTTGTGTCCATAACGGACAAAATTGTAATATTGCGCAATAATCTGCCCGGCTCCGCGGGAAAAGTTCAACCCAAAGTCCTCCTGGGATTCGCCCAGATAATGGACATTGAAAATCAGCTCCTGCGGAATCAGCGCCTTATGCTTCCAGATCGCCCAGCCGATACCCGGAAAAACCAGGCCGTATTTATGTCCGGACATGTTGATCGACTGCACCCACTGCAAACGGAAATCCCAGACGATGTTCCGGTGTTCCCTGGTGAACGGCGCAATGCCGCCGCCGCTGGCCGCATCCACATGCAACGGCACCTGTCTCTGCCAGAGCCGATTATTCTCGTCGAGCAGCGCATTCAGCTTTTCTATGTCGTCGAACTCGCCGCTATAGGTATTGCCCAGTATGCCGACCACGCCGATGGTGTTGTCGTCTATCCTCGCCACGGCCGCCGCCGGATCCAGGCGGTTCCCGGCGTCCAGCGGCACTTCGATCAGCTCAATATCGAAATAGAGCGCGAATTTCTTCCAGCACCCCTGCACGTTCGATCCGGTAACGATATTCGGCCGTAACGCCGCCTCCGCACCGTACTTTTCCCGGTACCATTGTTTCCAGTTCCATTTCATCACCAGCCCGGACAGGTGGATCGCCTCGGAAGAACCCACGGTGGCCGTGCCGGCAAAGTCCTCGCCGGCGTGGAACAGATCGGCGATGATGGCCACGCAGCGGTTCTGAATGTCCAGCGTCTGCGGATAAATCGGCTTGTCGATCAGGTTCTTGTCGAAATTCTCCATCATAAGCTGCACCGCCTCGGGCTCCATCCAGGTGGTCACGAACGAGGCCATGTTCAGACGCGGATTGGCGTCGAAGAACATTTCGTCGTGAACCAGCTCGTAAGCAACCCGCGGGATTCTTTCTTCAGCATCCAGCCGGTGCCTCGGGGCCGTCAGCTCGCCAGTGCGGGTGTGCAGTCTGGAATGTTCATGGCCGTGTATTTTTTTCGAAAGCATGTAGTCTCCGCTTGCTGGAACGCCATTTATTCAGGCCAAAACTCAAAATTCATGACCTGCTCAAAAGGCCAGGGACAGGATTTAGGGAACCTATTGAGAACGCCTGTTTCGCTCTCGGCAATCCGGCGGCCATCCGCCCAAGCTTCCTGCCAAAACTCTTCATCCCTGAGATAGGGTTTTAGGCTTGGCGTCCTGGTCAGTCTACGAGAAATCATCGTTCTCTGATCATTAATCGTGCATTCCCAGCTAGAACCTCGATACGCTGGCTGAAATTGCCATTTCAGCAGATGGGCCAACAAAACAGCCATTCGGCTTTCCAGTTCTCTTAACTCGCTTTTACCCACGTCTTCGATCTCGTCAGCAATATGTTCCAGGTCGAGCATATCGAACCGACCTGCGCGTATAAACGCAGCCTGCTCGTTCGCCCATGCCACAACGTCAGATTCGTATCTTTGCATTGATAATGCCCTCAAAATGCCTCAATAGGACTTGGATCCTTGCAGAATACTACATTGTCGGGAAGAAATATGGAACTGATTGCATGACATAAACGGGTAAACGCTGGTCATTACCTGCCGCCAGGAACCGATTTTAAATCATCGGCCATCCTGGTTCCAATCGTCATAGAAGAAACCATTTTGCAGGTTTTGCCGGTACACAGCGTTTATTGCTGACTGGATTGGTCTTGCCTGCCTGACGCGGCGAATTTCCGGAAATTTTCCTGTGGTCGACTGGCGGCCATCGGCTCATAATAGCCGGATTTGGCGCTTTAAAAAAATCATGAGCCTTGGTTACCAGATCATTTTCCGCATTCTGATTTCATTCGTCTGCATTCTGGTGCTGGGCGGGGCTATCGTCATCTGGCAGGCCAGACAGGCGGTCGAGGACGAAGTGGATTCGTCGGTGCGGCTGGCGTTGCAGCTGATTACCATCGGCCTGGCGGACGAGTCGGCCTTCAACACCGTCGCCGATCTGTCGCGTTTCGGCGCATTGCAGCAAACCCGGCATTTAAGCATCCGCCTGCAAAAACCGGATGGCCAGCGCATCCATTTCCCGGGCGAATCGCGGCCGGACTATCCCGATAAAATGCCGCCGGCCTGGTTTATCCGCATCGTCAAAGGCGATTATCCCCAGGTCGAACATGAATTGAAAACCCGCGACGGCCAGTTGCTGACCCTGATCATCAAACCTCAGCCGCTGGATGAGATCAGCGAAGTATGGGATGAAAGCGTGTCGTTTTTTGCCGCCATCACCCTACTGACCATGCTGACTTTTCTGGCGGTGAATCTGGTGCTCAACAAATCCCTGAAGTCCATCCGGGTGATCGTGGACGCCTTGCAGGGCATCGAACACGGCTGCTACCGGCAAAGTCTGCCCAAATTTTCCACCCTGGAATTCGACAGCATCGCCAAAGCCGTCAATCATCTGATGCAGGAGCTGGATAAAACCCAGCAGGAAAATCGGGCTTTAACCCGGCATTCGCTGGCGATACAGGAAGAAGAACGGCATAAATTGTCGCAGGAACTTCACGATGAACTGGGCCAGTCGCTGACCGCCATCAAGGTCATGGCGGTCACTGCCGGGCGACAGAATCCGGAGACCGGCAAAATTACCGCCGCCATTACCGGTATCTGCGATCATCTGATGGCGGTGGTGCGTTCCATGATGCAGCAACTGCATCCACTGTTGCTGACCGACCTGGGTTTGCAAGCCGCACTGGAGGAAATGCGCAATCACTGGCCGGAGCGGCATCCGCAAACACGGCTGAGCATTCACTGCTGCGACGGCGTGGATGAACTGGATAAACGCATCACCATTCAGGTGTTCAGAGTCATACAGGAATGTCTGACCAATGTGCTGCGCCACGCCGACGCCGGCAGGGTCGATATCGTACTGGAAAGACTGGATCGGCCTCTGCCAATATTGCTGTTGCAGGTTAGCGACGATGGGCGGGGTTGCGATCCCGCCGCCTGCGCCGGCGGCTTTGGCCTGCGCGGCATGAAGGAACGCATCAAATCCCTGGGCGGCGTGCTGACGGTCGATTCGCGTCCGGGGGCGGGCATGACCGTCACGGCGCGGGTGCCGACGCCATGAACCGAACCCGAATTATACTGGTGGACGACCATGCCGTGGTGCGGGCCGGATTCCGGATGTTGCTGGCCGCCGGCGAGAGCGTCGAGGTTGTCGGCGAGGCCGAACGCGGCGAACAGGCGATACAGCTTTATCAGGACTTGCAGCCCGACATGCTGGTCATGGATCTGTCCATGCCGGGAATAGGCGGCCTGGAAACCATACGCCGCATCGTGCAGCGCTATCCTGGCGCGCGGATACTGGTTTTCAGCGTCCATCATGAGCAGGCGTATGTGCAGCGTTCGCTGTCGGCCGGGGCATTGGGCTATATTACCAAAAACAGCGCTGCGGAAATTCTGGCGGAGGCCATCGCCGCCATCATGCAGGGTGGACAGTATGTGGAAAAAGGCTTGCTTAAAACGGTTGCGGCCAATGCGGCCGGGCAGGATTACCGGCTGATCATAGCCGAATTTTCAGGCCGGGAATTTGATGTGTTCGGGCTGCTGGCCCGAGGCATGACGGTTTACAAAATTGCCGACCAGCTTTGCCTGGGACACAAGACGGTAGCCAATTATGCGACGCAAATCAAAAAGAAACTTGGGGTAAACACCACGGCGGAACTGGCGCACATCGCCGTGAATCTGGGGCTGACGGGAACATAAACAAAAATGGGCCGACTCGGGATGAGTCGGCCCATTTGCGAAACGGCCGTCCGGCGACAGAGCCGGTTTACGCCATATTGCGCGTAAACCGGCGGCGTGCCTAGATGATGGTCACTTCTTCAGCTTGCGGGCCTTTAGGGCCGCGACCCAGTTTGAACTGGACGTGCTGACCTTCATCCAGCGTTCTGTAGCTGTTGTTTGGGTTAAGAATGTTTTTGAAATGGACGAAAACATCCGGGCCCTGTTTTTGTTCGATAAAACCGAAACCTTTGTCTGCGTTAAACCATTTTACGGTGCCGGTTGTCATTGTAGTAGAAGACATATTAAATCCTGTGTTGTGTGTATTAAGCCTGAAACAGGCGGGTAGAGCTGATAAATGTGGGAATTACTAAATGAAGAACAGGACGAAGAACTACAAAAGAAACATCGAATTGGTAGACAAAGGTAAATCGTATTTTCTAGCTGAGGGCGATTATAGGCGGACTATTGAAATTGTCAAGCTTTAATGACGGGAATTTTACAGACCCTTGCCAGGCATAGCCAGACACCCCGGCGGAACAGACGCCTGGCGAACCAATGCCTCGACAAATCGATAAGCCATGATGGCGTCCCGGCCGTTTGCGCCGCCGGCTTGCCGTTTCCTTGTCCGGGCCGCCCCTTATCCGGCGGCCGGCAAGTAAGTTTGTGTTGCAGCGGCAATTACAATAAAATTAGCCGTAGCGCCCTTAAATCCATATAGCCTTGGAGCCAATTTTATTTTGACGAATAGGCTAATCTGCTGCCGGGGTATTTTGACAGAGGTTTAGGCGGCATGGATGCCGACTCAAGCCTACACGGATGTATTCACGGCGTCCTCTGGCGGAATACCCCGGCGGCAGATGGATAGCTCTTACCCGTCATTATAGCATTGGCGGACTACTAGCCAATATCCGCCCGAAAAAACCTGAAATCGAAGGGATGGTATTGATCTTGATTTATTTTCCGAAGTATCCTTATATCTGTTGATGAAATTTAAATTCTTACCAGCCTTACTCCCTGCGTTATTACTGACAACCGGCTGCAGCAGCTTCTTTGGTTCGGAGCCGCCGGCCCGATCGGCCACTAAAGCGCAGCCCATAAAAGCGGTGGTCAAAAAAAATCAGCCTGCTGCCCAAAAACCGGCCCCCGGCACGGGAACGGCCACTTATCCGCTGGATAGCGGCCAGGGCAATTTCAAGGATGAATCGACCGTACCGGCATTTCATGCAGAACCTTTGACTGCGCCGGCTCTGCAAGCGCCGGGCGCGGCGTTGATTCCGGAAACGCAAACGCCGGTCGCCGCAACCGCAGGGCCAGCAGCGACTCCAGCGCCGGCTCCGGCTCCCGCCGCAGAGACGGATGGCGTCATGCCGGTCAACATCCTCCTGGAAGACGCCTCCATCCCGTCCGGCACCTCCCCGGCCGTGGTGGCGCTGGTCAGCGAGGCGGACAACAGCCGTAAACGCGGCGATCTGGAAACCGCCGTGCTGGTGATGGAGCGCGCCTTGCGCATCGACCCCCGCAACCCGGTCATTACCTATAAACTGGCGCAAATCAGATTCAAGCAGAACAAATTCAAACAGGCGGAAGAACTGGCCGGAAAAGCGTCGCTGCTGGCGGGCGGCAATCTGGAGCTGAAACGAAAAAGCCTGATGTTAATCGCCGAGGCCCGCAAAATACAGCGTAATTTTCCAAATCTCAGCGAACCTAAACCCAAGCCCAAACCCAACGGTTACTTTGGCCGCTAATTGCTGCGGATTCAGATTCATAGCAGTTTAAAACTAACCAGTGTCCGAACTAGATGAGATATTTGGCGACGATGGCGCGCTGTCGCGAATCGTAAGCGGCTATTCGCCGCGGGCAGGCCAGATCGAGATGGCCGAAAAAATCGCCTACGCCCTGCAGACGCAGCAGAATTTGATTGCCGAAGCCGGCACCGGCACCGGCAAAACCTTCGCCTATCTGATACCGGCCATACTCTCCGGCAAGAAAGTCATCGTCTCCACCGGCACCAAAAACCTGCAAGATCAGTTGTTCAACAAGGATCTGCCGGTGATCCGCAAGGCGCTGGGCAACAGACTGTTCAGGGCCAGCCTGCTCAAGGGCCGGGCCAACTACCTGTGTACCTACCGGCTGGATCAGGCGCTGAACACCGCTTTCGGCCACAGCCAGCAGGACGCGGCGGCGCTGGCGCAAATCGCCGCCTGGGCCAGGCGCACCGCAAGCGGCGATGTTTCGGAAGTCGCCGACGTACACGATGGCGACCCGGTCTGGTTTCACGCCACCTCGACCACCGACAACTGCCTGGGCCAGGACTGCCCGGATTATGCGGACTGTTTTTTGAGCAAGGCCCGCAAGCAAGCTCAGGAAGCCGACATCGTGGTGGTCAATCATCATCTGCTCTGTGCGGACTGGTCGATTCGGGAAACCGGATTCGGCGAGTTATTGCCGGATGCCGAAGTAGTGATCATCGACGAGGCGCACCAACTGGCGGACGTCGCCTCCAATTTTATTGGCGTCACCGTCAGCGGCAAGCAACTGGCCGATCTGGCGGACGATGCGCTGGCCGAGTTTTTTACCGACGCCAAGGATATGCCGGATTTGCGTAGCGCCTGCGAGGATTTGAAACTGGAAGTCAAGGATGCGCGACTGGCCTTTGGCCTTGAACTGCGCCGCGGCGAATGGCAGGAAATTACCGGCAATCCCAAGCTGTCCGCGATGCTGGAAAACCTGCAAAAGCAGTTGATGCGCCTGACCGGACAACTGGAGCAGGCATCGGTGCGCAGCAAGGGTCTGGAAAGCTGTTTCGACCGGGCGCAGGAACTGGACGAGCAACTGGAAATTCTGATAAACGATCAGGACGGGCAATGGATAAAATGGTATGAAACATTCAGTAAATCCTTTACCTTGAGCCGGACGCCGCTGGACATAGCCCGAGAGTTCAGCCGCTTCATGCAGCGGCACAAGGCTACCTGGATTTTTACTTCCGCCACCTTGAGCGTCGCCCATAATTTCAGCCATTTTTCCAGAAATCTGGGGCTGAACGATGCGCTGAGCCAAAGCTGGGAAAGCCCGTTCGACTACCCGAACCAGGCCCTGTTCTATCATCCCCGCGGCCTGCCGCAGCCCAGCGATCCCGAATTTACCGACAAGATCATGGATTTCATCCTGCCGGTGCTGGAAGCCAGCCGCGGCCGGGCTTTTATTCTGTTTACCAGCCACCGGGCCCTGCAACGCGCCGCGCAACTGCTGGAAGGTAAAATCGATTATCCCCTGCTGGTGCAGGGAACCCGCTCAAAAGGCGTGCTGCTGGAGCAGTTCAAGACGCTGGGCCATGCGGTATTGCTGGCGACCGTCAGTTTTTGGGAAGGCGTGGACGTACGCGGCGACACCCTGTCCTGCGTGATCATCGATAAACTGCCTTTCGCCTCCCCCGGCGATCCGGTACTCAAGGCCAGACTCGGAGCAATGGAAAAACAGGGCCGCAATCCGTTTTTCGAACATCAGTTGCCAGCCGCCATCATCATGCTCCGGCAGGGGGTGGGGCGGCTGATTCGGGATGTCAACGACCGGGGCGTGCTGATGGTTTGCGACCCCAGACTGTTAAAACGCGCTTACGGGCAACTGTTTCTGGATAGCGTGCCGGCCATGCAGCGCAGCCGCGATATTGCCGATGTCCGGCGTTTTTTTGCAGAGGATAAATCTTGAAAATACTGGCGGTTGAAACTTCGACCGACGCCTGCTCGGCGGCCTTGTTCCTGGACGGCGACATTCAGGAGCAATTCGCCCTGGCGCCGAAAGAACACACCCGGCTGATTTTACCGATGATAGACCGCCTGCTGGCCGAGGCCCAGTTGCTGCCGCAGCAACTGGACGCCGTGGCGCTCAGCCGTGGCCCGGGTTCGTTCACCGGGGTGCGAATTGCCGCCGGCGTGGCGCAGGGCATCGCCTTTGGCGCGGATCTGCCGGTAACACCTATCTCGACGCTGGCCGCAATCGCGCAGGATTTCTTTAATCATCATCCCGAAGCCGGGCTGGCCTTCACCGCCATGGACGCCCGCATGGCTGAAATATTCTGGGGCGTGTTCGCCAGAAACCCGCTAGGACTGGCGGCGTTACAGGGTGAGGAAGCGGTCTCCCCAGCCGATGCGGTGCTGTTCCCCGAGCTGGCCGGTTATGGCGTCGGCTCCGGCTGGGCAGCGTATCCGGCCGTATTGAACGCCAGATTGGGGACGCTAGTCCAGGGCGTGGCCAGCGACGTCCAGCCTAGAGCCGCC
This sequence comes from Methylococcales bacterium, assembly GCA_028707085.1. Taxonomy (GTDB): domain Bacteria; phylum Pseudomonadota; class Gammaproteobacteria; order Methylococcales; family Methylomonadaceae; genus Methylomonas. The sequence continues at coordinate 12,829 of JAQTUW010000036.1, read as the reverse complement.
TGCGTCGCCCAGTTGGGCGCATACGCTTTCGCCTGCGGCCTGGCGGTTGATGTGGCACAGGCCATGCCGGTCTATTTGCGCGACAAGGTCGCCAAGACCCAGTTGGAAAGACAGCAGGAACAACGGCCTGCCGGTTAAGGTTTTTCGACTCTGCCGGGTATGGTTGAAAGACTGGTTGAACTGGCTCAATTGAACCGAATTTTTAAACCACGCCGCCCTGCCCGACCTTTGACCTTCAATGCCCATCCGGTAACAATAGCCTTGCATGGCCTGATTCTGGCGGCCTTGACGCTTCACGCAACCCTGCTTCAACAGCGTAATCAAATACCTGGCACGACAGTTGCTTGTTATCAGATACAGAGCATCGTTCTGTTGACAAGACGGTGATTGCCTGGGGAAGTAACAGGCTTTTTCCGTCTGGTCAGTTTCATGTTGATTACTCCTTGTGTCTGGCGCGGGAATGATGAGATTCCCGCGCCTTTTTTTATGGGCGATTCAGACCGCCGCAAGCCGCTTTATTGCAGGATCGCCGAACCGAACATACTGCTGTCCGTGGTGTGTATCTGGACGTTTTGCGCCACCCCTTCGCAATTGAAATCGCCCAGCGTGACATACGCGCCGTTAGTCGTCGTGCCCAGCAGCATCTGGTTGGTTGCCGATACTTTGTATGGCCAGACCGAACCATTTGTCGGCCCGCCATTGCCGCCGCCGTTATCGTTGACCCTGTTGACGGTCACGAATGTGGCGTTGCCGGCGCCGTCGAAGCTGATGGCGCCGTAATTGGCTGTGATTTCGGCAATATTCGTGCAATATTCATTCGTCGGACATTGACCACTGACCGGAACAAAGGTATTGCCCGAATAATAACCATAGGGACTATTGACGCCGACCAATTGAAAGGCGTATTCGCCTTTTAACTGTTCGGTTCCGGTTGCGCTGTTGGCGGCGGAACAGGCCGCGCCCGCCGCGCCGGTTGCACCCTTGGCCCCGGTTGGCCCCACCGGCCCGGTCGCGCCGGTCGCGCCTTTTACCCCCGCCGCGCCAGTCGCGCCTTTTGCGCCGACCGCACCGGTCGCACCTTTTGGCCCCGCCACGCCGACTGCTCCGGTCGCCCCTTTCGCCCCGGCCGCTCCGGTCGCGCCTTTCGCACCGACCGCACCAGTCGCGCCTTTTGGCCCCGCCACGCCGACCGCGCCGGTCGCCCCTTTCGCCCCGGCCGCTCCGGTCGCACCTTTCGCACCGACCGCACCAGTCGCGCCTTTTGGCCCCGCCACGCCGACCGCGCCGGTCGCCCCTTTCACGCCGGCTGCTCCAGTCGCGCCTTTTGCACCTGTCGCGCCAGTCGCGCCTTTAGGCCCGGTTGCGCCGGTCGGCCCCGGCACGGTAACCGCGGTTTCGGATGCCGAGCAGGAACTGGCGATACGAACCGTACCGCTGCTGTCATTGATACAAAGCGTGGTCGCCTCGGCTGTTTCCGGCGCCATCATGGGTATCATGAAAGACCCGGTAATGATCAAGCTGCTTAAATTTTGTATTTTCATTGATTTCACCCTGTTTTTATAATTATGAAGAAAACCGTGAATAAGCCAACGGGATACCACGATACCACCCTGTTATATTTTCACTGCCGCCGGCGCAAACAAACCCGAACGAGCATGACTTTGAAACAAATTTCAACCGCTGGCAACTGTTATATTTAATAATTGCCCGAATCCCCACAAATCCTGTTTGAGCAGGTAAAAACAGCACAACCCGCCGTTACCGCCAATCGTCTACCCAAACCGGGACAGCTTGAGATTAGGCATGATGATGGCGGTCTGGGTGTTTATGACAGCGTAGACAATATTTTACCTGGACATCCGACGCCAATCTGCTGGGGACGCTGGAAGCCGGTAATTCCAGTCTGATTTCGACCATCGTCAGTGACGAAGCATCGGCTATCTATTCAGCTTATGGTCATACTCTGACATCAGGTGATTTTGGTTCAAAGGGCCTGGTTAATTGGTATGCCGCCCAGGCTTATGTCGATTATCTCAATACAATCGACTACGGCAATTCGAATCAATGGGCGTTGCCATCCGCAGGCAGCGGCCTGGGCGGTGGTCTGGAAGAGAGCGGAACCACTGCCGCCTTTCTTCCGTCAACCTTAACCTCAACCGTTCCGGAACCCGCCACGCTGGCGCTACTGATGCCGTTACCCGCCGCACTGCCGCTCATGGCAATCGAGCTGACGGGGCTATGGAAAATAGCCTGTTTCAGAAAGATCCGACGCGCGTAGCCGCCTCATCGTTCGGGTTGCTTTTGCAAATGCAAAAGTAAAGACTTGCCCTCCCCCCCATCCTTTGCTACAGCCTTATTTTAATGTTAGTATTCGAGGCAATAAAAATTACTCAAGCATTGATCACTTCATTGCCGGAGATTAACCATGCGAGGTAGAGCCAGCCATGAAGCGGATTATCATGTTGATTGTTTGTTTGATGTCCTATGAAAACTGCTTAGGAGGCGATGTGGACAAGCCTATCGCGATGCGGTTAAGCGAAGCCGGCACTTTTTATATCCCAATCCATATTAAAGGCTTGGAGCAGATGGATTTTCTGGTTGATACCGGTTCCAGTCATACGATTATCAATGAAAATACGCTGGCTGCCCTAAAAGCCAGCGGTCAAGCAAAATACGCCAATCAAATCAAAGGTGTCACTGCGGACGGCACCGTTAAAATTGTATCGCTCTACACCATTCAGTCCATCGATATCGGTGACAATTGTGTGCTCAAAAACGTTGACGCCGCTGTCTTTCCCGGTGAAAGCCGGCAAATACTGGGTCTTAGCGCCTTAAGTAAAGTCACTTCCGTGGTTTTTTCCATGTCGCCGCCGTCCTTGCAGTTGAGTAATTGCAATGGGAACCGCCAGAATGATCGCAATGCGCTAATGAAAGTTAGTGCATTGCGATAAAGAGTGCATTCTTTAGGGTCATCATAACTGCCGTCCCGCCCACCTATTTCATTTTCTTGCCTAACACTTCTAACTGATTAGGGCTGATGCTGCGCCCCTGATAAGTAAATGTTTTTGTATCGCTGACGGGTACTGCCTCGAAGCGAGCGAATTCAGATATTTTTTCGGGCCTGGTTGCTAATATCTGGAGCTGAAGCGGAGTCGCCGGCAGCCCGCTGCTATTTTTCTGAGCAGAACGGATGGTTGTCGGGCTGGCGACACTTGTTGCCGCCGACATAGCCAATATAGTAATAAGCATTAAATTTTTGATGTTCATAATTTTGTCCAATGTCGTCATCGTCGTTGGTGACGGTTCTACTATATGGAATACGTCGCGTGCTGACAAATGATAAAATATAACCCGATTGTTTATAAAAACTAATCTAATGCCTATTTTATTAACATACTGTTTACTTATTGACAACAAATAGACCTATGAGCAGTAGTTTACCGCCTTTAAATGCTCTCCGCGCTTTCGAAGCCGCCGCCAGGCATTTAAGCTTCAAAAAAGCTGCTGATGAGCTTTATGTCACACCGGCCGCTATTAGCCATCAAATCAAGGCGTTGGAAGATCACCTCAACGTGCGGCTGTTTCACCGTGGCAATCGGGCTTTGGTATTGACAGCCGTTGGACAAGCCTCGCTGGACAAACTCCAAACCGGCTTCAATCTACTCATTGCCGCAGTTGAAGAAATGCGAACTTTCGATACCGCGCCAATTTTCAGCGTCAACGTGACCCCGTCCTTTGCAAATAAGTGGCTGATGCCGCGTCTTTATCATTTCGTCGCCCAATATCCAGACATTGAAGTCAGAATAACGGCAAGCACCAAACTGGTGGGCTCCAAAACCATGACCTTGTTGCAGGACAGGGAGATGGTGGATGTTGAATACGGAAACATCGACGTGGCGGTTCGCTTCGGCTCCGGCGACTTTCCGGGCTTTGAGGTGGAAAAGCTGTTTCCCGGCCAGGTTGTTCCCTTGTGTAGCCCTTTGCTTTTGAAGGGTAGGCAAGCATTGAAAAAACCTGCCGATTTGGCTCGTTTTACACTATTGCATGTCGATCCGATTTATCAGATCCAGCAGCGGTCGTATTGGGAAATTTGGCTGGAAGCCATGGATTTGACCGAGGCGGTCGATCCGGTTCGCGGCATGCATTTCAATCATGCTTACATGGCTCTGGAAGCGGCTGTCAATGGACTGGGCGTGGCGATCACTCACACCATGCTTGCTGCTTCTGATATCGCGGCTGGACGACTTGTCATACCCTTTCCGAAAAGTTTGACGATGGATTTTACCTATTATTTGATTTACACCCAAGAGACAGCCCAAAGCGCAAGCTTTATCGCGTTTCGTCAATGGTTGTTCGAAGAGATCAAAAGCATGCCGGAGTTTGACTAGAACATGCGCCGCAATACGCTTTCGCTATTGCGCCTATGACTTATGACTTATAAAACGCCAGATAGGCCAAAGCTGCGGCGGGGGCGCAGTCAGCAGCTTCGATTTTTTCGCCGGCTCCGGTTTTGCAGAAATCGTTGAAGTCGCGGTAGGCCAGTCTTTGTTCCAGGGCAATTTCCTTTAACAGAAACCGCCCGACTCCCGCGCCGACCAGTATCAACTCGTCCGTTTGCGGGCTGCGGACGATCTGTTGCAGGATGGCCTGCGTGACTCGCTGTTTTTGAAGCGTCTTGAGCTGCCGGGCAAAATCCGTCCAGATTTCCCAGTCCGCCTGTTGAAATTCATAACCCGTCAGCCGCGACAGGCGGCGGGCGCTGGCCTGCGGGTTTTTTTCCGCGCCGTCCGCGGTTTCCGCCTGATCGTGGGCTTCCTGCAAGTCGCCGGTCAGCCGGTAGACATCGGCCATGGTGGCGAAATGTTCCGCCATCAGCCCCATTTCCCGATCGCGGAACACGGCTCTGGCGGCAATCGCCATCACCGAGGTTCTGATCGCTCCGGTATAGAGCAGTTCGCCGCACACCAGGCGCTGGTAATCCGTATGGCCCCGGGCCTTAAGTGCGTGGTCGTTTATCAGTAATATATCGGTAGTGGTGCTGCCCATATCCACGAATAGCGCCGTGCGGCAGTGTCCGGCGACCAGTTGCGCGCTGGCCAGCCAGTTGGCGGAGGCAATCGCCATGGCGTGTCCGGCAGTGATCCGTTCCACGGACAATAAGCCGTATTCGCCGGCAAACACCCGCAATTCGTCTGCCGGGCAATAAACCTGCATGGCTTTTATAATGGCTTTGACGCCCTGTTCGCGGCTGCTGAAGCAATCCGCCAGTTCGCCGGTCATGGTCAGCGCATGGCGGAACGGGCCTGCGCCCAGGGTCTGCATCACCGCCGCCAGCGCATCGTGCAGGCGGTCGATGCCTTTCCACAACGGACAGGGTTCCTGGATTACACGCTGTATCAGCCCTTCTTCATTCAGCAACACGGCCTTGACATGAGCGCCGCCTATGTCCCAGCCTATGATTTTGGTTTGCGTCTCAATTTTCATACACTTTAATATCCACTATTCTGTTAGCCTTGGGCCGTAAATCCGGTTCGGAATCCAGCAGTCGCAGCACCTGTTCGGCAACATTGACGCCGGTGGCCCGTCCTATGCCGGCGTAGGACGTCGTCAGCCGCGGATTGATTTCCAGCAGCAGCGGGCCTTTGTCGGGCGTTTCCAGCAAATCGATGCCGATATAGCCCCACAAATCGGGCATGGCGGCCGCCACCTGATTGACCAGTTGCCGGTAAAACGCCTGATGTTCGCTGGCGACGTTCACCAGACAGCCCTCGAGTTTGAAACGGTTATCCACGACCCGGATTTGCTGGCGGTTACAGCATAGCAACCAGCCCCTGCCCTGTTTGAACAGACAGGACAGGCTGACGGCCTGCCCCCGATAATAGGGCTGGACGATATAATCGGCGTCGCCCATCCCGTCAGTCAGGCGCTGCGGCCAATCCCCGACATCCCGGACAATGCGCCCGCCCTGGCAACCGATCCCATCCCTGGGCTTGATGACAAAGCCGCCCGCCGCCGGTTGAAAATCGTTTAACGGCCAGGTTTCGACCAGCGGCAGGCCGTGCGCGAGCAAACAGTCGTGGGTCGCCTGCTTATCGCCGCAAAGCGCAATGGCCTGCGCCGTGGACGCCAGCAGAATTTTTTGCCGGCTGCCCGCCATCCGCGCAATTGCCGCCAGTATGCCGTCCGACTCCGGGGCGATGGGCCAAACCGCGTCGCATTGCGCCATCAGCTCCGGCAGCAGGCTCATCACATCCTGTCCGGCTTCGACCGGCGCAATTTCGGCATTTTCGGCGAACGCCGCCGGCATAAACCGCTTATCGAGCGGCATCAGCAGGCTTATCCGTCGCAAAGGCTTCAGTTCCCCGAGCAAAGCCTGTAACATCATGCGGCCTTCTGCGGCCAGCGAAGGCGGCAAATCCTGTCCGGCAAAGCCGCCGCCGCAGATATATTCAAAAATCAGAATTTTCAATCGCAACACTCAAAAAATGCAGATCATACCCGTAATAGACCTTAAAGACGGCCTGGTGGTGCACGCGGTGCGCGGCGACCGGCAGCATTATCGGCCCATCCATCTTGAGTCGGCGCTGACCCGCCGCAGCGACATCGACAGCGTGATGGCGGCTTTTTTGCGGTTTCACGCTTTCCAGACTTTTTATATAGCCGATTTGAACGCCATTTGCGGCGACGGCGATCATACCGGCCTGATTCGCGAACTGCTGGCCGCTTACCCGCACCTCGATTTCTGGATCGATAACGGCAGCCGGCTTGCCGACCTGGACACGCCGCGACCGAAAAACCATACCGCCGTGATCGGCACTGAATCCCAGCCACGGGCCGGCGGCAGCCGGCACGATTATATTCTGTCGCTGGACTATAAACTGGAGCAGGCCAGCGGCGACCCGGCCTGGTTTAGCGACGCCGGCTTGTGGCCGGAACGCGTCATCGTCATGACCTTGAGCCGAATCGGCAGCCATGCCGGGCCGGATTTTGAAAAATTGCGGGCGCTATCCGGCCGCCATCCCGGCAAGCAGTTTGTCGCGGCCGGCGGCATACGCCATGCCGAGGACTTGTCGAAACTGGCGGACATGGGCATCCATGCCGCATTGCTGGCCACTGCGCTGCATCGCGGCCTGATTTGCGCCGCAGACATTTAAAAACGCCGGACAAAAAAATACCCCGGCAAGCCGGGGTATTTTTAACAGCCGCTTGCGCTAAACGATTAAACGTTGTTAGCAGCAAATGGGTGTTTAGCAGCGCCTTTGGCGGCAACAACTTCTTTAGCTGTTGGAGTGCCGGCAACTGCGCGGGCAATCGCTTCTTTGGTTGCTTTGTAGTTGAATTCTTCAATTTTTGCATCGTCTTCAGCCAGCCAGTGGATGAAAACGCCAACAGAAATGAACAGATCATCAGCTTCGTCAGCAGGGATAGTGCCATCTTCAACAGAATCGGCAACCGCCATGGCGACAGCACGTTGTGCTGGGCCAAACATTTGCACGGCCTGTTTTGAACCTTTGATGGTGACTTTGTTGAACAGGATGGTTGCAGGTTTAACCAGCAGGTTAGGGGCAACAACAGCCAGCAGAGTAGAGAAACCGTCTTTGTTGTTGGTCAAAGCGTTTGCAAATGCAGTTTCGGCAGCCGAACCGCGTGGGCCGATGATCAGATCAATGTGAGCAATTTCGTTGCCTTCGCCAACCAAAGATTCGCCAACGCGCAAGTTTGTAATTTTAGCCATTTTATTTTAATCCCCTTTTTTAAAGATACGATTGAATCAAGAATGGACAGGTATTGTCCGATTATTCCAGTTTCTATTATTTAAGCTCCCTCTATAACCGACCAGCAATCAGTGTTACCAGTTAGTTGCTCCAGAAAAATCACCAGTACTGCCGCTACGGTTATGTCAGCCGTTGTACCCGGATTGATCTTTTTAGCCTTGAAAACTCCATCCAGGCGGTAAAGCATGGGTAGAACCTCTTCCGGCCTGCCGGCGGATTTTAAAGCCCTGGCGAGCAGAGCCATTTCCGTGGCGATCCATTCCGAATACTGCTGTCCATACTTCCGCTCAATATGACTATCAGGATACCGAGCCAGCATTTCACAAAAAACAGCTAATGCAGCCCAGCCGCAATCGTCAGACAAAACGAAAGCACGATTATACTCCAAAACCGCAAATTCAAAAACATCTTTAAAGCAATCCGTATACTGCAAGGCGATTCTGTCCCGCCCGGCGGCGATAGCCATCGCCTCCACCAGCCTGACCCTGGCCTGCCCGCCTACATCCTGCTCCGCCGATTCGCCCAGGCCGCCGGGCGCGGCCAGGGTGATGGCCCTGAACACCCAGTCGGCGTCGGCTATGCTGCTGTCATCCAGCACCTGCTGCAACGATTCCCTGAGACTCTGTTGCGGACGGCGCTGCATGGCGGCCTGTATCAGCGGTGCGCACAGCAGCACGATGCCCAGATTGGTGTTGCAGCTCACCGCCTCGCGAGTCGCCCTGACCGCATGGTAAATTCTTTCGCCCAGCGAGTAATCCGGGCGGCAGATGGCCGCCGCGCTAACTTCGGCGCTGAGCCGGAAATCCTCGACCGTCATGTCGTGCGCTTCGCTGTAGATACTGACATTGCCGGGCTTGAAGGCCAGCAATTCGGTTTCGCAGGCCAGCCGGTAAGCCTCTGCGCACTGCTCGGCCGTCAACATGGCGGGCCTATATATCTGTCCAGCAGATCGTTGACCAGCGCGGCGGCTATTTCCACGCTACAGACGCTCTGCAAACCTTTCCAGGCCGGCACGCTGTTCACCTCGATCAGCACATACCGGCCCTGGGCGTCCTGAATAATATCCACGCCGGCATAATCCATTTGCAGCGCGGCTGTCGCCCGCACCGCCAGCACCGCCAGTTCATCATCCAGCGCCATGGCTTCGCAGGATGCGCCACGCGCCACGTTATTCAGCCAGGATATGCCCCGCCTGCGCATGGCGGCCACCGCCCGGCCGTTGATGACGAACACTCTGATGTCGGAGAAACCCTGGCCTTTGCAAACCACGAAGCGTTGCAGGTAATAAATGCCGTTGCTGCTGGTGAGCCACATCAGGTCGGTGGATTTTTCGATGCGGCGGATGCCCTCGCCCTGCGAGCCGAACAAGGGCTTGCTGATCAGATAATGGCCGGCGTCCAGTTGCTGCCGGGCCGTCCGCAGCGCTGCTTCCCGATCCCGCAATACCCAGGTCGGCGCGGTAGGCAAACCGGCATGTTGCAGCCTAAAACTGGTCATACCCTTGTCCACGCTCAGTTCGATGGCGCGGGCGTCGTTATACACCGGTATGCCCAGGGTTTTTAAGCCGTGCAGCACATCCAGATAAAAAACCACTTCCTCCAGCGAGCCGCCCGGCACACCGCGCACAAACACCGCATCCGGCAGGGCCGTCTCAAACCCCGGCATCCGGATGGGCGTCCCCGGCCCGCACACATGCAGGCTACATTCGGTCAGTGAACAATAAACAGCCTGATAGCCGCGCGCAGCAAAAGCCAGAGACAATTGCTTGCCGTGCCAACCAGGATCGTCGGTAATAATTGCAATTTTAGGCAAGGTTATTCAGCAGAAAAAAGGGTAACCGTTCAGGCGGGCCATCAGGCCGGACAGTGACCGAAAGAATAAACGAAAACGCCCCGCAGGCAGGCAGGGCGGACAAGCCGGACGACGACGCCCGCTCTCCTGCCGGAAAGTGAATGACGTACGGCCGGGCAAGTCCGCAGCCGGCTGAATCCGCCAGCCGGACAGTGGGCTTAAAATCCGAAGGACTGATCCAGCAAGCCGTTGTCCAGTTTGCCGGCGCGGAAACTTTTGCCGGACTCCACCGCGGTGACGATCACGCTGGCCGGACTGAACAGCATGGCGTCCACCTTGAAAAAGTCGTATTCATACGCCTTGAATACCTCGGCAAACGGCTTGCCGTAATCCTTGGATGTGGAGCTTGGCAGTTCCCGGGCCAGCTTTTCCGCCGCCTCGTCGTCGCCCTTGACAAACAGATGCACTTGCCCCGCAAACAGAATCGCATCGTTGGTGCGACCCATGGCCTTGACAAAATTGGGGTGCGGCGGACAGATCGGCGCGCTGCCGCTGCCGTCGATGATATTTTCCAGCGGAAAATGCAGGGCGTGCGCCTTATGCATCGCCACCTCCAGCACCCGGCCCACCACCTGCACGCCGCCGGCCAGACTGCTGGTCGGGGTGACGATCACCGTCAGCCGCTCGGCCGGCACGCCGCAGGCGGCGGCCACTTTTTCGACAATCTCCAGCGGCGGAATGGCGTCGTTTTCGATCACCAGCGCAGCCGAATCGAAACTGTCGCGGTAGTCCAGTTCTTTATAAAGTTCTTCGACCGGCTCGACGACGCCGTCCTTTAGCTTGGTGGCCAGCGCCCGCGCCGGCCCCGAGCCCAGCGCGTAATATTTGCCGTGCGACAGGCTCCAGCCGGCATACTGGCTACCCAGGCAGGACAACAGCGGATTGCTGCTGTGAACATTGATGGTCAGCGGCCAATGATCGGTATAACAGCTTTGCGAAATACTGGCCGTACCCAGGCCGCCCATGCAGATTTCGGTAATAATCCGCCCTGCTTCCAGACCGCCGGGTACGGTAATGCCGGCATCAATCACCGTGCAGCCGTTTTCCAGCTTATCCACAGCCAGCCGCAATTTATCGGCATTGTCGAGCAGATATTGCACCAAAGGTTGAGTCAGTTTGTTTACGCTAGCCTGATATTGCATGTTTTTTAGAACCTGTCATTAAGATATTTTCAACAAATTGCCGCCGGCGACGCAAAATTGTCAGCACCTGCGCCTGCTCTGCTTCGCGGGCTATGATACTGCATATGGGCTGATCCTTGCCAACAATCGCGCCGGCAAACGGCCTGTCCGCCACCCATTCCGGCCAGACGACCGCCTCCGGAATCCGGCCCGCTTTTTCGGCAAACACAATCTGATACCCCGCCGCCGGATACAGTTCCTCGTCCGCCAGATCGTAAACCGGCAAACTGTCCGTCAGCGCGGAACCCGCGCTCCGCAAGGTCTGCAAATGCCGGGCGAACACGGGCGGCGCATGACTGAAGCACCGGCCTGTCGGCTCATACAACTGGGCGCTGGCCGGAATCCGGGCGTTGATCTCCAGCACATGACAGCAGCCATCCAGCAGCATGAAATCCAGACTGCCCAGCCCCCGCAAGTGGTAAGCGGCCGCCAGCCTGCCCAGCCAGATACACAGCAAGCGCCGATTTTCCGCCGAGATAACCGCCCGGTTTGCAATGCCGGCAAACCGGAAAGGCTGCGAATCCAGCGCCATCGTCCATTGTCGGTTGAATCCCAGCACCTCCACCCTGTCGGCGGCGGCGACAAAAGTCAGCGACATCGGCGTCCCGTCCAGCCGGCGCTGCCAGTAACAGTCGGCGCGATCCGCCTGTCGCCGGGGCCGATGATGGACGATTCCCCTGCCGCCCTGCCCCTGCAACGGTTTTTGCAGCCAGTCTCCGTCGTCTTCGGGCGGTACGAATACCGTCTCCGGACAGGGAATCGCCAGCATCGCCAGCAACCGGAAAAAATCCTTTCTGTCCTGCACCCGCCCGAACACCGCCGGCGGATTTCCCAGCAACTGCCAGTCCTGGCGCAGATCATCCAGACTGTCGGTATGAAACTCGAAACCGCTGCCATACACCAGATGCATCATGCCGTACCGGGCTCGCAAGTCCGCCAGCACCGGCCGCAGGCTCTGCACGCTCAAATCCGCCACCCGGACGGCCTCCAGTGCCAGTTGCACGGTATCGGCATCGGCAAAACAGTCCACCACCACCGGCGCAAAACCGGCATTGCGCAGCAATTGCGCGAGCATGCGCCCGGACTGGGCCACTACCAGCAGCCTGGCGGGCAAGGAAAATTGATTCATCATGAGGGGTAGACAGGGCTGTTTTTGGGGGCTGGTAAAAAATTCTGGATTTTATAATTTATTGTGGCATAATTTGCGGCTCTTGGAGAGCTGGCTGAGCGGTCGAAAGCGGCGGTCTTGAAAACCGTTGAAGGTTTATCCCTTCCTGGGGTTCGAATCCCTAGCTCTCCGCCATTTTGTTTTTTAAGTCTTTGTTTTTAAATGCCAAATAAAAACTTAAAAATTTCTACCGTACTTCCCGTGGCGCAAAAATACCCTCGCGCCCAGAAATGCTGGCCCCAATACCGGTATCCATCGCCACATACAAAAATGGCAGGCTGAAAATTTTATCGTCATGATTGCGGTCATTAAACTGCTTGACGGCGATGTACCGTTTGATTTTTTTCATGCTTAAGCTCGATGACAACTATCGGCAGGCCATTTAAAAACAAGACGATTCCGGGCGCTTACCTGCCTTTATCAGCAATTCCGGCTTCATCTGCAGCCGATTTTGCAGCCAGTGCCGATTAGCGATGCTATCGCTGGAACGCGGCTACGGATAAAACAGTTGAAAGGTTTCGCCACGGATCACCAAGCCATTGCGGATGATGAGCCACAAAGGCTTAACCGCCAAAGCGGCTTTCAAGGCTTTGCAGATTTCATCCAGGCTGTCCGTGCCATAATTGACCTGTAACCGCGCCAACGCTTCCGCTTGAGTGGCCCTAATAAACGCCAACAGCAGGCTTTCAGCAATATAATGTTCCTTATCGCTGATGTCCTCAGTCTCCGGTGTTTGTCAATGTAGTTGTCGCCTCAATGGTTAAAACTTACGCGGCCATTTTGCTCTGGATAGTACCCTCCTTGTTATCTTCTTTGCCTGTTTCGGCCTTATCAGGGTTAAGGTTTACTGCTTG
>JAQTUW010000035.1 GCA_028707085.1 Methylococcales bacterium | reverse complement strand
CCAACCAGGCCGGCTTGAGCGACGAGGAACTGGAAGCCCAGGAAAAACGCTTCGACTTCATCCGCCTGCAACGCGGCTCCATCGCCAAGGCCCTGCACGACGGCATGGCGCAAGGCCGGGAAGAGGGCCGGGAAGAAGGTTTGGAAAAAGGTCTGGAATTAGGTCGCGAACAAGGTCTGGAAGAAGGCCGGCGGCGCATGGCGCTGGAAATTGCCGCGCAGTTGCTGGACATCCTCGACGACGCCGCCATTGCCGCCAAAACCGGTTTGCCTGAAACCGAGATTGCCAGCCTGCGGCGCTGAAACGCCGCAAACGGCCTCAAGGCCAAGCCCCCAGCGTCTCCGCCGCCGCCCGATAATTTTCCGTCACCAGCATCAAGCCGGCCAGATCGTCTATACCCGCGGCCAGCAGGCCAACATTCAACGACAGCCAGTCGCGCTGCATTTCGGGCTTTATGGCCTGACGCAGACAATTTCCCAGCACCGGGACGACCGCGAACTCCAACAGCCCGGCCACCACGCCCTCCGGCGCAAACGCCCGCCACGCCGGCGGCAATCCGAGCGGACTAACCGGCCTGTCCGCCACGATGAGCGTGGCCCGATCCGCCTGCGTCACGCTATCCGCATCACCGTCGCCGCCCGCCCTGGCCCGCTCGAACACCGCCCGCCACAGCACCACGGCCACCAGCATCCGCGCATGGCGTGGCAGGGTATCCGCTAATGGGCCGGCATCATACTCCGCCGACAGGGACGCGAATTTTTGCCGCATCAGCGCCGACCGCGCCGTCACCAGACCGATTGCCGCCGTCCGGTCGGCAATATAGGGCCGAACGCCGGCCGCCAGCCAATGCGGATCGATACTGCCCAACCCTTCGCCCGCCACAGCCTGCACCGCCATCAGCAGCAGCCTAAAACTCAGGGCGGCGGCCAGGGCGGACTGGCGCAATTTGCCGACCGACAGCTCGCAACCCGTATTCAGCGCGCGCTGCTCCTTCGCCATGCCGTCCGCGCCCCGGCCTATCAACCATTCCGCCCAGGCCAGTTCATGAATGATGTCGTCCAGCCCGGCAAACAGCCCGACCAGCGAAAACAGCAACTTTCGGCCCGGCGGCGGTTCCTCCCACCGGCGGAAATAAGTCCGGCCAATATCGACGGCGTCGGGTTCCGCCGCAAAGCAGAGCGGATAATAACCGCCCTGCAAACGCAGCGTCATGGTCTCGCCGGCCATGGACTTTACCTGTACCGCGAACGGCCGTAAAGTGATCCAGTCCGGCGGCGCGCCGTACAACCTTTGCTGGCGGACAGCTATCGCCGGCCGAAAGTCGGCGAACAAATCCCAGACCGTCTGCACCGCCAGCCATTCCTCGGCGGACAGGCTTTCCAGCAGCGGCCGAAGCTGTTCGATGCGCCAGCCCTCGCCGGCCAGCAACAACCGAAAATTGCGCTGGTTGCCAGTATTCAGGGCCAGCGCCACGGCCATCTCCCGATTAAAACTGCGCCCCAGTTCGGGGAAATAACGGCCTTTGCCGGCAAAACCCGGCTGGCGGAACAAGGGCGAAAACACTGCCGCCAAAGTTTGTAGCGCCGCCCTGCGCCATTGGGCTTCCGCCTGCCGGCAGACCTTGCGTCCGGCGTCGTCGTTACCGGCTCGCCCGCTACGCATGACTGTCGGCCTCGCCGTTCGCCCTGTCCGCGCCATGCGACAGGCCCAGATGCTCGATTTGCCGCAACGCGGACAACAAATCCGCAAACTGTCGGGAGTCGAGCCGGGTGTAAGGCATATGCAGCGCCGGATCCAGCAAAAAGCCGGCTATCTCCGGCCGCAAGCCCCTGGCCTGCTGCGATTTCAGCCAGTCGGCCAGCGTCACCGGCTGGCTCGTCGCCAGCCCCAGCCCGAAACGCCGCAACAGGCATTCTATCTGCAAGCGATAGCCGCTATCGAGCTGCCGGGCGGATTCCTGGATGCGATCCAGACTCTCCAGCCCGACCGCCAACTCGTCCTGTAGCCGGTAGGTCTGCCGGGCCGCATAAAAAGCCAGCAACTGCCGGCGTTTTTCAATCGCCGCCCGGCGAATATCGCCGCGCCGGAAAGCCAGCGCCGCCGCCCGCGCGGCGCGGGATTCGGCGCGCAGATACGGCCCCGGTCGCAGCCTGCCCAGCGGCTGCCCGGCCAGCAGCTCGTAGACATGATCTTCCATAATGTCGCCATAGACGCGCATTTCACCGGCCGACTTCGCCAACACCCCGGCTTCGGTGGCGATGCACAGGCCGCGCAGACGATTATGAATCGCCGCCTCGGCCTGCCGTTTCAGCGCCGCGTCGGTCGCCGTTTCGGCATGATTTTCCAGCATTTTCAGATCCGTCCAGCGGCTGACCAGATCGTCCGGCGGCTCGGCCGCCGCCAGCGCCCTTTGCAGTTCGTCGCCGGAACCGAAGCCAAACATCTCCGCCACCACATCCGGATGCAGGTCATCCGTCAGGCCGGCCATGAAAGCCTGCGCCCTGTAGACCGGCATCCGCCCGACCACGGCCTGCGTCTGCTCCCGTATCCGCCGCCGCAAGACGGCATGTCCGGCCTGTAGGCGTTTCAGCGTGTCGTTCCTGGCGTCCTGTAGCCATTGCATGTCCGCCAGGCTTTTAAGCATCAGGCCGGCCGCCGCGTCAGCGTCCGCCCCGGCGTCGTCGCGCCGGTAGGCGGCAAATTCACCGGGGCTCATATTGGCCTCCCGGGCAGAAACAAACAGCCTGCGCATGCCTCTGACCTGCTTCGCCAGCCTGATTTCATCGGCGCTAGCCAGCATTCTGCCCATCACCTGCCGCGCCTCATCGCTCAGCTCCACATTCAACCCGCGCAGGCTGCGGTAAATCTTCAGCAGCCAGAGCCGGAATCGTTCGAACACCCCTTGCAGACTCAGGCTGGGCGCCCGGCCTTCGAACAAATAACGCTCGAAGCCTCTGGCGAACTGCTCGTGATAACGGCGTTTATCCTCGATGTCCAGCGCGAACCAGTCCGCCGCCGACTCCAGCCCGAACCAGTCCAGTAAAATCCGGCTATCGGCGGCGATCTGTTCATGCCCGTCCGCCATGCCCCCGGCATCATCCGTCGCCGGTTCATCCCCATCGGCGGCCTCCGGCTGCGCCGCGCCGGCATGCGGCAAATCCAGCACCGGCAGACCCAGGCCGTGGAAAAATTGTTGCAAGGCCCGAATTTCCACGGCGGACAGATCGCCCCGATCAACCAGCATGGCCGACTCGGCCGCCGTCATGTCCAGGGCCTGCCGCAAGCTGCCGGCTTCCGCGCCGGCGGACAACGGCACAAAAGCCGCCGGCCTGCGCAGACTGTCCAGCAGCAGCAAACCCGACTGCCGCCCGGCCAGGGCCAGCGCTTCATCCCGGGCGACCGGCGGCCGATCTTTGTCGTCCGCCGCCGCACGTTCAGGAACCGGGCCGCGCGTGGTGGGACGCAGGATCAGACCCGGCTCCGGCTCCGCCTCGGCCGACTGCTTAAAGCCGATAAAATGATCCAGGCCAAAACCGTTTTGCCGCCGGGAACTCATCTTCCCGCCTTCGATTTCCAGCAAATCCACAATCTTCATCTTGAAATTGTGTAAAAAACCGATCAGGTTATACACCGAAGCCCTGGACAGATCGCCGTAATTGACAATATAAACGTGAGCGGCGTTGGACAGCGACAGGGTGCGGTACAGCTTGTCCATCCGCCCGCCTTTCCGCAGGCTGCCGATGTGCCGCCTTTTCAGCTCCACGAATCCGGTCGGCATGTTCAGGCCATTGGCCATGATAATGCCGGACTTGCCGCCGGTCACCGAGTCAACCGCCTCAAAGCGCATGGGCATATGAAAAGTTCCGGCCATGACTTCCTGCCTGTCGTACACTCTTTCCATTACCGGCACCGTCACAGTGTTGCTCACCGGCATGACATGGTGGCCAAAACTGAACATGCCGTTTTCCAGCGGATCAGGGCCGGGCTCGAACATCCACTTCTCCTGGCCGGAAAAATTCCGCCCATAGACCAGAAAACCGCGCAGCTTCAGCCGCGTGCCGCGGAACAGCTCGCCCATCCTGGCGTTTCCGCGCTCATCCTGCTCGCTGAATTGATTCAAAACCCAGGGATGATTGTGGGCCACCCAAATGCTCTCCGCCCCCTTGATCCTGAACGCCTCGCTGAGCAAAGTATGGCCGATGATGGGCACGTCCCGCAACGAGCCCTTGAACGCCCCCACGATCGCCAGCGGCCTGCCATGGCGATCGGTCAGCAGCGCCTCGCAGCGCTCCATCGGATATTTGCTCAGATAAGCCATGGCCTGAGCCGCTTCCAGCGGCGAATCCACTCGGTCGGAACCGATTACCCTAAACTGATCGGCCGCCATGCGGGTGGTGGTCAGATAATTGCCGCGCAGACCCCGATTGTTGCTCAGCTTGCGGATGGTTTTCGCGTCGAAGTCGCCCCCGTCCCTGGCGGACTGCCGCAAAGCCAAATCATCGGCGCGGCGCCGCTGATCCAGTATCCCGGCCGTCAACTCGAACTGCATATCCAGAAAAAATGCCCGGCCTCATGCAAAAAGGTGGATAAATCGGCATTATCCAGCAATTCTATGGTTCTGCTGCCGGGAAAATACTGGCCGCGGTAATCGCCGCCCTGCTTCATGGCGGCGGCGTCGCCCACCGCCGTTTCCGGGCCGCCGCCGACCGGACGCTGCCAAAAACCGTCCGTCGTCCGCCCCGGCGCGGCAAAATTAAGGCCGCTGGCGTCAAAAAACTCGTCTGGAAACACCCCCAGCCGTTCCGCCGTCGCACCGAAATACGCCGTCATCAGTTCCGCATAATCGCCGTTCGCCCGACTATGGTTTTTGCCCAGCGCATCCAGTCGTTCATGCACCGTTCCCCGCACTTTGTCCAGCCCTTCCTGCCAGCGGGCGTCCTGCTCCCGCTGCTGTAACACATCCGCCGCGTCCTGCTGTAAGGTTTCAGCATGCTCCGCCCTGTACGCCGCCGCTTCGGCCTGACTGTATGTCTCGCCTTCCAGCCGCAAATGCGCCAGCAACGGCGCGACCAAAGCCGGGTTGCCGGCAATTTTGCCGACATAATCGGCCAGCGGGATTTCCAGTTCGCCGCCGGTCTGCAAAGCGGTTTCCAGTTGCGCCGCCAGCTCCGGCATGGCCGCCGTCACCTGCTCCGCCACGCCGCTATGCATGAACGCCACGGCATCAATAGACACCTGCCGCGCCGCTGCCGGATGATGGCGCAGAATATCGTCCACGAAACCCTGCATGGTTTGCGGCGAACGGGCCAGCACCCTGCTGGACTGGGCCAGCTCGTTCAAGCCGGCCAGCCATCTGCCGCCGGCCTCGGCATTCGCCGCCTCCAGTCTGCCGCTGTCCGCCAGGGCGCGAACCGTGTGCAGCACCCCCACCTGGCCGCCGCCGCCCACCAGCGTGGCCACGGCAGTCTGCAACGCGGCGTCGGGCCGTTCCGCCAGATAATCCGCCAGCGACTTTTCAGGATGCAAAGTCAGCCATTCGTTCATATCCTGCAAGACCGTCGCCGCCTGCTCGCCCGGCAACTCCCGGGCCAAAAACCCGCCCAGGGTCTTCAACAGCGGCGAACCGGCCTTCAGATTCCTGAACAGCGCGCCGGCTCCGAAACTTTCCGCGCCGTATTCGATGGCCGCATCCGCCGCCGCATACAGCGCCGCCTGATTCGGCCCCAGCCCGGCATCCCGCGCCCGGCCATAACTCTGGCCGCCGACGCTGGCCGCCATGCCGCCCAGCGCCAGCGCCGGATTGCCGGCGGCCACAGCCAGCGGCAGGGTCAGCAAATTTTGGGTCATGGATTGCAGACCGGCGTAATAGCCGGACTCCACCGGCCGCCAGCCGTCTTCCGAAGCGGTCAGATAATCACCCTCCCCGGCCGAAAACCGCCCGCGCCAGGCCGCCTGATTCCGCCTGATGCGGGCGAACAGCCCTGCTACCGGCTGCGCCGGGTTCACCGGCAGTAGTGTGCCGGCGGCCGGTTCCAGCAGGTTCTGCAACTGCTCGGCCCCTGCCTGTAAAACTCCCGCCGCGCCCTCGCCGAAACCAAAATAACCGGCGGCCAGCGCACGACGGGTATTGGCCTGAAACTTGAACCACTTTTCCAGTGCCGTCAGATTCGCCACATCGTCATGCGCCACCGCCGCCTGTCGCGGGTCGCTCAACAAATTGCCGGTGGCCGGCAAAGAGCGAACTATCTCCGCATAAGGCACGCTATCCAGTCTGGAACGCCGCTCCACCGTCTCCCTGTCCAACCGCACCGCCTCCACCGGCAGGGCATACTGCGCCGCCAGCCCCTGCAACTGCGCTTCACTATCCGGGTTCCTGTCCACCGCCGTCAACAAGGACTGCCGCATCTGCGGCTCGCCGCTCCCGACCGCCTCGCCTTCGCCGCCGAACATCCCGCTATAAGGATTTACGCCATCCATCCGTCACACGCTCCCTGGCCGAACGCTTCGGCCACCATCGATTTCAGTTTCATCCCGAACATGGGCTGCCCGCCCCAGGTCTACAACAAGCCCATTTTGCGCAAATACGTCGCAAACACCCTGTCCTCGCCGATCGGCTCGCCCGGCCGAACCTTGCGCCAGGCTTCCTCTATCTGCCGCCGATCCGCTTCCGGCACCACCACTTTGTCCTTTGCCATATCCACCAGCACCGCCGGCTTGTCGTGCGTACCGTACAAAACTCCCCGCACCGGCACCCGGGTAAACAGTTGCGCCGCGACTTTTTCCAGATCCTGAGTGGACGCCTTGCGGCCATGTAGCGCCTCGAAATCCGCAACCCGCTGCTCGTAGGCCGACCAGATGCGCCCCACCGTCCCGGCCGCCGCCCGGTCATCAGGCTTGGGATTGGGATCGATGCCGGCTTGTAACATAAAGCTGTGCAGCACGTCGCCGGCGGCCCGCACCTGGGTGGTCGGCCCGTGGCCGCCCCCGCCCTGCTGATCGGCGGTCAACTGCTTAAACTCGGCATCCGCCAGCCGGTTTCGATAGGCCATCAGATTGGCGTTCTTTAACAGCAGACGATTGGTTTTCAGCCGGTAATACAGGCTCCAGTCCGTTTCCGGCTCCAGCCCCTTGCCCAGCCGCCTGCCGAAACCGATCACATCGTCCACCTTGTCCGCCGGCACCCCCGCCCGCACAGCCACCTGCAATCCGGCGTAATCCCCGCCATTCAGTTGCAACTGCCGCATCGCCTCGGCCACGCCTTCCTCGTGGCGCTGGCGGATCGCCCGCTCCTGTAGATCGTAGGCATTAGCCACATGCTCCTGCACCTGTTTTCGTAGCGCAGGACTGGCCGTTTCGCCATAAACCCGTTGCAGATGCGAATCGGCCGCCGCCAGCACTTCCGCCAGCGTCGGCCGCTCGAACCCGCCCTCCCCGGCCGCATAAGCGGCAAGATTTTTACCCACATAATTCCGGGTTTCCTTAGGCAGATATTCCAGCCAGTCGCCGCCATCGGCGGCGACTTTTTTCAGCGCGGCCCGCACCGCGCCCGGCCCGGCGTTATAAGCCGCGTACGCCAGCCCCGGATCGCCATGAAAATCCCGCAACTGACTGTCAAAATAAGCCCGGCCCAACTGCCGATTATAGCTTTCCGCCTCCGCATCCAGCCCGGCGTCCCCGCTCCGGCCGCGATTGAACAGCGCCGGCCGCCACGGCAAACCCGCCGCCTTCGCCACCGCTTCAGCGGTCTTCGGCAACAACTGGCTTATACCCACCGCGCCGGACGAATTCTTCAACACCGCGCCATCCTCCGCAAAATGCCTGCCGCCCGACTCGCTGCTTATCAGCAGATTAAACGCCCTATCCGAATCGCTGGTGTCCATCCTCGGCAAAAAACCCGCCATCACCTGACCGCCGATCAGCACCGCATTGCGGGCATCCGTGGCCGATTGCAGCCTGGCGTACATTTTCATCAGACCGCCGGTATCCATGTCCGGCGAAAAATGCTTGAGTATCTGCATGGCGCTGGCCTGATCGTTTTGCTGTAATGCAGCGTCAAACGCGGACTGCAGCGCAGCGGACACCTGGCCCGCCGCCTGCGTGGCTCCATGGCTGTCCGGCATACCATCCAGCCGGGCCAGATCCAGGCTGGCGGTTTTGATGGCCTGCACAGACTGTTGCAGAATTTCGGGATTGTTGTAATTGAGGGCGGCGTTGCGGCCGCTGGTTTCGATGCTATCCAGATTTACGCCCTTACGGTACGCCTGGTACTGCTGATTTTCATGTTGCAAGGTCTGGCCGTAGCTTTGTTCGATGGCCGGCAAGGCATGGGCCGCAAACAGCCGCTGCTGTTCCTCGTTGCCCAGTCCGGCGGCGATATCGGCATAGGACTGCCGCAAATCGTCGCGCACCTTATCCGCCAGCGGCTGGCTGTCTGGCTGGCTAAACACAGCAGCGCCCTTGACATTGAATGCCCCGTTCGGCCCAAACAACCTGTCCTGCCGCGCCTGCTCGAACCGGTTCAACGCATCCTGAGCCCTGGCCTGATTCGCCTCCTGCAACTGCGCGCTATAGATATCCGCCGCCGCCCGATTCGCCCTCTCCACACCCTCCGCCGCCGCATTCAAACCCGCCTGCGCCGTCGCCCCCAGAAAATTGTCCGGCCCGGCGTCCAGCCGCTGTCGCGCGTCCGGTAACGGCTGCAATTCCTCGCTATCCTGATACTCCGGAACCTTCATCCGCGCCCCCGCCCCGGAGCCGCAATCAGGCCGTTACCTAACATCCGGCCTCCATCGAGCCTGCCCGAACAACCGATTATCCGCACCAGCCTGCGGCCCGGAGCTTATTAAAATTCCAAATTTCGATGGCCTGAGCATCCCCTCACCTCGCGCAAATCATTGCAAACCAAAAACCTCAGCAACAATCATCCTCCCTTACCCGCAAACCATCCGCACCACACCAAGCCATCTAAATCTATAAACCAATCCCGTCACCCCGACCCGATTAAAATACGCCTTATTGCGTTATCATCCCGTCACTGCCCCAAACAAATTGGTCTTACTCCCCATCGCATACAAACTCGCCGACCCCAGCAAACTGGATGCCCCGCCGATTGTCCCAATTGCCGCCGGATTATTATTCTTCGCCTGCCAGGCGTCCAGGCCAGACTGCCCGGCGTAATTCGACGCCTCCACGTTATAGCCCCAAGCCTGCCGCGCGGCGTTATTGGTGATATTGGTCACATCGGTAGCATTCAGATACTTGGTCGTCGCCATCAGATCGATGGCCGAACCGGAACCCAGGTTCACCCCATTCGCCGCTAAAGCCGCCTTCTGCTCGCCCAGCAATTGCGCCGCCTGCAAACCCTGCTGCATCGCCGTCTGTTGACCCTGCTCCACGGTGTTCGCCGCCTGGCCGGCCGCCAGCTTGGCGTTATTGGCCGCCACCTGGCTTTGATACTGCGCCGCCTGCTGACTAGCGCTGGCCTGCATCCCCGTCGAAACCCCGGACAACAAAGCCGAGCCAGCCATCAAACCCACCTGCATCCCCGACAACCCGCTACCCAGAAATCCAGCGCCAGCCGCCGTAGCCGCCGCAGCTCCACCCGCCGTAGCCGCCGTAGCCGTAGCCGCCGTAGCCGCCGTAGCCGTAGCCGCCGCAGCGCCACCCGCCGCAGCCGCCCCCGCCCCCGCATCCGCCGACATCATCCCCGCCGCCAACGCCGCCTCGCTGAATCCATCACACATAGCGCCCCCAAATCAAAATCAAAATCAAAATCAAAATCAAAAAACGTAGGGTCGGTTAGCAACAACGCAACCGACCCATCAAAGCCCGCAGGCTGCGCTGAGCGATAGCGATGCCCAGCAAATCCAAACTCAAGGCAAGATTTCAAACCGCAACAACGGATAACCCACTTTCCACGCCGGCTCCTCACGCAACACAAACTCCAACCGTTTAAGCCAGCCAATCACCTTCACCTGCCGCGCATCCACCACATTACTCAACCCCGGATACGCCCTCAACATCCGTGGCAACTCCCGTAACGCCTCCCGATGCAACGTCCGCCAATGCGCATCCAGCAAATCCGTACCCAACAACCACGGCGCTGCCACCCTGTCACTCACCGGCGACAACCCCCGAATACACACCACCCGGCCATACGCATCCACATGCGCCCGCAAAAACGCCGGATCAGACGCCCGGACGCTAGCCACCACCGCCTCATGCGCCGACAAATCACACACCGCCATCAACTCGTCGCGGTCAGCCTGCCGCATAAACTGCCCCAACTTCCATATATCTTGATCCGTCGGAATGCGCGTCACAAATCCCATTACCCCTCCACGCTCACTTCAAAACACAAATCCGCCACCGTCAACGGCAACGGGTCCACCTGACTAATCACCACCGCCCCATCTGTATTCCAATTGCCGAACGGTTTAACCCGAAACTCGCCATTAGCCAGCGCCGGATTGCCCGCGCTATCGGTCTGCAACGGCCCCACCGGCACCCGCCGCTTAGACCCGGCCGAACCCACCACGCAACCCGTAAAATCCACGCACCGCGCCCAGATCACATTCACCGCCTTAATCCGCCCCTGGCCAAAAGCCGGATCGCCAGCAATCGCCTGCGGCGGCGTCTCCATAGTCGCCGTATAAGGCAACCCCACCTGCACCACGCTGGCCGGCGTGGTCAAGGTCAACACCCCGCCGCCGCTCACCGACAAACCGCGCTGTACCT
Organism: Methylococcales bacterium; assembly: GCA_028707085.1. Classification (GTDB taxonomy): domain Bacteria; phylum Pseudomonadota; class Gammaproteobacteria; order Methylococcales; family Methylomonadaceae; genus Methylomonas. Next base: position 18,404 of record JAQTUW010000035.1, on the reverse strand, counting down.
TGCCGTCCGCCAGCACCGACACCGCCGCCCCTTCCAGCCACGTCAAGCCGCTGATGCTGCTCACCACCTGCTGCACCGTCCCCGCCGCCGGGCCGCCCACCACCGGCACGCTAAAATGATTCGCATCGCTCACCGTCACCACATGACTGCCGTCGTTCGGATCGGCCGCCGTAAAGCTCACGGCGCCGGTCAGATTCTCGGTCACCAGGGAAATCGCCAGATACAACGTAAAAGTATTAGCATCCACCACCGTCACGCTGTACTGACCATCGTAAACCGGCTCGGAAAAACTCAAAGCCACCACCGCCCCGCTCGTCAGCCCATGGCCCGGCACACTGCACATGACATCCGCCAGCGTCCCGGCGATGGTCACCGTAAACGTGCCGCGCCATGTCAGCGGCGAAAACACAAAACTGTAACTTTGGCCATTGGTCAACCCATGCCCGGTCACCGCGCAATCATATGTGCCGTGCACCAAATCAAGCGAAAACGTCCCCGCCGGCGCGGTGTAACTCGCCCCGCAATCCACAAAGAAAGCATTTTCGATAACGCCGTTATAGGCCCGGGTATCCAGCCGCTCCACGTACCGGCTCCAGACGCCATTGATCTGCCGGCGCACCACCGCATACAACACATCCACATTGCCTTCCATCACCGCGCACACCGACTCAAACACCCCATCCGTGCTATGCCGATGCCAGGCCATCACCTGCTGATCCGGCAGATAAGTCAGCCCCAGCAACAACCCGGAGCTGCTCACCACCCACAAAACAGGATACGGCGAGCGGCAAAACGCCAAGTCCAGCACGCTGTCAAAATCGAACAGATGCCGGGCCAGCAGACACAAATCGTCGCTCTTGTAGCCGTTCAGCGTCCACTCGTAAGACAAAGCCCGCACATGACCGCCCTGGCTACTGGCGTACAGACAAGCGTTATTCACCACCACCGGCTGCACATCACTCGCCCCATTTTGCCACTGCGCCTTCACGGTCAGAGTAGAAGGCGTCAACGCATCGCCACTGGCGGTAAACACCCGCCACTCGGTCGAGGCCGTCAACAACACCATGTCCAGCAGCGCCACGATATGCTGGATAAAATTCGCCCGCTGCGCGGCAATGGTCACGCTCAACCGGTCGCTGGCCTGGCTGGGCAAACTGTAATTCATGTTCGACTGGGTGCCGGGCTGCGTCGCCCAGAACGACTGCGGATCATTATTGGTGCCCCCAAACACCCGCCGCTGTTCGTAATAACCCACCGCCGCCGGATAATTCCCGGGGCTGGCCAGTACATTGTCCTGAATCGGCGGCGACTGGGTCATGTCCGGGGTGATGTTACCATCGCTGAAACCGGTATGACTCCCCAGCGCCTGCGCGACAAAGCCCAGGCCGCCGCCATTGATGCCTTTATAGATGTTGTAATAAGCCGGCGGCGGTGAAGGCGGCGTCCAGGCCAAAGTATTCGTCGCCCCCGGCACCGCCAGATTATTCAGGCAGGAAGCATTATTGGACGGCAAGCTCTCCTCCAGCCCGTCGCTGTTTACCGAAGTCACCTGATAATGATAGGTATACACCGTCGCGCCGGTATAGCCGGATGGAAAATCCCCCGGCGGCGACGGATAACTGGATGTCGCCGTCAAGCTACTCGGCGGCGTCAGGCTGGTGGCGAAGCTGATCGGCGTAAACGTCCAGTCCTGATTCCCATAACGCCGCAACTCCATCGGCGGATAATCCGGATGCGCAAAAGTGACAATATCCCCGGACTGCACATAATGCAGATTAAACAGATCAGCCGCCGCATAGCTGTTCGCCACCTCATACGCCGCCCCCGTACCGGGCCCCGTCACCGACACGAACGACACAAAGCCGGTACCCGCCTGATAAATCGAACCACTCAGCAGCGGCGTGGTCGCCGTCAAGGCCAAATAGGACGTCGTGCCGGCAGCGGTAAAGGAAAAAGAATAAGAGGTCAAACCCGGCAACAGGCTCTCGCTCAGCAGATCGCTACCGCCCAGGGTAGAACCCACCGCCAAAGTCACCGGCACAGTATTGGAATAAGGCGAGGTCGGCACGGTAACAATCACCGTATACACATCGCCGGCCACCGTCGTCAAAGCCTGATCCGCCACGGCATTGCCCAGACCGCCCGTACCGGGGATCGGAGTCGCATTCAGCACCAGACCGTTACCCACATACCCGTCAATCCAACTACCGGACGACGAAGCATCCGTCCACCCCGTCAAAGACCCGGCGATAAACGAACCATTGCTGACAATATCCGACCCCGGAGCCAGCACATACTGCCCAAACGAAAAGAACCGAAAATAGCCCGCCCCCAGCTCGATGGCAAAAGTCTGGGTATTGCTGAACGAAAAGCCAATGATCCGCGTCACCGCATCCCCAAGCTTCGCCGCATTGCAAAACCGAAACCCCGCCCGATTCTGCACCGGCCCATGCGGCAACACCACAAAGTTCTCACACAACGCCAACCCGGACTGCTCCTTGTCCAAATCCACCCGCCCAAACAACTCCGGCGTCACCTCGCCCCCCACAAACGCCGTTTTGAACGTGCGGATATTAGCCATCCATCCTCCAAATCAAATCAAAAACCGTAGGGTCGGTTAGCGCAGCATAACCGACCCAGCCAAACCCTAAATACAAGGCAGCCCTGTATGTAACTCAATCGTCGCATCCACATATCTTTGCAAAGCATCGGAAATCCAAAGCGCATCCTTCAAAGTCATCTTCGAAGAACGCACAAACAAACTTCCGCCCGCATCAAATCCAACCACAACCAGCTCGGCCAAATCCACCGCCCCCGCGCTTGCCAGCACCTCCGATACATCCATAGTCGAACGATCCGCAAAACCAACCATTTCAATACCCCAAATCAAATCAAAAAAAGTAGGGTGGGTTAGCGACAGCGTAACCGACCCATCAAAGCCAGCAGGCTGGGAAGCCGTGACTCGAAGCCCACCCCCCGCAAAGGCAATCAAACCCCAGTCTTAAACCTATCCAAACAATCCTCAACCCGCTCCAAAACCCACTCCACACAAACCCAAACCAGCGCAATACCCCAAAGAAACCACCCCATCACCACCGCCCCCTAATTCCCGCCGGCACATACTTCAACCGCTTAACCGTCAACAACCCATCCGCCTCCGTCGCCGCCGCCAAAGCGCTGCCAAACATCTGCGTCATCCGCTGCGCCGCCGCCGCGCCCACATCGCCCTTAAGAATCGGCCCAGCCAGCATCGACGCCAGCAACCACGCCAGCGCCTCCACAAACAGCGGCGTAAAATTCGCCTCCACCGCCAGCGTACTCGACACATACACCAACACCGCATTGTCGATATTGCAATACAACACCCCGGCCTGAATGTCATACTCCACAAACTGATCCAGATTGAAATAAAACGCCGGCCCCCCATAACTCAACGGCAACGCCTCCGGCTGCTTCACGGTAATCAGGTTCAGATAATCGGACGGCAACGTATACGCATACCGCCACAGCGGATTATTGTTGGTCGCCGCCTGCGTCAACGCCGCCGTCAGCGTCGCAAACCCCCAGGCATGCTTTTGCAACAGCACATTCAAAGCCTGCGGATAAAACAACGCGCAATACTGCGCCTGCATAGACTGAAAAGGCGGCGAAACAGCAGACAAAACCGCCTCATCCCCCAGCTTACCCAGCGCCAGATTGCAAATGTCGATTTGAGTGGGCATATATTAATTAAGTCGTTTCACAGCAAACACAAGCGTACTTGCCGCTCTATAAATGTACGATTCATACCGGTCAGGTAACATGGCTGCTACTACTTCCCAAACAGGCAAAGCCTGAAGCGCAATATCCTCGATAACAAACCAGCCACCGACCTTAATCTTAGACAAAGCAAACTGCATGGTGTAAATATTGGCATTAGGTGAATGCAATCCATCATCAATGATTAAATCCAGATCGGAAGGTATTGATTTATCCAATTCAACAAAAGCTGATGGGTCAGTCTGGTCTACAAAAAAAGTCTCAATGCGATCTTCTGAAAACAAAATCCGACTATCAATATCCGCACCAAAAACTCTAGCGTTAGGTAGAAAATCTCTAAATGCTCTCAAAGATGCTCCCGGTTTACCGTATGCGCCCATGTTTGAAACCACATCAGGATTATTTGTACCCATGCCAATTTCTAACAATCCAGTGATGGCATTACGATCACTCAAAATAGTACCGTAAACATGGTGGTAATTATGAGAATTAGCCTTATCGCTTCCATACATGTCAAGGTGGGATTTCAGTTCATTAACGGAATCAAAATGTTCCGTTTTGGTAGAGAAAGTTTCGATATCAACCACACTCACATTGCGTAAACCAATCGACTTTGCGAAAGAACTTAATGCTGGAAATGTTTGATTGATAGTTTGAAACGCCAAGGCAGCTCTATCTGGATAAAATCCTGCGCTATTTGGTTGAAACAAAGGAAACGAATCGCACAAATTTAAACGTGTGTACTCAAAATATTTGTGCCAAATCTCCCGTTTTTTATTGACCACAAAAGGATATTTTGAAAGAAATGTTTTAATAGCCGCACTAACTGACATGATGTTTCCCTGTAAATTTAGTAGTTTAGATTAAAGAGACTGATTTCTGTTCGCTCAGAAAACCGGGGCAGCGTACTGCATTCTAAACAATACAACAACCTTCCCGGCTTTCTTTGACGGATGCTTATCTTTCATTTTTTCAGAGAAAATCTAGCACCAACCCCCGGCCGCCGTCGAGAACATAAACTTGCGAGACCAACCGGCTGACACCGATGCAGGCAGTCCGATAATCGTGCCGCCACTGCCGGCCAGGGCCGTTATGTTCTGAGTAATCCGCACTTCCCGAGTTTCGCCGTCAATCGAATTGCCATTTGTAGGGAAGTTCAAATCAAGGTTAGCCAGCGCCCCGGCTGGCGCAATCACCACGCTGTCATCACCCGTTTGTTGGGAAATGTTTACCGATCCACCGGTAACCGGGGCAGCAGACTGATACCTGTTACCTGAAACCCATTTATTGATCGTGACCCCAGCCTGATTTGCAAACAAACTAGTGTTGGCCGGCGCATCAAAGTTAAGTACCTTGAATTTTGTTGTGCCGCCATAGCAGTTAAAGGGTTGAGCCGAACACGACCCGCCTGTCAGATTGATTTCATAATTTCCTCCGCCATTTGTAATTGGATAAATGCTGGATGGAAAAATGCAATTGACCAGATTCAGCACCTGAGTATTGCCTGGAGTATAAGTGCCGCCGCTGTTCAGGTAATAACAATTGTTACCCAGATTACCATTCTCGACCGTGATCGGGCCAATATCCAACCCAGAAACCTGATACCCGAATAGATTCACACTAGCGGTCGAATCAAGCGTTTTCAGCGTTGGATTTTTAAAAATAAGATACCCAATCTGCGAACCCGCATAGAAATCAAGATAATCATAGGATAAATTAACCGCAGGATTAGTAGACTGCGGAACTGTAATATCCGGCCCATCAACAATCAGCGTCGGAATCGAAATATTCCCAATCGCAATTGACGTGGATGTATTGCCGGGGAACTTAGAGGTATGATCCAAAATCTCCACAGACTGCGTATAAATCGGAATCGCCAAGGAGCCGGTAGGATTACCTAGCGTAATCTGATCCTGAACGTTATCGATCACTAATCGATCAATAAATCCAACATCATTATTATAACTGCTACCCAAAGCCACCGCAGCATTAAACCCAGCTCCGTCATTATAACCGTGGTGGCTCCGAATATTCTGCACTGTATAAGTGCCATACATCCGATAATTGGTCACACCGATGTTAGCGCCGCCATTCGACATGGACGGATAAATTGCCGCCGATCCAGAGTTACCGCCCATTTTGAATTCAAAATCGTCCATGATGCCCCCGCCATAGAAACTACCTCCACATAACGGCGGCAGTAGTGGCGCATAGTTCGCAGGCGGATCGCACTCGAAAACACCACCATCATCTGATAATGAACCGGAAAATTTGCGCTGCTCTGCAAAACCGAAGATCGGCCCAAAAAAATGTACAAAATCCTCGGAGTTATTTCCAAAAAGGTTGGTAACACTTGGATCTTCAGCCCGCGCGATTCCAACGCAGCTATACCCGCAGTCATCAATAGTTAGTTTGCCATAAGCGCCGCCGCCAACATACGGTCGAATCACATTATTAAGCATAATTCCTGTATTGAAATAATCATCAACTCCCGCAGTAGTATGGGGATGCATGCCCCCTTCGATGAAATTGCCGTTCATCCTACCAGCTCCAATAATCGAAATGTCGGTATCGCATTTGCTCATAGTAATTTGCTGCGCCATCGCATTAAACGATGACGAACTGCTAATGGTCATTGAGTTTGAAATCTCATATGTGCCAGCCCCGCCAATCGTGCCGGTTTTCTGCTGTGTAATGATGGTGCCAGGCACAAAGCCACTAGCCGCACTAAAGATTGTTTGACCAACAGTCAACGTATTTGCGCTTGCCGCCGAAACTGTCAACACATTCCCGGTCACGGTACTGGTAAACGTCGCAGCCGGCACACTAGCAGTATTATTCGGCAATGCGCCAGAATTGGATACAGCCATCCGGAAAGTAAAGGTGGTTGAAGACGGAACGGCATCAACAACATGCCCACCAATAGATCGCTTCTGAATGTCGCCGTCGATCAGCACTGAATTGCCAACAGACAATCCATGAGCCGCCGTCGTGGTAACAGTGGCAATCAGTAGCGAATACGCTACAGGAGAACCACCGTTATTCAACGGATATGTTGGTGCGACATATTCATATGTAATACTGGATACATCTACCAGAGCCGGAACGGATGTCACATTCTGGAAGAAGCTGGTAAATGTGCCGCCTGGAACCTGCGTAAGTTCCACATCAGCACCAATTTCAACTGTGGTATAGGACGGAATATAGTGCGTGGTGTTCACATAGTAAATGCCAGGGTTTAAGATTTGAATCAACCCCCCATTACCCAAAGCCGTCTGAATCGCCGTAGAATTCGCCGCCGCATTCGCCTCGCCAGCCTGCAAAACCACCGCAATTACCGCGCCATTATTCGTCGTCGAATTACTGGTAATCTGGGCCAGCGTAGCGCCGTTCCAGTAATAGATCTGACCACCGGCCTGATACGTTCCGACAGGCAGATCGCCCGCGGCCGAATCAGCGGAAAGCCCGGCATAAGACACATAATTTCCAGAACCGGTAATGATGTAAACACCGCCGGACAATTCCACGTCAATCGCCAGATTTGCCGTGGTGTTGAGGATGGAATAAGGCCCCGGCAACAACGCGCCGCTCACTTTGTCGGCCATCAGCGCGGACAAAGAGCCATATATCAAAGGATCCTGCTGGTTCAACCGATACTGCTCCCCATCCGGCCCCAATAAAGCCAAAAGCTGCGCCCCACTATCCGAATACACACCCTGCGGCGAATTCCCAATCTTCATAACCATTCCCCCAATTCGTAAAAATAACTAGCGCGGCCAACTGCCGCCATGTGTCAACCAGTAAACCAGACCGCCCAACAGCGTCGGCACGCTCCACGAAATCACCGTCCGCGTCATCTCCTTATACATCTCGCGCCGCGCCCGTTCAGCCTCGATTCGTTCCTCGATCCAGGCATGGTGTCTGCCATGCGTCACCGCATCCACCCGCGCCCGCTCGTCAAAAAACTCGGTCAGCAACTCGCGCAAACTCTCCTCTGAAATGGGATCAGGCATCAACCCGCCCGCCACAAAGCCGCTTCCACCGCCCGGCGCTTCACCAGTCCCGGCAACACCGCATCATTCTGGCCGCCATGATCCCAACGGGCGAGCTGCGCCGCCACGTCGTCAAAATTCCCCGCATCGATGTCGCGTCGCAAGGTTGAACCTGCATAGCGACCCGCGCCCAGGTTAAAAATAAAATCGATAATCGCCGCCTGCCTGTTCGCGCTTTCTCGTACCAATACCGGCGACAAGCGCAAAGCCTGATCATGCGCCTCCAGCAACCGCCACCTAAGCTCGGCGTCCGCGGAATCCTGCGTCCACACCGTCTTTTCATCGATGCCAGAACCCGTGCAGCCCCAACCTATCGTCCAGACGCCGCCAGCAGCATCCCAATACGCCCGTAACCGACAACCCTCAAATTGCTTGGCTACAGCCACCGCTTTATCAATGGCAGCACGCAATACATCAGTCATCCTTATTTCCTCCGGTCAGATGATCCACGGCCTGCGCCGCCAATTTTTCCGTGATGCCCTGCTGCGCCTCCAGCAACCGCCACAAATCATCCGGCGCAACAACCAGCATCCGCCACAAATCACCCGGCGAAATAACCTGATCGCTCACCCCTAATACCTGCGCCACAAAAGTGCTGCAAATATGCCCGCTAGCATGCGTCTCCAGTTTCCACCCCGTTTCACGCGCCACCAAATCCTCCAGACCGGCAATCCCGGCCTCCAGATAGTCATAGCCCTCGCTTCCCAAACCGGCCATCGCCTGGTCTCTCAGCCTGTGCCAATGCGGGCCGGGCAGCACGCAAACGGTACGATCCTTATAAAAACTCCAATCAACCACCCGTTTTGGCGTACCGCCCTGACATTCGACGAACATACATACGCCCTCGCAATCCTCAAATGCCAAAGCCACATGGCAAAATTCGGAACCGGTAATCGTGCTGATGGCGGCGCCGACAAAGCCTTCCGCCGTAAAAAACACTATATCGCCAGGCTCAATGTCTAGGTTTCTAATATTTCCAAGAAGCTGCTTTATAGGTATCATAAATCCTCACAATTCGCGCAGACTGGCGCACCGCCGCGTTGCGCACGATAATCAAAATCATCTTCGCGGCCGGGCACTACCTTCCCCACCACAAAATGGGTTATGCCCGTCAAAGCCGTCAACCGTTCGGCTTCAGCCTCAGCCTCTTCAAACGTCATAGTGGCCGCCAAAAACTAGGGTGCAGACAATATACTGGCTGCCGCGGGAGTAGCAGTAGCCGTAGCAGTATCAGTAGGAGTAGGAGTAGCAGTATCAGTAGGAGTAGGAGTAGGAGTAGGAGTAGGAGTAGGAGTAGGAGTGGAAATAGGGATGGAAGCGGCGGATGCTGTTGCCGCCTGAATCTGCGTAGTCAGCGCCGCTTTCGCAGCCGAACTGTCGCTGGCCGCCTGAGTAGCCGCAGCCGCCGCCGCATCGGCAGCCGCCTTGGTCTGCAACTCCTGCAAAAGCGCGGCCTGTGCAGCTTGTATCGCCGTGCACAGAGCATTATTAACCGGCACAGCCGCCGCATTGCCCGTTCCGGCCATCACCGCGTCAACGCCGGCACACGCGGTCGGCGTCGCAGCATTGATCTGCGACTGCACCGCGGCCGCCTGCTGTGTCTGCGCCGTCGTACAAGCGACGACCGCCGCCAATACAATCACAACCATCATCACCCATGTCATATGACTATAAAAATTTTTACTAAACATTTCGCACCTCATCTAAATAAATATTAAACCGCATGAACGCGTATCAAACTGATCCGTCACATACCACTTGCCATTGGCACTACATAGCGCCGTATAATACCGGCCATATAATTTTGTCAGTATGTTGGCCTTGAGGGTCGCCTCTTCAAAAGTCATGATTTTTCAGTCCTCACTGTTTCAACCGCTTTACTATCCAACAACGCCACCAGATGTTCCGGCGTCAGACCGGAAATAGCCTGGCAAATTTGCTATTCCGTCAATCCGGATGGCGTAGCGCCCCCCAAAACCGGGTTCGGCGTCAATACACCGATAATCGCACCCAACAACCCAAGTAATGCTGGCAATCCATACACCACGGCATTCAGCCAATCACCAATCGCCGCCGCACCCGCCGCCTTAACCAACGAATCGCCCAACGTCGGCGCCAGCGCCGTACCGGCCACGGCCGCCACAGACTTGGGCACCTGACTGCCAGCCTGCACCACGGCCGCCGAAACAGCCGACGCCATCACGCCTAATTTTCCAGGCGATGCAGCGGGTGCAACCAACGTGACCGATCCATCAACCCCCTCCAAAGTTGTCCAGCCCGGTGGCAATCCATGCACTACAATGACCGATCCATCAACACCATCCAAAGTTGTCCAGCCCGGTGGCAATCCATGCACTACAGTAGACGCCCCCATCACGCCGCCACCAAAGCCGCCGCATAATCCGCCGCGCTCAAAATGCTCTGCGTCCCGCTACTGTCGGTAATGCTGTAATCCCCCACCGACACCGACCCTGTGACATTGATCACCACCCCGGACACCGTCGTCACCGTCACAGACTTAATCTGATCCGCCGTCACCGTCACCACCTTTTTCAACTGCACCTGCGTCCCGCTCATAAACCCCTCCGCACACTAAAATGACCTTAACCCTTTGCGGCCGGCGTCGCCCACCCAAGCCACGCCACACCGGCACACCTACCCCTAAGCCGCCGACGGCGCGATCTCCACCGGCTCTTCCGCGCCGTCCACCACTTTTGCCGTCCGCACCGCCGACTTCACCAGCCTCAGATTCGCCCCCGGCTTACCCTCACTCTTGCCGTCATACTCGATAATCGCCCCGGCCTTCACCAACCCCGACCCAATCACCGAATCCGCCAACACCTCATACTGCGCCATAAAACCCCCCAAAAAATCAAAAACCGTCGCCGGCAAGTCCCTTAATAAACCTGAAACCCACTCGCGTAATACTTCTTCGGATCATCGATGTTCAACACAAACTCACCGACCACCACCGCCCCGGTCACCGCCCCCGCGCAGGTAAAGCTTGCCCCCAGATACTCCAGACCGGTACTCCCGATCTGCGGCGGCACCTGCACATATCCCCAACTGCCAAGGGTCAGATTCGCCACCGGAATAGCCGCCGAAGACGCCAGCACCGTCGGCGTAGTCGTGCTCAAATCCGCCGAACCCGCCGCCACCACATTAAACTGAATCGAAGTCCCGCCCGTCGGCGCCGCCTGCATCGTCCATTTCAAATAAAGCGGCGCACCCTCGCCCATGTCATGACCCACTCCGCCATTACTCACCGAATCCAGGTCAACCGAATACGCCGACAACACCGTCGCGTTCGTCGCCGCCACGGCCTGCCCGGTAATCGCGTTATTCACCGCCGAAATCGTCCCGGCAATCAGCAATCTAGAATCCTGTAACCCCATAAACCCCCCAAAAAATCAATAAAGCGTAGGATCGGTTAGCGTCAGCGTAACCGACCAATCAAACCCAAGCCCCTAACTACTACTCGTCACCTGCGACTCATTGCTCAACAACTGATCCACCTTCCGCAACGGCACACCCATAAACGTCGTCCAGTGCTGCGGCGTACCGAACTGGCTCATGGCCTGCTCAATCGCCAGCACATAGTTGGATTTACTCAAGGCTTGCAGACGCAGATAGCTAAACACCGTGCGGTTCATATAAAACGCCGCCCGGCCCATGCCCAGGTTCGGAATCCGATCCAGCGCCCGCGACATCAACGACAGCAAGTCCGCGCTAATCACCGGCGTACCGCCCGGCGTCACCTCGATGTTGGCGATCCGCACCACATACCGCCAGTCTTTGACCACCAGACCGTTTTTCCACTGATAATGTGTTTGAAAAGCCTGGAAACGGTTCTGATTGCCATCCCAGGTGGTCACTTCGCCCATATCCTCATGGATCAACCCAGCCTTGGAGCCTTTGGGGAACGGGCAGAAAACCGTATTCTCGCCCCACACCACCAGCCAGATGCTGGTATTGGTGGTGCCCGTACCGCCGCCGTCGATAATGTTCTGCGCGTTGCCCGCTGCCAGATTGTTATACCGCGAACGCAAACCCATATACTGCCGGGCGTCATTGGCCGGATTGCCATAGAACATGGTTTGCGCCTGCGTCTGGTTCATCGCCTCCAGAAACAACGCATCCTCCTGCAAGCGGAAAGCAGCGGTATTGCCGTTCAGCAGTGCCAGATCCTTATCCACCACGCAATACGCTTCCAGCATGCCGATGGCCTCATCCACCTGTTGCACGGTAGCCTTGCTGGACGGCACCCCCATGTTGTAAGACCGCCAGTACACCGCCGGCAAACCCGTCGCCACCGTCACCCGATGCCCGGTCGGCAAATTGCCCTCCATAAACACCGCATCTTCCAAAATCTCATTGGTCTGGCTTAAAAGATTCGCCACCACCGCTACCTTGCCGTCCGGGTCTTGCAGCTTCGCCCAATCCGCCAGGGTCAAAGCATTGTTCGACAAAGCCGTGGTGCCAGCAAAACCAGCCGCTACCATCAACCCCGTCGCATCCCCCGCCTCAGCAGTATGCATCCCCAAAAACCCGGCAATCAGCAAAGCCAAAACTGATAACAGGGCATACAGCGTTAGCTGTCGCCAACTCATTCCAACCGCACCCATAAAACCCCCAAAAAAACAAAAAAGACCCAGGTGAAAGGTGTTAATCAACATGTTAAGTTCCTGGGCAAAACCATGCCAAGAAACACCTTTCATCTAAACCCTATCCTAAAGTTTGTAATCCTTAATAATTGCCAGAACCCTATCCAATGATACATAAGGGACTTCAACAGACTCTTCCGTCTGGCCCAGCTCGGCCAGCAAATGAGCCGGTAACGCCTTATACCGTGCTGCAATCCTAGCGAGCGCATCCCGGTTTTTTGTTGCTTCCAACTCAAACCGAATCAACTCTTGTGCAAACTCAGTTGCCACCGCGGGCGGTGTAGCAGGTTTTTGCTGCTCAACGCCACGCGGAAAAATCAAATTACCGATTTGACCCCATTCCAATTTCACAGCACGCCTCATATCGCTCATGTCTCATCTCCCACTCATCAAATAAGCAAATGCGGTCGCCGGACTCGAACCGGCATCGCGGGGCATGACTCCCGCCGTGTTGCCATTACACGCATAAACCGCACCCCGTCGCCACCGGGTCAGGTTGCGACCAACCCAAAACAAACGCCCGGCTCGCCCTCACCGCAGGCTCCTGCAGAAACTATTTAGCCTCGCCATACAATTTAGACGCATCCTTCGACGCATCCCGGCCCAGCACCGAAACCTCCATATCGGTAATCTGCAACCCCACCGACATCTCAGCCCCGCCGGCCGACTCATCCCCATCCTGATCACCCGCAGAAGCCGCAACACTGCACACAAACGCCGCCGCCCGCACCAATACCCGCTGCCCGGCTGTCAGTTTGTCTATCCCCAGTGCCTTCACCTGCTCAGGCTCCAGCCGTATCGACGTCCCCCAGCCATACCGGTCGCCGGAATCATCATGCGCAACAGCCTTCGGACTATCGTCATCCGGCTTAACTTTCATACTCACCAAAGCCATCGTTATTACCCGTAAAGTTTATTAGCGTTTATCTCATGCGCCGTGCGGCCAACAGCCGCCCCACCCGGTCTTTTACCGCCCGCCACCAGCGCATCTTCAGAAATCAACTTCCCGGCCCGATAAAACGCCCGAATCAAATCCGGATGACTACCCAACCCGCTCTTGTCCAGCAACTGCAACAGCGCATCCGAACCCAACGCATTCAAAGCCTTCCACGCCACCGACAGATTCTCCGGCAACTTCTCGCCGCCGAGCTCCTTATCAGCTTTAATCGCCGCCTCCCATTCCGCCGCCTGTTGTTTAATGAACGCCGGCTGCTGAAAATCCGCAGCCTTCACGCTACCCTCGCCCACCTTAAACGCCTCCGCCAGCGCCGCCTGCTGCGCCTGGCCAGACTCGCCAAACTTCGCCAGCAAAGCCGAAGCCTGCTTCACACCCAAATCAGCCACCAACTGCGCCTGATCCTGCGTCAACTTCATCCCCGCCAGCGTAGCCTTAAACTCGTCCATCAAAACCGGATCAGCCGCATATCCCGCCGGCAACTTAAAATCCTGGTAGACAATGGCCGCATCCCCGCCAGCCGCATCACTCGAATCGCCCCCTTCTCCCAAGTCGGCCGCCCCCGCGGCCCCGCCATCAGCCTGCCCAGTCGGCGTATCGCCTGCTCCGGCAACCCCACTCCCATCCAGCCCAGCCAAACCATCCCCGGCCGCCGCAACAGCATCCCCGCCGCCATCGCCGCCCTCAGCCAGCAAGAACCCGCCACCGCCCGCCGCCCCGCCATCGTCCGCCACCTGATCATGTCTAACGCCCTTCATTATTCGCCAAATCACTCATCCCCCTCGTCAAAATCACTGTCGCCCGTTTTCAATAAGCAGATATATGCATCCGGACAATCGGCAAACAAACCCTGCAACCACAAACCGACCGAGCGTCGCCCCTCCCTAAACGCCATGCCCAGCGCATCGCCGGCATACGATGACTGATGCACCCCGCACTCACCCAGTAGTCGACGAATAAAACGCCTGCCCGCCGGCAACTCCGCCAGCATCCGAAAATCCTCGTCCGCCAGCCTCTGCCGCCGCAAACTTTCAGCTTCGCGCCGCCTCGCAGCCTGTTCCTGTTCATAAATGTCCATGACGCAGAACGATAAACCCCGCAGGCGCAATCATCCGCACCCGGCGGCAAACCAGTAGAAAAGTAACGCGATAAAGCGCAATAGCGAAAGCGTATTGTGGAAAAAAAGGGGGGCAGATTGAAATGGCGCTTACTTTAAGTAAGCGCCATTCGGGTCAGATTACTTTATTTTTATTTGGCGCAGGGCGCAGTTGCAATCGATGGGTCACCGCTATGTGCGCCATCAATGATCTACTCAATACCAACCCAGCCATGCAAGCCCCACAAAACGCAAAGCAAAAAAAAGCCCCCGGTTTATGACAAACTAGGGGCTATAGAGTAAGCAGAGCATACGGAACTGCTTTAACAACGAGGGAAGTACAGCACAAAAACTCTTAAGCGCGAAAACGGCCGTCCAGATCCAGATTACTGGTTAGCGAAGCCAGGGCAAACAGCATGGTGGAGACAATAAACTCGCCGGACATAAAGCCGAACACCCCGGCTACGAATGACACGCCGATAAAAATATCTCTATACAAATTTTTTGATTTGTTCATATTGCCGCCTAGGCTGCATTCAGCCGAATTGTGAAGACGGTTCTAATATAAAGGATTGCCTAAAAAACACAATAACCCGAACCGTGCATGATTTGTTTCCTAAAAAGAAACAATAAAATTGAACTTTGCTGCGAAAGACATTCCCGGAGCCGCGTACATCGTCGGGCAGATTGCCTATTGTCAGCATTAACATAGCACCACATTACCATTCGTGGACGCCCCGCCTCACCCCTCGCCGCCAGCATTAACCGCAGCCCGAACGCCGGCCAACGCATCGCCCGCCGCCGTGCCCGGCTGGGTGGGAGTCTGTCCCATATTTTTCAACACCTCGCTACCCTGCTGCATGGCCGCCTGCCGCGCGGCAAGCTGCGCCTGCGCCTGCCTCTGCCCACGCAGCAACGCCAGTTGCCTGCCGGATACGATCAACTCCGGTTCCACGCCCAGCTTGTCGCTATAAACATCGGCCCAGCGGTCGGCGTCAAATTTGTCCAGCACATCCGGCTTGAGCAGCGCAATCTGCCCCATGCCATGCACGAACCGGTCTATGCCGCTCACCGTCACCGATTTCTGAGCCTGCGCCAGCATGGAAGTATATTCAATATGCAACTCCTGACCATGCAGAGCCGACGGCGGCGCAGGCAATAACCCGGCACTCAGCAGGCGTTCGAATACCGTAGTCACCAGCGGATCGAGCAATTCATTGTTCAGCCTTTCCACCACCTGCCCCAGCACCAGCATTTTCTCTTCATAGCGCTGAGCCACTTCAGTAGCCGTCATCGCCCCATTGGCCGGCTGCTGGCTGATCATCAGAAACAGATCGGAATAAAACGCGCCATTGATCCGGCCGCGCACATCCTGCACATCTTCCAGCAAGGCCCGCAAATCCAGTTGCACCTCAAACGCCGACCTGATGCCCGGCGTCGGCAAAGCCGCATCGTAATAACTAATACCGCCCGGAAAAATCTGCATCTCCCGGTTCTTCATGGTGGTCGGGGCCTGTAGCGGCGGATGGGTCTGATAATCGATGGCCTGCGATTTACGCAACTGCTGCTGTTGCAACTGCTTGATGTCGCCCAGCGCCTCCATGCCCGGACTATTGCCGTAAATATCCCCGCCCTGCGTCGTCCAGCGCGGAGCCAGACAGGGAAACGATCTGAAACCCGACTTGCGCAACAGCCTGCCGTCGCCGCGCCCCGCCTCCCAGTAACAGGACTGCCAGGGCATATTGCCGGCGTCCAGCCGACCCGGCTGCCGGTCAGTTCGCGGCTCTATGCTATGTCGCAAGGTTATCCAGCCGTCCAGGTCGCCGCGCTGAAAAGCGGAACGCACATGCGGCGAACAACTCGCCAGCCCGAAAGCCGCCACCACCTCGCCCACGGTTTTTTCAAACTCTCGATACAAAGTCACCACCCGCCCCTGCCAGTCGGTGGCTATGGCGTATTCGCCTATGGTGAACGGAAACAGATGCACGGTATAGCGGTAGTCCTCGGCTATCAGCGCAGCGGCGGTGCCGAACGCCCCCAGCTCCTCATACATGCCGTGCAGCACCCGGTAGGCGTTGGAACGCGCCAGCACATCCTCCATGATTTCCGTGACCTCGCCCAGCCATTGCCGCACCGGCTGACGGCGCAGCAACGCCCTGTCCGCCACCAGCAGCCGGAACCACGGCCGGGACGGACTGGTCATGCCCGACATCATCCCGGCCGCCAACACCCGCAAAGCCTTGCTGCCGGTGTTATCGTAAATCGCATGATTGCGCTTGTAGCCCTTGTCGCGGTCGCAGACGAAATACCGGCCATTGCGCGGCAGCAGATAGCGGCTGATCTCCATCCAATGCTCCCACCACGAAGAACGCTCCAGACGCAAAGCCTGCCAGCGCCTGTCCAGCCGTTGCAGCTCATCCACCCCCATCACAGCCCCAGCAGCGTCTTGCCGCCCAATTGACCGCTGTTAGCCGTCTGCCCCAAGCCGCCGGTCAGCAACGTGGCGTTGGCGGCTCCGACATTGCCAGCGGTCGTAGCCGCCCTGATCGCAGCCGGAGCCGGAGCTTGCGCCGCCTGCGGCGGCTGAGGTGGAGCCGGTACGGATGGTGAACCGCCAAAACACATAATGAACTCCCGTGAAAACAAACCTGCGGCGAGTGTACCCCCCGCAGCCATTGTCATCCGCACCGGTTCCGCTCAAATAACCGGGCGATGGACAATGTCTTTGGTTCTGAATTGGTTATGACGGATTCATTCCATAGTGGCACAGCCGCCATGAGACAGTTTTAGCGTCTCAATAGAGTTGTTTTGTTTACGACTGGCTGGTATTCTGAAAAGGTCTAAATTCTATTGAGACACAGAGGCCATTATTGATGCAAAACTACGAAACCGACGTAATAGCATGGGCAAATGAACAAGCGGCGTTTATTCGTTCGGGCCGCTTCGACTTGCTCGACCTTGAACATATTGCGGATGAGATTGAAGACGTGGGCAAAAGCGAGCAACGTGAATTTGAAAACAGAATGGCTATGTTGCTTGCGCACTTAATTAAATGGCGGTATCAGCCAAGCCATCGCGGTAAAAGCTGGGAACGAACCATCAAAGACCAGCGTACCATGCTGATGCGCCGACTCGGCAAAACACCCAGTTTAAAACCCGACCTTGAAAATCCTGATTTTTGGTCGGAGTCATGGGCCGACGCCGCACGCATGGCAGAAAACGAAACCGGGATATTGAACGTGTTTCCTGAATCCTGCCCATGGGACTTCGACCAGATCATGAACCCTGAGTTCTGGCCGGAATAATGGCATTGTACTAGGAGCCTGTCCGAGAATAAAAGCCGTAGCACACGCACGGGGTCCACACGCACGGGGTCAGGTCTTTCGTTAACACATACCCCCCCCACCATCGCAATCCTCTAAACTTGAGAGAAAATCCCTATACAATCAATCTGTTAAGTGCTAAAACGTTAACGCACAGGGTCAGGTCTTTCGTTAACACATACCCACCACCATCGCAACCCTCTAAACTTAAGAGAAAATCCCTATACAATCAATCTGTTAAGTGCTAAAATTCGCCCTTAATCTACTGTTATATAAGGAAAAACAATGTCCGTCTGAATTCCGTACTATTTTAGTCACCTTTATTGACTTCCTGCATTCGTTAGAGCTTCTTGATCAATCCCGTCTCAACTCTTCTGCTTTCACCCGTCAACGTGGCGACGGTTGGCGAACGGCAAATGTTGTTTGAGCATCTACACAAACTGAGCCAACAAGACCTGTTGGTGCTGGATCGCGGCTATCCTGCCCGGTGGCTCATAGCCCATCTTACCCAGAAGGGTATCCATTTTTGTATGCGCGTCGATCAAACCGGCTTCG
>JAQTUW010000034.1 GCA_028707085.1 Methylococcales bacterium | reverse complement strand
TGGTTTTATCCCGGCTTTAAGCCAAGCTTGGGAACAGATGTTTTTATATCGACGAGTCACCTTCAATTTGCCCGGCCGGCTTGTCGATTGCTCGGGCTAATTTACTGAGCAAACTCTATTTATCTATCCTCTAGTCCAATAAGTCTATATCTGGAATTTGTTTTGTGGAATAGTTTTATGGACTCTGGAAGCCTTATAAAACGGCGTCAGGAATTGGAAGGTTACAAAGTCCAGAAAACGGGCGTATTCTGGACTGGTCATTTTCCGAAATCGGTGTCAGCAACGGCTGACTAAAGTGGACCCCATTGTCCAGACAAATTATGACTGAGTTTAAGATAGAGCCAGACCGATCCAGGATTACTCGACAGATGCGCCTGACGGCAGCCTATCAGCGCACCTTATCGCGTTTGTTAAATGTCCTAATTTGCGGCTTTAATGTCCTCTAGGACAGTAAGTAATTTGTAATCATGTACTCGGGTTATTTTTACTCGTATTCCTAAAAAATTGGAGAATAAATCATGGTTCAAAATACAAATTCTAATCAATTGAAATCTTATCAGAGCTTTGCGCAAGGCATATCTCCCGCTGGAACACCGCTATTTAACGTCGGCATTCTTATAGGCCCCGGATTTTTGCCGATGGATATGGCGGGTGTGCATGCCGTGTTTGGATTCTGTCCAGGGGTTGAAATACATTTGATATGGAAGTCACTGGATTTGGTGGAAGGATTCCCATCCTGGTGGACCAAGCCAACCACAACGTTTGCTGATTGCCCGGATGTGTTGGACGTATTCGCTATCCCTATGTTGGCCCCTGAAACTGTAAATGACCCCGAGGTCATCGCTTTTGTTGCAGAGAAAGGCCGCAAAGCCAAATACCTGATTGGCGTTTGTAATGGGGTTGTTTTATTTGGCGCAGCAGGGCTTTTGAAAGGCAAACGTGTAACGACAAGCCTCAATTCGCTTCCTCTTTTAAAAAAGCTGGGCGCCGCCGAAGTTGTGACGACAGGCGGCGTTGCAGTGGACGGTAATTTGTATACGGCAAGACCGAGCATTGGCAGTTTTGAGGCGGCGTTGCTGGTTGCAGATAAAGCTTTGGGCCGTAAAGCCGCCCAATTGGCCAATCTGGTCATCGAATACGATCCGATCCCGCCGCTTGGGCCTGGAACGGTTGCGAATGTCGGCAAAGAAATTGCTGATCACTATGAAGGTTTGATAGCTGATATTATTAATGATTACAGCGTCGGAACTATCCCCGCCTATCAAAAATGGGCTACAGCTTAACGACATTTAAAAATAGCATCATCGTTTCTACTCATGGTGGAGACGATGATGATTTTGGCGTAGGTGAGTGAGTTATCGAATGGTCAATCAAAGTTTGAGTGCGAAGGGAACATGAAGCGAAAAATTATTTTTTTCGTGTATCCAAATTTCGAGTCGCTTGACTTGACCGGCCCATGTGCAGCATTCAACTTGGCAAATGAGTTATCTGACGCGGGTTATGACATCAATGTGGTATCTGCAACCGGAGGGCCAATCATAGCGAGGGCAGGTTTATGCATTGAGTCTTGTAAGTTTACCGGAGATAACGAACACGCAGGAACGATACTGGTGGTTGGCGGACCCACGGCTCACTTGGTCGAATTGGATATAGACACTAAAGAATGGCTCGCTGAAAATGCGCATCATGTCACCAATCGAGTGGGCAGTGTTTGTACGGGTACATTTCTTTTGGCGGCAGCCGAATTGCTAAATGGCAAGCGAGTGACGACGCATTGGCGCTATGCGGGAATTCTACAGACCCAATATCCCATGGTTCAGGTGGATGTGGATCGAATATTTATTAAAGATGGCAATATTTGGACTTCTGCCGGCATGACAGCCGGTATAGACCTGGCTTTGACATTGATAGAGGATGATTTTGGAGCGGATTTAGCTAAAAGCATCGCAAGAGATATGGTTGTTTACCACCGTAGACTGGGCGGTCAGTCTCAGTATTCCGCCATGTTGGACATAACACCGGCGGCCGGGCGTGTCAGGGATGTAATGTATTACGCGCGGGAGCATTTGAGTGAACCCTTATCGATGAATCAACTGGCCGATGTTGCATGCTTGAGCTTGCGCCAATTCAACCGGATTTTTTTAAATGCAACGGGAGTAACGCCGACTAAAGCCGTTGAACGTTTAAGACTGGATGTTGCCCGGCCGAAAATTGAAGAGACTTCAGAGTCGTTTGAAAAAATTGCTAGAGACGTTGGTTTTGGCACCGCGGAAAAAATGTGTCGCAGTTGTCTAAATATTTTCGGGCGGACACCACAAGAATTACGGCGAGCATCACGGCAGCTAATTTCATTATGAAATAGAAAATGCACTGCGTATCCTCACTTTAAATGGCTGCTCTAGGGCTTTCACCTGCTAGTAACTTTAAAAGCGCGATGGTCGGCACTTGGCCGGTATGGATAGTGGCCGACTGCTGCCGGTCAAGACTTACGTTTCAGTTGCAAATAATCCTGGTTTACGGCGGATGATTGCAGGTCGGTGGCAATGATTGCAGGTTCAATTGCAGTTAATGTCGATTTGAGCGCCCGTCAGTTGCAGTTAATTCCGGTCGAAAAAGGCGCTGATTGCTGGTTTGTGGGTTTTCGATGCAGGGTTGCTACAGATAGCGGTTGACGGGTGTTGACTGCCTTTTAAGCCGTCACCCGTATTCCGCTTTGCTGCATACGGGCTACGCTGTTTTTGATCGGGCGAATCGAGTTTACAGGCCCAGTTTATTGAAACGTCTGGCGTAGTCTTCCGGCTTTAATGCGCCGCTGACGGCTTCGCGCTGATGGGTGGCGGAGTAGAAATAGGTGCGCGGCAGTTCGCTGTACCAGCCGGGGTCGATTTCGTAACGCAGTTTCTGGGCGTTGTCGTCGGCGAATATCCAGTTATCAAGACCGGCCAACTGGTATTTTTCCAGCAGTTTCATGATCTCGGCGCTGGACGAGAGTTCGTCCGTGGACAGCATGACGATTTTCAGATTGGGGCGGGATTTGTGTATAGTGCTGATCAGTTCCATGTCCTTGATGCAACTGGAGCAGTCCAGCGACCAGATCACCAGCATAAAGCCGTGGTGGGCGTTTTCGGCAAGGATTTGCTGGTAGCTGCCAGGGGTAAAGGATTTGAGCGGCGTATAGGAATTTGCCTGGGCAAGGCAGGCGCAAAACAAAAGCAGCAGGGCGGTCAGGCTGTGTTTGATATTCATGGCAAAACCTCTAAAGATGGCTATTGATAATACCGTAATCGGATAACAAATGCTGGCGAAAAGTTTCAATTTCGCTGCTGCTGTCGCGCCGGTCGCGGGGAATGTCGACCGGAATGTCGGCCAGCACCCGCATCGGCTCCGAGGACAGAAAGATCAGCCTGTCGGCCAGGGCGATGGCTTCCCGCAGGTCGTGGGTGACGAACAGCACCGTATGCGGGCGCTGCCGCCAGAGGGCGTAGAGCAGGGCGCGGATCTGGCGGGCGGTGGGTGCGTCCAGCGACACGAAGGGTTCGTCCAGCAACAGTAGATCGGGGTTGACGGCAAAGGCACGGATGATGGCGACCCGGCGCTGCATGCCCAGCGACAGCCGTTCGGGATAATGGTGTTGCGCCGTCCGCAACTGCATGACGTCTAACAGTTCATCGATCAGCGCGGTGGGCGGCGGGCCCGGAAAGGCGAGCTCTATATTGCGGCGCACGGTATGCCAGGGCAGCAGGCGCGGATTCTGGAACACATAACCGATATGCAGCCGTTGCCCGGCGCCATCGATGCCGATCCGGCCCTGAAACTGCTGATCCAGCCCGGCGATGATGTTCAGCAGCGTGGTTTTGCCGCAGCCGGAAGGCCCGACCATACAAACGAACTGATTGCGGCCGATATGCAGTTCCAGCCCGGCAATGGCCTGATGGACATGGCTTGCCGTCCGGTAGGTCTTGTCGCGGATATCGATGTGGATGCCGCTCACCGCCGCCACCTTTGCGCCTTGCGATCCATTGGCTTTAATATCAGCAGTTCCAGCAATTGAATCACCGCCACGAAGGCGAAGGTATAGGCCAGCAGACTGGCGACATCGAATAACTGAAAAAACAGATGCAACTGGTAACCCATGCCGTTACTGCGGCCCAGCAGTTCCACAACCAGAATGATCTTCCAGATTAGCGCCAGTCCGGAGCGGGTGGCGGTCATCACAAAAGGGTGGAGTTGCGGCCAGATGACATGCACAAAGGTTTTGCGTTTGCCGAAACGGTAGCTTTGCGCCATTTCCAGCAGATCCTTGTCCAGGCTGCGCGCGCCTTCGCGTATGGTGACGATGACATTGGGCAGTTTATTGATCACCACCGCCAGTATGGCCGCCCATTCCACCAGGCCGAACCAGACATAACAGAGGATGATGGTCACCAGCGCCGGAATGTTAAGAAAGATCACCAGCCAGTTATCGAAAAAAGCGTCGATGTTGCGGTTTCTGCCCAGCCAGATGCCTATACCGCAGCCCAGCGGCATGGCGATGGCGAAGCTGATCAGCAAGCGGCGCAGAGTCATCGTCAGATGGTAAGGCAGTTCGCCGGAGCGGGTCGCCTGCCAGAACACCGTCGCCACCCGGCCAGGCCCGGGCAGGGCAGGGCTGTGCAGGGCCAGTGACAGCATCTGCCACAGGCCCAGCATCAGCAGTAATGACAGAATGGCGTACAGCGGTCGATGCCGATCAGAATTGCCGATCATCAATCCGCTGACCAGAATGTACCCGTCTGTAATTCCGGGTTTTTACCGGTAAGTTTGTTGTCGCTCAGACGATGCAGTTGCTGGTATAGGCTTTCCGCGGCGCTACGGTTGGCGTCTGTCCATTGCGTCACCCGGCCGGCGCAATAGCGCTTGCGCAATTGCTGACGGGTAGCGGGATTATCGCTGCCGGTCAGGCTGCCGATTTGTTGCCAGGCGGCATCGTCGCTGCAAAGCCGATCCCGGGCGATGCGGGCGGCGTCAAAAAAAGCCTGCAATGCGGCTTTATGCTCGTCGGCCCAGTCTGTCCTGAACACATAACCCAGACTGGGCACGCTGTCTTTGACCCCCAACTGGCTGATGATGTCTTCGCCGCTGAGCAGTTGCCGGTAGCCTTCCGACTCCAGTCGGGCGGCAAACTGCCAGTAAGTGAGTACGGCGTCCAGCCGGTGTTCGGCAAGCTGCTGGTTCAGCAAGGGCGGCGCGGCGTAGATTTTGTCCACGCTCTGATTGAGATCAAGCCCCTGTTTCAGGCCCAGCGCCTGTAATAGCAGCCAGTTTTTATCCAGTTCGCCGCCGGCGACGCCCAGCTTCCTGCCTTGCAGATCGGCCAGGGATTTAATCGGGCTGTCGGCCGGTACCAACAGGCCGCCGGCGCTATTGGAATAGGGATAAAAACTATAGTCCGCGCCTTCGGCGCGCATGGCGGACACCCATATCCAGTCGGAAACGATGATGTCCGCGCTGGCGGATTGCAGGGCGATTTTACCCGCCTGCTGGCTGGCGAGCGGTATGGTTTCCAGCGTAAATCCGTTCGCTTCCGGCAGCGCGGCGTTTTGCATCGCCGCCAGTTCCCAGACCAGTGTGCCGGAGGCCATGACCCCCAGACGGATGACGGTTTTTTCGGCTGCCGGACTGGTGTTGACAGATAGGGCGCTAAAAATGACTAACAGGAGTGCTTTCAAATTCATGAGGGTGTTTTTGTCTGCCGGTCGGCTAAAAACTTAATTTTACCGCAGGATGCGGCGGCAGGAGAATGTTTGTCGGTTAATAACGGCCGACAATGGCGAATTCGGTATTGGTATGGGCTTTTATGACGGGCAGGGCAGTCAATAATGGTATTTGAAGTCGCATTCGCCGGTCAGGCGGCTGGTTAAGGCCACGTCCGGATTGCTGGTTTGCATCACGTTCATGCCGCAATCCATATTCAACGGTTCCTGTTTTTTACTGCCGGCAATGATTTGCAGCACATTGTCGCTTTTTTCAGCCCGCCTGGCCTGATGCTGGGAGCCGTTGTCGGCGCCGACAGGTTTGACGCCGGTGTTATCCGGCAGGCTCAGATCGAGGGCGTGCATGGCGACAGGAACTGGCGCCGAGGCGCGGGGTGCGGAGTTTGCGGCGACGGCCTGGGAAATCAGCAGGCAGACCAGTATCAGCGTGCTGTTGAAAGGCTTGAGCAAGTTCTTTAAAAAATCAGCGGTGTTCATGGTGACCTCCTGATCCGGATTCAATATTAAATATTTAATTAAACTCCTCTAAGATTAAACCATCATTACAAAAGTTCAAGTTTTTCAGATTTATTTCGGGCGGGCATACCTTAATTAGCCGAAATCGGCATAAACCCTTCAAGCCGTTTAGCGGTGCAAATAAACAGTGCGAACCGGTTCATTACAACAATATTACCGGTCGCAACCGGCTTTATCAGCGCGGCATGACGCTATTTCAAGGTTGGCACGGAAATGGCTTGCAATTAATCAGGAACCGTCAAAAACCGTGTTCAGGCTAACTCAATGCGGACAAAATCTTTTATAAATCAATTGGATGTTGTTCATGCCCAGCATGGCTTCGAGGTTCCAAGTTGTTGAATTTCAAAAAGCCCTTTCCGGCTTTCGATGTTCTAACATGCGTTTTAATTATTATGGAGAAACAAAGATGAAAAATTATATCCATAGAATTGCAACCTACACCGCTGTAATTTTAATTTCAGCCATGCCGTTTGCCCTGGAAATATCAGCCGATTCCGAAAAAAATCGCAACGAAATTTCCGCTTCCTTAAACGCTGCCGAAGAAGACATGCTGTTTACCAAACGTAAAGCATTCGGCGAAGAGGACGAATAAAGTTCGATAAAAATGTTATTCGCGCAGTCGCTGATGGCGAACCCGGTTCGATCATGAGCGACTGTTGTTTTGGGCAGATTCGGGCCGGCCCGAATCTGTACGGCCTAAGACCTATTTATGGGCTAACAAAAATGCGCCGTCTAAAGAAAAACGCCACATTCACCAGCGCAATCATCACCGGTACTTCGATCAGCGGCCCTATGACCGCGGCAAATGCTGCGCCGCTATTAATGCCGAATACCGCCACCGCCACTGCTATCGCCAGTTCGAAATTGTTGCTGGCGGCGGTGAAGGCCAGCGTAGTCGTCTTGCCATAATCAGCGCCGATGGCTTTGCCCATGGCAAAGCTGACCAAAAACATCACCACAAAGTAGACCAGCAGCGGAATGGCGATTCGGACGACGTCCATCGGCAGTTGCACGATCATATTGCCTTTCAATGAAAACATCACCACGATGGTAAATAACAGGGCGATCAGGGTTAGTGGGCTTATTTTGGGGATGAAACGGTGCTGATACCAATCCTTGCCTTTAAGTTTGACTAACACAAAACGTGTCGTAAAACCGGCAATGAATGGAATACCCAGATAAATGAATACAGTTTTGGCAATCTCGCCTATGGTGATGGCGACCAGATTGCCTTGCATGCCGAATAACGGCGGTAGAATCGTAATGAACAGCCAGGCGTAGACACTGAAAAACAACACCTGGAATACGCTGTTGAACGCCACCAGCGCCGCACAATATTCGTTGTCGCCGCGCGCCAGTTCGTTCCAGACGATGACCATGGCGATACAGCGGGCCAGGCCGATCATGATCAGGCCTGTCATATACTCCGGATAGTCTCTTAAAAAAGTGATCGCCAGCACGAACATCAAAATCGGGCCAATAATCCAGTTTTGCAGCAGAGACAATCCCAGAACCCGCCAGTTGCGGAACACGTCGCCCAGTTCATCGTAATGCACTTTCGCCAGGGGAGGGTACATCATCAAAATCAGGCCGATGGCAATCGGAATATTGGTTGTGCCGACAGAAACCGCGGTATTGAGGTGGTGAACCTCGGCAGGATAGGCAAAGCCGACAGCGACGCCGATGGCCATCGCCATGAAAATCCACAACGTCAAAAATCGGTCGAGAAAGGATAGGCGGGGAATGGGGCAAAGGGCTGTGCTCATGACGTCTCTCTCTCGGACAGAATTAAGGTAACAGGACGCCGATCCGATCCAGCTCTGCTTTTAAGCGTTCGCGGTCGCTCTTTAAGTCATCCAGTGGTAAAGCCAGAAACTGCTCGATGCGGTGCCGCAAAATGCCATAAGCGGTTTCAAAAGCCGTTTTGATTTCCGCTTCGGAGCCCTCGGCATGCGCTGGATCTTCCACCCCCCAATGGCTGCGTAAAACCGGGCCTAAATAAGCGGGACAGGTTTCGTTGGCCGCATTGCCGCAGACGCTAATCACAATATCCGGCGTCAAGGGCAGATCGTTCCATGATTTGCTGTAATAGCCCTCAGTCGATATGCCTTTCTCTTCGAGCAAGGCTACTGCCCGGCTGTTTAATCGGCCCAATGGCTGGCTGCCCGCGCTGATGGCATGCCAGCTTTCCGGAGCCAGATGGTTGAAAATGGCTTCGCCCATGAGTGAGCGGCAAGAATTGCCCGTACATAGAAATAAGATGTTCATACTTGATAGAAAAGTTTTAAGTGGAAAGATCATATCATTCGCCTGGATCGCAACAAGACAGCGCCGTATCGGTATCAAAACACTGTTCCGGATGACCCGAACAGCATTCGGCAATCAAATAATCGATCAATGACTGCATCACGGCTAGGTTCGCTCGATAACGTTGATAGCGGCCCTCCTGGGTAACGCTGATCAGGCTGGCGTGGGTCAGGGCTTTGAGATGAAAGGACAGATTGGTTTGCGGCAAGGCCAGAATCGTGGCGATTTCTCCTGCGACCAGTCCGGTAGGCGCGTGTTTGACCAGCAACCGAAATACGTCCAGACGGATACCGGATGCGAGCGATTCAAACAGTGTTGTGGCAATTTGCTTATCCATGGCGTAACTATACAATACTTCATGAAATATGAAAATATTAATTTCACCGCCGTCTACAGTCTCCTGGACGTGGTATTCACCGCGAAGAAGTCCTTTGACTTGGTACACCGAGCATTGGCGACTGTCTTGTTCTCTTATATTTAACATAATATACATTATGCGAAGTAAAGATGCAGCCGTCAGCCTTGCGTCACAAACCGGTTGTGACGCAAGGCTTGTTGTTGTAACGCCTAATTCTGATCAGCATTGGATACCTGCGTGTAACCGCATCAGACCATACCATCCTAATTCCCACCACTCGGGTTAATCAAGATCGATTTTAAGGCGAAGCAATTGTCCAGCCGCCACCAAAAGCTCGATACAACGACACTATCGCTACGCTTGTCGCGGTTTCGGCTTTGGCGCGTTCGTCGCTGGCGGCCAGCTTGCTGCGTTGAGCATCCAGGATGGCAAGATAATTGCTTGCACCGCGCTGATACAACGCATCGACCAGCCGGTAAGCTTTTTCCGCCGACGCTTCCGCTTCAGTCAATTGACCAAGGCTATCCATGGCGGAACGGTGCGCGACGAAGGCGTTTTCCACGTCCTCCAACGCCAGCAAAAAGATTTTCTCGTAATTTGCGGCGATCTGATCCAGCCGCGCATCGGCTGCGGCAATATAGGCGCGGATGCGACCGGCGTTGAAGATAGGTGCGGAAAGGCCGGAGCCCAACGCATAAACGCTCTCGGCCAGACTCGGGAATCCGCCGACCGCCAGCGCGCCGATACCCCCGCTGGCGGATAGCACCAACTTCGGATAGAGATCGGCCCGCGCCGAACCCAGGCCGGCCGCCGCCATGCTGACTTCGGTTTGCGCCAGGCGCAGATCCGGCCGTTGCGCCAACAAATCGGCTGGCAGCAGGTTTGGTATGGCCGGCGCTTGCTTCGGTAACGGGCCAACTGCGGCCAAGCGGTTTCCTAGGCTTTCCGGCGGCTCGCCCAATAATACGCCCAAACGATGGATCAGGTTTTGTTCGGCGTTGGCCAATCCTGGCAGCGTCGCTTCGGTACCTTGCCTCAAGGTTTGTTGACGGGCAATATCAGCCTCGTTAGCCAGTCCGGCTTTAAGAAATACCTGTAAAGTCCTCAATCGTTCGCGTTGCAAGTCGATATTTTTTTGCAGAATGCCGATGCGTTGTTGCACGCCGCGCAGCTCCAGATAGTTTGTCGCCACTTGGGCCAGCAGACCTACTTGCGCCGCATGCAAGCCTTCCTTGCCGCCTTCGGCTTGCGCGGCGGCGCCTTCCGCTTCCAAATGCCGGCCGCCGAACAAGTCGATTTCCCAGCGCGCCGCCAATCCACCGCTGACGGCATCGGCAGTGGGTGTAAGCAATTTGATGCCTTGCCTGTTCGGCACGCCGACGATGCGGTCGATACGTTTTTCCCGGCCGCCGGAGAGTGAGAAATCGAGGCTGGGATACAGCGCAGCTTCGGCAACTGTGATCATCGCGTTAGCTTCGCGGACGCGAGCGGTGGCGATTTTCAGATCGTGGTTGGCGGCCAAGGCTTTGTCTATTAATTCATTCAGCAAGGGATCGTTGAATCCTTGCCACCAAGTCTTTAGATCAACCGCTTCGGTGGTTTGGACGCTGGGCGCGTGTTGCCATGTTGTCGGGCTATTGAGCACTACTTGGTCGCCGACGCGGGTCGGCGTACAGGCGCTTAGCAAAACCAATAAAAGAATGGTTAGCGGTGTTGAATATCTGTTGTTCATCATTGGACTCCAAATTAGACTTTAGGAGCAGTGAGTGCGCCATCATCCAGCAGCAAACCGGCTGAGGCCGATTCAGCATCCGATTCCCCACGCTCCACCCTGAACCAAGCCGCATACAGCGCCGGCAGGAAGAACACCGTCAATCCGGTCGCCACTGTCAGCCCACCCATGATGGCGATGGCCTGCGGGCCGAAGAAATCGTTGCGCGATAGAGGGATCATCGCCAGGATGGCCGCCGCCGCGGTCAGCATGATCGGTCGGAAACGCCGCACCGTCGATTCGACGATGGCTGACCAGGTATCGAGTCCAGACTTTTCATCCTGATCGATTTGATCCACCAGAATCACCGAGTTGCGCATAATCATGCCGGCCAGCGCCAGGATGCCGAGTAACGCCACGAAACCGAACGGCGCCCGGAATAACAGCAAGGCGAAGGCCGCGCCGATCACGCCTAGCGGCGCGGTGCTGAATACCATGAAAGTCCTGGACAGATTCTGCAACTGTATCATCAACAAGATCAGCGTGACGATCAGCACCAGCGGAATCCAGATCAGAATCGACTTCTGCGCGGTCACCGCATCTTCCTTGGAGCCGCCGGTTTCGATGAAATAACCGGCCGGCAAGCTATCCTGAATCGGCTTGAGTTTCGAGACGATTTCCGCCGCCACGTCCGGGGCCATCTTGCCGTCGGTCACATCGGCGCGTACCGAGATGGCCGGGAAGCGGTTGCGCCGCCAACGCACGCCGTCCTCGAACACGGTCTCGAACTTGACGAACTGCGACAGCGATACCGACTTGCCATTAGCTGTGCGAACAGCAACGTCCGGCAATTCGTCGGCAGCGGTACGCAATTCGGGATTTGCCCGCCAGATGATGTCGATCAATTTATCCTGCTCGCGCAATTGCCCGACTGGGATACCGGTGTAATGCGCCTGCAAGGCTTGCGACAAGCTGATCGTCGAAACACCAAGAGCGCGGGCCTTGTCCTGATCCAATGCCAAGCGGAACGAAGGCATACGGTCATGCCAATCGTCGTTGACATCCACGGCGCCGGGATGCTCGCGCACGACCTCGGCTACCCGATCAGCAATGCCGCGTACGATGTTGGGGTTTTCGCCGAGCACCCTGAACACCAAAGGATAATCCATCGGCGGCCCGACATTGAGGCGCTTTACCCGGCCGCGCACAGACGGGAAATCCGTCGCAAGAATCTGCCGGACGCGCTGCATCACCCGTTCTCGGGCCACATTATCCTTGGTCATCACCACCAATTCAGCCAGATTAGTATTCGCCAGTTGCTGAACAATCAACATGAAAAACCTCGGCGTGCCGCTGCCGATATAGTTGGCGACATGTTCCACGTCCTCGTTCTTGGCTAATAGCGCTTCCATGCGTTTGGCTGCGGATTCGGTTTGCTCGAAGGAGCTACCCTCCGGCAGCCACAGGTCGACGATGACTTCCGGCCGGTTAGATAACGGAAAGAACTGCTCGGGGACATGGGCTAGCGCTACAACACCGAGACCGAACAACGCCAGCGTGGCGATAATAACTTTCTTACGATGTGCTACGCAGGCATCCACCCAACGACGCAATCGGTTATAGAACGGCGTATCGAACAGGTCGTGGGCCGCTTGGTCGCCGTTGGCATGCACCTTAAGAATCGAAAATCCTAAATACGGGGTGAACACCACCGCGCCTATCCAGGACAGTATCAGCGAAATGCCGACCACCTGAAAAATCGCCACGGTATATTCACCCGCTGAGGACTGCGCCAAACCCACTGGCAAGAAACCCGCGATGGTGATCAAGGTACCAGTCAGCATCGGAAAGGCCGTGGCACTATAAGCATAAGTCGCGGCGCGCATCCGATCCCAACCTTCTTCCAGTTTGCGAGCCATCATCTCGACGGCAATCATCGCATCGTCCACCAGCAAGCCCAACGCCAGAATCAAAGCCCCTAACGAAATACGTTGCAGATCGATGCCGCACAGCAACATGACTAGCAAGGTGGCGGCCAGCACCAGCGGCACAGTCAGCGCTACCACGGATCCGGTGCGCCAACCCAGGCTCAAAAAGCTAACCACCAACACGGTAGCCAGGGCTTCGAAGAAAGTATGACCGAATTCCGCCATCTGATTTTTAACCACATGCGCTTGATTGGCGATCGGCTCTACGTCCATACCTAACGGTAACTCGGTTTCGATGCGGGCCAACGCGTCTTCCAACGCTTTTCCCAGGGCGATAACGTTGCCTTTCTTGTTCATCGTCACACCGAGGCCGAGAGCTTGTTTGCCGTTGAAACGCATCTTGAATTCCGCAGGATCGATATAGCCGCGATTCACCTTGGCAAAGTCGCCGACCTTGAAGGTTCGATTGTCGATGCGTACCGTCATATTAGCGACGCTATCCGCCGAGTCGAACGAGCCGGTCAGGCGTATCGGCAGGTTGCGTTGCGAGGAAAATACCGTGCCGGCCGGCGCCATGCCGTTCTGCGCATGCAATGCCTGGGCCACCGCCGTAGCATCAAGGCCCAGTTCAGCCAGCTTTTTATCGGAAAACTCAACGAAAATCTTTTCGTCCTGTATGCCGATCAGATCGACCTTCTCGACATCCTTGACCCGCAACAGCTGTTGCCGCACCGAATCGGCCGCCTGTTTCAGATCGGCATAACTAAAACCCTCGCCGGAAAAGGCGTAGATCAGGCTATAGGTATCGCCGAATTCGTCGTTGAAAAACGGCCCTATGCTACCGGGAGGCAACGTCATGCGAATATCGTCGATCTTCTTGCGCACCTGATACCAAAGCTCGGGAATGTCCTTGGGCGGCGTATCCTCGCGTGGGGTGACGAAAATCACAGACTCGCCGGGTTTGGAGTAACTGCGCAGATAATCCAGATTTGGTAACGCCTGGATTTTCTTTTCCAGTCTGTCGGTCAACTGTTGCTCGACTTCCAGCGCGGTGGCGCCGGGGTAGAGGGTTTTGACCACCATGATTCGAAACGTGAACGGCGGATCTTCCTGCTGACCAAGCCTGTAATAAGCAAATATCCCGCCGAGTACCACCAATGCGATCATAAAACCGGTAAAGGAGCGATGTTTAAGTACCCACTCGCTGAGGTTAAACGCTTTCATAGCTGCCCCTCTCTACCGCGATTCTTAGGCAATCCCGATCCTTCCGGCAAGCGGACAGCCTGCCCCTCGGCTAGACGTTGAACGCCGGCGCTGACCAACAATTGACCGGTGACGAGGCCCTCGACGGCAACCCGTTCGCCGGCTAGCGTTTTGCCCAACCGAACCGGCTCGGATTTGACGGTGGCAGCCTGCTCATCGACCAACCAGACCATGGGATGATTGGGCTGGTTTTGCGGGGTATAGACGGCGGAAAGCGGGATGGCGATACCTGAAGCGGTGTTCGCCGCAACATGAACGGTCGCCGTCATGCCTAATTGCGCGACATCCATACCTTCCAGCAAGGTTGCCTTGACGCGATAGGTGCGGCTGGCCGGTTCGGCGGCGGATGATATTTCGCGAATTTTAGCCTTGAGCCGCCGATTGTCGTCTAACCACAATGACACATTAACGACTTGTTGGCGCTGGATTTCCGCCAGACGATGCTCGGGCACGTCGAAATGGATTTCCTTTTCGTTGAGCTGGGCCAGAGTCACCACGGCTTGGCCGGCAGCCAGCACCTGCCCGGCCTCGACAGCCAACGCCGTGACCACACCGTCGCGGTCGGCATGCAATTCGGTATAGGTCAGCTGGTTAAGCGCCTGGCCCAAGTGTGCTTCCAGAGCCACCGTCCGCTCCCGCGCCGTGGTATAAGCTGTTTCGTGCCGCTCGAACTCCGGCGGACTGATGACTTTCTGAGCTAACAGCTCGCGGTATCTCCCCAGATCGTCCCGCAAGAAAGTGCTGTCGGCCTGGGCGGAAGCCAGCTGAGCCTTAAGGCCCAGCACGGCGAGGTGGTAATCATTGCCATCCAATATCGCCAGAAGCTGACCTTTATGCACTTGGTCGCCAATGTCTACTTTCCGTTCCAGCAGTTTACCGCCCACCCGGAAGGATAACGGCGTCTCGATTCTTGCTCTGACTTCCCCGGCAAAGCTCATAACACCGACCATGGAGGTGTCCTCGATTCGAAACACCTTTACCGGTCTGGAAGCGGCTTGTGTTTGTTTATCCTGATCACTGCATCCTGAGCTGATCGTCAGAGACAACAATATGGCCAGCAACCGGCCTTTGTTTGTGTATCGGAAATGAAGCCGGTCAAGGGTAATCGGCATTAACGAAATGTTGAGTTTCGGCATGTTGTTTCCTCCTTCGGTAGAAGGTTGGGTAATATTCGAAATAATTATTCGATGCTGTTTGCTATCAGTATCTCGGCGGCCAACTTGGCGTCAACCATTCGCCATGGACATCGAAAATTGCCAATAGCTTGTCTTTCGGCGTCTGAGCTTTGCGTTCAATTTGCTCGACAAATCAAGACCAAAATTCGACATCGTGTGTTTGCAGATAAGCGACAATCAACCCCTCCTTTTTGACAATGCTATCGACATCGGTGGCTCGAATGCCTTGAGTGGAGCGGTATGTGCCATCGTCTTGGTATTCTTTGAAAAATAGATCATGTCGTTATCTTTCAATGATTCAGACTATCGGCAGTTGGTTGAACTTGCGTAAGCTCTTGTCTACCATGGCTTCCGGGAGGAAACGGCGCAGGAAACGTACTTGGCTTGCTTGTTTTCCAGCCGTACCTGCCCAATGCCCGAGGATGCGGCAGTGATCAGGGCTACAGCTATGTCTTTATTGCTCATATCAAATCTCCTTTTTGGGGGTGGATTGTCTACTGGTTAAGTGTTACTATCATTATGGTAGTAATGTTACTACCATTTTGAAATCAAGTCACTACTAAAACAGTATGAACGATAAAAATATTTGTGCCGACCCTTGTCCGATTGCTCGCTGCCTCGCTTTTCTCGGCGATACATGGAGCCTGTTGATTCTGCGGGATGCCCATATTGGCCTAACCCGTTTTGACCAGTTTCGAAAAAGTCTTGGCATCGCTCCGACGATTCTGACCCGGCGATTGGCAACGCTGACGGAGGAAGGTCTGTTGGAAAAACATCTGTATTCGGAGCGTCCTCCGCGCGAGGAGTATGTGTTGACGGCCGCCGGCCGCGATTTTCTGCCGGTGCTGGTGATGATTGGCGCCTGGGGACATCAGTATCGCGGCGGCGGTCCGTTAGTACGTATTCAGGATGTTGAAACGGGAGAGGATATTAAACCGGTAGCCATCGACGAGGTTACGGGCGCAAAGATTGGGACTCGCCCGCTACGCTTTGTCCTGCCGAATGGTGTCTGATGACACAACGATGCTTGCTCATACCCTTATTAATTATGAACCGAGTCGATCACTATTTAGCGCCAATACTCGACGTAGTTACGATATTCCGAATTTGGCGGACATGGAAAGGTTTTGCGCGAACAACACGGATTTAACGGCAACAGTATCTAAAAGCATTAATATCTAAAATAAAGATATATAATTCATTTTATATCGTTTTCAATTCAGTTTCATCTTCTTTAACATCGCCTCCAACAAGACCGTTAGCCGGCTTGTGAAATTTTTAGATAAACCGCTTTCGGTGAACCGAATTTTGCGGAAATTTAATCAAATGGAGATCAAAGATGCGAAACAAGTTGTCAGGCAATTCCGTGAACCATCCGGCATTCAGGCTGACCGTCGCCTGCGGTATTTTCCTGGGCAACGGCCCTGCCCCCGCCAATGCGGACGCCGCGCAAACCTACAGCACCCCGCCGATGACGGCCTATACTTCGCAGATGGACGATCCCTTGCTGGGCAACAAATATGCAAAGCCGGTCTGGAATCTGCACGACACCCTGGGATTGCCGGAATGGCTGTCGGTTGGCGTCGAACAGCGTACCCGCTACGAAGACATGAACGGCACCATCAAGGCCAATACCCGGGGCGGCGACCAGCAAATCGCCCTGCAGACCGATCTGTGGCTGCAAGCCCGGCTGGGCAAATTCCGCGTCGCTACGGAATTCATGGACTCTCGCGCCGAGGGCGCGGATATCGGGCCGGGCAAAAACGTTGGTTCCGGCGTCAATAATGGCATGGCCGACCCGGCCGATTTCATTCAGGCCTATTTTTCCTGGGCCGACAAGGACGCCTTTGCCAGCGCCCTGGGCAGCGAAATCAGAGTGGGCCGGCAAACCATCGATCTGGGCAGCCGGAGACTGGTGTCAAGACCCAATTTCCGAAACACTTCCAATAGTTTTACCGGGGTGCGGTTCCGGTTGCTGGATAACGCCAAATGGCAATTCAACGCATTCGCCACCCTGCCGGTGACGCGCTTTCCGACCTCGGCGACGGCCATTATCAAAGGCGTCCAGCAATTCGATCAGGAAGCGACCCGCACCTGGTTTTCCGGCGGCATGCTGGAGGGCTATAAACTGGCCATGGGCATCAATAGCGAACTGTATCTATACAATCTGGACGAGGCGGACAGTTTCGACAACCCTACCCGCAAACGCCGATATTTTACACCCGGCCTGCGCGTATACATTAAACCGCAAATAGGCCGGTTCGATTTTCAGGCGGAAGGCATGGGCCAGTTCGGCACCGTTCGCTACAACACCACGTCTGCTCACGATCAGCAGCATGAAGCCTGGTCGGAACATGTCGAGGCCGGCTACAGTTTCGACACGACCTGGTCTCCCCGGCTGATGCTGGAGTACGACTACGCCAGCGGCAGCCAAAATCCCGGGGCCAAAAGCACCACCGATTCCAGATTCGACCCTCTTTACGGCAACAGCGTGCCGGATTTTGGGCCGAGCGGCATCTATGGCGCGTTCCAGCGCAGCAACATCAACTCGCCGGGTTACAAGCTGAATGTTGCTCCGGCAAGCGATGTGCGGCTGACGCTACAGCAACGTTTGATCTGGTTGGCCTCCGCCAGCGATTGCTGGGGTGGCGCGTCCTGCACGTCATCAAGCAATCTGGTGCTGCAACCCACCCACAACAGCGGCAGCTATGTCGGCAACCAGCTTGGGCTGACCGGCCGTTACGATTTTAACAGCAGCCTGAATTTCGAAGTCGGCTGGTTCCACCTGTTCAAGGGTCAGTTCGCCAAACAGGCGGCGGCCACGGTAAACGGCGCCGGGACGGTACCCGGCGAAGATGTGGATTATTTCTATGCGCAAAGCCAATTAAGGTTCTAAGGAGATGTCATGAAAAACAATTTGATCAATATATTGGCCGCGGCGCTGTTAGGGCTGGCGGCGGGCAATACAGACGCAGCCGACATCAAGCTACTCAATGTTTCCTATGACCCGACCCGCGAGTTGTACAAGGCTTATAACCAGGTCTTTGCCGGTTACTGGAAGCATAAAACCGGCGATACCGTAACCGTCAACCAGTCGCACGGCGGTAGCGGCAAACAGGCGCGGGCGGTGCTGGACGGTCTGGAGGCCGATGTCGTCACCCTGGCGCTGGCTTACGATATCGATCAGCTTCACGCCCGCGCCAAATTATTACCGGAAAACTGGCAGTCGCAATTGCCCAACAATAGCTCGCCATATACCTCGACCATTGTGTTTGTGGTGCGCAAGGGCAACCCGAAGCAAATCAGGGACTGGAATGATCTGATCAGGGCCGGGGTCGGCGTCGTGACCCCGAATCCCAAAACCTCGGGCGGCGCACGCTGGAATTATCTGGCCGCCTGGGCTTATGCCCTGAAACAGAATGCCGGCAGCGAAGACGCGGCCCGCGCCTTTCTGGACAAGTTATATAAAAACACTTCGGTTCTGGACACCGGCGCCCGCGGTTCCACCACCAGCTTTGCCGATCGCGGCATCGGCGACGTGCTGATTACCTGGGAAAACGAAGCCTATTTGCTGCTGAAGGAATTCGGGATCGACAAATACGAAGTGGTCACCCCTGCTTTCAGCATTCTGGCCGAGCCGCCGGTGGCGGTTGTCGAGGCGTACGCCCGTAAACATGGCGCATACGAAGTGGCTAGCGAATATCTGAAGTACCTGTACAGCAAGGAAGCCCAGGAACTTATCGCCCAAAACTACTATCGTCCGGTGGACAAAGAGGTTGCCGCCCAATACGCCAGCCAGTTTCCGGCGCTGGAACTGGCGACGGTCGCCCAGTTTGGCGGCTGGACAGCCGTACAAAACAAACATTTTGCCGATGGCGGCGTATTCGACCAGATTTACGGCAAATAGGGAGATGAACATGACGCAAAGCAGCATCATGCCCGGCTTTAGACCAGCGCTGGCTTTTACGCTGGGCTATTTGACGCTGATAGTGCTTATCCCGCTCAGCAGCCTGCTGTTTACAAGCCTGCAACTGGACTGGAACGAATATCTGGACATCATGATTGACCGGCGGGTGCTGGCGGCGTTTCGGATCAGTTTTTTAACATCGCTGGCGGCCTCGGTCATCGCCGGCCTGTTCGGATTCGTCATTGCCTGGGTAATGGTGCGTTATCCGTTTGCCGGCAAGCGCGTGCTGGATGCGCTGATCGACTTGCCGTTCGCCTTGCCGACGGCGGTAGCCGGGGTGGTGCTGGCGACCATTTATCAGCCGGGCGGCATCGTCGGCAAATGGCTGATCGATAATTTCGGCCTGCAAGTGGCCTATACGCCGCTGGGTATCGTGGTAGCGCTGATATTTATCGGCATTCCCTTTGTGGTGCGCACCATTGAGCCGGTGCTACAGGAGTTTGATACGACTATGGAAGAAGCCGCCGCCTGCCTGGGAGCCTCTCGTTTGCAGGTGTTTGCAAAAATCATATTGCCTAATCTTTTTCCGGCTGTGCTGACCGGCGTGTCGCTGGCTTTCGCCCGAGGTATCGGCGAATACGGCTCGGTGATTTTCATTGCCGGCAATCTGCCCTATGTCTCCGAAATCGCGCCCTTGCTGATTGTCATCAAGCTGGAGCAATATCAGTACGCCGGCGCAACCTCGATCGCGTTCAGCATGCTGATTGTCTCCTTCCTGTTATTGCTGGGGCTCAATCTGCTGCAACGCCGGCTACGTAAACGCTCAGGACAAATTTAAAGGAAAATGACCATGCAAGCCCCCTCTTCTACCGCCGGTAACGCCATCGTCCGCATCGGCAACCGGCAGGCGCTACGCGATCCTTTATGGCTAAGATGCGCTTTGATCGGCGTTGCGGTCGGCTTTATCGTCCTGTTTCTTTGCCTGCCGCTGGGCCTGGTGTTGTATCAGGCGTTTGCCAAAGGCTGGCAGGCCTATTTTCAGGCGCTGTCGGAGCCGGACACCGTGGCTGCGCTGAGGCTGACCCTGATAGTCGCCCTGGCGACCGTGCCGCTGAACACCATATTCGGCATCGCCGCCGCCTGGGCGATCACCCGTTTCGAATTTCCCGGCAAAAGTCTGTTGACTACGCTGATAGACCTGCCGTTTTCGGTTTCGCCGGTCATTTCCGGCCTGATATTCGTTTTGCTGTTCGGCAGCCAGGGCTGGTTTGGGCCATGGCTTTCGGCGCATCAAATCAAAATCATGTTCGCCACTCCCGGCATCATCCTGGTCACGGTGTTTGTGACCTTTCCGTTTGTTGCCCGCGAACTGATTCCGCTGATGCAGGAAATGGGCAACGAGGAGGAGGAAGCGGCGCTATCGCTAGGAGCCGGCGGCTGGAAAACCTTTTTCCTGATCACCCTGCCCAATATCAAATGGGCGCTGCTGTACGGCGTACTGCTCTGCAACGCCAGAGCAATGGGCGAATTCGGCGCGGTATCGGTGGTGTCCGGCCATATACGCGGTCTGACCGACACCCTGCCCCTGCATGTCGAAGTCAGTTACAACGATTACGACGCGGTCGGCGCTTTTGCCAGCGCTTCGATTTTAGCCGGACTGGCGGTGGTGACGCTGGTTTTAAAAAGCTTTCTGGAATGGAAGGCAAGGTAAGAGCCGGCTGACCCGCATTACTTATACATCCTGAATTTACAGCATCCTGCATAACACCATGAGTATCCGTCTAATCGATATCAGTAAAAACTTCGGCCAGTTCGCCGCGCTGCATAACATCAACCTGGATATTCCGGCAGGCGAACTGGTCGCGCTATTAGGCCCTTCCGGTTGCGGCAAAACCACTTTGCTGCGCATTATCGCCGGACTGGAAACTCCGGATCAGGGCCGGGTGCTGCTGAAGGACGAGGATATAACCGGACAGCACGCCAGTCGCCGGGGCATCGGCTTCGTGTTTCAGCATTATGCGCTGTTCCGGCACATGACGGTTTTCGACAATATCGCCTTTGGTCTTAGAGTAAAGCCGCGCCGGGAACGGCCCGCCGAAACCGAAATAACCAAAAAGGCGCATGCCCTGCTGGAGTTGGTGCAGCTCGACTGGCTGGCCGACCGCTTTCCGGATCAATTGTCCGGCGGCCAACGGCAAAGAATCGCGTTGGCGCGGGCGCTGGCGGTGGCACCCGAGGTATTGTTGCTGGACGAACCGTTCGGAGCCCTGGACGCCAGTGTCCGCAAGGATTTAAGACTCTGGTTGCGCAATCTGCATCAGGAGTTGAATGTCACCAGCATATTCGTGACCCACGATCAGGAGGAGGCCATGGAAGTCGCCAGCCAGGTCGTGGTGTTGAATCAGGGCCGCATCGAACAGCAAGGTTCGCCTGACGCTATTTACGACAACCCGGTTAACGCCTTTGTCTCCAAATTTATCGGCCAGACCAACATTCTGCATGTGGAACAGAACGACGCCGCTTGGCTGAAAAGCGCCGGCCTGGTATTCGAGAATCCGCAGGGAATTTACGCGCATGTCCGCCCGCACGACATCGACATTGAAAAAATGTCGGCAACTTCCGCGTCGCCGCTGATCCTGAAAGACTGGCAGCATTTGGGGTCGTCAATACGCATCGAACTGGTCAATCCGCAACTCGAAGGCTCCGGCGGCAGCCTGTACGCGGAAATGTCAAATCGGCGTTTCAAGCAATTGAACCTGAACAGGGGCGACCGGGTAGCGGCGCATATCAGACAAGCGCACTGGTTTGACTGAGCGGCGAAACAGATGCAGGACAGGAAAAATCCATTACCCGCCTTTAACCGGCAATTATCCAGGCAAACATGAATTTCACTCAGTTCGAATTGTTGCGTCTATTGCAGGAAACCGGCTTCAATCAGTCCAAAGCCGCAACCCGGCTGCATCTGGTGCAATCGGCAGTCAGCAGGCAATTACAGTTGCTTGAGGAAGAACTGGGCTCGCCGCTATTCGAGCGGCAGGGTAAAAAACTGCTGGGCCTGACGCCGCTGGGCGAACGGGTGTTGGTGCAGGTGGAGCGCATCAGCCTGGCGAAACAAAACATCCAGGCCATCGCCGCTGATGCGCGCGACAGCGGTAACGGTTCCCTGCGCATCGCCACCACGCATACCCAGGCAAAATATCTGCTGCCGGAACCGATACAAAAATTTCGGGAAAAATATCCGGGCGTCAGCATTTACATGATTCAATCCTCGCCAGACGATATTATTCAGCTTTTGCATCATCACCGCGCCGATATCGCCATCTGTACCGAGCGGCTGAGCGAAGACAGCAAGCTGATCGTCAGGCCGTGCTACGAATGGCGACACATTGCGATCGTACCGCACCGGCATCCCCTGGCCAAAGGCGTACTCAGCCTGGAACGGCTGGCTTCATTTCCGGTTTTGACCTATTCGCCGGGATTTACCGGCCGATCCACTATCGGCAAGGCGTTCGGCAATGCCGGCCTGACGCTGGATGTCGCGCTGTCCGCCGCCGATTCGGATGTGATCAAAACCTATGTCAGACTGGGCCTCGGGGTGGGCGTCATTGCCGGAACCGCGTACGAACCCGGCAACGACGGCGATTTGGTCGCGCTGGATTTAGCGCAGTTGATTCCTGGCTCGCAGACCAAAATCGCTTATTTGAAACATTTGTATCTGCCCGCCTGCCTGGAATATTTTATTCGCGAACTATTGAAGGGTGAAGGTAAGGATTCGTGAAGACTTTTCTTGCCGAGGCCAACTGGTTCAGCGATAATCAGACCGCTTGTTACGCATATTTCTGATTTTGAGTTGTTTTTTGATCATTAATACATCATACAAGATTACGTCAACAAGCTCTTATATTTCTCCCAGCTTAAGCTGTTAGCCATGTTTTTTATGGTTCCCCCGCTTGCAGGCTGTTTGCAGACATTGAAGTTATCATTTATTTATGGAGAAAAAATGTGGATAAAATTTCAGAAGACAATACGAAAAGCCAGATTATTGGCGCTTATGCAACATACGAAAACTTCGATGAAATCGCTTATTTAAATGCAAATAACGATGTTAAAAACGCGGTAGATTGTGGTCAGATAGAATCTGGCGCGGAGCATTTTAATTTATTTGGCAGAGCCGAGCAGAGACGATTGCTTTTTAAGTTCGACAGAAGCCGAAAAAAACAAAAAATGGCTCGATTAAAACCTTTATTACGCACTGATATGAAAATGATAGAAAACGAAAACAGTTTCGATTTTCTAACTTCTGAGCTAAGGGATCAATTCAGTATCATTGACGCTACCGCCGTTAGCAGTAACGGGTATGACAGTGATGTAATGGCGTTAATAGAAAAACACAAAAATGGCCTAATATTGGATTGCGGCGCTGGTAGTCGTGATGTTTACTACTATAATGTCGTTAATTTTGAGATTGTGCCATATTATTCAACCGATGTTCTTGGGGTTGGTGAAGTTTTACCGTTTAAAACCAATTCATTTGATGCTGTACTTTCGTTTGCTGTTCTTGAGCACGTTAAAAACCCTTGGTTGTGCGCGCAGGAAATCGTTCGCGTATTAAAGCCTGGCGGCGATTTAATCTGTGCTGTACCTTTTCTCCAGCCAATGCATGGTTATCCTCACCATTACTATAATATGACGGCAACTGGATTAACTAATTTATTTATAGACGATATAAATATAGTGCGCCATGAGGTTCCGGATTATTTACTCCCTATTTGGTCTTTAACCTGGATATTGGATAGTTGGGCAAATGGATTAGAGGAAACAGATAGAACGGAATTTGTTAACCTAAAGGTCTCTGACTTAATGGGTAATCCTATATCATATCTTTCTAGCAAATTTGTACGAGGTCTCAACAAAGAAAAAAACATG
Organism: Methylococcales bacterium; assembly: GCA_028707085.1. Lineage (GTDB taxonomy): Bacteria > Pseudomonadota > Gammaproteobacteria > Methylococcales > Methylomonadaceae > Methylomonas. The sequence continues at coordinate 5,766 of JAQTUW010000034.1, read as the reverse complement.
GAAATTGCATCAGGCACCGTGATACACGGCCAAAAAAAAACTTCTATTACGTCACAGAAATTAGGCATAATACGATAAATTGAATTAAGTTAGCCGCGAACGTTTTCGTACCACTGGACATCAAACCCCTTATTCGTTCTCTGCCCGGCCGCCTGGCCGGGCTGCTCAAAAAATTCGCCATGCAACAGCTCGAAACCGCTTTGCCGCGCCAGATCGGCGCTCCGTTCATCCTCTATATCGAACAGGATGCTTTTTGCATTAACCGTGGCCGCCATGCCGGTCAGAGCCTGAAGTTTCATCAACACGTCGCCGTCGCGCGCCTGATCGATATTTTGCGCCGACAGGCCGACAAAATCCGGGGATACCCTGGCAATCAGTTCCGCTGCCGATTTATCCACCGCCGGCAGATCAAATTTAAGCATTAACCGGTAACCCCGGCGCTGGTAGTTTTCCAGACCTTTCAGCAAAACCGGATAAAGCCTGGCGTAAATGCTGTTGACAGTCAGACCGATGGTCACATTGCCGGTCTCTAAACCGCATTTGACGATAATTTCTTCAAAATAAGCACCATGATCGGCCTTGATGCCGAGAATATGCCGCGGATCGACATCCAGAAACAGCCGTTTATCCAGATGCGATTGTGGCAAATAGTTGAGCATGTGCACCGTGCGCGATAGACGGTCGAAACTGATCACAGAATCGAAGGCCGCAGGCTGTTGCGACGACGAAATCCGCAGATGATCGAGCTCCAGACCAGACAGCCTGTGCCTATCCGGATTGGGGCTGACTTTCAGTTGCGCATGATGGCCGATAAACTGCGTAGGCTGCAAGCCATCCCGGATCGGCGACAAACTGCTGCCGATCCGGATCGGCCCGTATAAGCCGTGCACCACCCCGTCCTGCAAGACAAAAGTCCGTACCCCGTTTTTATGTTCCAGCTCAAGCCGGTCATTGAAATATTCCACTAATTGCTGCAAAGGCATGGTTCTGTATCCTTATATAATGATGTGTCGATCAACCTATGGTGGATGTGATGTAAAAAAAAAAGGAGGCGGTAGGCAATTTTCCGATTGCACATCAACAACCAGGGTTCGGCCGTGGTAAAAGAATAACCAAAATAGATGTGCCATAAAAACGATATAACTAGATTTTAATATCTTTTTTAAAGATAAAAGTTCCAAATCATACCAAGCTTTTCGATAATGGGTTGTTTGAGTTGAAATTGAAAGGTGCGGAAGCAATTGCGCGGGATTTTTCCGGGATTCCAGCTTACAGCCCTATATAGGCATAAATGAATTTCTGCGAAATGAAAAATGACGACATGGAGCTGATACGCGAAAGCGGCAATGTTTACCGTGACTTCGGACACCCCAACGCAGGGTTAGAGCAAGCTCGATCCATTATTGCAGCGAAAATCATCAATATCCTTGATGAGCGCAAACTTTCGATGCGCGACGCCGAGAAGCAGACCGGAGTTTAGCACTCCGAATTTTCTCATATCCGCAACGCGCAGCTTCGTCGCTTCACGCTCGACCGGATGATTACGATCCTTGGAAAACTCGATAAGGATGTTGAGGTAAATGTCACGTTCAGTCATCGCCAACATGTAGAGGTTAAGCCACAGTTTTTGTAAGCCGGTAAAAATGGATTGCTGTTGAGGTAATTGCAAAACTACATGTAACGGCTCGCGTTTGAAATCGGTCAGGCTCGCATTTATCCGTGTCGGCTCGCAATTAATTTTTCATCATAAGGTTTAAACCACCCGCTTCAGCGGGTTAGCTTTAGCTGCGATCGGAAATGGAGGCCAAGGAGGTGGCCAATGGAATACCGATACGGGAGTCACACAGTTGCGAGCCCGACCGATTTCAAACGCGAGCCGTTACAACTACAGATGCCAGCAAAATTTTCCCCTGATATGTTGATGCTGACACACGCTGAATTGCTGACAGATGTTACAATTCAACTTTGATTTGCCGCGACAGGACGAATGACCATGGCCCATGATTTTAACGAATACCGGGTGCTTGATAAAAACCATGACAGCTCGCAGCGCAAGCCGAAACGGCTGCTGTATTTCCTGTCCGCGTTCCTGCCCTTGCTGGCGGGCAGCCAAATCTATGTTTTTTCCCAGCCGGCCATTTACCGTAGCGAGGCGACGGTACTGACCACGGCCGCAACGGATATTGACGAAGTCAGCCAGGATGCCGATCTGCAACATGTCAATATTCAAAAAGACCTGCTGCTGGGTCAGGGCATACTGGATAAAACCGCCGCCCAGTTAAACGCTTCCAGCGATGAACTGCGCGGGATGTTCGCCGTAACCCCTGTTTCCGAAACCAATCTGCTGAAACTGACCGCCGAAGGCCACGATCCGCAGTTTCTGCAAAAAGCCGTCAATGCCTGGATAGCCGCCTATCTACAGGCCAGATCGGAATATGTCACCGAAATCTCGGATAAACTCACCAATACCATCAAAAACGAATTACAGCGTATCGATCAGCAGGTGGACGCCAAACGCCAGGAAATCGATCAGTTCCGGCTGGCTAATAATATCCAGTCGGCCGATAGTGTGGATAATCAGGCTCACGCCAGATTGCAGGGACTCAATGAATCCCTGAACAAGGCCATGGAGGAGGAAGTGCTGGCGAAAGCCAAAATGGACGCCATTCACAACGCCATCAAGCAGGGCAAAGCCGTGGTGCCGGAGGCGGATTCGCATACGCTGGCGGCAATGACCGAGCAGGCCGGCAAATTGCAGGAAAAACTGGATGCCCTGCGCGGCAATTATACGGATGAATATATCCGCTTCAACCCCACCATGCGCAAGATACCGGAACAACTGGCGGACTTGCAGGCCAAAATCAACGAAAAGCTCAAATCCGGCGGCGGCATCGCCGCGCAGGAGGCCGAAAACAATTATGCCGCCGCGCAGGAGGCGGTGCAGGTCATACAGGCGCAAATGACCCAGCATAAAAAAGTGGCCGCCGAATACACCAGCGAGTTTGCCAAATTGCAGGCCATGACTCAGGAACTGGCGGCGATGGAAACCCTGCAGAACGACACCAAGGAAAGACTGGTGGATATTGAAGTCAAGCAGCGGCAAAAATATCCGCAGGTGGAAATCATCGATTCCGCCACCCTGCCCACCCACTCCATCCGTCCGAATTACCTGCAGGAAGCGGCGATAGGCTTTGCCGCCAGCTTGCTGACCGGCCTGCTGTTTATCTGGATCATCGATTTTTTGCGCCGGGAAGACAGCAAACCACAGCAAAACAGCCTGCATGTGCAACTGAACGCCACCCCTGCCGGCGGCTTTCTGCCGGACATGAACGCCGCAGTGGCGCTGGAAGGGTATAACCGGCAACCGGCCATTAGTCCGGCCGCTGCCCCGAGCCTGGGATATGAAGGCGGCGACCGGGAACTGGCCCAGCAGGAGGTGGTCAGCCTGTTCGCCAACGCCGATTTGCAGCTCACCGAAATTTTGAGCCTGCTGCTAAACGGTTTATCCGCCGGCGAAATTACCGCGCTGAGCGCCGAGAGCTTCAATACCGAAAAACAGACCATCACCGTGGCGGACGACGGCCGGACGCTGCCCATGAACCGCTACACGGCGGTGCTGCTGTCGGCTTATCCCTGGCAGGCCATTGAAATGAGCCCGGCCGACATCGACGCCTTGCTGAGCTGCGCCGCAATCGACGCCGGCCTGACCGCGCCGGAGCAGATCGGCGCCGGGACGTTGAGTTACACCTATACGCTATTCCTGATACGCCAGGGCGTCAGGCTCGGCGATCTGCCCAAAATAATCGGCCCTGTCAGTCCCGGCAATCTGATTTTGCTGGGCAAGTATTCACCGGTTTCCGCCGGACTAAGCCTGGATAAAATCGATCTGAATTACATGCCGACGGCGTAAATCCGCCCTGCCCTTTTTTCCGGCTGCCGGCATGTCAGAACGAACCGGCGTTAACCAGAAAATGCACGCCGATACTGGCAAAATAGCCCAGCAATATCGCCGGAAACCATTTCATATGCGCGGTGAAGGTATACTGGCCCTTGGCCTGTCCCATCAGGCCGATGCCGGGCGCGGAGCCGATCGCCAGCAAGCTGCCGCCCACCCCCAGGGTCAGCGTCAGCAGCAGCCACTGTCCGGGCGGAATATCCGGATGCATGGTCAGCACGGCAAACATCAGCGTGCCATTATCGACAAATGCCGAGGACAGGCCGATCAGAATATTGGCCAGGGTCGGGCTTAACTGCCCGTATAGGAAGTGGGAGACGCCGTCCAGATACCCGATGAATCCCAGGCCGCCTATCCCCATCATCGCCCCGTAAAAAAAGAGCAGGGTGTCCCAGTCCAGACGGGCGATTTTTTCGAAAATATCATGGCCGTTTGCTTCCAGCCGCGACCATTTCATGTCGTTGCCACCGAAAAACAGTTCGAATTCCGACTTTTGGTATTGATTGCCGCGGGCGGATTTTTGCAGATAAAAATAAAAGAACTGCAACAGGGCCAGACCGGACATCATGCCGGCGGCGGCGGGCAGTTTGAGCGCCATGTCAAAACCGACCGCCAGCGCGATGGTGACGGCAAACAGAAACATCACCGTTTTGGCTCCCCGCCCCAGCTTCACGGTTTCGTGCGCGGCGGCCGGTTTATCGGTCGGCAGGGCAAAATGCATGGCCAGCGCCGGCACCAGAAAATTGACCATGCAGGGCAAAAACAGTTTGAAAAACTCGGTAAAGTCCAACATGCCGTGCTGCCAGACGAACAGCGTGGAGATGCCGCCCAGCGGACTGAACGAGCCGCCGGCATTGGTGGCGACAATGATATTGATGCAACCCAGCGACACGAAACGCGGGCTTTGTTTGCCCACCGCCACCACCACCGCGCCCATCAGCAGGCCGGCGGTCAGGCCATTGACCACGCTGGAAATAAAAAACACCAGCAAGCCTGTGATCCAGAACAATTGCCGGTAACTGAAATGCCGGGACACCAGCCAGGCTTTCAGGGCGGAAAAGATATGCATGTCCTCCATGGCGTTGAGATAGGTCATCGACACCATGATGAACAATAACAACTCCATATAAGCCTGAAGATTAGTCTTGAAGGCGGTCACCGCCAGCAGATCGTTGCCCTGCTGCTGGTAGGCCAGCACTACAAAGAACCAGACCAGCGCGGCGGCCAGTAGCATGGGCTTGGATTTGCGCAGCTCGGTCGCTTCCTCGAACATGGCGGCGACATAGGCCGCCACCATGACCAGCAGCGACAAATGGCCGGCCCAGCCGTTTCTCAGATCCAGCGGCGGCAAAACCGCCGCGGGTTCAGTACCGGCGGCGAGGCCGGATTCCGGTAAAAGGCATGCAAAACACACAAACAGGCTTAATCCACCGTACACGGGGTCTCCAAAATCAAATTCGGGCAATAAGAACAGAGCTTGCCGGACATGGACACAGCCGGTGGATCGATCCGCAAACCCGGTCATGGATGCTTTAATTTCCGGCAGACGCCGGCAGTGGCTCTACTGCGGAATTATACGGGGATGGAGAGTAAAATAATGTAAAAAAAGTACACAATTTAGATGTTAAACTGGCTGGACGCAGAGCAGCGCATCCAAAGCCCACATATCAAGCTACAGTATGATCGGTGTTTGTCAATGTAGTTGTCGCCTCAATGGTTAAAACTTACGCGGCCATTTTGCTCTGGATAGTACCCTCCTTGTTATCTTCTTTGCCTGTTTCGGCCTTATCAGGGTTAAGGTTTACTGCTTG
>JAQTUW010000033.1 GCA_028707085.1 Methylococcales bacterium | reverse complement strand
GTGTTGGTGGGCGTCAAACTGTTTGAGTCTGATAAACTGCCATTGTCGAAGCAGTTCGAGCAAACCAGCGACAAGATCGCCTTGCTGCCAAAACGCATCCTGGAAAAAAACAAACAGGTCGATGATGACTTTTAACAATATCAACCGGGAGGCGTTTGTCTGGATATGGTTGCCGGGAAAAACTGAGCCGGTGGTGGCCGGAAAACTGGAAACCTACAATGGCAATATCTTGTTTAACTATGGTAAAAGCTATCTTGAGCGTGTGTACGATACCGCCACGCCGGCCATAGCCATTTATGAACCGGAACTACCGCTACAGTCCGGCGTATTGCCCTTGCTTGACGGCCTGTCCATGCCCGGCTGTATTCGGGATGCCGCGCCTGATGCCTGGGGGCGGCGAGTCATCATCAATAAAAAGCTGGCGCTAAAGGGCTCAAACACAGATACCTCGATACTGGACGAACTGACCTATCTGCTGGAATCCGGTTCGGATCGCATAGGCGCACTGGATTTTCAGCGTTCGCCTAGCGAATATGTGCCGCGCTCTTCCAGCCATGTTACCTTAGAGGAATTATTGGTCTCTGCCGAGCGTGTCGAAAAAGGCGTACTGCTCACGCCTGAACTGGATCAAGCGCTATTTCATGGCAGCTCGATTGGCGGCGCCCGGCCAAAAGCCTTAATAGAAGACGAAAACAAAAAATATGTGGCCAAATTTTCTTCGAGTACCGATCTATACAGCGTTGTAAAAGTTGAATTTATAGCCATGAGGCTGGCGGTGCTTGCCGGACTAAGGGTTGCCCCCGTTAAGCTGGCGACAGCGGCAAACAAGGACGTGTTGCTGATTGAACGCTTTGATCGTGAAAAGGTTGCGCAAGGCTGGACGCGTAAGGCGATGGTTTCAGCGCTGACCCTATTTGGCCTGGATGACATGCTGGCGCGTTACGCCAGCTATGAAATCTTTGCGGAAATTATTCGCCACCGTTTTAGCGATCCTAAAAATACCTTGAAAGAGCTATTTTCCAGACTGGTTTTTAACATTCTTTGCGGCAATACAGACGATCATGCCCGTAACCATGCCGCCTTTTGGAACGGGAAAGAGTTAAGCCTGACGCTAGCCTATGATATATGCCCGCAAGGCCGTACCGGTAACGAAGCCTCGCAAGCCATGCTGATTGCCGGGAACAACAACCTTAGCCAAATCAAGACTTGCCTTGAAACCGCACATCACTTTTTCCTGTCCGAAGAGGAGGCTCTGGCCATTTTTGAAAAACAAAAACAGGTGATCGAAACAAACTGGGATTCCGTCTGCGATGAAGCGCAGATCCGCGAAGTCGATAAAAAAATGCTGTGGGGACGGCAATTTTTAAATCCGTTTTCCATTGAAGGGTGGGAATGAAGCATTGCTGTTGCATATTACATGACCTGCGATATAAACCTACACAAGGTCAAATCAATAGCAGGTAACCCACATGAATACCAAGAAACCATTCAAATTCTGCACACCAAGTCAATGGGTTACTCGTAAAGTCATTGTGATGTGATCGGTGTTGATGGAACCGGCTCGGAAGTGTTGGCGTGTCTTGCTCGAATTAATTACGCTATTTCCAAACTAGGACACTCCGGTATTGAATTGACGGCCTGGGATGCTGACATGGTTGAGCGGCCGAATATTGGCAGACAGGCGTTTTATCCCGCCGATCTTGGACATAATAAGGCTGTTGCGGCACGGTGGTCTGAACCATCAGGGGGCTTATGTGGATATCACTACTCTGCAATCAGGGTTTTGAATATTAAAATAGCCACTAGGTTGATGTTATTTCGTGGATGCCGCTACGCCTAAGATGTAGCTTGTACTTATAATGTCTAGTGGCTTTAAGGACAGAAATGTCGGCTATACATTGTTTGGTTGCGCCACAGCTATGCCACTCATCTGATCGAAGCAGGCGTTGACCTGCTTGAAGTCCAAAAAATCCTTGGCCATCGTAGCATCTTGACTACGGCCCGATATACCCACCTAACCGACGGCACAAAGCAGAATACCGACCAGTTAATCAATGCCTTGATGAACGGTTTTGCCATTGATTGGGGGAAAGTGAAATGATTTTACTTTCCGTCATCGTCGCCACCTTCGAAGCCGAGGTACTTGAGCGCTATAACGCGAAGGGGCCTACCAAATCAGGGGCTATTGGTCTTAATGCTCAACATGCCCTTGCGAGCCTAGATCTTCAAAAAGATATTTTCTTGTATTAAGATAGGGCGTACCTTGATTTCCGGGCTTGTCCAACAAACGGTTCAGATTGTGGTTCGCGTTGCTCACACAATCTAACCTTATTCGTTAAAGTAAATCAAATTCATCTATGGAGCAATACGGCTTTCGCCTATATATAAAGCGTGCTTTACATCAACCCCAATATTTCTACCAGAATTCCGCCGTTGGTGGCTAGAATGTTTCCCGGAAAAACCCCGGCGTTGCCTTGAAAATCGGTTACCGTGCCGCCGGCTTCCAGGACGATTAGCGCGCCGGCCGCCACGTCGTACAGATTCAGTTCCTGTTCCCAGTATGCGTCCACCTGACCGTCGGCCACCAGGCACAAATCCAGCGCGGCGGAACCGAAGCGCCGCTGGCCGGTGGTTGCCTGGGCGATGCGGCAGAAACGTTGCAGATTGTTTTCCTGCAAATAGGCGCGCAGGCAGGCGAATCCGGTGCAGATCATGCTGTTGCCCAGCTCGGTTTCGCCGGAAACCCGGATTGGCTTGCCGTTTTTCCGGCTGCCGTTGCCGCGTTCCGCGCAATACATATCATTCAGGGCCGGGGCATATACCGCGCCCATCTGCAAGACGCCGTCAATTTCCAGCGCGATGCTAATCGACCAGAAATATTGGCCTCTGGCGAAAGAATGCGTGCCGTCGATCGGATCGACGATCCAGCGCCGGTTTTGGTTGGCGGTCTGCCCGCTTTCTTCTCCCCAGAATCCATATTCCGGACATTGCGCGGCCAATGCCGTCTTTAGATATTGTTCGACCGACAGGTCGGCGGCCGTGACCAGATCCCGGGGGCTTTTCAGGTTGACGGCCAGATTGGCGGGATCATAAAAATAGCCCAGCGCCACCGCGCCGGCGGCGCGTACAATTTTTTCCAGTCCATCGAGTGTAATTGGCATGGTAGTGTCTCAAGTTGTTCCATGATTGAAATATATAGGCGCCTCGAAAAACCGCGCTTCGGCTGCGCTCGGGAGCACTTTGTCGAAGCGTTAAGTCCTGGTTTTTCGAGGCTCTTTATAGCCGGCGAGGGCAATTTTATAATGCAGTTGAGGGTTACAGGCTGTGATAGCCGGTTTCCTCGTGCAGGACAATATCCAGGCCTTCTACTTCCTGATCGGCCGTGACGCGCAAGCCTATGGTTTTGTCGATCAGTTTCAGAATCAGATAGCTGAACAGGCCGCTCCAGGCGGCGGTTACCAGCACGGCTAGTGCCTGTACACCCAATTGCGTGGACATGCTGACGCCGTTCAGTCCCAGTCCGCCCAGGCTGTCGGCGGCAAACACCGCGGTCAGTAGCGAGCCTAGCGCGCCGCCGACACCGTGTACCGGAAACACGTCCAGCGAATCGTCGATCTTCAGCACGCGTTTCACATACTGGGTGGCGAAATAACATACCGCACCGGCCAGCATGCCGATGATCAGGCCGCCTATCGGCCCGACAAAGCCGGAAGCCGGGGTAATGGTGCCCAGGCCGGCCACCATGCCGGTGACGATGCCCAGTACGCTGGGTTTGCCGTAGCGTCGCCATTCTATCGCCATCCAGGTTAGCGAGCCGGCCGCTGCCGCCAGATGGGTGACGGCAATCGCCATGCCGGCGGACGCATCGGCTTTCAGGGCGCTGCCGCCGTTGAAGCCGAACCAGCCGAACCATAACATCCCTGCGCCGGTGACCACCATGGTCATGTTATGCGGGGCCATGGCCGTGGTCGGGAAGCCGCGCCGGGCGCCCAGTACCAGCGCGGAAACCAGCGCCGCCACCCCGGCGTTGACATGAATCACAATCCCGCCGGCAAAATCCTTGACGCCCAGCGCCGCCAGCCAGCCGTTGCCCCAGATCCAGTGGCAGACCGGGGTGTAGACTATCAGCAGCCAGGCGGCGCTAAACCATAATACCGCGGAAAATTTCATGCGTTCGGCAAAGCCGCCGACGATTAGCGCCGGGGTGATGATGGCGAACGTCAACTGGAACATGAAATAGACGATTTCCGGGATGTCGCCGGTCAGGTTTTGCAGGCCGAGGCCGGGCAGGAAAGCCTTGGCGGCGCCGCCCAGGAACGGCTGCCATGCGCCGCCGTCGGTAAAAATCAGGCTGTAGACGCCAGCCAGCCAGAAAATGGACACCAGGCAGGTAATGGCGAAACATTGCATCATCACCGACAAAACGTTTTTGCTTCTCACCAGGCCGGCATAGAACAGCGACAGGCCCGGCAAGGTCATAAACAGCACCAGCGCGGTGGAGGTGAGCACCCAGGCGGTGTTGGCCTGATTGATTTCCTGCGCGGAAACCCAGGTAGGCAGCAAAAGCATGCTTAATATTATTATTTTTTTTCTCATGATTGAATCCATAAAGCATCAAACGACAAAATCGTCCATGCCTGCACTTGGAGGGCAGGCATGGACGATTTTGGCAAAACGCGTATCGGGAGCGGAACTTACTATTAAATCGCCTCGTCCCCGGTTTCGCCGGTACGAATGCGGATAACCTGCGACAGGTCGGATACGAAGATTTTGCCGTCACCGATCTTGCCGGTGTTGGCGGATTTGACGATGGCCTCCACGGCCTGATCCAATATGTGGTCGTGGATGGCGATTTCCAGCTTGACCTTGGGTAGAAAGTCCACCACATATTCGGCGCCGCGATACAGCTCGGTATGGCCTTTTTGCCTGCCGAAGCCTTTTACCTCGGTTGCGGTTACGCCGGTTACACCAATTTCGGACAGGGCTTCCCGGACATCATCCAGTTTAAAGGGTTTGATTATTGCGGTAATAAGTTTCATGAATTCCTCAATGTAATGATTGTTTAAGTGACCTGTTCAATACCCTGCAATCATAATGAAATATTGGGCAGTACACAATTTAAGCTGTCATTTGGGCAAAAAAAAGCGGGTCGCCACAGGACGACCCGCTTTAGGTTGGCTGCCTGAACCGGCAGGCGATCAGCTTACGATCAGCTCAGATGATAAGCGGTCTCGCCGTGTTCCGGTACATCCAGACCTTCGCGTTCGACCACTTCGCTAACTCTCAGACCGATGGTCATATCCACGATTTTGTAGCCGATAAAGGCTACTACGGCAGACCAGATCAGCGATACGCAGACGCCCCAAGCCTGACTGCTCAGTTGCGCACCCATATCGTAAGGCGCAACGGCGTTGGCTACATAATCCCATACGCCTGTGCCGCCCAGCGCAGGGTTGGCGACAATCGCAGTACCCAGGGCGCCGAAAATCCCGCCGACGCAGTGAACGCCAAAAGCGTCCAGCGAATCGTCATAGCCCAGCATGTTTTTCAGGCTGGTGACGCTCCAGAAGCAAAGCACGCCCACGCCCAGGCCCAGGAAGATGGAACCCATGGGGCCAGCCCAGCCGCAAGCAGGGGTGATGGCGACCAGACCGGCGACCGCGCCGGAAGCGCCGCCCAGCATGCTGGGTTTGCCGCGGAACACCCATTCTGCGGCGATCCAGCTTAAGGTTGCGGCGGCCGTGGCCAGCAGGGTGTTGACAAACACCAGGGTGGCCAGGCCGTTGGCTTCCAGATTGGAGCCGGCGTTGAAGCCGAACCAGCCCACCCACAGCAGCGATGCGCCTATCATGCTCATGGTCACGCTATGCGGTCCGATAAATTCCTTTTTATAACCCATGCGTTTGCCGATCACCAGGCAGCCCACCAGACCGGCGATGCCGGCGTTGATGTGCACCACCGTGCCACCAGCGAAATCAAGCGCGCCTTTCTGGAAGATAAAACCGGCGGTGGCGGTTGCTTTTTCAGCCGCTGCGGCGTCTGTGTAGGCATCCGGGCCAGCCCAATACCAGACCATGTGGGCGATGGGCAGATAGGAAAAGGTAAACCAGATCACTGTGAACAGCAGAACCGCGGAAAATTTGACCCGTTCGGCAAAGGCGCCGATGATCAACGCCGGGGTAATGGCGGAGAAAGTCAACTGGAAGGCGACATAGATGAACTCTGGAATATACACGCCCTTGCTAAAGGTGGCGGCCTGCGAGTCCGGGGTAATGCCGGCCAGAAACGCCTTGCTGAAGCCGCCGAAAAAGGCGTTGCCTTCGGTAAAGGCGACACTGTAGCCATAAAGCGCCCACAAAATGGAGGTCAGGGCAAAGATTACAAAAGTCTGCATCAGAATGGACAGCATGTTTTTGGAACGCACCATGCCGCCATAAAATAGCGCCAGACCCGGAATTACCATCAGAATGACCAGCACCGTGGCCACTATCATCCATGCGGTGTCGCCTTTATTGACGACAGGCGCTGCAACCTCAGCCACTACGGCAACCAGGTCTTCCGCAGAACATAAACCGGCGTACATAGCTAGTGCCAGGAAAACCGGAAAATTTAGCAATCGTTTCATTTTTTTCTCCTAATTATTTTTAAAGCGCTTCTTCGCCGGATTCACCGGTTCTGATTCTGACAACCTGTTCGAGATTGGTGACGAAAATCTTGCCGTCGCCGATTTTGCCGGTATTGGCGACTTTAACGATCGCTTCGACCGCCTGTTCCAGCAGGCTGTCGGCAACCGCCACTTCAATTTTGGCCTTGGGTAAAAAGTCCACCACATATTCCGCACCGCGATATAGCTCGGTGTGGCCTTTTTGTCTGCCAAAACCTTTTACTTCCGTCACCGTTACACCGGACACGCCAATTTCCGATAACGCCTCCCTAACGTCATCCAGCTTGAAAGGCTTAACCACCGCTGTTATTAATTTCATAGTTGAACACCTCATTGCTTGAGTTAATAAATTCCCTCAAATACCCAAGCAGAATATATGCCAGCATTTAAGGCAATGATTTGTAATATAAATTTAATTGTACGCATTAAAAATTTAACCGAAAAGCACCAGTTGTGTGCGTCGGTTTCTGTATAGCACCATATTGGTGCGTTAGCAACCGCAAGCCGCCGCTCCCGCAAAATAGGTGCTGTTTACTGGTCGTAGCCGGTTGCTCCGGTATCTACGCTGTCGTCTTATATTAAGTATCGGTTTGCATGGACTTGTTCCGCAGGTTGGCGCGAGATATCGGTCAGTATTGCGGTTTTGATGGTTAGTAGCTGTGAAACGTGCCAATAAAAAGGCGGCGTATAAACTAAATATTAATTAAAATATTATAAATCAAATGGTTGTGTTTTTATGTCGTCCGTTTTCCGGCATCAGGAAAACGTGACGGGAATTATGGAATATAAATGCCGAGTGCTTTGATTTTTACAAAAAATATATGGGTATTATTTTATGCTTATTAAAACCGGGCGGAGCATACGGCTGGCGGCAGACGGGCCGGATGATGGCTGCTATGGCTGAAAAATGCCTGACCTTGGTGCGCGATTTTTAATTCGCACCAATATAGAGCAGACAGTTATCGATAAAAATAGCCTATCTATTTGATTTTAAACAAACTAAAGTTGGCCCAAAATCTGCTTTAAGAAATGTGAGTAAACTTAAAACAAGAGGAAAATCATCATGAAACACACAAAAGCCAAGCCCCAGTTGCGCAACGGCGCATATCTTGTGGGATTAGTTCTGATGGGTGCGAGCGCCGTCAATGCGGATTCAGACCCGGCTGCTACCACCAACTGGAAGGATGCTTCCGGTTTGATGGAGGCTACTGGTTATAATCCAAATGAACTGAGTTTTTTTAAAAACAATAACCTGAAAGTCGGCGGCTGGCTGGAAACCAGCATCAGCGTCAACGATAACGCCAGACACGACGGTTTCAACGGCCCGGTGACCTTTCAGGACAGAACATCCGAACTGCAATTGAACCAGTTGAACGGCTTCTTGCAAAAAACCGTCACCGCCAGCGGCGACACATTCGACTGGGGCGGCCGTTTTGACATGATGTTCGGTAGCGACTCCGTGTTTACCCAGGCATACGGCAACCCGGTTCTGAATCCGCGCACAGGTCTGGCTGAACCACGCGGCGACTGGGATTTAAAACTGAGCGGCGACCGTTTCTATGGTTTTGCGATGCCAAACGCCTATGCCGAGGTCAATCTGCCCTTTGGCGAAGGTCTTGATCTTAAAATAGGTCACTTCTATACGCCAGTCGGCTATGAGGTTGTAACCGCGCCGGACAACTTCTTCGTTACCAAGCCCTATACTTTCCAATACGGGGAGCCTTTCACGCACACCGGCTTACTGGGTAGCTATAACTTCAACCCCAACTGGAACCTGACGGCAGGCGCGCTGACCGGCAGTTCCACCGGCGGTTGGGACGGCAACTTCAATCGTAACCTGGCGACCTGGTCCGGCCTGATGGGCGGCACCTGGACCAGCGACGACGCAGCTTCCTCATTGTACATTTCCGGCACCGCAGGCCCGCAATCGGACAACAACAGCAGCTTCTGGGGTATTTACAGCGTGGTCGGCAAACACAATTTTACCGACAAGTTGCACTTCATCCTGCAACACGACCACGGCTACGCCAACAACGTCATCACCGGCAATGGCCTGAATGCAATGGCTAACGGCTGGACTTCCAGCGCGCTGCAAAATGCCGAATGGTACGGCGTCAACTCCTATCTGCTGTATGATGTTACCGATAAAGTGGGTGCCGGTATCCGTGCCGAGTGGTTCCGCGATAACAACGGCTTCCGGATTGCAGGCCCCGGCCGTTGCGGCGCTTCCACGGACGCTTCCGCCGCGGCCTACGGCACCAGCAACACTTACAACTATGCTTGCAATACCTCAGCCTACAGCGCCTACCCCTATGCTGGCAGCGGTTATTACGAACTGACGGCCGGTCTAACCTACAAGCCGGTCAAATGGCTGAATCTGCGGCCTAACGTGCGTTTCGATTATGCCAACATTCCTGTTTTCGCCGGCGGCACGGAACACACCCAGGTGCTGTTCACTGCTGACGCGGTGGTCGTATTTTAAGCCTTTGCCTTTCGGCGTATGGCGCTCATCAACCTTTCAGGGCGGCAAGGCCCTGGGAGGTTGAGTTTTTATAGCTCTTTACGGCGAAAAATGCTATTGTTACCGCCGTTTTACAAATCATCATAATAATTATTTTTCTAGGAGACTTTGGCCGATGTCAGTAGATAACGTACTCAAAATGATTCAGGAAAACGACGTGAAATTTGTCGATTTCCGTTTTTGCGATACCCGTGGCAAAGAGCAGCACGTTACATTTCCCGCCCACAGCATCGATGCGGATACTTTCGAAGAAGGCAACATGTTCGACGGTTCATCCATCGCCGGCTGGAAACACATCAACGAATCCGACATGATCCTGATGCCGGATCCAAGCACTGCAGTACTGGATCCGTTTTTCGATGACAAAACCCTGATTCTGCGTTGCGACATCATCGAGCCAAAAGACATGCAGGGTTATAGCCGCGATCCGCGATCCATCGCCAAACGCGCCGAAGCCTACCTGAAATCAACCGGCATTGCCGATACTGCTTTCTTCGGCCCTGAAAACGAATTCTTTATTTTTGACGACGTACGTTGGAGCAGCGGCGTTGGCGGTACTTCTTATCAGATTGATTCAGAAGAAGCTGGCTGGAACTCATCCAAATCTTATGAAACCGGCAACACTGGCCATCGCCCTGGCATCAAAGGTGGTTACTTCCCCGTACCACCTGTCGATTCATTTCAGGACATCCGTTCCGCCATGTGTCAGGTGCTGGAAGAACTGGGCATGACTGTTGAAGTACACCATCACGAGGTGGCGACAGCCGGCCAATGCGAAATCGGCGTCAAATTCAACACCCTGGTCACAAAAGCCGACGAAGTGCTGGGCCTGAAATATGTGGTGGCCAACATTGCTCACGCTTATGGCAAAACTGCCACTTTCATGCCAAAACCGCTGGTTGGCGATAACGGTAACGGCATGCACGTTCACCAGTCGCTGGCGAAAGACGGCGTCAACCTGTTTACCGGCAACCTGTACGGCGGTCTGTCGGAAACTGCGTTGTACTATATCGGCGGCATCATCAAACACGCCAAAGCTCTGAACGCGATCACCAATGCTTCCACCAACAGCTACAAACGTCTGGTTCCAGGCTTTGAAGCGCCGGTGATGCTGGCTTACTCGGCGCGTAACCGCTCCGCGTCCATCCGTATTCCATACGTCAACAATCCTAGAGGCCGCCGTATCGAAGTGCGGTTCCCCGATTCGACCGCTAATCCTTATCTGGCGTTCAGCGCCATGCTGATGGCTGGTCTGGACGGCATCCAGAACAAGATTCACCCCGGTGAAGCGATGGATAAAGATTTGTACGATCTGCCGCCAGAAGAAGAAAAAGCCATTCCGCAGGTCGCCTTCTCGTTCGACGAGGCGCTGGCGGCTCTGGATGCAGACCGCGAGTTCCTGACCCGCGGCGGCGTGTTTACCGACGACGCCATCGACGGCTATCTGGAACTGAAACAGATTGATGTGCAACGTCTGCGCATGAGCACCCATCCGGTCGAACTGGATATGTACTACAGCCTTTAATTGGGTTCCGCCTGTTTTACGACAGGCTGGTTCTAATGTAGAACCCCGCAAGCTGTAAAGTTTGCGGGGTTTTTTTATGCCCGTTGAGGCTAATACACTATGTTGGCCGGCCAGCAGAACCGTCACGCAAAGTGGTTGCGACCGAAGACTTTTGCGGCTAAAAGTTTTTTTAGGGCACTAATGGCTAAAAATCAGGTCTATATTGATGTAATTGGTTACGCTATAGCGGATGGCATTTTTTTTGGCTATACAGGCAGGCATGATTCATCCGGCGCAATACGCTGTCGCTATTGCGCCCTAGTGTGCTAAAAATCAGGTCTATATTAATGTAATTGGTTACGCTATAGCGGATGGCATTTTTTTGGCTATACAGGCAGGCATGATTCGTCCGGCGCAATACGCTGTCGCTATTGCGCCCTAGGGATGGGGGGTTAGAGGTTTGCGGGGTAGGGTTGAAATTAGTATTTATGGGCGTTGGCTTGAAGATGATGCGGCGTGCATTGTTTGACGCATTCTGCAATAGTCTGCTTTGTAATAGAAAATATTAATAGTGAATAGTTGCCTAAGATTAAGGCAATTAATCGGCTATAGTTCATTTGGCAAGCATTCGACAGGAGAAGATCATGATTACGATTATGCAGGAAAGCGAAGGCAAAACCTTGGTGGTTAAGGCAACAGAAAGTCTTACCCATCAGGATTACGAGGAAACGTTTATTCCCTGTTTGACACAACGGATAGGTGAGTACGGAAAAATCAGAGTGGTGTTCATACTGGCCGAAAACTTTACCGGCATGGAGCCGGGCGCGGTATGGGACGATGCGGTATTTGGCGTACAGCACAGGCACGATTTCGAAAAGCTGGCGGTGGTCACCGATAAACGCTGGGTGGAATGGGCGACAAAAGTCGGGGCCTGTTTTATGGATGGCCAGGTGGTGGTTTATCCTCCGGCCGAATTGGAAGCGGCGGTGGCCTGGGCGAAGCTGCCGTGACATCCGGCAACGCCCAAAATGGAAGTGTTGCCGGAAGGTGGTGATTGGCAATTATCGGGCGGCTTGATGCCGCCCGATAACCGAATTGCGGTATACGGTTAGAAGTGTGGCAGCAGTTTGGTTTTTTCGATATGCACTGCTTCGAGCGCTGAAGGATCCAGACCCAGCAGATGCAAGATGGTTGGTGCGATTTGTCTGGTTTCAACTGCGGAAGTCACGGTTTTGCCGGTTACGCTGGTTCCCCAGACAACGATAGGCACATGGCGATCCTGAACGGCGCCGCCGCCGTGCTCGGCAACTTTGGACAGTTTGCTACCGGCCCATAGGGCGCCTTGTTGACCGATGCCGATCAGGTCGGGAACGCGCTGATCGGTGCTTTTCACGCCGATTAGCGTTCTGGCGTCGTTGCCTGCATAAATTTTGCTTAAGCCGGCCTGGGTGAAGTTTTTGCTGATGCTGTTGCCGCTGGCGTCGGAGCCGATACCGGCAGGCACTGTGATGGAACCGGTAGCGCCGCCAATGTTAATGGTCGCGCCGGAGGTATAGCTGGTCAGGAAGTTTTTGGCGAAGGTCGTGCCGGTTGTAGAGTTGTCGTTCAGCCACAACAATACGCCGTCGTCATCCATGGCGTGCGCCACCAGCGGTTGAGCGGCTGTCGGATGTTGCGCCGCCCAAGCCTCGTTCAGCGTGGTGAGCATGGTGGTGTCGTTGATGATGGTCAGATCGCTTCTGTTTTGCGGAGACTGGCCATGTTTGGCGGACACGATGATGGCTGTATGGCCTTTGGTTGCAGTATTGCTGTTGATGGCGTCAACGAACTGTTTCAGGCTGTTGTCGATAAACGCCAGCGCACCCTGTAGAACCGGGCCAGGAACCTGGGTGTTGCCACTGGTGACATAACCGCCCAGACCGCTGGTCATGACTGTGCCATTGGACATATAGCTGGAGGTGTTCAGTTTTTGCGCGGTGGAAACAGACTGGAAGTTCATGCCGAAAATGGCGGGAGTGCCTGGGCTGTTTTTGCCGGAGTGGTCGTAGCCGTTGATTTCATTTACCACGGCTAAAACTTTAAAAGTATCATAGCGCTGAGTGCTGACGTTGTCGGATGTCCAGTCCGGGCCGCCGACTACGGTGTCGTCAACCAGACCGTTGATTTCGGGCGAAAACAGGTCGTCTATGCCGTAACCGGAGGGTCCGTTCAGGATTTCATAGGCTGCATGCTTATCCGACCATGCGGTGCGCATGCCTTTTGAGCGAGCCACTTCGAAAATCGTGTTGACCTGCATGTACTGGTGCGGATAAACCACGTTGCAGGTAACGGGATCGACAGGCAGGGTGGATGGGTCGATCAGCGCATTTCTGATGTCGTCAGGCGCGCCCATCAGTTTATAAATGTCGGTCGGCACATTGGCCAAGTCGCCCGGCGTAAAACTGGCGATCGGATACAGATTCGGGATGCCCTGGAAAGCATCCAGCATAAAATCGCCGGCGGCGGTGGTTTTTTCGATGACTTCCGCATAATAGACTTCGGCGCCTGTTTTCAGGCCGCCTTTCAGGCAGTTTGCCTGGGTGGTGCCTTGAGGCAGCAGGGCATGGCTATAGGAATCGTCGTAATAGATACCGGTGGAAGCCGGTGTGCCGCCGGTTACCTGAGCCACCATGCCGGGAAAGGAATCCGAAGGAAAGGTCGTCTGGGCGTTATTGTATACAACCCCTTTGCTGGCCAGAGAGGCCAGGGTAGATGACGGATTGTTCGTTACAAACCAGTCAAGATCGTTTTGATGCAGGCCGTCAACCGAAATCAGCAATACATGCTTGATATGCGCATTGGGTTGTGAAAAGCCGGCGGTATTGGTGGTGGCGACGGCGCTAAGGCCGGTAGCGCTCAAAGCCAGACCGACCGCACAGGCCAGAATAGTATTTTTTTTGATCATGCAAAGACCTCTAATGTTAACAAGTGTTAATAAATGTGAAGAAAGGTTTGTAACCGCGCCAAAATAACAAGTGGAAATGACAATTTGATGAAAAATGGAATTTGTAATCAGGCTGCATATTTTTCGGTCTTTGCCATGACAGGCTGCAAACTGCGCTGTAAAATCGCCAATGCTAGGATGCATGCGTATTAAGCGAGGGCTGTTTCCAGCGGTTTGGCGAATACCGCCGCCTGGGGTAAAATTACCCCAACATTTCCTTTTCGTCTGCCGAGCAGACCCCCGCCGCTATCAACACGCTATTTGATGTATTCAGTTAAAGCCGTAAAACTGCCGCTGCCTTACTTCGAGGACAGCGCACGATTATTTGCACCGCTGGCAAACCGTCCCTGGGCGGTTTTTCTGGATAGCGCCCATGATGGGCAGCATCAGGGCCGCTACGACATCATGGCCTATGGGCCGGTTTGCACGCTGCAAACCTTTGGCGGCGAGACGCTGATCCGCAAAAACGGCGCGGAAACCCGCAGCGCGGCCGATCCGTTTGCTGTGCTGAAAAGCGAACTGGGGCCGCCGCTGCCGTCTATCAACGGCCTGCCGTTCAACGGCGGGGCGATAGGTTATTTTGCCTACGATCTGGCGCGGCGCATCGAGAAATTGCCGCAACGGGCGGTTGATGCGGAGCAGGTTGCCGAAATGGCGGTGGGCATTTACCGCTGGGCGGTTGTCGTCGATCATCACCTGCGGCAAAGCTGGCTGCTGGCTTACGATGCCGACGCCGGCATGCTGGCGAACCTGCGGCGGCAGTTCAGCCAGCCGGCGGCGGAGGCCGGCGGCAGCTTTGAAGTGCTATCTCCGCCGCAAGCCAATATGGA
Source organism: Methylococcales bacterium (assembly GCA_028707085.1). Taxonomy (GTDB): domain Bacteria; phylum Pseudomonadota; class Gammaproteobacteria; order Methylococcales; family Methylomonadaceae; genus Methylomonas. The sequence continues at coordinate 16,227 of JAQTUW010000033.1, read as the reverse complement.
CAAGGCGGCCTACGCCCGGGCCTTCGGCAGAATCAAGTCTTATCTGAAAGAGGGCGATTGTTATCAGGTCAACCTTACCCAGCGCTTCAGCAGCCCTTGTCGGGGCGAACCCTGGCTGGCGTATCGGGTGTTGCGGCAGATCAACGCCGCGCCTTTCAGCGCCTACCTTAACCTGCCGGATGTGCAGGTTTTAAGTTCTTCGCCGGAGCGCTTCCTGCGCGTCAGCGGTCGGCAAGTGGAAACCCGGCCCATCAAGGGCACCCGGCCCAGAAGTCCGTCGCCGGACGAGGATGCCCGGCAGATGGCCGATCTGGCGAACAGCGAAAAGGATCGGGCCGAAAACGTGATGATAGTGGATTTGCTGCGCAACGATCTGGGCAAGACCTGCCGCGACGGCTCGGTGCGCACCCCTAAACTGTTCGCCGTGGAAAGCTACGCCACCGTGCATCATCTGGTCAGCACCGTTACCGGCGAACTGGCGGCCGGCCAGCACGCCCTGGATTTGCTGCGCAGTTGTTTTCCGGGCGGCTCCATCACCGGCGCGCCGAAAATCCGCGCCATGGAAATTATCGAGGAACTGGAACCCCAGCGCCGCGGCATCTACTGCGGGGCGATAGGCTATATCGGCTTTGACGGCGATATGGACACCAATATCGTCATCCGCACCCTGATCCACAATCAGGGCAGCATCCGCTTCTGGGTGGGGGGCGGCATCGTCAACGATTCGCAACTGGATGCCGAATACCAGGAGTGTTTCGACAAGGCCCAGGCCCTGCTGCAACTGCTGGAGCAGTTCCGGGCATGATGCGGGTGGTCAAGCTGGGCGGCAGCCTACTGGCGGCGGACGCCTTGCCAGCCTGTCTTGATGCGGTTCAGCGCCTGGACGGCCTTAATATTTTGACGCCGGGCGGCGGCGCATTCGCCGATCAGGTGCGGACCTTGCAGCGCCAATACGGCTTTGACGATGTGGCCGCCCACCGCATGGCGCTGTTGGCCATGCAGCAGATGGCCGTGCTGTTCAATAGCCTGAAACCCGGTTTCGCCTTGCTGGATACGGTCGCCAAACTCAAAACCGTCACCGGAACGGCCATCTGGCTGCCGCAAGCGGCGGAACTGGACGCGGCCGGCGTCGCCGCTAGCTGGGACGTCACCTCCGACAGCCTGGCCGCCTGGCTGGCCGGGCAACTGGCGGCGGATGAGCTGATACTGGTCAAGTCGGCCGCCATAGCTCGACCCCACACCCTGGCGGACTTGCAGCGGCAGGGCGTCGTCGATGCGGCCTTCCGCCATTTTGCCGACGGACTGGATAGCCGGATACGGGTGGTCGGCAAAACGGAATTTGTGCAGGCCAATTGCCCGGCATGAGCGGCGGCGTTTTTTGAGCGTTTTACGCTGTGGGCCTTGCTGCATACAATGCGGCATTTGTGATTTAAAATGAACCTTACCGCACTTTTTGCAACCTAAAGCCGTCCATGATTACACTGGTTAAAGCATTACTCAACAAACGCCTGCGGACGGTTTACTACCAGGGCCAGGAATCGCTGCTCGGCAATCACAAACGCGACATCGTGGTGGTGCAGGTCGATCAGGCCTGCGAAAGCCTGAAAGAAAGCCGCGACCAGTTTGTGGATGCGCTGGATAAATTCAAATCCATTGTCAAGGTCGGGGACAGCGCCCTGGAACAGCGTTACCAGCACCTGAAAAGGCAATACGATCTGTGCCGGGGCAAGGCGGAACAGGTTAGCCTGCGCATCCGCGCCATCGAGGATGTCAGCGCAGCCCTGCTCGCCGAGTGGGAGAACGAACTGGAACTCTACAGTAACCGCACCCTGCGCGCCCGCAGCCAGCAGCAGCTTAAAAAATCCCGCCAGCAATACCAGCGGCTGCTAAAAGCCTTGCAAACCGCAGAAGAACGCATGCAGCCGGTACTGGCCGCCTTTCAGGATCAGGTGCTGTTCCTCAAGCACAACCTGAACGCCCACGCCATCGCTGCCCTGCGCCACGAATTTGTGGAAATGGGCGTGGACATCTCCCGGCTGATCGAGGTTATGGAAAAAACCATTCGCGAGGCGGGCAGTTTCGTGTCGGTGCTGGTCGAGCAAAAACAGCAACAGCGCCTGCCTGCGCCCAGGGGCTAGGCGCGGTTGCTCACAAACTCATTTTTTCTGCCTTCTGCGATTGTCATGGAACAAAAACCCGTCACCGTTACTTGAGAAGGCAAACGGAACATCAAGCGCTTCAGCATATATCAATGCCTGCTGCATTCCGTCGCCCACTTTATGCTTGTTGTCCTTTGCTTCGATAATAGCTAGGGGCTGGTTCTTTTGATGGTAAAGAACAGAGTCCGCGCGGCGCTTCTCGCCTCTTGTATGAAGTTTTCCGCGCACAATGATGCGGCCAGCGGTAAAACTAACTTCTTCTCTTATCTGTGCCTGTAAATCCCAGCCTGACTTTTCAACAGCAGGGGTAATAAACTTCGTGCAGATGTCCCGTTCACTTAATTGTTTTTTGTCCATAATGAGAAGGTTAGTTGATAATGGCTATAGGAATACGTCAGCTAGAACGTGAAAGTGAGTAGCTAATTTTTTAGCAATTTCTTTGCTAATGGAACGTTTACCGGTCAGGATGTCGGAGATTCGACCTTGGGGGGCGATATCGCCTAAATCGTCTTGTTTAAGCCCGCGCTGTTCCATTAGGAATTTCAAGACTTCATTGGGTTCGGCTTCTGGAATGACGAAGTTTTCATCTTCATACGCTTTGACTTGGTCAGCCAAATAATCAAGCACGTCAGCCAGCGGGTGGTTTTCATCATCCCCCACTTCATCCAACAAAACGTCAATCGTGGCGCAGGCTTGAGCATAGTCTTCTTCACTATGTACACCGGTCACGCCAACTAATTCTTTAAAAGGTAGCCAGGCTTGTAAGATGGCTTTTGGTTCGGGAACGGATTTAGTTGCGTATCTCATCGTTATCACCTCTTTTTCCAGGCATTCGTGTCATACTCTGCATGGGTTAATACCGCACGAATGTAGACTTTGCGCCGATTGTAATGAATGGCCGCTATCAAGCGATATTTGTTGCCACCAATGTCAAACACCGTCAATCCGTCCACATAATCAGCACTCGCAAAAGTCGCTTTAAGATGGTTAAAGTCTCTAAAGACTTCGCTTTCCATCAATCGATACCACGCCTGCAGCGGCTTTTCGGCGGCTGGGTGTTTCGACCAAAATTCGATAAGCATGGGTTTTGCGGTAACGTGCATAAAGGTAATAATATACCGTATTGGTATTATTTGCAGATGTTTTTAAAACAAATCAAGGTTCCTGAATCGGGAACCCATAAACCCGTGCTGAACGGGCTTTATCTTTCTACTGAGGAAACTGCGTTCGTCCTATAATTAAACCTTCTAGCCAAGTAGCTCGCGGGTGGTTCTTGGCGGTATGCTGTCGTAAATGCCCTGTAATTCATTGATAGGAGCGAAAGCGCCGACTTTATCCAGTGTGGCAATCCAATCCAGATCGGCTTCACCTTTAGCAAGGCTTTCACCGACTTTCATGCCCTCTTCCGATAACGTGAACTGCCAGGTTTCGTAATCATCAATAGCGGTACCCCGCGTTCGCGGGGATAAACCGATTTTGAGATAGCGGCCAGTAATTAATTCCTCTGGAGCAGTCAATAAAGCCCGTATAAAGGCTTGTGCCGCCGGAAATGGGGACTGAACGCTTACAGTGGGATGATGCCCAAGAGTTTTCCGCGCCCGTGTGGGTATAACCCCGTATTCCGCGTTGCTGCATACCGGCTACGCGGAATACGCGGGTTATCAAAACAGCATGGTTACCGCCCGCCTAATGAAGCCGCTTTCCTTGTCCCCATACCGCGTGCTTTTTTGCCCAACAACCCGCAAAACCCTAAAAATCCCGCAACTTTGCTTGTTGTTGGCGGCCTTCTGTTGTAAATTGCCGGTAAAGACTAGAGCACCACCCACGATAACAATAAACAAGAGGTAAACAAAATGATTACATCATCCTTGATCTATGTCCTGACGATGGCGTTTGCAGGTTATGTTATCTATAGCCATCTGAAACAATAATACGCACCTTCCCGCGCCGGCGTTAAGCCCGGCCCGCATCATTCCTTATTCGATTCGGCCTGACGGTTCCAAATCCGTCAGGCCGGCATAAACCGGTACATGACAGACTCACTGATAATAGCCATTACCCTTGGCGCTTTGCTCCTGGCGGCCATCGTGCTGCTGATCGTTATGCTGGTGCGCATCAACCGCTTGCAGGCCGCAAATTCCGCAACCGATTTGCAGACCCTTGAGCGTCTGCTGCAAAATCTGGACGGCAGCCTGGTCAACGGCCTGTCGGAATCCAGAAAGGAGCTGCGCGAGGTTAGCGCCGAAAACCGCCGTGAGCTGCAGCAGGCGTTTACCACGCTACAGGATAGCCTGCTTAGCCGGATTGCCGAAAACGCCAGCCTGCAAACCGGCAAGATCGACGGCTTTCAGGCTGCACTGAACGAGCTGTCCGAAAAACTGATCAATAACTCCAACGATTTCAGGCACAGCGTGACGCTGTCCTTTCAGGCTTCCAGCGAGGTGTTGAGCAAGAAGCAGGATGAGTTCCGCGACAAGACGGCGCAAAAACTGGAGGCGTTCGAAACCGGCATCAAAAACGATGCGCTGACCAACCGCCAGGAACTGAATAACGGCCTTAAATCCTTTGAGACCCGGTTCTCGGAAGGCATCCGTGAATTTAACGAGCAACTGCGCCTGCGCTTTGCCGATCTGAATAAACAGCAGGTGGAGGCCAATCAGCAGGCCCGAACCGGCATCGGGGAAATACGCCAGACCATCGAAAATCAGTTGAAGGCCATACGCGAGGATAATACCCTGCAACTCAATGAAATGCGTAAAACCGTCGATGAAAAACTGCACGATACCCTGGAAAAACGGCTGGGCGAGTCCTTCAAGCAGGTTAGCGACAGGCTGGAGCAGGTACACAAGGGCCTGGGCGAGATGCAGACGCTGGCGGTCGGCGTCGGCGATCTGAAAAAGGTGTTGTCCAACGTCAAGACTCGCGGCATACTCGGCGAATACCAGTTGGGGAACATTCTGGAGCAAATCCTCACGCCCGACCAATACGCCGTCAATGTCGCGACCAAACAGGGCAGTCGCGAGAATGTGGAGTACGCCATCAAATTGCCCGGCAAGTCCGACGAAAAAACCGTCTGGCTGCCGATAGACTCCAAATTTCCGCTGGAAAACTATCAAACCTTGCTGGCGGCTCTGGAGGAGGGCAATCTGCCCGGCATCGACATCGCGCAAAAGCAGTTGCTGAAATCCATCGAAAGCTTTGCCAAGGACATTAGCGGCAAATACATCGATCCGCCGCATACCACTGATTTCGCCATCATGTTTCTGCCTATCGAAAGCTTGTTCGCCGAGGTGCTGCGCCATCCGGAAATGTTCGAACGCTTGCAGCGAACCTATCGCATCACCATCACCGGCCCCACTACGCTTTCGGCCTTGCTGAACAGCCTGAACATGGGCTTTAGAACCCTGGCCGTGCAAAAACGCAGCAGCGAGGTCTGGAAAGTGTTGGCCGAAGTGAAAACCGAATTCATCAAATACTCGGAACAACTGGCGACGGTGCACAAACACATCACGTCCGCCTCCACTACCCTGGAAACGCTGCAAACCACCCGCACCAAGGCCATGGAGCGCAAGCTGCGCAATGTCGATGGGCTGGAGGCGGACAGCCCGCCGCTAGAGCTGCCGGACGATGGCGGCAACGCCTGAGCGTCTGCCGGTCGGGACTGACGGGTTATGGGCCGGATCAAGAAACTGATTTTACCGTCGGGTAATGGCATGTATAGTAATAGCCGCAAACCGCTGCGGGCATTACCCTGCGCGTTAGGTTTTTCAGGGTTCCTCTTTGAATCAAGTGCTTATGACAACGTATAAAACAGTCTATTCCGGTTGCACCTATGGCGTGCGCGCCGATTTTGAGGATGCCGGCAGCCCGGTCGAGCATCTGGACGCCGACGGGGAGTGGCTGCCGACCGGCCGGTTGACGGACGATTTCGGCCGGAACTGGAAAAAGGCGCTCAAATGCGAAATCTCGGCTGGCGATCCCGCCCATCCGGAGAATATGGAAAGAATCGATTCGGCCATCCGCCACGCCAAAAGCGATGACAAGGAAGTTAAAAAAATTCAAAGATCGGTCTATATCGGGATATACTCCATAGGCAATCGTTTCGTGGCCATCGCCCTGGACGACGAGAACTATGGCTACGGCTATCATGTGCTGGACGATGGAGATGTCATCGACATGTACGACGGCAGCGTATGCGAGCAGAAAGACGGGCGGATCGTCCGTCGCAAGAAGGAATATTACGGCGACACGGCCGAATCGGGCGCGGAAGACGTTATTTTTTTTGAAGACTATGAATTCGGCAACGGTCACGAGACCTTCGAGTCCATCGCTGAAAAAGTGATACTGGATTAAACGGCATGGCGAATCAAACAGCTTTTGGACTCAAACGTTTTTTGCAATCCGGCCTGATAATGGTTGTAGGGCTGGCTTTGGCCTTGCTGATCCTGTTCAGGCCTGCATCGGTCAACTTGCTGGAATATCTGCTGTGGAAAACCACGACTGACGCCCGAACCGAGACCGGCTTTGTTCTCGACAAGGGCGCTTATATCCATTATGTCGCCTATGGCGTTGGGTATCCTGTGTTGCTGCTGCATGGCGGCGGTAACGACAAGCTGGGCTGGTTCTCGCAGATACCCTGGCTGGTTGCTTCCGGGCACAAGGTGGTGACCCTCGACACCCGCGAGCAAAGCCAAACTGCCGGCGGCGATGCCGACGCCTCTTACGGCCTGCTGGCCGAAGACGCGCTGAAAGTGCTGGATAAGCTGGATATCAAACGCACAGACATCATCGGCTGGAGCACCGGCGGCGTCACAGCCCTGTATCTGGATCTTGCCGCGCCGGGTCGGGTCGGCAGAATAGTCGCCATCAGCGCCAATTACCATCCTGCGGCGTCGGCTTCGCTGGCGTCCGAAGCGGAAAACCAGACATTGCGCAGCCGGCTTTTCAACTGGATATTCAGCTTCTGGCTCACCCCCAACAGCGGTTACCCCGAGTTAGGAAAAGAACTGCATCATCTGTGGCAGACAAGAATGCAGCCGGCGCAGGGCGACGCCAGGCCGATGCAGGTTCCCACGCTGTTCATTGCCGATGAAAACGATCTGGGCGCTGAAATCCGTTCCGGCGAACTGGGGCAATTGCTGCCGTACGGCAATATCGAAATCATTCCCGATGCTGGCCATGCCGCCCCCGTCAGCCACGCCAGGCAAGTCAATGATTTAATCGCCGCATTCCTTGGCATTGAAATGAGCGAGTAGCTGTCGAATCAAAATTGTAGGGCGTCTCGAAAAACCAGGCATTGGTGCTTCGCCCCGGGTCGCCCCAACGTTAAATCCCGTTTGGGGCGACGCTAATTCTTCTTAATGCCCTGAAGGTTTATTTTGTCGCGCTCATTGTAGCTTGCGGTGCAATATGCTCTAATCCAGCCGCACAGTCCATCGTGCAATCCTGCTTGAATTTAGTTGTTTCATCTCCATAATCAATTTGCACTTGCATTTTTTGTTTTACATACAGGAGGTTCCAAATGAATAACTTAAGTCCCTTTATGAGTCGCGGTCTGCTGGATACGCTGTTTCAGGATGTGAATCCGGGTTATTTTATCAAGCCATTGCACGGTGATCCGTTGCCGTCGCAAATCAAGGTTGATGTCAAGGAGAAGCCTGAAGAGTTTGTGGTGCAGGCTGAAATACCCGGCGCCGGCAAAGAGAATATTCAGGTCAATATTGAAGGCAATATTGTCAGCATCAGCGCCAAGGTTACGCAGGTCGATACCGAAAGCAAGGAAGACAAAACCCTGCGTAGCGAACGCTATTTCGGCGAGGTGTCCCGTAGTTTCCAGTTGCCGACCGATATTGACGAAGCGGCCAGCAAGGCGCGTTACAGCGATGGCGTCTTGACCTTGAACCTGCTCAAAAAACAAAAACAGAGCGGACAGCGCATTACCATCGATTAAGCACAGCCAATAGCGCAACACCGGAATAGGAAACCGGAGCCTGTTAAGGTATTCCGGTTTCCTTCGCAGATGGTCTGTCAGGCCACCATTTTCAGTTCGCTCAGGCCGTTGGGTTTTTTTATCAGTTCGATCTGGGTCTTGATGCGTTTTTTTACACCTTCGACATGGGAAATCACGCCCACGGTGCGGCCCTGGGTTTTCAGTCCTTCCAGCGCGCCTATGGCCAGATACAGCGCCTCGGCGTCCAGATTGCCGAAGCCTTCGTCCAGAAACAGCGATTCGATGGCTTTGCCGTTATTGGCGATTTCCGCCAAGGCCAGCGCCAGCGCCAGACTGACCACGAAAATTTCGCCGCCCGACAGGGTTTTGGGTAGTCGGCGGACGTTTTGCTGCCGGGTGTCCTCGATTTCCAGCGCCAGCCCCTGGGGGTTTTCGGCCTGGCGCACATAATAGCGGCCGCTGATTTTTTCCAAAATCTGATTGGTTTTCGATAACAGTCTGTCGATCTGCAACTGTAGAATTTTGCGCCGGAAGCCGGTCGGATCATCGCTGATCAGTTGAATTTCCGCTTCCGAATCGGCAAACAGGTGCTGGTTTTCCAGCATTTCGTTGTCCAGTTCCTGATATTTTTGCCGGTATTGCGCCTGTTTTTCCAGTTTGTTTTCCAGGCTGCGGATTTCCTGTTCGGTGATGTCCAGTTGCGCGGCCTGATGTTTTTCGATGGCCTGTAAGTCCGCCAGATTAAAGCTGGTTTCGCCCAGCGCGTTAATTTCGGTTTGCAACCGGCTGTCCAGCGCCAGCAGTTCGCTATCCAGCGCGTCCGAACGGGCCATTTGTTCGGCCAGCAGGGTTTCGATTTCCGGCTGCTGCGCCATCAGGTTCAGTAACGCGTACAGTTCATCCGGGCTGCTGAAGCCCTGGGCGGTGATTTTCTCGGCAAGGGCGTGTTTAAAGCCTTCCAGGCTTAGTTCCTGTTCGTGCGCGGCCTGTTCCTGAGCCATGATCAGTTTTTGTTTGTCCAGCGTCGCTAGTTGCAGGCTCAGTAATTCTTCCTGGCGCAAAGCCTCCAGATTGGTGTTCAAGTCCTGCTGGATGCGGACGATGGCCGACTGGGCGACCTGTTGTTTTTGCAGTAGGTCGTCAATTTCCGCATGCAGGCCTTTTTGGCGCAAATCGCGAATCTGGTAATCCTGCCGGCGGGTGTTCAATCTATCGAACGCGGCATTCTCCTTGCCTTTGGCCGGCAGTTTTTCGCCGAGCAGTTTTAATTGCGGTTCCAGACGGGCAAGCAAGGCTTTTTTGTCGGCCATGCGCTGTTTGAATTGCTGTTCCAGTTCTTCGAATTCCGGGGAATGTTCCGCCCGGGTTTCCTTAAGCTGTGCGTCTGTCAGGCGCAGATTGTCCAGCAGGGCCTGTTTTTCGACGATTTCGGTTTTTGCCTTGTCGATAGTGCGCTGCAATTGTTGATAGTCTTCCACCAGTTTGCGGATTTTTTCCAGTTCGTCCGCTTCGCTGACCAGGATTTTTTCCTGCATGGAAATATTGTCGATCTCCAGGCCGTCGCGGGCTATATTCAGGCGGTTGGCCAGGGCGATCCACTCGTTGCGTTTCTGTTGCAGAAATTTTTGTTTGGCGGTTAGTTGCGAGCTACGTTTTTGGGCGGCAAGCAACTGCTTTTCGGCGTCGTTGACCCTGGCCCGCAGCATCTGGGAGCGGGTGCGCTGGTCGGCCAGGGCTTTTTTGGAATCGGTCGGCAGCGGCGGCTTGAGGGCGTATGGGTGCTCGGTGGCGCCGCACAGTGCGCAGGGCTTGCCGTCCACCAGTTTATCGCGCTGTTCGGCCAGTTTTTTCAGCAATTGTTCGGTTTCGATGGCCTGTTCCAGCGCCCGGCCGATATTTTCTTCCTTGGCAAGCTCGAGTTTCAGGCTTTCGAGCTGTTGCTGCAATTCGGTTTCATCCTCTTCCACCACCACAACCTGTTTGTTGCCGCCAAACCAGCTAAACACGCTTTTGCGTTGCGAAAGTTTTGCGTGTACGCCGGCCAGCGAAAATAAATGTTCAAAATCCTTGAGGCGGTTGGCCTGATCGTTCTGAAGCTCCTTCAAGGCGTCGAGGTTTTTGCCGTCGGAGATGTCCAGCAGGGTATTCTGGCTGGTCTCGATCAGGGTTTTTAATTCCGCCAGCCTGGTCTGAGCGGCCGTCAGCGCCGCAGTGTTTTTTTTCTGCTCGAGCGTGGATTTTTTAGTCCAGACGCCTTGGGTTTTTTGCCGTCCGGCCAATTCCGTCAGTTCGGCCCTAAGATTACGCAGTTGTACGACTTCCGGAAACGCCGTCAGCAGCGCGGCGTCCTGCCGGTTGGCCTGTAGCCAGATTTCCGTTTCCTGCAAAGACTGTTTTTTGACGGCCAACTGTTCACTAATGGTTTTGACCAGTTCATTTAGTCTGGGCAATTCCAGTTTGGCCTCGCTGACCTTTAACTTTAGGCTGTCGGTAAGCTGTTTTTGTTCGGCCAGCGATTTGCCTGCCGGCAGGCCGGAGTCTGCATTCAGCCCTTCGGCGGCCAGTTGCCGTTGCAGCATCTCCAGTTCCGAGCGGAAATTTTGCAGGGTCTGGCGGCTTTGTCCGGCCGCTGCCTGCATGTTGTCCAGCATCTGCACATCCGCCTGCATTAACGCCGCCTGCGGCATGGCGGCGATGCGCTGCAATTCGGCCTGATGACTGTCGATGTCGGTCAGCAGTTGCTGCTGTTCGCTGCTTAACCGGCCATGGCGGGCTTCCAGCGTAGCGATATCCTGCAAGCTTTGAATTTTTTGCTGAACCTGGTTTTGCAGCGCCCGCAATTCTTCGCGGCGCTCGCTGTGATCGTGTAAATCGTGCTCCGCCGCTTCCAGGCTTTCGTCGTCCAGCAGTGGAATCAGTTCGATTTCCCGCAGCAGATCGGCGATTTTGGCTTGCAGGCGGTGATGTTCGGTTTCGGCCTGACGGCGGTATTGATCATACAACGCCGTGCCGCTGATTTTTTCCAGTATGTCCAGCCGTTCGCTGTCCAGCGCATTCAGAAAAGCCGCAAAATCGCCTTGCGGCAGGACGATGGCCTTGCTGAATTTATGAAAATCCATGCCGGTCAGCTCGGCGATATAATTTCTGACCTGATAAGGGGTTTCGGCCAGCACTTCGTTGCCGCCGTTCAGGCGGGTCAGTGTCATATCGGGCATGGCGGCCTGGTCGCGCCGCACCTGCCAGGCGGAGCGGTATTTTTCGCCGTCGAAAGCAAATTCCACCACCGCAAAACTGTCGTTGGCGTGCTTGGTGATGATGTGCTGGGCAGGCTTGTCGAAGCGGAAGGTCTCGCCATACAGACCCAGGGTAATCACATCCAGTATGCTGGTTTTGCCTGAACCGTTGGGGCCGGTGATGGCGAACACGCCGCTGTCGGCAATCGGCCCCTGGTCGAAACTCACCCGGCCTTCACCTTCCAGAGAGTTGATGTTCTTGAAGTGAATGTTGAGTATGCGCATAACCTGTTGAATGTCTGAATGTGAATAACGCCTGCGTTCGCCTGGGTCGCGCCCGGCTATGCCTATTATTATAGGCTGGTTCGGGTTAAAACACGGTTTCCACTTGCGGGCTGATGTCGGCGTCGTAGTCGATGCCGGGGATGCCGAAGCCGAATAGTTTCAGGAAATCGTCGTTGTATGCCTGATAATCGGTCAACTGCATCAGGTTTTCCGCGCTGACCTGACGCCATATTGCCTCGACCTTGTCTTGTACGGCGGGATCCAGTTCCAGTTCATCGACCCGGTAGCGGTTGTCCTGATCCATGCGTGGATTTTCGCTGTACAGGCATTCGCCGAACAGGCGTTGAATCTGTTCGATGCAGTGTTCGTTCGTACCGTTTTCCTTCATGACTTTGATCAGGATGGACAGATACAGCGGCATCAGCGGAATGGCGGAGCTGGCCTGGGTCACCAGGGCTTTCAGCACCGCGACATGGGCCTGACCGCCGATGTCCCGCAGGCGGACGGTGATGGCTTGGGCGGCGCGATCCAGATCTTCCTTGGCCCGGCCTATGGTCGCTTGGCCGTAGATGGGCCAGGTCAGTTTGTCGCCCAGATAGGTGTAGGCCACGGTGCGTGCGCCTTCCGCAAGTAAATCCGCGGCTTGCAGCGCTTCCAGCCACAACTCCCAGTCCTCGCCGCCCATAACTTTGACGGTATGGGCGATTTCCTGTTCCGTGGCCGGCTCGATGGCGATTTCAGCGAGTTTCAGGGTATCGGTGTTGAGGTTTTTGGAGACGTGGGGGCTGCCGATGGGTTTGAGCGCCGAGGTGTAGACTTCGCCGCTGACCGGATCGGTACGGCGTGGCGACGCCAGGCTGTAAACCAGCAGATCGATTTTGCCCATGCCGGCTTTCAAAAGCTGAATGACCTGATCCTTGATTTCGTTGCTGAAGGCGTCGCCGTTGATGGTATGGGCGTACAGCCCGGCTGTGGCGGCGGCTTCGTGAAAAGCGGCGGTGTTGTAATAGCCGGCCGATCCGGTCTTGTCGGTCGGGGCTTTTTCGAAACAGACGCCCAGGGTGGCCGCGCCGTAACCGAAGGCGGCGGTAATCCGCGAGGCCAGGCCGTAGCCGGTGGAGCAGCCGATGACCAGTACGTTTTTGGGGGCATTGCCGCCTGCGGCGGGCGTTTGCGAGCGAATGTAGCTTATTTGCTCCCGCACGTTGGCCGCGCAGCCGGCGGGATGGGCGTTGGTGCAAATAAAACCGCGTACTTTTGGTTTGATGATCATGAAATCTTCCTGTGCTGAGTAGACCGGAGTTACTTCTGCGAGTAACTTTATTATTCGAATGTTTATTATAGCTTGATGCAGGTGGCCGGGGTTTAATATAGTCTGGTTTTTAACCGCCGAAACGCGGCAGAAAGGCTTGCAGATAGCGGCGACTGGCCTCGGTGTAAACCTGGCTGGCGGCGTAAACCGTGATGCCGGCGGTTTGGCAGACCGTTGCCGAGCGGGTGAAGCATAGCGCCGAAACTTTGGCAGGAGTGTGGGCAAAGCCTTGATAATCCAGCCTGGTTTGCGGAAAAAGGCCGTATTTACCGGCCAGTTCGCAAAACAGGGCGGCGGCGTGGCAGGGTAGCAGCACATAAAACACGCCGTTCGCCGCCAATAGCCGGTCGGCGGCGGCGATCAGTTCGGGGTAGGGTAGGGCTTGGTTATGCCGGGCCAGGCGTTTTTGGGGATTTGCGGACGGCAGATGATCGGCAAAGAACGGCGGGTTGCTGATGATGACATCGAAGCGCCCGGCCGGGTCGCTGTCCGCCGCGGCGGCAAAATCCTGTATGGACAAGTTGACGGTCAGCAGGCGTTCGGCCCAGCGGCTGTGCTGAAAGTTGGATGCCGCTTCCTGGCTGGCCAGTTCGCAAAGCTCCACGGCGGTGATCCGCCCGCCGCCCAGTTGCGCGGCCATCAACGCCAGCAGGCCGCTGCCTGCGCCGATGTCCAGCACCCTGTCGTCGGGCGTGACCGGGGCCATGGCCCCGAATAACAGGCTGTCGGTGCAGACCTTCATGGCGGTCTGCTGCTGGCGTAGCGAAAATTGTCGGCAGTGGAAGACGGACAATATCAGCCGCCGGGATTAGAACTCGGCATCGTGAAACACATTCTGCACGTCGTCCAGTTCGTCCAGCAGGGACAGAAAGCGTTCGAACACCGCGACATCTTCGCCGCTGATGGGCGTGGAGCCTTTGGGCACGAACTGGATTTCGTCCACGTCGAATTCGATTTCGCCGAAGCTGTCCAGCAAGGCCTGTTTGGCCTTGAAGTAGTCGGCCTGCGGGGTGAAGATGGTCAGTTTGCCGTCTTCGTTTTCGATGTCGGAGACATCGACATCGGCGCCCAGCAAGGCTTCGAAGACGCCGTCTTCATCCGGGTGATTGAAGGCCAGGATGGCGGCATGGTCGAACATGTGGCTGACCGCGCCGGGTGCGCCGATCTTGCATTTGGTTTTGGTGAAGCATTGGCGGACATCGCCGAAAGTCCGGTTGGGGTTGTCCGTCAGACAGTCCACGATCACCATGCAGCCGCCGGGGCCGAAGCCTTCGTAACGGGCCGGAGCGTAATCTTCGCCGCCTGCGCCCTTGGCTTTGTCTAGGGCTTTTTCGATGACATGACTGGGCACCTGATCTTTTTTGGCGCGTTCTATCAGGCCGCGCAGGGTCAGATTGCCGGATGGATCGGTACCGCCCGATTTGGCGGCGACATAAATTTCGCGGCCGTATTTGCTGTAGACCTTGGTTTTGGCGTCAGCCGTTTTGGCCATTGAGACTTTACGGTTTTGATAGGCTCTACCCATTGGGTTGGTGCTCCGTTTGCGAGAAAAATAAAGGGATTTTACAGCCAAGTATCCGCTTTGGGGAAGTTATGGGCAATTTTAGTCGCCAACGAGCTTGAGTTCGGCTTCCCGGTATTTTTCGCCGCATTTACGGCTGACTTCTTCCGGCAGCCGGGGGCCGGGGGCGGTTTTGTTCCAGTCCAGGGTTTCCAGATAGTCGCGCAAATACTGTTTGTCGAAGCTGGGCGGGCTGACGCCGACCTGGTATTGTTCGACCGGCCAGAACCGGGACGAGTCCGGGGTCAGCACTTCGTCTATCAGGTGCAGCACGCCGTCGTCGTCCAGGCCGAATTCGAATTTGGTGTCGGCGATGATGATGCCGCGGCTGCGGGCGTATTCGGCTGCTTTGCTATAGATTTCGAGACTGACGTCGCGGACTTTTTCGGCGATTTCCCGGCCCATTAGCGCCACGCTGGCTTCGAAGCTGATGTTTTCGTCGTGAGTACCCATTTCGGCTTTGCTGGACGGCGTATAGATGGCTGTAGGCAGTTGCTGGGCCAGTTGCAGGCCGGCCGGCAGGCTGATGCCGCAGATTGCGCCGCTGTTTTGATAGTCTTTCCAGCCGGAACCGATCAGGTAACCGCGGACGATGGCTTCCACCGGCAGGGGTTTCAGGCGTTTGACGACGATGGCGCGGCCGGCCAGTTGTTCGCGCAGCTGCGGATCGGGGATTACGTCGTTCAGGGTCGGTTCCGTGCACAGATGGTTGGGGATGGTGTCCTTCATCATCCCGAACCAGAAATTGGATACCCGGGTCAATACCCGGCCCTTGCCGGGGATGGGGTCGGGCAGAATCACGTCAAAGGCCGACATTCGGTCGGTGGTGACGATTAGCAGATGCTTGTCGTCAATGGCATACATATCCCTGACCTTGCCGCGGCCCAGTAGTTGCAGATGCGGTATGGAAGATTCATAAAGGGCGGCTGGGACGTTCATCATGAGGTGCTAGGGTCTGTGATAAAGGAAGAGAATTTTAGCATTAAATGCAGGCCGGGTGGGCCAGGCGGATTTGTCGTCTGCGGCGCAAAAAAAACCCGCCGCCCTTGCGGGCGGCGGGTATGGAGTTAAACAGAGCTTGAGGAGGACTGTTTATATAACACAGAGGGTAAAACGGTTCAGGCGGCTACGGTGTCGCAGCCCCGGACGCCGGGATTTTGACCGGCGGAACGGGAATGCTTCTGGCTGCCTTGCAAAATCAGGCCTTGAAGGAGCCGCCAAAATCCATGTTGCTGAAGATGGTGGCTGCGCCGAACAGCATGGTGGAGATGATAAATTCGCCAGACATGAAGCCGAACACGCCCGTGGTGAAAAAAAGACCAGTTGCGATGTCTCTATAAAGATTCTTCGATTTGTTCATTTTTTGCTCCCAGACTGATTACAGTCAATTCAATGAAGACGGTTCTACTATATCCTGTTTTTATTTATTTACAATACCCGATTTTGTGTCTTGTTTGTTTCTTAATAGCAAATAATTGCTGCGTGCGCTTGTCATGCCGGTTTGTTATATAGTTGGGGCGCCCGGCAGGGCGCAGCCCTTGCATTGTTTAAACAATTTTTCAGCAACCCCGTAGCCCGGATGCAATGCAATGGAATCCGGGACTCGAAGCCAGGGCGCGTCCAGGCGGTCACGACTTGAATGACGGCCGGGTGTGTGTCCTGCCCGAGGGCCTTTCAAGCCGTCCCCGTATTCCGCTTTGCTGCATACGGGCTACCTTAATCCGGGT
>JAQTUW010000032.1 GCA_028707085.1 Methylococcales bacterium | reverse complement strand
TTTAATCACCTTGGCGGAACTCGTCAAAAATCTCATCCAGGTTAAGCCAAATGTGTCAAAATTGCGCCCAAATCACCCTAAGCCTCATCGGAAACATGCCTACAAATCAACGTGTTGATGGGGATAGGGGGGCTTAAGTTTAGAGGATTGAGACATGACCCCGGTTTTTTCCGCTAATTTTCATTTTATTTCCAGCATTTCCAGAGCCAGCGCGGCCATGTTTCTGGAGCCGCCGCCTTCGCCCAGCAGGGTTTTGACCTGTTTCAGGCCCGCTAGGCAAAGACTGCGGTAAGCCTGGTCGTAGAGCATGCTTTCCATTTCCGCCGCCAGATTTTCGACCGTCAGGGCGTGTTGTATGAATTCTCTGGCGACCGGTTTGCCGGCAATGATGTTCGGCAAACCGATGAACGGAATTTTAACGAGTTGCTTGCCCAGCCAGTAACTGAATGGCGACAAACGGTAGGCTATCAGCAGGGGCACGCCGAGCAAGGCTATTTCCAGAGACGCTGTACCGGAGGTGGTCATCACCGCATCGCAGCACTGGATGGCGTCGTATGGCTGATGTTTGACCACCGTAACGCTCAGCGGACTGGCCGACAGGTAGCTGTTTAGCAATTCATCGCTTACCGAGTCGGCCTGCGGCAACAGGAATTGCAGGCCGGGATGGTCGTGAGCCAGCTTTTCCGCGGCTTTCAGCATCACGGGCAGCATACGCATGATTTCGTTGCCGCGACTGCCGGGCAGAATGCCGACCACCGATCGGCTGTCGTCCAGATTGAAGGCCTGCATGTCTTCCGGCCTGCTGCGTTGCGGATGGACTTTATCCACCGAGGGATGCCCGACATAACGCACAGGTACATTTTCAGCCTCGTAATAGACTGTTTCGAAAGGGAATATCACAGCCATCATATCGATAGCCTTGCCGTAGGTTGCCACTCTGCCCGGCCGCCAGGCCCAAACCTGAGGGCTGACATAAAATAGCACTTTGACGCCATGGCGTTTCGCAAACCGGGCCAGTTTCAGATTGAACTCCTTGTAATCCACGCAAACCAGCAAATCCGGTTTTTCGCTCAGCAGCAGCCGTTTCATGGCCGCCAGGGCAGCCCGGATTTCGCCATAATGCTTGAGGATTTCAATTAAGCCGATGACGCCTATGCCGCTGGAATCAACCCGGACGTCAATGCCGCTCTGCCGCATTTTGACGCTGCCCATGCCTATGCCGCGCACAGCCGGATAAAGGCTTTTCAGGGCCTGAAACATATGGGCGGCATGCTGGTCGCCGGAGGATTCACCGGCGCTGAACATGAGCGTGCGGTCTGGATGCGTAACAGTCATAAGCTTGAAGCGCTGATGGGTGGCCGGCTTGCTTTAGCCCGCCTTGAGACGATGGCGAATCATGCCGTCAGCACGCCGCGAATGACGCCGACAATTTCCTGGACGGTGTCGTCGCTGAGCGCGGAGCAAATGGGCAGCGAAAAACAGCGCGCCGCGACATCTTCCGTTACCGGCAGTGAAACGCCGGCGCAATCGGCCTTGAAGACATTTTGCTGATGCAGCGGCACCGGGTAATACACGGCGCATGCGATTCGTCTGTCCTGCAGGGCCTTCATGACTTCATCGCGGCGATCGGACAACAGGGTATATTGGTGATAGACATGAATACCCAGCCCATCTTCATGGGGCGTGGTCAGATTCAAATCCGCCATCAATTCGGAATACAGGTGCGCGGCATGGCGGCGGGCGGCATTGTATTGATCGATACGTTTGAGCTTTGTCCGCAATACCACGGCCTGCAATTCGTCGAGACGGCTGTTGTAGCCGACTACCTCGTGGTAATAGCGGACGCTGGAGCCATGATTGCGGTATTGTTTGATTTTGTCGGCCGCTGCATCGGAATTTGTGGTCACCAGTCCGCCATCGCCGAAACAGCCCAGATTCTTGCTGGGAAAAAAGCTGAATCCGGCGGCATGGCCAAAACTACCGGTCTGCCGGCCGTCGATGCTGGCGCCGAAGGATTGCGCGCAGTCTTCTATCAGCTTTAGATTGTGTTTTTCACAAAGGGCTTTGATAGCCGGCAGATCGGCCGGCTGACCGAACAGATGCACGGGCATCACGGCGCGGGTTCTGGCTGTGATGGCTTGGGCTATATTTTCGGCGCTGATATTGAATGTTTGCGCATCGATATCGACAAATACCGGGGTTGCGCCGACATATTTAATGGCTTCGGCCGTAGCGATGAAGGTAAATGCGCTGGTAATGACCTCGTCGCCCGGGCCTATGCCTTCGGCCAGCAGAGCCAGATGCAGGGCGTCGGTGCCGGAAGCACAGCCAATGGCGTGTTTGACGCCGAGATAATCGGCTGCTTCCTTTTCAAAAGCCTGGACATTGGGGCCCAGAATAAATGAGCAGTTTTCTATTGTTTCTGCAAAGCCACGCTCGATTTCATCCTTGATTTCCGCGTATTGAGCTTTGAGATTAACCATTGGTATCATATTGCAGCCCTTTATCCGTGTTTTAAAAATTTGGTGATTTCGATTGCCGTTGCCAACGCCTTGCGGCCTGCCTCACCCGAAACCAGTGGATTTTCTCCGGTTTTGATGCAGTTGACAAAATGTTTAATTTCTTCGAACAAGGCGTCGCCGCTTTCGAATACCGATTCTTCCGTGACAATTTCGGGGATGCCGGGAAACATTTCCTTTTCGCCGGTTTTGTGCTTGACCAGTATCCGGTTCTGAAAATCGACCGAGATATAGGAACTGGGCCGGAACATGCGCATTTTGCGTTCCATTTTTAAACTGATGCGGCTGGCGGTGACATTGGCGACGCAACCGTTTTTGAAGGTGATGCGGGCGTTGGCTATATCGGTGCCTTTGGTCAATACCGCCGTACCGCTGGCGTCTATGCGTTCAACTTCGGAGTCTACCAAAGCCAGAATGATGTCGATATCGTGAATCATCAGATCAAGCACCACGCTGACATCGTTAGCGCGCGGATTGAACGGCGATAAACGGTGCGATTCGATGAACAGCGGTTTATCTTCCAGGGTTTCCAGACCTCTTACCGCCGGATTGAAACGCTCCAGATGGCCTACCTGTAAAATCAGGTTCTTTTCCCGGGCCACGGCTATCAGTTCATCGGCTTCTTCAACCGTTACGGTAATCGGTTTTTCGACCAGGACATGCGTGCCGGCATTTAGAAAATCCAGAGAAACCCTGTGATGCAGGGTGGTGGGCACCACTATGCTGACCGCATCAATCTGCCCGAGCAGTGTCTGGTAATCGGTTAGCGGGATTGCGCCGTATTTACCGGCGACCTGATTTGCAGCTTCTTCGTTGATATCGACAACCGCGACCAGTTCACAATCTTTTAAAGACGCGTATTTTTCTGCATGAAATTTTCCTAAATAACCGGCGCCAATCACAGCACATTTAAGTTTACTCATATACGACCTGAAGTTGACAAACACGCTCCCGGCCAGTGCAGACTGGCAGGCATAAAACCGTGCATTGTAACATCAGACTGGATTTTGGATACATGTCGCCATACTTGCAAATAATGGATTGAGCCGGCAACCGGATTGGAACGCTCTTGAAATCCGGCCTGATCCGGGCCGTCTGGGCTCGGATCCATCATTTGCGATGCAAGCGGTTAAACAGGAAAAACCCGCCGAACATACTGGCGGCGAACAGATAAAAACCGGGTATGCCTGTCGCCAACCCGACGATCGCCGGCCCCGGACAAATGCCGGAAAGCCCCCAGCCGGCGCCGAAAATAATTGCGCCTATAACCAGTTGGCAATCGACTCCGCATTTTGGAATTTCACAGGACTGCTGCTCCGCCTCCCGATCCTGAAGCAGCGGCACGCCGGCAGCGCTACGCATTCTGCGCAGGGAGACCCCAAGAACCAGCAAGGCGCTGACCATCACCAGCACCAGACTGGGATCCCAGTTACCCGCCACATCCAGAAAGGCCAGCACTTTGTTCGGGTTGGACATTTGAGAAACGATCAGGCCCAAACCGAACAGCAGGCCGAAAATAAATGCGTAAATATTTTTTGACATGCCGGCTCCCATCAAAGCAGATGCCGAAGCAAATAGACGGCAACGCCGGCGGTCGCCATAAAAATAAGGGTCGCCACGATGGAGCGAACCGATAACCGCGCTATTCCGCATACGCCGTGCCCGCTCGTGCAGCCGCCGCCCAGCCGGCTGCCATAGCCTACCAGCAGCCCGGCTACCGCCAGCAGCGCTGGATGCGCGTCAATCTGTATGGGTAAAGGCTGCCCGCTGAGCCTGTATAAAGGCGCGCTCGACAGTAGACCCAGCAGGAAGCACAAGCGCCATCCGCTTTCAGCATTCCAGGGTGGCAAAATACCGGCGGCGATGCCGGAAATACCGGCGATACGCTGTTGTTTATAAAACAGCAGCGCTGATGCGCCACCGATCATGCTGCCGCCCGCCAGGGCCGACCAAACTGTTATTTCTGTCATATTGCCTATTTTTTATTTCATTTTACAAAACCGCCGCAAACAGGCCCGATACGCTATAAGCTTGCGGCAAAAAATATATCACCCCGTACCATGCCATTCCCGGACATCGGCCGGCCAAATCCCGTTACCTGACCGCGGCAGATGACATTATCTGAAACCGCCGCATCCGGTCAACTACTGGATTGGCTTTGCCGGTCTCTGCAGTATTTTTTTAGCTATCGCCTGTCCGATTTTGCAATAATGGCCGTCATATTCGCATGCCCTGCCCCTGACAGCCACCAGCCAAACCGGTTTTTGATTGCCCGTAGATGCTGACCGGACTAGCGGAAGCCACCCATCTTGGACAGGATTTTTTGACGCAAGCCCGAGGAAACTTTATGGCGCACTGGTACCCTGATAATTCTCAATCCATAGGTAAAACGCCGCTGGTGCGCCTTAACCGCATCACGGAAGGCGCGCCCGTGACCTTGCTGGCTAAAATTGAAGGCCGTAATCCGGCTTATTCCGTAAAATGCCGAATAGGCGCGGCGATGATCAACGATGCCCAGCAACGCGGTTTGCTGGGCGAAGGCCGGGAACTGATAGAACCCACCAGCGGCAATACCGGCATCGCGCTGGCTTTTGTCGCTGCCGCCCGCGGCATTCCGCTGACGCTGACCATGCCCGACACCATGAGCCTGGAACGCCGTAAATTGCTGGCCGCCTTCGGCGCGAAACTGATCTTGACCGAAGGCGCCAAAGGCATGAAAGGCGCAATTGCCAAAGCCGAGGACATTCTCGCCGCCGACCCTGACCGTTATGTGTTGCTCCAGCAGTTCAAAAACCCCGCCAATCCACTGATCCACGAACAAACCACCGGCCCGGAAATCTGGAACGACACGGATGGCGCGATTGACATTCTGGTCTCCGGCGTGGGCACCGGCGGCACCATTACCGGCGTCTCGCGCTATATCAAGCTAACCCGGAACAGGCCCATCCTCTCCATTGCCGTGGAACCGGAAGCCAGCCCGGTTTTGACTCAGACCCGCGCTGGAGAGGAAGTCAAACCGGGGCCGCACAAAATTCAGGGCATAGGTGCGGGTTTTGTGCCCGAGGTGCTGGATTTGTCTCTGATCGATGAAATCGAGCAGGTCGGCAATGATGAAGCCATCGCTTACGCACGGCGTCTGGCCCGGGAAGAAGGCATACTGGCCGGAATTTCCTGCGGCGCGGCGGTTGCAGCGGCGGTCAGAGTCGCCAGACGCGCCGAGCACGCCGGCAAAACCATTGTGGTCATCCTTCCCGACTCCGGAGAACGTTATTTGAGCAGCACGCTATTTGAAGGCTGGTTCGATATTCAGGGTATGACAGCATGAGTTTGACGAAAAACAACAGCCATTGGGGCATAGACGCGCTGGTCGCCGAACTGCGGAATTTGCGCCTGCAATCGTCTGAAAACCGCCCGCGTCCCGATCATCCGCCAAAACTGCCTTCCGGCAAAATCCTGCGGCATATCGTCGATGATCTGGGCGCTGTGCTGTTTCCCAGTTTGGGGCAGCCCGACCTTAACGACGAAGGCATCGATTTTTTTGTCGGCCACACGCTGGATAGCCTGCTACGCCAGTTGAACCGGCAAATTGCGCTGGAACTGCAATTTCTAGCCGGACAGGCCGGAAAAACCGGGGATACCCAAAACCGGGCGGATGAAATCACCCGTGCCTTCGCAGCCAGCTTGCCTGGCATCAGAACCCTGATAGACAGCGATGTTCAGGCTGCTTATGAAGGCGACCCGGCAGCGTCCAGCCCGGAAGAAGTGCTGGCCTGCTACCCCGGCATCACGGCCATGCTGCATCATCGCCTAGCCCATCAACTGTATTTGCTGGGCGCGCATCTGGTTGCCCGCGTCATTAGCGAAACCGCTCATTCCATTACCGGCATAGACATACACCCCGGCGCTCAGATTGGCGAAAGCTTTTTTATCGATCACGGCACCGGGGTTGTAATTGGCGAAACAGCCATCATCGGTAGCCGGGTTCGGCTTTATCAGGCCGTCACCCTGGGCGCAAAACGTTTTGCCAAGGATGAGAACGGCATCCTGGTCAAAGGCAACGCCCGCCATCCGATAGTGGAGGACGATGTGGTCATTTACGCCGGGGCGACCATACTGGGCCGCATCACCATAGGCCGAGGCTCCACCATAGGCGGCAATGTCTGGCTGACATACAGCGTCCCGGCCGGCAGCCATATTAGTCAGGCGCAGGTGCGGAACGAAGTGTTTGAAGGCGGAGCCGGCATCTGAGCGCGGCAAAAGCTTCCAATTTGGCAAATTAAGCTAAAATAACGCCCAAATCGGCGACCGGAACGAATTTAATGACCGCAGCGAATCAAAAGCCGGTCGCCAACTGTTTTTCCAAAATAAAATTATTAAGGTATCCGGAGTAAAAAATGTCAGACATAGAAATTGCCCAACAAGCCAAAATGCGCCCAATCATTGAACTGGCGGGCGAAAAATATGACATTGCCCCGGAACACCTGGATCCTTACGGCCATTACAAAGCCAAGTTGTCGCTGGATTATGTCAGCTCCCTGGCGGATAAACCGGACGGCAAACTGATTCTGGTGACAGCCATCAGCCCTACGCCGGCCGGGGAAGGTAAAACCACGACCACCGTCGGCCTGGGCGACGCCCTGAACCGGCTGGGTAAAAAAACCATCATCTGTTTGCGTGAGCCGTCATTGGGGCCCTGCTTTGGCGTAAAAGGCGGGGCGGCGGGCGGCGGCTATTCACAGGTTGTGCCCATGGAAGATATCAATCTGCATTTTACCGGCGACTTCCATGCCATAGGCGTGGCCCACAACCTGCTGTCGGCCCTGATTGACAACCATATCAATCATGGCAACGCGCTGGACATCGATCCGCGCCGCATTCAGTGGAAACGGGTGATGGACATGAATGACCGGGCTTTGCGCAAAATCACCATCGGTCAGGGCGGGCCAGCCAACGGTTATCTGCGTGAGGACGGCTTCGACATTGTGGTGGCCTCCGAAGTGATGGCCATTTTATGCCTGGCCACCAGCCGCGCCGATCTGAAGGCGCGGCTGGGCCGTATCGTGATCGGTTATAAATCCGACAAGGTTACCCCGGTGTACGCCAGCGACCTGAAGGCGCATGGCGCGATGGCGGCGCTACTGAAAGACGCCATCAAACCCAATCTGGTGCAAACCCTGGAAAACAATCTGGCCATCATCCACGGCGGGCCGTTTGCCAACATCGCCCACGGCTGCAACACGGTTACCGCTACCAAAACCGCGCTGAAACTGGCCGATTACGCCGTGACCGAAGCGGGTTTCGGAGCCGATCTGGGCGCCGAAAAATTTCTGGACATCAAATGCCGGATGTCCGGCCTGAAGCCGTCTGCGGTGGTTCTGGTCGCCACCGTCCGCGCCTTAAAATTTCATGGCGGGGTCGCCAGGGAAAGCCTGAACCAGGAAAATCTGGCGGCATTGGATAGCGGTTTTGCCAATCTGGAGCGCCATCTCGGCAACATTAAAAATCATTACGGCCTGCCCTGCGTGGTCTGTATCAACCACTTCAGCTTCGATAGCGATGCCGAAATTGCCCTGTTGCAGGAAAAATGCGTAGCGCTGGGCGCGAAATGCGTGGTATCCAGGCACTGGGCGCAAGGCGGCGCCGGCGCAGAACAACTGGCGCGGGAAATTCTGAACATCGTGGACAACCGGGAGCCTGGATTTAATTATGTTTATGATGCCGAACTGCCGCTGTGGGATAAAATAGAGGCCATCGCCACCAAACTGTATGGCGCGGCCAGCGTCAGCGCCAGTCCCAAGGTTGCGGCCGAAATTAAAGCCTTGCAGGGCAATTATGGCCATTTTCCGGTCTGTATCGCCAAAACCCAGATGTCGTTTACCACCAACCCCAATAGCAAGGGCGCGCCAGCAGGCCATAATGTGGAAATCAGTGAAGTCCGTCTGGCAAACGGCGCCGGCTTTATTGTCGCCATAGCCGGCGACATGATGACCATGCCCGGACTGCCGAAAACGCCGGCCGCCGAGCGCATCGACATCAGTGATGACGGGGTGATCAGCGGTCTGTTTTGAAGGCCGGCGACGGCGCCCGGACGGCGTTAACGCATGTCCGTCTGTTTGGACACGCTGATTGCCGGGTCGCCGTCAGCCGGAATGGCTATGGTTTTAAAATAGTCTATGAACTGGCGGCTACGAAGCAGATTATTTTGCAGGGCAAACAGGGCTAAAATCAGAAATAAGGCGGTATAGCCCGACCGCCAGCCCAGGCCCCTGGTTCGCACCCAGGGGGCCGCAGCCAGACTTACCGCAAAAATTGGAAAATACAGGTGAGCGGCATAAATATAAATGCTGCCGCGAAACTGATATCCCAAGTGAAAAACAAGATTCAAAATAATGGTCGCCAACAGCGATAAAATCAATTTCGAGCCATCTTTTGTTCTAATTCCAAAAATCAGATTGGCCAGCCAGAATCCGCACCAGACCCATACCGCGCATAACACCGGAAACGAAAATCTGAATGCTCTAAAGTCCAGCATGTCCACGGTTGGCGATAGCCTCACAGAATCGAACTCCGGGGCATAAACCGAATAGATAAAAAATGTCTTCAACAACTGAATAAAACCGACAGTTTCGCCCTTGGTCTTGAGCCAGTAGATGGTGCGCAATGTTTTAAGCGGATCCGACAACGCAAGCCACAAATCGTGCGGCTGGAACAAGGCGACAACAAAAACAGCAAGCAGCCCTACAGCCAGTGAAAACAAAATAGCCCGAATAAAAGCCCTGCCTGCATTGACCGTTCTGCACTTTAGAAAAAACTCGGCCACGACTGCCTGCATGATATTGGTAATGGTGACGCCAAAAACCAGTGTTGCCGCCAGCAGCCTTGGCCAGACGCCGAATGAAAATTTGCGGAAGTTGATTAAATAAACACACCAGAGTAATGCCAGTGAAAAATTGACCCACCCATAGCTTTCCACAATAACAGATGTAAAAATACCGGTGCTGCCGGCTGCGAAAAACAGTGTCGCCGCACTGGACTCCGGCCGGCCGGCCCCAAAAAGCCGGGCGAAAACATAAGACAGCGTCACAGTCATCCCGCCAAACAAGGCCATAACCAGCCCGGAGGCCGACTTGGGATCATAGCCCATGGCCTGAAACAGCGCCGCAAACTGCCGAAAAACAGGCCAGAAAGGATGTTTATAGTTTATACCCATCCCGTCTGCGGCCTGTTTATCCGTTAAAAACCGCAGAAAATAGGCCGGATCGAAATCAAATGCCAGATTTAAGTAATCGTCATAAACAGTCTCGGCAAGTTGCAAGGCAAAATAGGCATACAGCCCGAAACCAGCCAGACCGAACAACAAGGCAAGCATAAAATCCAGCCGGAATTGAGAGACGGTCTTAAAATTATTCACAGTTAGCCCACTCTGGAAAATTTTGATGGCGATTGACGGGGTATACCTGCCAGAACCGAAGAACCTTGGCGCCGAACAGTCGCTTGTTGCAGTCTTCAGGTGTTAGCCACCAGCCAAACGCCCTCGCAAATTATCAGAATGCCTAATATGCGGTGCATGGTAATATTTTCACCCAGAGCAAACCCAACCATAGCCGTCAGCGCAAATCCCAACCCTACCAGAGGATAGGCCTTGCTGACATCCCAGGACGACAATACCGCCAGCCAGACTATTGAGCCTATTGCATAAAAAGAAAACCCGCCGATTATAAATCTGTTTGTCAATACCACCCATGCTAAGCGGGCATTTAACGGCTGTGTCAATGCCTGCTTGATTTCCAGACTGGACATTCCGGTTTTGAATAGAAATTGCGCTGCAACAGAGAGAGTAATACTGAAGATGGCAATCAATAGAATACGCATAATTTATCCAAATATTAAAAGTACTTGCAACTGGCAGTTCGGAATTTTATGTCATCAGGGCAGGAACAGGTCTGACGTTTTCAATTATCGCACGGTTTCATGACCGGCTGTAATCGATAATGACAGACCAAGCAGTTTTAAGAATTTAATGGAAAAACGCGGGACTGTAAAAAACAGCACTTCAGCGAAATCAGTACTCGCTGTAATTATTACAAATCAATAAGCCATCAGTTTGTCCAGGCTTGCCGAAGCGCTAAACTCAAGTATTTCAAAGTTTAATATGATATGGATTGCCGCAGTGGGAAGGAAGGTATGTCCGCCAAAAAACTTGGCTATTCCGGTTTCTGGTCAACCCTGACCACCATGCCTGATCCGCCAGGGCATCCAGCCTCAACCACCAAATTACCGGATCAGACTCAATAAGACACCGGCCGCTACGGCCGAGCCAATAACCCCGGCCACATTCGGCCCCATGGCATGCATCAGCAGAAAATTGTGCGGATTGCTTTCCAGGCCGACCTTGTTGGCGACCCTTGCCGCCATTGGCACGGCCGATACCCCGGCGGCACCTATCAGGGGATTGATGGGGGTGGCGCTGAAGCGGTTCATGATCTTGGCCATGATCACACCGCTGGCGGTACCGATGGAAAAGGCTATTGCCCCCAGACCCAGAATGCCCAGGGTTTCCATTTTCAGGAATGCTTCCGCGCTCAATTTGGAGCCGACCGCCAGCCCCAGAAAAATGGTAACAATATTGATGAGTTCATTCTGCGCGGTTTTACTGAGCCGCTCAACCACGCCGGTGGCGTTCATCAGATTACCCAGGCAAAACATGCCTATCAGCGGCGCCGCCGAAGGCAGAAGCGCTGCGGTTAACACCACCAGCATCAAAGGAAAAATAATTTTTTCGTTTTTGCTCACCAACCTTAATTGCTGCATCTCGATGCCGCGCTCCTGTTCCGTGGTCAAAGCCCGCATGATAGGCGGTTGGATCAGCGGCACCAGAGCCATATAGGAATAGGCGGCAACCGCTATCGCCCCCAGCAAATCCGGCGCAAGCTTGGAGGCAACATAGATGGCTGTCGGGCCATCCGCTCCGCCAATGATGGCGATCGCCGCTGCCTGTTTCAGGTCAAAAGCCATGCCGGGCACAGCATTTAGCGCCAAAGCCCCGAACAGGGTGCCGAAAATACCGAACTGCGCGGCCGCGCCCAGTAACAGAGTCTTGGGATTGGCCAGCATGGGCCCAAAGTCGGTCATGGCCCCGACCCCCATAAAGATCAGCAAGGGAAACAGACCGGTCTTAATACCGGCGTACAAATAATAGAGGATGCCGCCTTCATCTATCATGCCTGCGACCGGAATATTACTAAGAATGGCGCCGAAACCGATAGGCAGTAACAGCAAGGGCTCGAAGCCTTTTTTAATCGCGAGATAGAGCAGCAGGAAACCGACAGCCATCATGATTGCCTGCGGGCCGGTAAAGTTATACAGACCGGTACTTTCCCATAAAAGTTTTAGATTTTCCATGGCGTATTTTTATAGTTTTTGCATATCAATGCTGGTTTTACAATTTGCCTCAGCCCGGCCCTCTGCATCCAGTGGGAATACAAAAGTCCGGTTTCCGATATGCGCTACGCACAATTTTTCAGAGCTGCAATTGCTTAGACCAGTCACATCCATGCTCATAGTACCACGAGCACATCGCCAACCGAGACGGAATCGCCCTGTCTGACGTTGACCGCACTGACGATACCCGCCACTTTGGCGCGAATCTCAGTTTCCATTTTCATGGCTTCCATGACAAACACCACATCGCCTTCGGCAATATGCGCGCCGACATTGACATTGACTTTTAGAATGACGCCGGCCAGGGGCGATATGACCACGCCACTGCCGCTAACGATAGGCGGGGTGACGATCAGATCCGGCCCGGTCGGCGTGGCGGACGTTGCCGCCTGAATCGAGAAGTTGGTTCCGGCGGGCCCGACAGCAACTGTATAGTTTTTGCCGTCCACATTGACTGTGTAATGTTCCGTAGGCCCTGAAGCAGTTGCAGTCTGACCTGTGGTTCCCTGCGCTGCTTCGGATTTTGGGGCAACCACTTCCGGCTTTGGAGCCGGTTCAAAGGCCGCGGGATTACCGCGGTTCTGTAAAAACTTCCAGCCAACCTGCGCAAACATGCCGTCTATCAGCGCATCTTCTTCGACATATTCGGACAGAGTGACACCTTCGGCAGCGGCTTTGCGCTTGACCTCGGCGACGATTTTCTCCATTTCCGGCGCCAATAAATCAGCCGGACGGCAGGTAATGGGCTGAGCGCCTTCCAGAACCCGTAATTGCAGTTCCTTATTGACCTGCGCCGGCGTAGCGCCGTATTCGCCCTTTAAAACCCCGGCCGTTTCCTTGCTGATGGTTTTATAACGTTCGCCGGACAGGACATTCAGGACGGCCTGGGTGCCGACTATTTGTGAGGTGGGCGTCACCAGCGGAATATAACCCAGGTCTTTACGCACCGCAGGAATTTCATGCAGTACTTCGTCGAATTTATCGGCCGCCCCCTGCTCTCTTAACTGGCTTTCCATATTGGTCAGCATGCCGCCCGGTACTTGTGACACCAAAATCCGTCCATCGACACCTTTCAGGCTACCCTCAAACTGGGCATATTTTTTCCGGACTTCACGGAAATAAGCCGCTATTTTTTCCAGTTTCAGCAAATCGAGCCCGGTATCGTAAGGCTGCCCCTGAAAGCTGGCGACCATGGTTTCGGTCGGACTATGTCCGTAGGTCATGCTCATGGAGGAAATTGCCGTATCGGCGTTATCCAGACCCGCTTCCACGGCCTTGATATAGGTGCCGACGCTGAGGCCGGTGGTAGCGTGACATTGCATGTGGATAGGTATGGACACGGCTTTTTTCAGCTTGCCGACCAGTTCGTAGGCATCATAAGGTGTCAGCAAACCGGCCATATCCTTGATACAGATCGAATGCGCGCCCATGTCTTCAATGACGCGCCCCAGTTCCACCCATTTGGCTATGGTATGCACCGGACTGGTTGTGTAGGAAATGGTGCCTTGCGCATGGGCATCGGTCTGCAATACAGCCCTGATCGCCCGCTCAATGTTGCGCATGTCATTCATGGCATCGAAAATACGGAACACGTCTATGCCGTTGACTACACAGCGCTCAACGAATTTATCGACCACATCATCCGCATAGTGGCGGTAACCCAGAATATTCTGCCCACGAAACAACATTTGCTGCGGCGTGTTGGGCATGGCTTTTTTGAGTAATCGCAAGCGTTCCCACGGATCTTCGCCCAGATAGCGAACACAGGCGTCGAATGTAGCGCCACCCCAGGATTCAATGGACCAGTAGCCGATTTGATCGAGCTGTTCGCAAATCGGCAGCATATCCTCGATACGTAACCGGGTTGCCAAAATAGACTGATGTGCATCCCGCAATACGACTTCTGTAATTCCTAAAGGTTTTTTTACCTTTGCCACTCCTGATTCTCCTTATGACGCTTTTGGGTCGGATTGATTTACCTTGTAGGTATAAACTGTCTTAAAAATGAACGCTATTAATTTTTCTGATGTTTTTTCCGGTATTGTTGTACGGCTGCCGTGATTGCCGCGACTATCCCCGGATCATCATGCTGACCGGCGGCAAGATGACTGCCGGATATCTCGGGAAAAAAACGTTGTACCAGCGACGACATGCAGCCAATCGATAGCACCAGCAACGCCAAAAATCCGAAGACTATGCCCATGCCGATCAGCATCAGCTCCATTCCTGAAGACAGCAGTTCGTTCATATCAATTGACCGTAAAATAAAAAACACCGCATTATCACCAAAACCCCGGGATTTAACAATCTTGTAAATTTTGTGTAAATATCGCGGCGCGCCCGGCGCCATGAACCGCCCTGAGCATGATGAACCTGCCGAATCAACAGGCTATTATCATGCGGAATGTTTTGAGCATAGTCAAAAAATGCGCTTGAAGCAATAGCAAACCCGGCAGAACTCGACAACTTCAGTCGGCTTGCAGAAATGCCAGCACTTCCGCCACATGGGTTTTTACTTGTACTTTTCGCCATTCTTTAAGCAGAACCCCCTGTTCATCCACCAGAAAAGTACTCCGTTCGATGCCGCGTACCTGCTTGCCGTACATATTTTTCATTTTAATGACGTCGAAAAGCTGGCAAAGCATCTCATCCTGATCGGACAGCAAATCGAAAGGGAAAGCTTGTTTGGCTTTGAATGTTTCGTGCGATTTGACACTATCCCTGGACACGCCCAGCACGACCGTGTTCAAACTTTCAAACAGGGCAAGATTGTCTCGGAAGGCAAGCCCTTCCTGGGTGCAACCGGGGGTATTGTCCTTGGGATAAAAATACAGAATCAGTTTTTTGCCTCGGTAATCGGCAAGCCCGATCTGTTTATTGCCGGTAGCCGGAATCAGAAAATCCGGTATGGGTTGGCCGATAATTAATTCACTCATGGCATTTAGCGTTTGATAGGTTCCAGTATCGCGTCGATATTCAGATTGTCGCAAAAATCCAGAAACTCCTCTCGCATGGAAAGAACTCTGACATCATCAGGCACCAGGAGGATGAATTTACTGGAAAACACTGTATTGTTAAAAAAGGCCGCCTGATGCCGGCTGGCCGTTATTTCTTCGATCAGAATGCCGCGTTCAAGCAAAAACGAGGTGACGGCAAACAGCAGATCCTTCTTGTCCATGGATATGGTTTCCAGCATATACGGCACCCCTTCCTGGGTCGCGGCGCCGGTCTCCGGCCTTAGAAAACTGATCTGCATCAGCAGCCGCTTCGCCAGCGTATCCAGCATGCCTTCCAGCTTGGCGATATGATTCCAGTTTCCATCCATCACCATAAACAGCGAGGTGATATGCTGCAGACTGGCGGTACGCAGTTCCAGCACCCTGCACTGGCAGGCGCTGACGGCGGACAAGGTTTCAACTAAAAAATCGCTGGATTTGTTGCCTAAAACGGTAATTGCGAGTTGCATAAATATTTCCGTGAATTATCCTGGCAGTGTAACACCAATGCCTGCAAAATATAGTCCGTTGCGCCTATTCTTCGCCATCGTAATCCATGGCGGTGATTATTGCATGATCATCGAAGTGCACCGTTATTTTCCGACTGGCTCTGGCATTTGACAAAGAGGCGCTTTCAACCCTGAATGCGGCGCATAATTGCCGGTCGTCGACCGGCGCATTGGATGCCGGTTCGGCGCCGGTATGCAACAGGAACAGACACAAAGTCCAGAGCGTCCACAACGCCGCAATCAGCGCAATGATTTCGCCGTATAGCCACAGCAGTTCCAGCAGTGTCTTATAGCCGCCAAACCAGCGTATTTCGTCGGACAGATTTTTCACCCCCAGCAACCAGCCGCCAAGCGTAAACAAGGGCAATAAAAAGTATAACCATAACAGCCAACTGATCGCAGATAAAAAAACTGATCCACACTTTTGTTGAACGCTTTGCAGATGCGGCTGATTAATAATGATGTCTTTCACTTTTGCCGCAAACCTCTATCCAGGGTAACCCACAGCGCCCGCTGCCCGCGTTTTTTGCGCAAGGCCTTGATGCAGCCATTGACTGTCGTGCCGACATTGATCATCCAGTAGACTATCGGATACCAGATCATCCAGTAGTAATGCCGGGCCGAACCGCCACTGCGCCGCTCGTAGCGCGAATCGATCCCCAGACTGACTGCAAACTGAATCAGACAGGTGATACATAGCAGCATGCTGGTCCAGCGCGGCGACAAATCGTCCAGCGCCTCCTGGGGCTGGTCGATCACCAGCCACTGCACGGGCGTCATCAACAAGAAAAACACCACCAGAAACGCCCAACACAAACTGATGCAACATTCCAGATAAAGCGGCCACATGCCGCGTGACCGCCAACACCATAGGGCACGAAAATAGCGCAGCAGCACTTCCACCCCGCCTTGCGCCCAACGGCTACGCTGTTTCCACAAGCCGTTCAGAGTTTCCGGCATCAGCACCCAGCACAGCGCATTGGGTTCAAAGCGGATAGTCCAGCCGGCCAGTTGCAATTTCCAGCTTATATCGATATCTTCAGTAACCATGTCGGGACTCCAGTAACCGACATCGTGCAATGCGGTTTTGCGAAAAGCGGCTATCACCCCG
Organism: Methylococcales bacterium; assembly: GCA_028707085.1. Taxonomy (GTDB): domain Bacteria; phylum Pseudomonadota; class Gammaproteobacteria; order Methylococcales; family Methylomonadaceae; genus Methylomonas. Next base: position 14,676 of record JAQTUW010000032.1, on the reverse strand, counting down.
GAAATGGTAAACACCCGCCCATAGGCGCGCTGAGCCCGTTTGATCATGCCGACTATGGCCGAAAACTCGCCGACCTGAATTTTACCCAGCAAAGTGGATCGATTCCGTATCCGCGGGTTTCCGGTAACGGCTCCGATACGCGGGTTTTCAAGAAAATGCCGAACCATCCAGGCGGTTGCATTGGGCGCAAGCAGTGCGTCGCCGTCAATACCAATCAGGATTTCGCTGTTTGCAATCAGCGCCGCAGTCCGCAACCCGACCGCCTTGCCCTGATTACTGGCCAAATTCAGTACCCTGACCCGCGGATGCCGATCGGCCAGCTCCAGCAAAATCTCCAGAGTATTGTCTTTGCTGCCATCGTTGATGGCAATGATTTCGTAATCGGGATACTGCTGCTGCAATAAATATTCTATGGTTTCCCTGATATTTTCCCCTTCGTTATAGCATGGGATAAGAATCGATACCGGCGGATATTCCGCTAAAACCGGCAGGTCGGAAAGGACATTGCCACGATTTCGCTCCCAGCACAAATAATAAATGACGCCTCCCAGCATCCACACATAAGCCATCAGCAAGGGGTAATAAAAAATGAACCTTGACAGTAATTCGTCGATCTGTTCCCACGGCAGTTCTTCCAGCCGCTCCTGGAGCATGAATCGCCAGTCGATTAATTGTTGAACCCAGGGCTGGGCAATAAGCTGATCCATTGGCGGCCTAGTCTTGTTTGCTTACCGGGAAGATTTTTTTCAAATCTTCCAGTCTTGGCTGGTCGTGATAAAGGTTGTCGGGATAATATCCTATGTGCAGCGCACCCAATTTTTTCAATAAATTAAATTGCTCGATAAAAACCTGCATGGGGATATCTCTATGTTCCGCCCAATCGACGGCCTGCAATTCAAACAGCGTTTTTTTCAGTCCTTCTGGATATTTTGCAGTCTTTTTCACTAATTCCGTCAACCACGCATCGGGATTCTCCGCCTGTTCCATGAAGGGCATGGCCTCTATCGCCACATAATCATAATACTTGAGAAAGGCAGGCAAGGATTGGGCGAACCATTCTTCGCTATAGGGGTTTAACACCGGCAAAGCGTAAAGATTTCGGGCCGTTTTGATATAGGGCCGATAGTATCTGACCCTGTCGGCCAGATAATTGGTAAATTCGCCCATCAGCTCGGTTTTATGTTGCGCCCAGCGCAAACGCAATTGGCTGCTACCGTGAATTTTTTCGAAATCAAGCGGCAACCCCCAAACATTATGAGTATATTCCATGGCTAAATTCGAAACATCTTCATAATCGGAAAGAATGCCATCGTCATGAAACAATATCCCGTCAAAAACGCAGTACTTGCCCAGATCTTCATAAATTTCGCCTATATATTGTCTCGCTTCCGGATTGAAGGGAGACAGACGAGTATAGATATGCCTGGACAACTGCGGTTCTCCGTCACGCCATTCCTTTACATACCATTTTAGCGGTACATCGGCCTTGTACGCCATCATGGGCATCCATGCATAGACCTTTACTCGCGCGCGGCTACGCAGTTGCACGGCCACATAATTGAACATGTCGCGCCTGACCGGCAAGTGTCTGTTGGGGAAGTACAACTGGTCGGCATTGCCGTCGCCGTCCGGGTCGGAAAACGCCTGTAAAAAGACGGTATTGGCGCCGCTGGCCTTGATGCGCTCCACCAGGGCGGCCAGATTGCGGGCAGTCTGTTCTTCGCTTTCATCGAAGATGTAATCCATATCGACATGCGCAACCCGCAGTTCCTGCCCGCTACGTTGTTTTTTAATGACGTTGGCAAACTGCTCAACACCAGGATCGTCAGTGATCATCATGCGCTTCATGCCCCCTACATCCGCCAAGGTATTCACGCCATCGCTCAGACCCATCGTCAGGTTCATGCCGGCCAGCTTTGCCGCCTCGAGCGCGATGGCGTTAAATTCGCCATAAGGCCAGACCAAGACTCTTGGCCGTTTGCCAATCAACTGAAACAACTGTTCCGAACTTTTTCCAACTTCCTGAAAGATCCGTTTACGATAATTTTCATCGCTTTCGTATTCGTCATATTCCGCACTGTAAAGCCGTGAGGTGACTGCGCTCTCCTGGCTGCCTTGCGGATTGGCGGGAATGCTGCCATGCATATCATAAGTATGACTGGCGACTTCAACCAGGCCGCTGGCCATGACCTCGCGAATCTGCTCAACCGTCATAAGCGGTTTGACGCCGGGAACATTTTGCTGCTCCAGCCAGCTACCCACAACCGCCAGGGTTGCCGGATAGCGGTATTTCTTCAGCAAAGGCATGGCCCGGGTATAAAAACTGAGATAGCCATCATCGAAGGTCAGCATGACGGCCCTGGCCGGCAGGACTTTCTCGCCTTTCATCGCATCAAGCAGATCCTGTATGCTGATGACATGGTAATCGTTCTTTTTCAACCAGGCGAAATGCTCATTGAGATGCTGTTTATTGACGGCAATTCTGTCAAACGGCGGTACGCGTTCTTCTTCTTCCAGAATGTCATGGTAATTCAGGATCAGAAAGCTGGAACCCGCGGTTCCTGCAAATGCTACAGTGGTAAAGAACAGACAGGCGAGGATAAAAATGAAGCGGGCGAAAATGCTCATATGAAATAAATTACGACAGGGAGAAAAAACCGGAGCCAACCAGAGGTTGAAGGCGGAATTTTACCCGAATCACTGTATTGCAGTGGCTTTATTTGCTGAGAACCGGCAGCCCTCGAAAATGATCTGCGCCAGCCACCCCAAAAAATCCGTTCACTCCCAGAGTAGGCGGCTATCAAGATAGCCATGCAAGCAAAGCACAAAAGCTGATAGGCGATTGAAGCAAAAGCTTTTCATAATAATATGAAAACATTTCGTGGATACTCGATTTTTGGGAATCAGCAAGAAAGACTCTGTGCAATTCTTTCAAGCCGGGAAAAGCCGGTCTTTGACGTTCGACTCCCAAGCGAAACCTGGCCCTGTTAAATCAGATAGCCACACGATCTTGTCGAGATTATCGAAGAACGGTTTTTCGCCGCGTCGGTTGTAAGTAAAAAACTTCTTTTTTAAACATTACGAGACAGCCATGAAACCTGTTCTTATAGTCAGAACCCTCTACAATCTTATTAAGTCGCCAAAAATTTATCCCAACTTTAAACAAGTATCGTATTACGAAAAGTATTATTCGATACTTGCCGCACTATTCTGTTGTAAGCGTTCAATCCCCCTTTTTGGAAAAGGAGATTTGTTTAAATAAATCTCTCGCCATCCCCCTTTTAACAGGCTGTTGATTTTCTCAAAATCCAACAGAGTTGCCACTAAATATATTACTGTGTTTATATTTACGGCACTGTATGTGGTAGCAAGCTAACGGCTAAGATGTGTTTTTCAACAGCCTGCTAAAGGGGGAACTGAACGCTTACGATGGATCTATGCAGCCCGGATTATAAAGGCCTTTGCCGAACCTGAGTGGAAATGCATTTTACGGAACAAGTTTATTGAAACAACCCATGAATGCTACACTAACATGTAAAGCTTGATAAGCCGCCATATGGCCTGCAAAACCAAATAAAATTGGATAATATTATGTATTATCAATAAATTAAAATGAAAACCGAATCAAATCAAGACCAACGAAAAGCAGGATCGCCACAACACACGCCGATGATGCAGCAGTATCTGCACATCAAATCCCAGCACCCCGACACCCTGCTATTTTACCGGATGGGTGATTTCTACGAACTGTTTTTCGACGATGCGAAAAAAGCTGCGCAACTGCTGGATATTACCCTGACCGCGCGTGGCCAATCCGCCGGCTCGCCGATTCCGATGGCGGGCATCCCATATCATGCTGCAGAAAACTATATTGCCCGGCTATTAAAGCAGGGCGAATCGATTGCGATTTGCGAGCAAATCGGCGACCCCGCGACAACCAAAGGCCCGGTGGAAAGAAAGGTGCTGCGCATCGTCACCCCCGGCACAGTGACCGATGAGGCGCTACTGGAAGATCGCCGGGATAATCTGCTGGCGGCCGTGGCGGTGTTTGACAAATTTTACGGTCTCGGCCATCTGGACATGGGCAGCGGCAAATTTGTGCTGCAACAGTTTGACAGCGAAATTCAGCTACTCAGCGACATTGAACGCCTTAACCCCGCCGAATTGCTCCATAGCGAAAACTTTCCGCTTCCGGCCGCCCTAAAAGAGCGGCGCGGCCTTTGCAAGCGCCCACCCTGGCATTTCGATCTGGACAGTTGCCGGCTGCTGATTCTGAAACAGTTCAACTGCCACGACCTGAAAGGTTATGGCTGCGAACATTTGCCGGCTGCGATTTGCGCCGCCGGCTGCCTACTGCAATATCTGCGCGATACTCAGCAAGGCGCCCTGCCTCACCTGCAAGGCGTCAGCGTCGAGAACAGCGATGACAATATCAGTCTGGACGCCGCCAGCCGCCGTAATCTGGAACTGGATAGCCACCCCAGCGGCCAGATGCAATTCACCCTGCTGGGTGTGCTGGATAAAACCGCCACCGCCATGGGCAGCCGCTGCCTGCGGCGCTGGCTGCACCAGCCCTTACGCAACCAGAAAACAATCAATGCCCGCTATGCCTGTATCGCCAGCTTACTGGAAGAACGGCACTATGCGGATATACGCGACAGTCTGCAGCAAGTCGGCGACATTGAACGCATCAGTTCGCGTATCGCCCTAAAATCCGCCCGCCCCCGCGACTTGCTGGTACTCAGATCTACATTGGCTGTTTTGCCGCAATTACAAACAAAACTGCTCAATAGCGGCAATCCGCATCTTGAAAAATTACGGCTGAATCTGCGCGAGCAGCCGGATATTCTGGCCCTGCTGCAACGGGCAATCATCGACAATCCGCCGGCGCTGATCCGCGACGGCGGCGTATTGGCGCCCGGTTATCATCCGGAACTGGACGAATTGCGCAATCTCAGCCAGAACGCAGACCAGTTTTTAATCGACATGGAGCAACGGGAGCGGCTGGCTTCCGGCATCGCCAACCTCAAGGTCAATTACAACCGGGTACACGGCTATTACATTGAAATATCCAATGCCCAGGCCGACAAGGCGCCGGCGCATTACACCCGCAAACAGACCCTGAAAGGCGCTGAACGCTACATTACTCCGGAACTAAAAAGTTTTGAAGACAAGGTATTGAGCGCCCGGGAAAAGTCACTGGCCTTCGAAAAAGCGCTGTACGATGAATTACTGAATACGCTGACCGCATCCCTGAGCGAATTGCAGCAATGCGCCGCCACGCTGGCCGAGCTGGATGTACTGGTCAATTTTGCCGAACGCGCAGACAGCCTGAACCTGTCACAGCCGGTTCTTGATCAACAGTCCGGCGTCAGTATCATCGCCGGCCGGCATCCGGTAGTGGAGCAACTGTCCAGCCTGCCTTTCGTCGCCAACGACCTGCATTTTTCCGCCGAGCGGCGCATGCTGGTCATAACCGGCCCGAACATGGGCGGCAAATCGACTTATATGCGTCAGGCGGCGCTGATCGTACTCATGGCGCATATCGGTTGTTATGTCCCGGCCACCACCATGCGTTGCGGACCAATTGATAAAATCTTTACCCGCATCGGCGCTTCCGACGATCTATCCAGCGGCCGTTCGACTTTTATGGTGGAAATGTCCGAAACTGCCAACATTCTGCATAATGCAACCGGCAATAGCCTGATACTGATGGATGAAATCGGTCGCGGCACCAGCACTTTCGACGGTCTGTCACTGGCTTGGGCCTGCGCGGATTATCTGGCCAGCCACACCCGGGCGCTTACCTTGTTCGCCACCCATTATTTTGAACTGACAGCGCTGGCGGAAGAGCAACCCGGGATATACAATGTTCACCTGGACGCCATGGAACACGGCGACAACATAGTCTTCCTGCATGCCGTCAAAGATGGCCCCGCCAGCCAGAGTTATGGCTTGCAGGTCGCGGCGCTGGCCGGCGTGCCGCAAACCGTGATCGGCAACGCCAGAAACAAACTGCAACAACTGGAAAACACTGCCTATCTGGAACTGCAAACCCATAGCGAGGTCAGACAACTGGATCTGTTTACCGCCATAGAGCGCCATCCAGCCGTCTGTCTGCTTGAAGAGCTTGAGCCTGACAGTCTTAGCCCTCGTCAGGCTCTGGATTTGCTATACCGCCTGAAGAAAATGTTATAGGCCGCAACCCTGCGCCGCGAATTTCAAAAATTTGAAAATGGCCGAAAACCGTCCCGAATTAAACGCTGATAGGTTTCTGCGCTTGTTCATAGCCCATTATGAACATTATAATGCCATCGTTACCCACTATTCGCCGATAGCGCCATACCATCATCGCCGATTAGCAACTTTAAATTTTAGTTATCATAATGAAAAACCAAACATACAAACCCTGCGATTTAGTCATCTATGGCGCACTGGGCGACTTATCGAAACGTAAGCTGCTGATTTCCCTATATCGCCTGGAAAAACACAATCTGCTTGAAGCGGATACCCGCATCATAGGCGTGGATCGGCTGGATGAAACCAGCGAAGGGTTTGTTGAAACTGCCTATAAAAGCCTGCAATCATTCCTGAACCACAGCATCGACGAGCAGATTTGGCTACAGTTTTCCAAACGCTTGTCCTATCTGAAAATGGATCTTACCCAGAGCGAGCAATATAAGCAGCTCAATGCCGTGGTTGATCCCGGCAAGCGGGTCATGGTCAATTATCTGGCTGTCTCGCCGGTGCTGTTCAAGAATATCTGTCATGGCCTGCAGGCTAGCGGCGTACTGAACGCCGAGACCCGAATCGTCATGGAAAAACCCATTGGTCACGATCTCAAATCGTCCCAGGAAATCAATGACGTGGTCTGCGAAGTTTTCAACGAGAAACAGGTGTACCGGATTGACCATTATCTGGGCAAGGAAACGGTGCTGAATCTTTTGGCGTTACGCTTCGCCAATTCCATTTTCACCACCAACTGGAATCACAATACCATTGATCATATTCAAATCACGGTCGGTGAGGAGATTGGCATCGAAGGCCGCTGGGATTACTTCGATAAAACCGGACAATTGCGCGACATGCTGCAAAATCATTTGCTGCAAATCCTGACTTTTGTGGCCATGGAGCCGCCTGCAGATCTGTCGGCGGAAAGCATCCATAGCGAAAAAATCAAGGTGTTAAAAGCCTTGAGACCGATTACCTCGCGCAATATTGAAGAAAAAACCGTACGGGCTCAATATACCAGCGGTTTTGTGCAAGGCAAACAAGTACCGGGCTATCTGGAAGAAGAGGGCGCCAACACCGAAAGCACCACGGAAACCTTTGTCGCCATTCGCGTCGATGTCGACAACTGGCGCTGGGCCGGGGTACCGTTTTATCTGCGTACCGGAAAACGCACGCCGAATAAACGCACGGAAATCGTCGTCAACTTCAAACAATTGCCGCACAATATTTTTAAGGACAGCTTTCGCAACCTGCCTGCTAATAAACTGGTCATCCATCTACAGCCCAACGAGGGCGTGGAAGTAGTGATGCTTAACAAGGTTCCGGGTATCGACGGCAACATCAAGCTGCAACAGACTTCACTTGACCTAAGCTTTTCGGAAACATTCAAAGCCAACCGCATTTTCGGCGGTTACGAAAAACTGATACTGGAAGCACTGCGCGGCAACCCCACCCTGTTTTTAAGCCGTGAAGAAATTGAACTGGCATGGATATGGATCGATTCGATTCAGACCGCCTGGACCAACAATCACACCAAGCCCAAGCCCTATCCGGCGGGAAGCTGGGGGCCAATTGCCTCTGTCGCCTTACTAGCCAGAGACGGTCGAGCCTGGGAAGAATAAATTGGACATTGCTATTTGAGAAATACTGTCATGGTAAGAGAATTTCACTTCGAGAATCGTACCCATCTGTTTACTGCACTGACGGCGGAATGTCTGGACATTCTGTCCGAGTCGCTTAGCAAACAAGGGGGAGCCACCCTATTGGTATCCGGTGGCGGCACGCCGGTTCCGCTCTACGAAGCCTTATCCAGAACCGAACTGGCCTGGAAAAAAATCAAAGTCGCCCTGGTGGATGAGCGCTGGGTTGACCAGCAGCATACCGCCAGCAATGAAGCGTTGATTAAACGCAGCCTGCTGATCAATAATGCCAAAGCCGCAAGCTTTATCGGCATGAAAACTGCGGACAAACATGCCAGCAAGGGCCAAAGCGAAACTGAAGCCCAATATCGCGCCTTGCCTCAACCTTTTACAGTGGCTCTTGTCGGCATGGGCGCTGACGGACATACCGCCTCACTGTTCCCGCATGCCGATGGCTTGGGCAAGGCGTTAAAAGCGGAAAGCGACCAGCTCACCTGTGCCATCAACGCCAAACCCAGCCCCGTCACCGGCCCGAATACGGAACGGCTGAGCCTGACATTAGCCGGCTTGCTGAAATGCGAACGGCTGATTATCCTAATAACCGGTGAAGATAAACTGGCCGTCTTCGATCAGGCCATGAAACCGGGCTCGGTGGAAGAGATGCCGATCCGGGCTTTGCTGCATCAGGAAAAAGTGCCGGTAGAACTGTATTGGGCACCTTGATCGGGCTCCAACCCTTCGACCCGGCTTGCTGACGACGCTCACCGGACTGTCCGGCCGCCTGACTTGCAGGCCGGAAACGGCAGCTTTCGCGCCTTTCACGTTATTCAATTAGTCCAGGAGCCTTATGCATCCGATTTTAGAAAAAGTCACCGCTGAAGTGGTGGCGCGTAGCCAGAAAACCCGCACCACTTATTTGAACCGCGTGAATGCGGCTATTGAATCCGGGCCGCATCGCGCCGGGCTGGCATGCGGAAATCTGGCCCACGGCTTCGCCGCCTGCGCCAGCGGCGAAAAAGATGATCTGGCCAATACCCGCAAGGCCAATGTCGCCATTGTGTCCGCCTATAACGACATGCTATCGGCTCACGAGCCGTACAAGGACTATCCGGCCCTGATCAAACAGGCTGTGCATGAAGCCGGCGGCGTCGCCCAGTTCGCCGGCGGCGTACCCGCCATGTGCGACGGCGTGACCCAAGGCCAGCCGGGCATGGAGTTATCGCTGTTCAGCCGGGATGTGATCGCCTTATCCACCGCGATCAGTCTAAGCCACAATATGTTCGATGCCGCTCTTTATCTGGGCGTCTGCGATAAAATCGTGCCTGGACTGCTGATAGGCGCATTGAGTTTCGGCCATCTGCCTGCGGTTTTCGTACCGGCAGGCCCCATGCCCAGCGGCCTGCCCAACAAGGAAAAAGTCCGCATCCGTCAGCTTTACGCCGAAGGAAAAGTCGGCCGCAAAGAATTGCTGGAATCCGAATCGCAATCGTATCACAGCCCCGGCACCTGTACATTTTATGGCACCGCCAACAGTAACCAGATGATGGTCGAAATCATGGGACTGCATCTGCCAGGCAGCTCATTCATCAATCCCTACACACCGCTACGGGACGAATTAACCAAAGCCGCAGCCAGACAGGTGCTTAAATTTACCGCGCTTGGCGAAGACTTCCGGCCAATTGCGCAGGTGATTGACGAAAAAGCCATTCTGAACGCAATTATTGGTCTGCTGGCCACCGGCGGCTCCACCAATCATACCATCCATCTGATCGCCATTGCCCGCGCCGCCGGCATCATCATCAATTGGGACGATTTTGACAATCTGTCTAAAATCATCCCCTTGCTGACCAAGATTTATCCCAACGGCTCGGCGGACATCAACCACTTTCAGGCCGCCGGCGGCATGGGAGTGCTGATTGCCGAACTGTTGCGCAACGGCCTGTTGCATGACGATATCCTGACCATAGGCGATCAGCGCGGCCTGAGCCAGTATTCCCATGAACCCGCGCTGCTTGAAGGCAGTTTACAATGGCTGCCCGGCCCGGAAACCTCGCTGGACGAATCCGTCATCAGTCCGGCAGGCAAACCGTTTGCCGCAGGCGGCGGCCTGCATGTCATGCATGGCAATCTGGGACGCGGCATTTCAAAAATTTCCGCCGTGGCGGAACAGCATCAGGTCGTGACTGCGCCTGCCGTGGTGTTCGACGATCAGGATGACGTGGTGGCGGCCTTCAAACGTGGCGAGCTGGAAAAGGACTGCATCGTGGTGCTCCGCTTTCAGGGCCCAAAAGCCAATGGCATGCCGGAACTGCATAAACTAACGCCTCCGCTGGGGGTATTGCAGGATAAAGGTTTCAAAGTGGCGCTGATTACGGATGGCCGGATGTCGGGCGCATCGGGCAAAGTGCCGTCCGCGATACACATGCACCCCGAATGTCTGGACGGCGGTTCGCTTTGCAAAGTAAGAGACGGCGACATCATTGTGCTTAATACTCAAACCGGAGAAGTCAACATCCGGGTCGATCAGGCCGATTTCGATGCGCGTACACCGGCGGAAAACAGCGCCAAAGGCCATCATTTTGGCATGGGTCGGGAATTATTCGGCGCTTTCCGGGCTCATGCATCCTCTGCTGAAACCGGAGCCTGCAATCTGTTTTTTCTAGATTAGCCACACCTGGAGTTAAATCATGGCAATAACAATAAATGAAGTAATGACCACCTCGCCCGTTATGCCGGTGATGGTCATCAACCGGCTTGAGCTGGCGGTACCGCTGGCGCATGCCCTGGTCGCGGGTGGTTTGAAAGTACTGGAAATCACGTTGCGCACCGCAGTGGCGCTCGACGCAATTCGCCGCATCAAGGCCGAAGTACCCGACGCCATTGTCGGAGCCGGCACCATTATCAATACCAGAACGCTGGATCAGGCGCTGGAAGCCGGCGCCGAATTCATCGTCAGCCCCGGCATCACCGACAACCTGCTGACAGCCGCATTGCGTTCCAACGTCCCGATACTGCCGGGCGTGGTGACCCCCGGCGAAGTGATGCATCTGCTGGACAATGGCATTACCGCCATGAAATTCTTTCCTGCGGAAGCGGCAGGCGGAATTCCGATGCTGAAAGCAATAGGCGCTCCTCTGCCCCAGGTCACCTTCTGCCCGACCGGTGGCGTTACCCCTAAAAACGCGCCCGATTATCTGGCGCTGAGTAATGTCGCCTGTGTAGGCGGCTCATGGATGGCGCCTGCGGAACTGGTGGATGCCGGCGACTGGGCGGAAATCACCCGCCGGGCCGCTGAAGCCTGTGCGCTGAAAAAATGATTTGCCTGCCATCCGCTTGGAATTCGGCAGCGAATCACGGTTCTTTAAGCGCTATAGCTCATCATCTCCCGGAAGAAGAAGAGACAAATACCGGAATTTAATGTGCTGCACGTCAAAAAAGGGAAATTTCTTAACAATTTTATGACAATAAATGCCAGCCCACCTATCGGGAAGGCATTTACTAAGTCGCTATTTGACTTGGATTTATTCGCTACCGCCATCCGGCGGGCCTTTTTCCTGTTGACTTTTGAGGGAAAATCCTTCAATTTACGCATCTGGTGTGGCTATCCCAAGCGCTCGGCATGTGCCGAATCATCCCCTGAGGGCAGTCATCCAAACAGAGCTTAAAAACTAATATTAGTCTTAACAACATAAAATCGTACTCTGTCTCATCAACAGATTACCAGGAGGAAACATATGAAGAAGCCTGTAAAAAACTGGCTGCTTGCTTCGACTGTAGCTACCTTACTTGCTGCACCCACTGTATCTACTGCTAACAGCGACGTTGAAAAATTGACACAAGACCCAGCCAACTGGGCGTCATGGGGCGGTGATTACGCCGGCACTCGTTACAGCAAACTGTCGCAAATCAACACTCAAAACGTTAAAAACCTGCAACCAGCATGGTCTTTTTCAACCGGTGTATTGCGCGGTCACGAAGGCGGCCCTTTAGTTGTTAACGGCGTTCTGTATATCCACACCCCGTTCCCCAACACCGTTTACGCAATCGATCAAAACACCAAATCCGTGATCTGGGAATTCACCCCAACCATGGATGCCGACGTGACCATTCCTGTCATGTGCTGCGATACAGTTAACCGCGGCCTGGCTTACGGCGACGGCAAAATCTTTTTGCAACAATCCGATACCGTGCTAACCGCCCTGGACGCCAAAACCGGCAAACGGGTATGGAGCGTTCAAAACGGCGATCCGAAACTGGGCATGACCAACACCAACGCGCCTATTGTCGTCAAAGACAAAGTCATTACCGGTATTTCCGGTGGTGAATTCGGTGTTCGCGGCTTTCTGGCCGCCTACAACATCCGTACAGGTCAACTGGACTGGAAAGGCTACAGCATGGGTCCGGACAAGGACACCCTGATCAACCCCACCAAATCCACAACCTGGAAAGACGGCAAAGTTCAACCGGTCGGTCAGAACTCAAGCCTGAGCACCTGGAAAGGCGACCAATGGAAAATCGGCGGCGGCACAACTTGGGGCTGGTACAGCTATGACCCTAAACTGAACCTGGTTTATTACGGCTCAGGCAACCCTTCAACCTGGAACCCTGTTCAACGTCCTGGCGACAACAAATGGTCCATGTCGCTGTGGGCTCGTGACGCCGACACCGGGGAAGTAAAATGGGTTTACCAGATGACGCCTCATGACGAATGGGACTATGACGGTATCAACGAAACCGTTCTGGTTGACCAGGAAGTCAAAGGTCAAATGCATAAAACCATCGTTCACTTCGATCGTAACGGTTTTGGTTATACGCTGGATCGTGAAACCGGCGAACTGCTGGTTGCCGAAAAATTCGACAAATCCGTCAACTGGGCTACCCATGTTGATATGAAAACCGGTCGCCCTGAAGTTGTTCCAGAATTCAGTACCGAATTCCACGGCGAAGACGTTAACACGGTCGGCACCTGCCCTGCTGCGCTGGGTTCCAAAAACCAGCAGCCTGTGTCTTACTCACCACAAACCGGCCTGTTCTACATTTCCGGCAACCATTTGTGCATGGAGTATGAACCGTTTGAAGTCTCTTACACCGCAGGTCAGCCTTATGTCGGCGCTACGCTGAACATGATGCCGGCTGGCGTTGACGCCATGACCGGCAAAAAAGACGGCACAACCAATCTGGGCCAATTTACTGCTTATGACGCTAAAACCGGTAAAATCGCCTGGTCAAACAAAGAGCAGTTTTCCGTGTGGTCAGGTTCAGTTGCAACCGCGGGCGGCGTTGTTTTCTACGGTACACTGGAAGGCTATCTGAAAGCAGTTGACGCCAAAACCGGTAAGGAATTGTACAAATTCAAAACACCGTCAGGCATCATCGGCAACGTCAATACCTGGGAATTCGGCGGCAAACAATACGTTGGCGTTCTGTCGGGAATTGGCGGCTGGGCTGGTATCGGCATCGCGGCCGGTCTGGATGACGGCTCTTCGTCTACCAACACCGAAGGTCTGGGCGCGGTCGGCGCGTACAGAAGCCTGAGCGCCTACACCAAGCTGGGTGGCACACTGACTGTATTTGCTCTGCCTAACTAAGATCCAAGCAATCAGACAGGTGAAACAGGCCTTGGCCGAGCAATCGGCCAAGGCTTTTTTGTGTATACGCATTGCCGTTCAAATTTCGGCGTATCTGACTATCCTCGCTCTCACCGGGCATCATCCAATACCCACCTGTTCTAGCCGGGCGTTAGTGGAGAGGCTCAAGAAAACCGAGTTGATGTACGATACTATATGAATAAAAGCCAATGGAATCCGAGATGAAAACAATCCCGACTACCGTCAAATTTTTGCTGCTTATCAGTCTAGCCAATATAAGTTACGCAGAAGACAAATTTCGAGTCTGCGCCGATCCCTTGCATCCGCCTTATTCAACCCGGCAACTGACCGGCTATGAAAACAGGATTGCCGCCCTGTTTGCCGAACAACTGGGAGAAGAACTGGAATATACCTGGTTTCCGGAGCGTATGGGGTTTATCCGCAACACACTTAAAGCGGAAAACGAAAACGGTAGCGGATATAAATGCGATGTGGTGATGGGTCTGCCGGTCGGCTCCGATCTGGCGGAAACCACCAGACCTTATCTACATTCCACTTATGTGCTGTTAATTGCCAGAGGCCGGGGCTGGGATGATATTTCCGACGCCTCCCAACTACCCAATCTGCCCTTGCAAAAACTGGAAAGGCTGAAAATCGCCATGTTCGACAGAGGGCCGGGCACAAGCTGGCTACAGAAAAACGGCCTGCTTGAACAGGGCGTTCCCTATCAAAGCATGACCGGCGATAACGAGCATAATATCGCCATGCAGATCGAACAGGATTTACATAGCGGCCGAATTGACATGGTCATATTATGGGGGCCTATGGCTGGCTATGTGCAGTCACAGAGCCCCAGGAACAGTTATATCGCCATTCCGATGCAATCCACCCCCGACATACAATTCGATTTTTCGATAGCGATGGCTGTGCGGCATGGCGACAACAAAAGAAAGCTGATGCTTGACGGGCTGATCGCCAAAAACCAGGACAAAATTAACGCCATTATTGCCGAATACGGTATCGTCATGCTGCCGATAGTCGAGCCGGCCGGCAAAAAGGATGACGATTGAGGGTTATGCATTGCAATAAGCTAAATAGAGTTTGCTCAGTAAATTAGCCCGAGCAATCGACAAGCCGGCCGGGCAAATTGAAGGTGACTCGTCGATATAAAAACATCTGTTCCCAAGCTTGGCTTAAAGCCGGGATAAAACCAGCGA
>JAQTUW010000031.1 GCA_028707085.1 Methylococcales bacterium | reverse complement strand
GCGCGGTGGCCCGCCCGAACAGCCGGTGGTGATGTTCCATTACTCGCCCACCCGCAGCCAGACCGTTGCTGATGAGCTGTTGCAAGGCTTTAGTGGTACCGTGCAAACCGATGGTTATGCCGGTTACGGGAACTCAGCAGCAGATTGCGCCAGCACTTCGATAAGCGAATGCATCCCGATCCGGAGCAACGCGAAGACGCTTGGCGCAGTTTCGTCACTGAACTGGGCAAACCTTTCAAGATTGACGATGCCTTGCTTGGTGAATTAGCGGCACTTGATGCTGATTCTGGCAAATGGCGAGAAGCTCACCTCAACGCTAAGGGCATTGCGCCAGATACACCGCGAGCGACACTGCTTCGGCTGGGGGCGGAATTTCTTGAACTGCAAACACTCGCCCTAACAAGCGTGTTTGAGTATCTGACACGCCTACCTCCGAGCCGGGCGGTGCGATTGAACTACCAGCATCGCATGTCGCCGAAACTGGTCGAGTTCTCGTCGGAACTGGTTTATGACGGCGACTAACCGCCTGAATGTCGCGGTTACACGCGCAAGGCACAAACGCATCATTCTTGGCGACTCGACAACGCTTGCAGGTCAAGGAAAAGGTCGCCCCAGATCGCAAGGCGATTTGCTGGTTCGGCTCTATGAATCCAGCGAGCAGAAAAAGAAATGGGGAGGGGCATTAACTTGGGGAGAGAGACATGAGTGAGCCGAAACTGATGGATGTGGCAAATCTTCTCAACCGTGCCGGTTCCACCGTATCGCCTACGGCGATTCTTGCGCGAGAGATTCCGATCTACGAGATCGAGTTTTCAGAACTCGAATTTGCAGAGGAAACAAAACTTCCATCAAGCGACTGGGCAGTGCTGGCATTGGCTCGGGCACTTGGTCAAATTTCACCCAATGACGTGGACGCCTATCTTGGGCTTGGCGAAACCGTATCTGATGGTCTTGTGCATCGTTTGCTTGGGAGCAGTCTGCTAGATGCGCCGGGTAACGAAGAAACTACCCCAAAACTGACGGGATGGGGATGGCTGACTCGTTGGGCATCTGAAAGCGATGCTCATGCGAACCGTAAGCCAACTCAAGCAAGCAAGCTAAATGAATCATCTGCGGCCGCCACTCCCAAATGTCATTTGAGCGTAGCAGGCTCGCAGGCGCTCGAACGCGGTGTTGTTATGCAGCGTCGCGTTCGTTCTGCCCGATTGCTTTTCATTGCCGAGCCGCTACTTTTCATCGGCATAGCAGACGAAAAGAAACAAACCTATGCGACATACCAGCGAAAGAGGCCGCTGGAGCCGGGGGATGTTCCCAAGTCACTCCATATACTTGATGCGGTGCTTGCGCTGCGCCCTGACGAACGACTTGGTGCATGCGGCATCGAGGCCAATATCCAAGGGATCTCCGGGCAATTTGTCGAAATTGTTCCCGGCTCGCAATGGGAAGTTCGACCATCGGAGCAGCGCATCGGGAAACAGACTGTGCAAAAGACGGCGTTGCTTGCGCTTGCGGCGCTTCCAACCTCCCGCGAAAATGTGCTTGATTGGAAGATTTATCTGGGGCTACCTGACGGTAAACGACCTCGCGTGCTGGCTGCTGACGTGAGCCGGTTTTTTCATGACGATCTCGGCTCAATTTCTTCTTTCCTGGGAACGCTTGAACCCTGCAGCATGCTGCCAACGCAGAGGGATTTACGTGAGGACGGGGCGTTCGATATTCGCTGCGATACCGACGCTTTGCGTATGCTGATGGGCGAAACGGCTGAACCCTCCGATACGTCCCTGCCCGTGAAGATGGGCCGCTGGCATGGTTGGCTGCGGATACATGCAGCACCATCGAATAGCGAGGCCGGACGTGAAGCTTTTTATGCGTTTCTGCAACGTCAAGATGCAAAGCTCCGGCAAGATTTTGATCGTACTTGCGCTGACGTTGCAAACAGCTTGAATGCGTATTGGGGCTTGAAGTTGAAGTTGCCGTCTGCCGATGAAGCGTCGATAAAACTCTGGGAACATGCCGCGCTTCGCGCTGCGCTTTGCAGACGACGGCTTCATGACGATCTCGTTGTTCCCTATGAATCTGCGGAGGTCGCGCAATGAGCGAAACGGCAATCAAAGAGCCTGTCATTTATCTTGGCGAGCAGCGGGTCAAGGGCGTCTGGTTCCTTCCGGTGACGATTGAGCAGCCAACCATCTACCGGGTTCATCGGACGCAACGCCGCGACATCGTTCACGTTTCCACCGACGACGTGACGCGGACGGGGCATATTCGCGATGCGCTCATTGAGCAAATCACCAATGCGAAACATAAGGTGCTCTTTTGCAGCTTCCTTTTTGCGGACGACAGGATCGTGCGCGCGCTCTGCGAAGCGGCGGAGCGATTGCATGGTGGCGTTTACGTCTTGACGGTGCTTGACAAGCATCTTCGCGCCGAAGTGCTTGATGAGCCGGACTCCGATGTTGACGCCAATACCGCGAAACTTCAGGAGCGGGCGAAGCGACATGACGAACATTTGGCCAGCCTTGCCTGTGCAGGCGCGTGGCTGCGGAGCGTTGAAGACTGTCATGCGAAATTCTGCGTTGTCGACGATGCTTGCGCAATCGTCACCTCGGCGAATGCTACGCAAGAAGCATATGAGTCGAACCCTGAAGACGGCTTGCTGTTGCTGGACAAGTCTGTGGCGCATGAGTTCGGGCGTCTTTTTGCCTATGTATGGCGGTATCTTGCAACGCTTGAATCTGTGCCGGGAGTGCAACTTGACGTTCACTCGCTTGATTTGTGCGCTCCTGCATGGCACATCCTGTCTGGCGTTGATGGCGTACATCCGGTAACGACGCTCCGCAGCGATGAAGCCTCGCTTCTCGCTGCTGCCATTGAAGTCATCGACCGCGCGCAAGAACACCTTGCCATTGCAAGTTACAGCTTCATGGGCATGGAACACCACCCGATAGGTGATGCGCTTGCGCGCGCCATTGAGCGCAAAGTCAGGATTGATCTGCTCGTTCAACCACGCAACCATATCGACGAACAACGAATCTCCCTGGCATGGTTGCTGGATCTCGGGCCAGGCCAAGTGCGGCTTTGCGGGCAAAGGCGCACTCATACAAAGTCGATTGTCGCTGACGGCCAGACCGTGCTGTTGTGGACGGGCAATCTTGAGTCGCGGCATGGTTGGGACAACGGCATCGAAGTCGGCATCGTTGTCGAGGATGCAGGTGTTGCTTCGGCAGTATCTGCATGGACGGCAGATGTGATGCAACGGCATACCCATGTTGCGCTGAACTCACCTTCGATACGTGAGCTTGTTGCTGCCGGACAACCATTGGCGCTGCCCGGCGAGTGGACTTTGAGCCTGTCGTCAAGCATGCAAACATCCATTGTCGTTGATGTGTTGTCGCATAATCCCGTCGAACTGCTAGAGGTCGATGGCAGTCAAGTATTGAGATGCGGCAATGAACTGCTGTTCGATATTTGCGTGGATGAAGTAAACCGCCGGATTGATGTTGTGCGAACCCGAAAGACGAATCTTATGGGTTGTAGCAGCAAGGGCTGGCTGGCGGAAAGCGTTGTGCGCGTTGTTGGCGCGCCAGTACGGCCTTCTACACAAGGAAAGCTGCCGCGCAAACAGCACCCTCAACACAACAGCGGAAAAACGAGGTGACAATAATGGCAAACAAGATAGTCGTGTCGTGGGTATCGTTCAATAACGATCCCTATGAGCGCGAAAGGGATGGCTCCTATCGTGAATATGATGGGCAGAAAATCCCCGGCCCGACATTGGAATTGCTCTTTAATGAACACTCTCCGGTTGTCGGACAAATCAAGAAGATCTACTTGTTTGTAAGACGGCCAAGAACTCCTGAACAAGGTGGGCGTTCAGTGCATCCGCACGAAGATGATGTCGCCAAGGAGCTGATTGCGGCCATCAAACAGCGTTCCGATACGCTGGAAGTCAAGCCCGTCTATTGGGATACGAATGCCTCGCCAACCGATCACCGGGAAATTTTCATTTTCACCGCGGAGAAACTTATTCACATTCGCCGCGAGAATGAAAAAGCCGAAATCATTGTAAATATAAGCCCCGGAACGCCAGCGGCGCAGACTGCGCTGCTCTTGGCGCTTCAGGCGCGCTTCGCGGGCGACGAGGTGCGCGCATATCAAGGCACGCCTATCGCCAAGCGACCTTTGCGACATCTGGCGGTCGGTTGTTTCCAATGCGTGCGCCGAGTTCGTTGAACGCGATTCTACTCGTGCAATAGGCGGTGTCGATGGACTTGCAGCTGAATTTAAACCTTATCAGGCTGAAATCGTACAAGGGATCTGTTCAATGCAACTCCCCGGAAATTTTCGCGATCTTGAGAAACTTGCCAGACGGCTTCTCTCCGGCGGTCTGGCAACGGAAGGGCGTTATCTTTCACTCAACAAAGACTTGGTACGTTCGGAGTTGTCTCGATTGAAGAACGAGGAAAGCACAAGCGTTGTCGTTAACTCAACGGAATCCCTCATTGATGAACTGCCGACGAATGCCCGTTGTGTGGCCTTTCTGCAAGAAACGCGAAATACAGGACAAACATTTCCAGTCAACGCGGCAGTCGACGAGTGGGAGCGGCGTTTGCTTTCTGCCGCCAAACAAGTTTGCGGTAGTGACAACAAGGCAGGAGAACTTCTTGGCATACAACAAAAGACTTTCGGTAATCGGCTCAATAAGCTCGGGGGACGAAAGACGTGATGCAGGGAGAATGATATGGAATTATAAAGACGCGATAAGTTAGCTAGTGCTTAATTTCATAAATAAGCGATATAAAAATTAAGCTTAAAGTGTTGCTTGTAATGTATTTTCAATTTTCACGAATTATCGCAATTAAGCACTAGTTCTCACGCAATCAATTCCCACAATATGACCCGATAAAACTGCCGCCGAGGTATGCGAGATTGCTGGCGTAGATAGATGGAAGTTCCCTGTCATCGTAAAAGTAAGTTTGTAAGAGTTCATGTCTATATTTTATTTACGCATGATCCATCTGTCAATTTGGCGGCTATTTCACAAAGCGCTCTAAGGGGTTTGAGGGTCAGATCTTTTGACGACCCTGTTGGTTTTTCGACAGGACTCTCCCCAGCGAGGCCAAAAGACGGTCAAGATAGGCATGAAGCCATTTTTTCCGATGTTCAGTCACTTTACCAAGCAGGCCGATAATGGATAGCGATAAAAACAGTATTGCAAAGTTTGCTATTACGCCAGGCTGAAAGCTGTTTAGCAATGCAGTAAACATTTTAATTAATGGATAATGATAGAGATAGACTGAAAAAGTAAAGGATGCTGCAAATTTTATAATGTTGTCGGCTATTTTTGGGAAGACAATAACCTTGGATAATGCGCGAAAGCCTATCAGATTTATAAAAATAATAACGCCGGTAATATAGTCCATTAAAAAATTGTTAGAATACTCAAGAATAATTAAAATATCCTTGCTAAAAACCGTGTCCATTAACCATTTTACGGCGCTATAAACATCGAAATAATCCACTAAATAAAACATAAAAAAAGAGGTTAAAAACAATGCCAATCCGATGAGCGGATGCATGTGTTTTCCCCAACCCCAGTAATAATGCGCTACGCCAAGAAGCCAAATTGGAAATAGTAATAAAATCTTGGGGCCAATCAATACACAGATCGTTAAAACTGCAAACAAACGTTTGCGGCCATTTAGGAAAATAAAGGCGGCAAAGATAATATAATACCAGAACTCGTAACAGATTGACCAATAAGGGCCATCCGAAAACGGCTGAATCGACAGAAACCAAAGTTCCGATGAGAAAAACAAAGCGCTGACAAATCGTACGACCGGCCAATCTCCTGGATAAGGAAAATACACGGCGGGATCAACCTGCATTCCGATAATATCACAAAATATCGTGAGCAAAAGAGCTGGAATAGCAACCGAGTATAATCTTGAAAACCGGCTCAGCAAATAATTACGTGGCGTACATTCTCGCGTATCGGTTACATAAGAAATAACGTAACCGGATAGAACGAAGAATACAATAACAGCCTCATGTCCATGGTTAAAGCGGGGGATAAAATTTGGGATAACCACCTGGAAATGATAACAATACACCAGTATTGCTGCAATAATGCGTAGGCCATCAATATATATTGATTCTGCTTTATTCAAAAGACTTTCTCCTGTTTGGTAAAATATACCTATGCGGTGGGAAATAGATATTCTTTAAATAAGGCCAATAGCTTAACCTAACGATTGTCAAAAACCATTAATACACGAGCCAAGCTCGTACGCCTCATTGGTTGATGAAGGCGTCAATCGAACAGTATATAGGTCGTGAAGAAGCCTACGAGCAGGAAAAGCGCGAAGATATGGACCGCTGGTAACGTTACCAACTCACAGGCTTTGTTTTGCAAGCCGGGGTCAAGCGGCCCGCCGGTTTCCCGGCAGCCTGAAACATCATTCAATATTTTGAATCTGTTCCCGCATTTGTTCGATCAGAACTTTTAGGTCGATGGAAATTTGCGTCATTTCCCGGTCGGCGGATTTGGAGCCCAGGGTGTTGGCTTCGCGGTTCATTTCCTGCATTAGAAAATCCAGCCGGCGTCCAGATGGTTCGGATTGTTTGAAGGTGTGCAGCACTTCGGCGACATGGGTTTCCAGCCTGTCCAACTCTTCGGTGACATCCAGTTTTTGGGCCAGCAGCACCAGTTCCTGCTCCAGACGGTCGAAATTGGGTTCTGCGACCAGTTCCATGATGCGCGCGCTAAGCTTGCTGCGCAAACCTTTTAACACTTCCGGCATGCGCTGATGAGCGACAGTGACCAATTGGCCGACTTTCTCGCAGCGTTCCGTCAGCAGCGTGGCTAATTGCGCGCCTTCGCGGGCGCGGGTCGCCAGCATTTTGTCCAGGGTGTGGTTTAACAGGTCGATGATTTTTTCGCGCAGGGCTTCCTTGTCGGTTTCGTTTTCCTGTTGCACGCCGGGAAAAGCCAGAACATCCAGCGCCGAAAACGGCAGGGGATTGGTCATACGGTTTTCGATTTCTGCGGTAATGGCCAGCAGTTTATCCACAAATTCGGCATTGATAACGAATCCCTGGGTGTTGAGCTGTTTTTTATAACTTAAAACGCATTCTATTTTGCCGCGCTTCAGTTTTTCGGCAATCAGCCGCCGGACGTCAATTTCCACGAACCGCAGGCGTTCCGGCAATTTGACGCTGACATCGCTATAACGATGATTTACAGAACGCAGTTCGCAGAGAATAATCAAATTGTCTGCCACTATTTCGCCGTCTGCGAATGCAGTCATGCTTCTAATCATTCTTTATACTCACTCTAAAGAGTTGAAATGGTATCCGGCATGTCACGAATGGTTCCGATTGATCGGAAAGCCAATGGCTGATGCGGATTGGAGTCATCCTACTCCTTGACAGGCCGTTTCTCCAGTTTGCGCTGCAATGTGCGTCTGTGCATGTTCAGCGCCCTGGCCGCGGCGGATATATTGCCGTCATGCTGCATCAGCACCTTTTGCAGGTGTTCCCATTCCAGACGTTTGACGGATAAGGGATTGTCGTTAATGGCCACCGAGGCGTCGCCTTCATTTTTATACAGGGCACTGATGATTTCATCAACGTTTGCCGGTTTGGTCAGATAATGGATGGCGCCCAGCTTGATGGCTTCCACCGCCGTGGCGATACTGGCAAAACCGGTGAGCATGACGATCTGGGTGTTGGAATCCAAAGAAATCAGTTTTTTGACCATTTCCAGGCCCGATTCAAAGCCTATCCGCAAATCGATAACCGCATATTCCGGCTCCGTTTGTTCGGCCAGTTCTATCGCAGTCGTCACGTCGTTGGCGACTGCGACCTGAAAGTTGCGCTTTTCCAGGGCCGGTTTCAGGACAGAACAAAAAGTAATATCATCATCCACCAGTAACAATTGGGGTTTATCCGTAGGCAACGCTGTCATCCACACTCTCCTTAGCTAATAACGGCAGGCTTATTTCAACACTGGCTCCGCCCGATTCAAGATTACTGAATTCTATTCTACCGCCTATGCGCTTGATAGTGGTATAGGTTAAAAATAATCCGACGCCCATGCCCTGTTTATTGCTTTTCACCGGCTCATGTCCAGCAAAATCGATAAATGCAGCCGGTAGACCCGGGCCAAAATCCCGAATTTTTAAGTTGAGTGCAGTTTCATTCCAATCTGCATGAAATTCAATCCCCAGATCGGCAGGGGTGGCCTCGGCGGCGTTATTCAGGATATTGATAATGGAATGGGTGATGGTGCGTTCGGCGATAATCTGCGCCGATATATCCACATTGGCGTTGATAAACAGTTTTAGTTTGGTGGTGGATTTGTGAGTCCGCCATTGATTCAATACGCTATCGATGTAGTCGCTGACCGCCATGACCTGCCCGGACTCGGCGCGCATTTCGCCGGCGGAGGCCGACATGACGGACAACGCCTGTTTGCAGCGGTCGATCTGTTGCTGCACAATCATCAGTTTTTGATATAGATCGGGGAAGCGATGCTCGGGCAGATCTTCGGCCATTTCATGGGCCAGAATGGCTATCGTGCCCAGCGGCGTACCCATATCGTGCGCGGCGCTGGCGGCCAGTGTGCCTAGCGACACCACTCTTTCATCGCGTAACGCGCTTTCCCTGGCTTCCGCCAGATGCCGTTCGCGATCCTTGAGAGTTTTTGAAAGTTCCACTACAAAAAACGCCACCAGACCGGCGCTGAACACGAAACCGAACCACATGCCGAATACATGCAGGTTGAAATAACGCCTGTCGTTTATCATGTGCATTTTCATCACCATTTCCGGCGTCAGTTCGGTCATGGGCTGATACATCATGTGCGGCTCGATTGCCGGCAGGGGTACATTGTATGGAATCAGCACCGTATAGACGCAGGAGGTGATGATCACCATATTCCAGGCGTAGGCTTGCGGCAGCATGATGGCCGTGACGATCAAAGGCAGCAAAAACACCCAGATGATGGGATTGGACGCGCCGCCGGTAAGGTAAAGCAGATAGGCCAGCGCCAGTACATCCATGCAGATCTGCGAAAATATTTCATGTTCCGTTACTTCTTCTTCGGTTCGTAAGCGCAACCAGGTGTAGAGGTTGAGGATGGAGATGGCGAAAATTGCCAGCCAGAGCTGATTTTGCGGTAAATTGATGCCCAAGCCGTTTATCGCGATGAACACCGTAACCGTAACGGCAAACAGCATCAGATTTCTGAGGATGTATAGCCATTTCAGGTTTTCGCGGATGGAAATCTGAGTTTTGGGCAGGATGTGTGAAAGCATGGCGAAGTCTGGACAAAATAACCCTTATGTTAACGCCGTGCTGTCTGGAAGTCTGAAAAATAATCCAATTATTTCAGTGTAGGGCGCCTTTTATGCGCCATTCGCCTAGCCTACAGTAATAGGCGCGTCAGGCTCGACCCATTTTGGAGGGGCGAGAGCCGGATTTTAACAAGCGGAATGGCATAGGCGGCTTGGGCTGATGCCGGTTATTTTATTCGCTTGTCACCCGCCGCCTCTGTACCTGTTGCGGGTCGGCGATGATTTTGCGATAAATTTCAATTCTGTCCCCGTCCTTTACCACCGCGTCAAGTTTGGCAAGCTTGCCGAATATGCCCACTTTCTGAGTTTCCAGATCGATTTCAGGATAGAGGTTCAGTAGCCCGGATAATTCTATGGCTTTGGCGATGGTGCTGCCTTCAGGCACGTCCAGCCTTAACCATGACTGGCGGTCTGCCTCGGCATAGCAAACCCCTACATTCATAGTTCGCCTCCGTTAATGACGGGTTCGGCTATAATTTCGGCGACTGGCTGATGCTGGACGGTTTTGACTTTTTTATCCAGCAGCCGCTTTGCAGCAACCAGAAACCCCAGCACGATAAAACCGCCAGGGGGCAGCGCCGTCAATAAAAAGCCTTTGTATTCGGGGATGATGACCGTTTCCAGAAAACTGAAGCCTTCGCCCAGCAATACCGAGGCATTGCTGAATAAAGTACCGGCCGAAGTGACTTCCCTGACGCCGCCCAGAATGACCATTACCACGGTAAAACCTGCTCCCATCATCAGCCCGTCCCACATGGAGGGCAACACGGGCTGTTTGGAGGCAAAGGCTTCGGCGCGGCCCAGAATCACGCAATTGGTCACGATTAACGGAATGAAAAGGCCCAGCACCTTATGCAGTTCATGCATCCAGGCATTGAGAAAAATATCGACCAGGGTGACCAGCGCCGCAATCAGTAACACGAAAATGGGGATCCGAATCTCCGAGGGTATCAGATGCCGGCTAACCGATACTGCTCCGTTAGAAGCCAGCATGACTGCCATGGTCGCCAGCCCCATCCCCAGGCCGTTGGTCGCCGTTCCGGTCACGGCCAGCAAGGGACAGAGAGCCAGATTCTGGGTAAGCACCACGTTGTTGTCCCATAAGCCGTCACGGGTGATTTTCCGGTAAGGAGCAGAAAATAATATGGATAGATTCATGATGATTTCACCGCATGGCTGACAATTGGGTATTTACGCATTCACTTCCGGTTTTGCTAAATTTCCATGCTCCGGCCTTTTGTCGAGGCACCGAAACCTGAACTGCGCCGCAAAAAAATAAACAGGCCATTAATGACGGTCTGTCAACAGTTCCGCCTGATGGCTCTGGAAAAAAACCAGTCCGCGGCGAATGGCCTGCACCACTTTTCTGGGAGTAATGGTTGCGCCGCTGAATTGATCGAACACCCCGCCATCTTTTTTTACCGCCCACTGTTCGACGGTGAGATTGTTCAGGGATTTGCCGTTAAAGGCCAAAATCCATTTCGACTTGCTGATCTCGATTTTATCGCCCAGCCCCGGGGTTTCGATATGCGCGATGACCCGTACCCCCAGGATTTCACCGTTCCGATCCACGCCCATCACCAGACTGATAGGCCCGGCATAGCCGTCCGGGGCGACGAATTTGAAACACACGGCGGTGACTTCGCCTTGCTTTTTGGCCAGATAAACTTCGGTCTGCTCCGCGCCCAGCCCGGCGGCGCTGGAATTGACCTGCACCGTATCCGCCAGCAGGTTGTTGTCATGCAGTCCGGCGGGCACGACCTGCTCGAGATAGGCTTGCAAATCTTCCTGCAGCCGCTGCTGGATGACGCCGCGGGTGGCCAGATCGGCAAAGCCGAGCAAAACAGCGGCCAGCAGGGCGAATCCGGCCAGAATGCCAGCCTGATAGCGTAATTGCGGACGCAGTTTTTCCAGATTGGCCGGCTCCAGCCAGATAGCCAGTTTTTGCCTGGCCACTTCCAGTGCCTTGCCGGCTTTTGCGGATACGCTATTTATTTCGGGTTTGGAATTCATGGCCTGTCTCACGAACTGGAAATATCCAGCGGTTTGCCGTTACGGTAGCGTCCATATATTCTGGGACGAATGTAGTGATCGATTAGCGGCGTCACGGCATTCATCAGCAGGATTGCAAACCCGGTGCCTTCCGGATAACCGCCCCAGGAACGGATCACAAAAATCAGCAGCCCGCACCCCGTTCCGAAAATCAGTTGCCCCAAAGGTGTGTTGGGCGAGGTGACGTAATCCGTGGCGATAAAAAACGCCACCAGTATCAGTGCGCCGGAGTTGAGATGTACCCAGGGGCTAAGGTAATGGCCGCTATCCCATAGATGAAAGATGGACGATAGCAGCGCCACGGTAGCCAATAGCGAAACCGGGGCATGCCATTGAATGATGCCTTTACGCAGCAAGGCTATGCCGCCGACCGCCAGCAGGATGCCGGATGTCTCGCCGAGGCTGCCGCGTTCCCAGCCTATCATGGCCAGAATACCGGAATAATCACCCAAGGCTTGCGGCAGGATCTGGTTCTGGGAGAACCCGGTTTTGACCATGCCCAAGGTGGTGGCGCCGGTCATGGCGTCGGGGATGGGTAGGCCTGAAAAGGTCAGGGCAAAACTTTCCGCCAGTCCCGGCCCGGTGAACAGTGGCGTGACGTTTACCCAGGTGGTCATTTCAATCGGAAAGGAAATCAACAAGGCAACCCGGGCCAGCATGGCCGGATTAAACAGATTCTGGCCCAATCCGCCATAAACCTGCTTGCCGAGAATAATGGCGATGGCCGAGCCGCTAACCCCTATCCACCAGGGCGCCCAGGGTGGCAAAGTCATCGCCACCAGCACCCCGGTCAGGACGGCTGAACCGTCGCGCAAAGAGGGCGCGGCGGCCACGCCCTTCAGTTTCAGGCAGGCGGCTTCAAACAGCATCGCAGACAGCACGGTGACCGTCAGCAGATACAGGGCTGGCCAGCCAAACAGAAACACTCCGAAGCCCACTGCCGGGGCGAGGGCGATGATGACCTGGCGCATGATCTGATCGACTCGGCGCGGTGCGGCCACATGCGGCCCGCTAATGACGCTGGTTTTCATACTGTCTCCTCGGCCTGCTCGCGCTGTTTCTGTTGCGCCGCCTGCTGGGCAAGCCGGGCGGCGCGGGCTTCCTGGGCGCGCTGCGCTTCCGCTTCGGCTTCCAGCCGGATTCTTTCCATACGCTGATTTCTGTCGTCCATCAGCCGTTTGGTCTGTTCGGCTTTGTGGTCGGCTTGCTGGCGTTTGACGAGTTCGCCGGAAGCAAATTTAAAATAATGCACCAATGGAATATTCGATGGGCAGATATAGGAGCAGCTTCCACAACTGATGCAGTCCTTCAACCCCAGATCGACAGCCGCTTCCAGTTGATTGACCCGAATCCGGCTGGCCATTTCCAGCGGCAACAGGCCGACCGGACAGACGGTTACGCAACTGGAGCAGCGAATGCAGGCCTGGGTTTCCGGTTCATGGATCTCGCGATGCGACAAGGCCAGGATGCCGTTACAGGCTTTCACCACCGGTACATCGGCATGCGGTAAGGCATCGCCCATCATCGGCCCGCCGATGACCAGCCGCGCCATTTTCGCCTTGTCCACGCCGCAAAACGCCAAGGCTTCCGACATCAGGGTGCCTATGGGCAATTCTATGTTTATGGGGTTGGCTACGGCTTCGCCGGAAACCGTTACAACCCGGCTTATCAGCGGCTGCCCAAGGCAGATTGCCCTGTAAACCGCATACGCGGTCGCAATATTATGCACCACCACGCCAATATCGGTGGCCCTGCCGTCGGCCGGAATTTCCAGCCCGGTCAGATAACGCAGCATCTGTCTGTCCCAGCCCATCGGGTAACGGGTCGGCACCTGCGAAATGGTGATATTCGGAAAATCCCGGCAGGCGGCCTGCATGGCGGAAAAAGCCTCGGGCTTGTTATCCTCGATGCCGATAATGGCTTTTGGAGCCATCATTCCGCGCAGCATCAAACGGATACCGGCGACAATTTGGTTCGCATGTTCCTGCATCAGCCGGTCATCGCAGGTTAAATAAGGCTCGCATTCGCCGGCATTGATCAACAGGGTATGGATGTTGTTCTTCCTGCCCAAATTGAGCTTGATCGCCGATGGAAACACCGCGCCGCCCAAACCAACCACGCCGGCTCCGCCGACGCGCATACAGATTTCTTCGGGTTCAAGCTGGAATGGATCATCCGGGATGAAGGTTTCGAGCCATTCTTCCTTGCCGTCGCTTTCAATGACGACCGTCCGCACCGGCAGCGCCGAAGGATGGGGAGCCGGAAAATCCTTGACATCCACAATTCTGCCCGATGTTGGTGCATGCACCGGCGCCGAAATGGCGCCCTGGCTGTGGGCCAGCAATTGTCCCTTCAAAACCTTGTCGCCGACCTTGACTACTGGTTCCGCAGGCTTGCCCACATGTTGCTGCACCGGGATATAAAGTTTTTTGGGCAGTGGAAAATGGGTGACTATCGCCTGCCCGGAAGTCAGGTGTTTACGTTCTTCTGCGTGGATACCGCCACGCAGCCGGGGATTTTCTAAAAACGCCAGCATTGAGTTTCTCCTGTCAGGCGGCTAGAGGCTTAGGCCAGCGCCAGTTACGCAGAGTCACCTCGATAGGGTGCATTTGCAGACATTCGGTCGGGCAGACCGCTACGCATTTTTTGCAGCCTATGCAGGCATCGGCCACGACGGCGTGAATCTGTTTGGGTGCGCCGACGATGGCGTCGGTCGGACAGACCTTGAAGCAGCGGGTGCAGCCGGTGCAGGTTTCCTCGCTGACGCGGGCCACCATGGCTTCCTGATCCTGGGCGTTGCTTAAATCAACGTCCACACCTAGCAGCCTGGCAAGCTGTTCGACCAGCGCCGAGCCGCCTGGCGGGCACAATGTGACTGGAGCTGAACCGGAAACCAGCGCTTCGGCGGCTGGTCGGCAGCCCGGAAAACCGCATTGGCCGCATTGGGAGCCGGGCATGAGCGCCTCGATGCGCTCCACGAGCGGATCCGATTCCACTTTCAGGTATTTGGCGGCGATGCCCAGACTTAATCCCAGCAACAGTCCCAGTGCGGTCAAAATTAAAATGGCAGATAAAACGTACATGGCGTGCCTCTTATTTGCTATAAAGCCCTGCGAATCCCATAAATGCCAGCGACAGAATACCGGCCGTTATAAATGCTATGGGGGTGCCGGAAAAAAGCGCCGGCACAGCCATGAACGCGAGACGTTCACGCAGGCCGGCGAAGAGCACCATCACCAGGGTAAAACCCAATGCCGAACCAAAGCCGAAAAGCAGGCTTTGGACGAAGTTATATTTTTCCTGAATGTTTAATAAAGCCACGCCAAGCACTGCGCAATTTGTGGTTATCAAAGGCAGGAAAATGCCGAGTACCTGATATAGCACCGGACTGGTTTTGTGAATCACCATCTCTGTGAACTGCACCACGGCGGCAATGACCAGAATAAATCCCAAAACCCGAAGAAAGCCAATGTCGAACGGCATGAGCAGTTTATGCTCCAGCACCCAGCTAGCCGCGGAAGCCAGGGTCAGGACAAAGGTGGTGGCCATGCCCATACCCAGCGCCGTGTCCAGTTTGTTGGATACCCCCATGAACGGGCATAATCCCAAAAACTTGACCAACACTACGTTGTTGACCAGCGCCGTACCTAAAATCAGTAGTAAGTATTCACTCATTGTCTTAAACCAAGTATTTTGTAAACAAAGCAGCATCATTTGTGCCAACGCCGTAATCAGGTGCAGTAACGCCATGTTAGGGCAAAATCTGTCACAGATGGTGCGGTTTATTCTGTGCTAAAAAATACAGACCACCGCAAGTAACCCGGATTTTGTTGCAAACCTTACAACCTGTATTGTTTAAGCGCTTGGGGAATCAACAAGGCCGTTAAACCCGGAAAGCCTGGTTTGTACTGTCCGCCAAATAAACCGGCCCGGAAAGATTCAGGCTGCGCAGGCCATGAGGCGCGTCTGTTGCGGCCGGCGCCACTTGATTTTCCAAGGCATAGTCCGCATTACATTAAAAAGATTGCCGTTTATTCATTTTTTGAGTGGACATGATTCCTGTACAATGACCGAATGCGATAGCAAAACCGGTTTTGTTGGCTGCTGGCAACCGATGCCCCGGGAATTTATAATGAATTCTGGCGTCCAAATTGCATGCAATATTTTGACCAGACACCCCTATTGAGAAACGCCGGCTATGACCAAACCAACACCCGATTATCTGCTTACCGAAATTGATGTTGAAACGGCCAAACAAATTGCTTCGATTGATGCGGCGGACGATTCGGCAATTTCAAAATCAAAGGGCAAAGGCAAGCAGTCGAGCAATTTGCCTTTTTCCCTGTTTGTAAAAGCGGTCGAACAGGCGCCGATCGCAATTTCGATTACCGACAAAAAAGCCAATATCCTGTACATAAACGATGCCTTTACCAGCGTTACCGGCTACAAGGCGGCCGAGATTCTGGGAGTCAATGAATCCAAACTGTCCGACAAATGTACGCCCAGGCAGGTCTATTACGACCTTTGGCACACCATTTCCCGCAAGAAAATTTGGCACGGCCAACTGGTCAACCGCAAAAAAATGGGACAGCGTTATCTGGCCGATCTGACCATAGCTCCCATGCTGGATGAACACGGCGCCATCAGCCATTTCATCGGCATGCACCGCGACATCACCCAGTCGCATAATTCCGAACAGCAACTGGCCAACCAGAAACAACTGATTGAGTCGGTCATCAATGCTTCGCCGGTGGCGATGGCTGTGCTGGATGAAAACAAGCGGGTGGTGCTGGACAACCAGATGTACAAGATGCTGATCAGCGAACTGGACAAGTCCGAGCCGGCGCTGTTTTTTCTGGACGCCATTGAAGCGGACAACGGCAGTATCTGGGACGGCCCCAATCGGGTGCGCAATTTCGCCAATCATGAAATCCGGGTTGAAGGCATAGGCCGGCGGGGTACGCGCTGGTTTTCCTGTTCCGGTAACTGGTTTGCCGAACATGACGCCTGTGCGGATAATTTCTTCGTCAAGCAGTCCAGGGATTATTTGTTACTCAGCATAAACGATATTAGCCAGCAGCGCCGGCAGCAGGAAAATCAGCAAATTCAAGCGCTACGCACCATTCTGGCCGAAGAGGAGCATATCCGCAGCATACGCGAAACGCTACTGGGCGCTATGCACCAGATCCGTCAGCCCGTCAATCAGATCAATGCCGCCATCCAGATAATGGCGCAACGTAATGACTCCAAAAATAAGCCATTGCAGGATCTGCTGGGGCAGGTGCAGCAGATGGGCGAGGAAACGCTGGAAACCCTGCAGCGCTGCGTACCGGAAATACCGGAATCAGCGGTGGTTCCGGTTAATCTTAATCAGTTGCTGCATGAAGTGATGTTACTGTATAGCACCAAATTCCTGGCCAACGGAGTAGTGGTGGACTGGCTGCCCAATCCGGTGCTGCCGTCGATACTCGGTTCGGCCAACAAATTGCGCATGTTGTTCAAACAGCTCATCGACAACGCGGTCAATGCCTTGAATCGGGCCAGCAGCCGCGAGCGCGTTATCAAAATCAGCACCTCGGTCGAGCACGACTGGGTGCATGTTTCCATTGCCGACACCGGCCCCGGGATTCCGGTCAACCAGCACAGCAAGGTGTTTGAGCCATTTTTTACCACCCCGGCGATGGGGGGCATGCAGGTCGGCATGGGTCTGGTCATGGTCAAGGAAATAGTCAACCAGCATAACGGCATGATAGGCATCGATCCCGATTACCGAAACGGTTGCTGTTTCAATCTGAGTTTTCCGATTTGCCCAAAAAACATCACTGCGGTGAATATCCATGAGTGAACGTTTATTGATGGTGGAATCGGAGCTGGACACCCTGTTTCTTGTCAGCCAGATTCTTAATAGCACCCATGATTTGCGCAGCAAGCTCAAAGGCATCTTGGAAATTCTGCACAAGCGTTCCGGACTGCACTTCGGCATGATTACCCTGCGCGATGTCGATGACGACAGCATGAGCATCTGCGAGATATACGGCGACGGCATAGACCGCACTATCCGTTACCAGCCCGGCGAAGGGTTGGTGGGGGCGATACTGGACGAAGGCAGCACCATCGTGGTGGAGCGCATTGCCGATGAACCGCGATTCCTGAGCCGGCTGGGGGTTTACAATCCGGAACTGCCTTTTATCGGCTCGCCGCTGGCTGTCGAACAGGGCGAAGTGGTCGGCATTCTCGCCGCCCAGCCCTGCAATGCCAAGTTTCTGGGCGAACGCGCCCGGTTTATGGAAATGGTCGCCAATTTGATCGCCCACAGCGTCAACATGCTGCGGGTCATGGAACGCAAACAGAACGAACTGACCAGCGAGCGGGATTATCTGAAACAGACGCTGGTCAAGAATTACCGCTTTGAGAACATCATCGGCCATTCGGAGCCGATGCTGAAGGTTTTCGACATCATCCGTCAGGTCGCCAAATGGCATACCACTATACTGATCCGCGGCGAATCGGGTACCGGTAAGGAAGTGGTGGCCAGTTCCATACATTTTAATTCCGCCTGCGCCAACGGCCCGTTCCTGAAACTCAATTGCGCGGCCTTGCCGGACACCCTGCTGGAGTCGGAATTATTCGGCCACGAAAAAGGCGCTTTCAGCGGCGCAATCGGCCAGCGCAAGGGCCGCTTCGAACTGGCTGACAACGGCACGCTGTTTCTGGACGAAATCGGTGAAATTTCCGCCTCGTTTCAGGCCAAACTGCTCAGGGTTTTGCAGGAAGGCGAATTCGAGAGAGTAGGCGGGGTGCGCACGCTGAAAGTCAATGTCCGCATCATTGCCGCCACCAACCGCAATCTGGAACAGGAAGTCGCCGACGGCGCCTTCCGGGAAGATTTGTACTACCGGCTGAACGTAATGCCTATTCATATGCCGCCGCTTCGCGAGCGGATTGAAGACATACCGGAACTGGCCTCTTTTCTGTTGAACCGCATCTCCAGACAGCAAGGCGGCAGACCGCTGGAAATCAAGGAAAGCGCCATCCGCATTCTGATGAAACACGACTGGCCGGGCAATGTCCGCGAACTGGAAAACCGGCTGGAACGCGCGGCCATCATGAGCCCGGAAGGCATTATCGACCGCGACGTGATCGCCAGCACCGGTCTGGAAAACGAAATTGGCATCAGCCGTACAGCTTATGCCGTCAAACATATAGACCTGCATGACGAAAACATGGACGAACGCGAAAGAGTGATCGCCGCCCTGGAACAAAGCGGCTGGGTGCAGGCTAAAGCCGCCCGCCTGCTGGACATGACTCCCAGGCAGATAGCCTATCGCATCCAGACTTTAAATATTAACGTGAAACAGATTTAATGCCGACTTGCGCCTGATGAATCCCGTCGCAAGTCGGGCAGGGTTAATTCTTATTCCGGTTTTGTGAATAATCCGTTAGCATTTCAGGTTTAAAAAGAGGAGAACTCCCGTGCAGACCGGTAAATTGATCATCATCCTGCTTGGAATCGGCTTTTGCCATCCGCTATGGGCGCAGGCTCCCGGCGGCGGCCATGCCGGGCATGGCGGCGGGGGCGGCGCTAATGTCAGTGGCGATGCGTCCTGCTTCAAGGCTAAAATCAGTCATTACAAACCGGAACATCTGGCGACCGTCGCACCCGGCTCCGAGTTTTCGTTTACTGTTTCCGGCAGTAACGGCCCGGGCAATATTTTTGTCAGCATCAGACAGCAGCCCATTCATGTCGAGGTGGACGCCAAGGAAACATTTTATCTGGTGAAAGGCAGGTTGCCGCCGGAACTAAAAAATGAAACCGTGCGTATCAGCGTCCAGGCCAGAGCCAAAATGAACAAATGCGATGCCGAAGGCGGCATATTGCTGAAAGTGGCTGAATAATCGCTTTCAGCCACTTAGCCTGGCGCTACTTGACAGCCTCCTGGCGCCGCCCGGAATGCCGGCCGACTGTCAGTGGTCTTACCATTGCGACTCGCCGGTTTCCGGATCGTACATTTCATGGACGATGCTGTGCCGATTGGCGATTAACTCGTCTATGCTGGGCGAATTGCTCAAAGCCCGCTGAATGGCCAGTTTCATGGCTTCGTAATTGGTGCGGTACAGGTCTTTCCGGTCGAGTTCCGGATTGTCCGCACAGGATGGATCGATCCACAGCATGGCTATGATGCACAGATCATTGGCCTGCTCGCGCGGAATGACGCCCTCCGCGACGCTGTCGATCACAGCATCGGCAATCGCAGATTGTACCGGGCCGCCAAACAGACTGACATAGTCCGTCGATTTGATGGTCACCTTGGGCACCATGATGGTGGCCGGGCGCACTTGCTGGTTGCAGGCCCGGATCGCAAACATCCGGGTGTGGCCTGCAGTTTGCCCCATCAGATTGGCGAAGGCATGCCCGGCCGGGCCTTTGACGTCGCCGATCAGAATTTCCGGCATGGCGTCGGTGCCTTGTCCGTCACTGGAAAATACGGTGGCTTCGCCAGTTCTGAACCAAATTGTTTCTGACATTGTATAACCTCATTGCGGATGTTGAAATCGCGGCATTTTAAGCGCAGACGCCGGCTACGGCAATGCCGTCGCCCGCCGGATTGCCAAATGGCGCACAAAATGCCGCGTAGTCGAACTGATTCGTTTGGCGGGTCTGGCCGAACCACGAACGAACAGGCTTATGCACTCAGTCCGCAAAATAATGCATTGCACCTAGCAGCGGCGTGCGCGGATTCAGCGCCAGCTTCACGGAAAGTCTGCCCAGCATGCCTTGAAACCGGCCTTTGCCGGTAAAAGCCTGCATGAAGGCGCCGGTTTCCAGTGCCGGACGGATTTTTGGGCCTATGCCGCCGCCGATGAACACTCCGCCGGTCGCCAGCGATTTTAACGCCAGATTACCGGCTTCCGCACCGTATATCTCCACAAACAGCCTGACTACCTCGCTGCACAGGGTGTCCTCCCCGCTAACCCCTAGCCGGGAAATCACGGCGTTACGATCCACGCCGTAACCGTTCGGGTCATTTTCCGCCGGTACCGCCGGACAGGGTTCCGCATAGCGGTCGGCTACCAGAAAGTCATAAAGGTTGCTGAAACCTGAGCCGGACAGGATGCGTTCGTAACTGACATGATCGGGATACCGTTCGCGCAAATAGCTCAGCAGTCTGTCCTGCCTATGGTTTTGCGACGCCAGATCGGCATGTCCGCCCTCGGTGGCGATGGCGTGGTAGCGTTCGCCATCCCGGTACAGGATGGCTTCCCCCAGGCCGGTGCCGGCGGCGATGACGGCGATATTGCCGGTTTGGGTCTGGGCATCGGGATTCAATTCGATAAAGTCCTGCGCCTGCAGATGCAACATGCCCAGCGCCATGGCTTCAAGATCGTTCAGCAGCCTGACCCTGGGTGTGCCCAGCCGGGCTTTGAGTAGCCCGCCATCCAGTATCCAGGGCAGATTGGTGGTCTGGCAGCGCTGGTCGATGATCGGCCCGGCCACGCCGAAGCAGGCGGCGGCCACCGGCGGCTGATTTGCCAGAAACAGATCCAGAATAACTTCAAAATCCTGAAATTCGCCGCTGGCGAAGGTCTGTTCCGCCTCACAGTTCAGCGAACCGTCGCTTTGTTTGCTGATTAAGGCCAGAACCGTTTTGGTTCCGCCGATGTCGCCGGCTAAAATCATGGGTTTTCCTGAGCGGATTGCGGGTGGTTGTCAAGCAGATACATTAACGCATCGAGTATGCCGTTGGCTACGGCATGCGGCGGCAATTGATAGAAAGCCTGCCAAGCATGCGATACCTGCTCATCATACTGCTCCCGGTGTTCCGGGTGCGATTTCAGCCAGCACAGCCTGACGGCATGGCCGATCAGTACGTCGGTGTAAAGGGCGTCGTCGATATGCAGCGCATTGTCCTGAAAGATCAGCGCCAGGGCGCGCAAGGCCTCGACCGTCAGTTGCCGGAAAACCGGGGCCTGGATTTTGTTGAGCAGATGACTGACATGCAGCTTGAAGGTCTGTTCGCCGCGGGTCATTTGCGACAGCGTGGTTTCGCTGTCTATTCGCCGCTTGCTATTGATTTTTTCGCCTATGATCAGGCCCTGGCAATGCGGCAGCAAAGACCAGACGCCATTGTAGAATGCCTCGTTTTCCCGGCCCACATTGCCTTGCTGTTCCCGCCATTCGTACCAGTCTGCGGCTTCGCCCCGGTCCTTGGGATTCATGCTCTCGGGAAAACGGGCGCTGCCCAGTTGCTGTTGCGGGCCGTCATTGTGCAGGGTTTCCAGTTCGCCCAACTGGTTTTTGCTACTGCCGTAATTTTCCAGGGTTTCCTGAAGCAGTTCCGCCAGTTGCCAGGGCGCCAGCGACAGGATTTCGTTGAAGCCCAGATCCATGGGGCTGCCGGTGCGGCGTTTCTGCCGGGCAATGATCAGTTGCAGGATATGTCCGACCCGGATGGTGTGCATATCGGCAAACAGCTCCGGTTTCAGCTTGATCAGCATGCCCAGATAAATCACCAGTTCCTGAATAATGATGTGTTGGCTGGTATCGTTGCTATTGAAATTGCGTATGGTTTCCAGGATTTCCGAAGAGTCCGCCGGGCGTCTCAGAGTAGCTTTGCCGCTGTAGGCGTGGCCTAGCGTCAAGCCGTGCTGCCGCACCAGAATCTCGGTGGCGGCCTGTTCCAGATTGATATCATATTTGCCCAGCAGGCCGGCGCAACGGCGGACAATTTGCCAGGCATGAATGTCCCCTGCTCTGGCGTACACCTCTTCCAGTAGGTCGCGCACCCGGCAATTCCGCCCGTCGCTGCTGTACAGGCGGGTTTCATACTCCAGCCCATGCCGCTGGGCCAGCAGGCCGAGAATTTCCATCTGCGCGCACAAATTGCCGTCGTCTTGCAGTTGGGCGATCAGTGCGGCGTCATCGCTGGTTTCCTCCCATTCCGTCAGTCGGTAGCCGCTGATGGCTTGCGGCGGCTGCTCGTCCTTGGGCAGAATGCCGGCAAAAGGCCGCTCGGTGTCTTCCCAGCCGGCTTCGGAGAATTTGAAATTGTGCAGATAACCTATTTTTTCGCGGCTGGCGGTGGCTGCAAAATCGCTGATCAGCCCGAGTATGGCCTTGACGCCCTGCACCGCGCCTTGCCCCAGTTCTTCGATAAAATTCAGCAGGATCTGCCTGTCCGCGCTGCCCAGCATGTTATGCTTGATATTGATGACCAGCAGCGGCGGGGCGTTGCTGTCCCAATGCCGGCTGATATAACTTAACTCCATGCGCAGCCGCTGAATTAGCAGGCGATTGTCCATGGCGATGTAAAAACCTTTCTGGTTCATGAATTGCGGCAGGAATAGCTGCAATTCGCCGGCCAGTTCGTAAACTCTGGAGGTCGCCAGTGGCCGCAACTTTCTCAGCGGCCGGCCGCTGAGCGCGATCCGGTCGTTTCGGCCCACCTGGGAATAGGCGGCCGCCAGTTCCCCGGCGTCACGCACCTGGATGGGATGGATTTCCTGCAAGGTTTGTGAAGGCACGCCATGCTGCAACAACGCCAGCTGTACGGTTTCGTCTTCGGCCAATAGTGCGATTTGTACGGTGCAATCGCCGCGGCGGTCGATTTTGTAACGCCTCAGCGGGTCTATATCGTCGATCGAGATCAGGCCGTCCTGTAGTAAACCGCCAAGGATGAACAGGCTTTGCGCCCATACCAGCGGCACGTTTTCATTGGCGATGCGCGACTGGCTGTGCGGATGCTGTTTTTCCGCCTCTATGGCGGCCCTGGGAACAAGATACAGTTCCGGTAACAATTGCTGGCCGTTTTGTTCGACCAGCAGATTTTCCAGGCGGCGGCGATAATCCCGGGCGGCGTCCTGATTGCCGGCGAAAAGATGGTTGAGCAGCAGATAACAGAAAAACAGCGGCCATTCGCATTCTATATCCATAAACTGTTTTAGTTCCTGCGGTTCGTAATGCAGGCGCTGGTGATCTTCCAGCACGGTCTGATGCCCGTCCAGTAGAAAGCGTTTGCAGCCGTAGCGGCCTTGCAGTTTTTCCACAATCAGGTCTTCGGTTTTTTGGCGCAGTTGGGAATTATCGACCGCAAAGGCCGGGAAACCGGTGACGCTCAGCACCGCGGAATCGACTTCCTTGGATAGGGATTCTCTGGGTAGCAGCGATTCCAGGGCGATGCGGCTGCGGGCTATGTCGTCGCTGATGACGTGGATGATTGCGGTTTGCCCGCCGTCCTTGCCGAACAGATTACAGCCGGCCATGGCTTCCAGGGCGGCTTTGGCCATGCCGACGGAGCTGGCGTTCAGTTCGGCGACGCCATGATTCATTTTATTGCCGCGCTCCCAGATACCGTAGTCCGGGGTGCGGTAGGCGCGGCTGATGTAATGCACCAGATTCTGCACGAAATTGACTTCGTCTATGGTAAAGACGATCTGCAAGCCTGACGCCGTCATCTGTGCCAGCATCAGCAGAAATAGCGAAGTTGCATCGATCTGCAAATGGCCCCATTCATTATCGGCCACCACTTCCGTGCCGGTTCGGGTATTGTATTTGGCGTGCAGCGCATCCAGCGGATCCTGGGTGTGCTTGAATTTTTCGACTTTGCCGGCCTGACGCAGCATGGCGATCAGCAGGCCGCGCATCAGCTTGACGACGCTGTGCTCCAGAATGTAGCGGCGTTCCTCATTGCCGCCGGCTTTCCGGTAGGCCAGCGCCAGCCCCCAGGCGGCCAGGATGCTATAGACATTATCCCTGACCCAGGCGTCGGTGTAATTGCCGTGGGTGGTGACTGCGGTACTGGCTGGCAGCAGTCCGCTGATCCAGTCCTGGCGGTCGAGTATGATGGTTCGGACTTCCCGGTAATATCTGTCTAGCGTCTCGGCTTGGCTATTTGTCATCATCTATGGATATGCGCCGTTTGGTCATTGAGCAAGTAAAAAAAAATGTCTGTTCCGCGAAATCCTATGCTTTTGGCAAGGTTACGCCGGTCTGGCCCTGATATTTGCCGCCGCGATCCTTATAAGAGGTTTCGCAAATCTCGTCGCCCCCAAAAAACAGCATTTGCGCCACGCCTTCGTTGGCGTAAATTTTGGCGGGCAGCGGCGTGGTGTTGGAAAACTCCAGTGTCACATGACCTTCCCATTCCGGTTCCAGCGGCGTCACATTGACGATGATCCCGCAACGGGCATAGGTCGATTTGCCGAGGCAGATCACCAGCACATCCCGGGGAATGCGGAAAAATTCCACCGTGCGCGCCAGTGCGAACGAGTTGGGCGGAATGATGCAGACATCGGATTTGACGTCCACGAAACTGGCTTCGTCAAAATCCTTTGGATCGACAATGGTGGAATTGATATTGGTGAAAATCTTGAATTCGCTGGAACAGCGGACATCGTAACCGTAACTGGAAGTGCCGTAGGAGATGATGCGCCCCTGCGCGGATTCGCGGATTTGCCCGGCCTGAAAGGGCTCGATCATCCCGGTTTGCTCCGCCATTCGGCGTATCCATTTATCTGATTTAATACTCATTTTGCTGCTTGGTTTTAAGAAATGAAAAAATGAATGCCTATGAGCCTGTCCGAGAATAGAAAGCCTACTGCGGAAAAGCCGATACCGCGGCCAAAATAACCGCCCCCACGCAATTAAGGTTCAACATAACATATTGTCGCCGTCTGCCGAAACTGTTTATGATGTAAAGCAGCCATGCGGATTGGTCTGGAAATCCGGCTATGTTTTTACAGGTGATGAACGGGGTAAAAAAACCGTTTCAGAACCCGCGGGCGCCTAGAATCGGCGCGAATGTCACCAGCCGGAAACCGGTTGATCCGTAGCGGAAGCTTAATGTGTATTTTGGAACCGGCGCAAACAGGGATACACTTATGCCCGTTCCGGTCAGGCGGCATTGCCCACCCGGCCAGGCCCACCTGTCGCGGCCAAACCGCTTTGGCGAACAGAAACCTGA
Source organism: Methylococcales bacterium (assembly GCA_028707085.1). Classification (GTDB taxonomy): domain Bacteria; phylum Pseudomonadota; class Gammaproteobacteria; order Methylococcales; family Methylomonadaceae; genus Methylomonas. The sequence goes on along the minus strand of JAQTUW010000031.1, from coordinate 6,073 downwards.
GCTTGCGCAGTTTTTTGCGCAATTTATAGTCGGCATCAACATCATGCAGCAACTGTTTCTATTGTTTTTCGAGATTACCATGCTCCGTAAGGGGCCGCAGGATGTTCCGGCCGCATCCTGGCTGCTGAAACTACTGTTACCGGTGTACCTTGCCATTAATATACTGGTCATGCTGCTGAACGGTTACTGGTCAACGGCTTTGATGCAAGTGACGGTGGATTTTTTGCTGCTGCTGGGCTTTACCTGGCCTTTGCTGTATTTTTCCGGCAAGCGCGCCCGGTTTCCACAAACCCTGTGCGCACTGCTGGGCGCGGACAGCCTGATAAGCCTGTGCGCCATTCCCGCCATCGCCAGCCTGGTTGCGGAACCTACCGAACTGGCCTATTTCGCCATGCTGCTTTTGATGATCTGGCATTGGCTGGTTAGCGGCCATATTTATAGGCACGCCCTGGACAAACCGCTGTTTTTTGGTTTGGGATTGTCGCTTTTATATATACTTATTTCCTCTCAGGTAATGGTTCTGCTATTTCCTGTCGTTTCCACCCCGTCATGACGAGAACTTTATGGCTAACTATAAACATATTTTACTGGCAGTCGATTTTTCCGATCACGGTATCGAGGTCGCAAGCAGGGCGGGTCAACTGGCCGAACTGAATCATGCGCAACTCACCGTGGTGCATGTGGTTGAAAATCTGCCGATTACCGAGGCGACCTATGGCCCCATACCGTTTGATGTGGATTTTACCCAAACCCTGCTGGACGATGCGAAAACCCGTCTGGCGAAAGTGGCTGCCGGACTGAATGTGCCTGAAGAACGCCGACTGCTGGAAATGGGTAGCCCCAAACTGGAAATTGTACGGGTGGCCGATGAAAATCAGATCGATCTGATCGTGCTGGGCTCGCATGGCCGGCATGGCCTGGCCCTGTTGCTGGGTTCGACAGCCAATGGCGTACTGCATCATGCCAATTGCGATGTGCTGGCGGTACGACTGAAAAACGATTGAGAGCGGACTGAATATAAGCGATTTGCATTGCGATAAACCCATTACCAGCCTACAAGCAAATATAACAATAACAGGATAAAAAAACATGCTTGGAAAAATAGAAAGTTACGATGAAAACACCCAGACCGGAACCGTGAAATACGAAGATGAATTTTATGAATTTCATCTTGACCAATGGAGCTCCGACGCCGCCCCCAAAGTGGGCGACGATGTCGATTTCGACCACGAAGACAGCAAGATCACCGACATCGGATTGGTCGGCGCCTATCTGGTCGAGATGAAACCGGTAAAAAGCCGGATAGTGGCCGGATTGCTGGGTATCGCCTTCGGCGCGATCGGTCTGCATCGTTTTTATCTGGGATTTTACGGTCTGGGGCTGGCGCAGATTGCGGTGACCTTTCTGACAGGCGGCTACGGCGTGGTGTGGGGTTTTGTGGAAGGCGCCCTGATTTTGCTGGGGCATATCTATAAGGACGCCAAAGGTCGGCATTTAAAATAGTGCCGATAGCCGGCCCAGTCAGGGCGCTGATGGTGCAGGGTACGACATCCGATGCCGGAAAGAGTACTTTGGTGACGGCTTTATGTCGTTACTATCAGCGCCAAGGCGTCCGCGTCGCCCCATTTAAACCGCAAAACATGGCGCTGAACAGCGCCGTGACCGTGGACGGTGGCGAGATAGGCCGCGCTCAGGCCGTGCAGGCGGCTGCCTGCGGCCTGCCGGCGCATAGCGATATGAATCCGGTGCTGCTGAAACCGACGGCGGACATGCAGGCTCAGGTCATTATTCATGGCAGGGTGCTGGAAAACCAGTCCGCCAGCCAGTATCACGATTACAAAAAAGTGGCGAAAGAAGCGGTCATGGCGTCCTGGCGGCGACTGACCGCCCAATACCAGACGGTGATCGTGGAAGGGGCCGGCAGCCCGGCGGAAATCAATCTCCGCCAGGGCGATATCGCCAATATGGGCTTTGCCGAATCGGCAAACTGTCCGGTCATTCTGATAGCCGACATAGACAGGGGCGGCGTGTTTGCGCACATCGTCGGCACCCTGGCCCTGCTGTCCGCAACCGAACAGCAAAGGGTCATCGGTTTTGTGATCAACCGCTTTCGCGGCGATCCGGCCTTGCTGCAACCCGGTCTGGATTGGCTGGAAGCCAGAACCGGCAAACCGGTGCTGGCGGTGCTGCCTTATCTGCGCGACTTGTATCTGGAAGCCGAGGATAGCCTGGCGGCTCGCCCTGTCGCCCCATCCGCGCAGCGGATTTTTCACGTTGTCGCGCCGCATTTGCCCAGTTTCAGCAATCATACCGATTTCGATCCGCTATTATTGCATCCCGGGCTGAAAGTCAGCTTTGCCGTTAGTCCGGAACAGACGGACGCTGCCGACCTTATCATCCTGCCGGGCAGCAAATCGGTACACCGCGACCTGGATTACCTCAGACAGCGTGGCTGGGAACCTTATATCCGCCGGCATTTGCGATATGGCGGCAAACTGCTGGGTATCTGCGGCGGTTTTCAGATGCTGGGCAGGGCGATTCATGATCCCTTCGGGGTGGAAGGCGCGGCCGGCGGCAGCATGGCCGGATTGGGCCTGCTGGATATGGAAACCAGCCTGCAGGCCGAAAAAATCCTGAAGCACTCCGTCGGGCGGTTTTGCCGTCTGGACAGCGAGGTGGCGGGCTATGAAATTCATATGGGCGTTAGCAGCGGCCCGGCGCTGGCTCGGCCTTTGTTAATGCTGGACGGCGGAAACGATGGCGCGGTTTCCGCCGACGACCAGGTGGCGGGCGGCTATCTGCATGGGTTATTCGATTTGCCGACGGCCTGCGATGCGCTGCTGAACTGGGCGGGATACCAGCCCCGGCAGGCCGTTGACTTGCGCGACATGCGGGAAGCCGGCATAAACCAGCTTGCCGACATGCTGGACAGCCATTTCAATTTTCCGCAGCTGTATGCCGGACTGGAGGCATTTAACGCTCGCAAGGAGGCGTACGGCGAGCATTTGCCGGGTACGGATGACAGCGCCGCACGGCCCTAATACACATGCTTGCCGACGAAACCCTTGAAAATAGTGATAAACACAATTTTCATATCCAGCCATAAAGACCAGTGCCGCAGATATTCCAGATCGTGATGGACGCGGGCTTCCATTTTTTCTATGGTATCGGTTTCGCCGCGGCAGCCATTGATCTGCGCCTGGCCGGTAATGCCGGGCCTGACCTTATGACGCAGCATATAACCTTGAATCTGTTTGCGGTAATATTCGTTATGCGCCACCGCATGCGGGCGCGGGCCGACGACCGACATGCTGCCCTGCAGGACATTGATGAACTGCGGCAACTCATCCAGAGAGGTTCTCCGCAAAAAAGCCCCCAGTGGCGTGACCCGGTTGTCGTTGACGGTGGCCTGTCTGATGTTGTCGCCATCCTCGCATACCGTCATGGAGCGGAATTTCCAGACCTCTATCTGTTCGCCCTTGATGCCGTAACGTTTCTGTTTGAAAAGCACCGGCCCGGGCGATGTTAGCTTGATGGCGATGGCGATCACTATCATCGGGATGGTGATGACGGGCAGAATAATGGCGCATAGCAATAAATCTTCAATGCGCTTGGTCGCACCTTCGATGGCGTTGAACGGCGTGTCGAAAACACTGACCACCGGGATGCCCTGGACATTGCTCCATTTGGACTGGATCAGGTTGAAGGTAAAAAAATCCGGCACGATGTTCACGGATACTGTGCTGTCCGCCAGTTCGTGTATCAACTGGCTGATTCTTTGCTCTGCGCGTAACGGCAGGGTGATGTAAATATGGTCGATTTCCCCGCTTTGCGCTTGGGTCAGCAAATCCTTGAAATTGCCGGTCACCGGCTTCGCCCTTTCATCCAGCCGGTCTTCATGGTACTGATGGCGGTCATCGAAAAAACCGGCAAACCGGTAGCCCAGCCAGGGCATCTCCGATAGGGCGGATTTCAGGCGATGCCCCAGGCTGTTAGCCCCCAGAATTGCGTAATAACGGGTATTAAGACCGTGCATCCGTAAAAAAGACAAAACAGTCCGCCGCGCCGTGTGTACCAGAATGATGGACAGCGGGGCCAACGGCGCCCACAACTCGATGACTTCCGTTGAAAAGTCGAAGCTGGATTTGGAGATATACAGGCCGCTGAGCATCAGCACAAAAGCGGCCAGCCAGGACAGCAGAATGCGCACCGACTCGTCGAACATCGGCGCACCGCGCCAGCCCTGGTAAATTTCCTGATTTTCCGCAAACAGGCTGAACAGCACGATGCTGACCAGACAGAGCATTAAATATTCCGGGCCAAGCTGAATGTTATAAGCCTGTAAGGAAAAATACAGGGCGGCAAAAATTAGCAGGTCATCGATTGCGCGAACCAAGCCTTGCAATTGCGAATGCAAAGGACGAATCAGCCCCTTCGAACGTGTCTGGCTCATTACCCAATATTCCTTTTTCTGTGCAGAGTCTCTAAAATTCCTACCATGATGAGTTAATCATTGAAATTTGAAGAAGCAAATACCTTGCCGTGTTCAATGTAGCCGGTATTTCCATGCCCTATTTTAGCGGATAAGCTTAACCTGTTTCGGGCCATCTTTGAACATAAGATTGAATGTGTGCCGCCAATTTCCTCGATTTCGGCTAAAATCCGGCTATTTTTTGCCCATCCGGAACTTTTTATCATGACCAATCCTATCTTTATCTCCACCAAAGCCATTCCTGTCCGCGAACGCCTGATCATGGCGCTGGATGTTTCCACTATTGCCGAAGCCCAGGCTCTGGTGGAAGAGCTGGGGGATGCGGTGATTTTTTACAAGGTGGGCATGGAGATTTTCATGTCCGGGGATTATTTCGGGTTTATTGAATGGCTGAAAGCCAGAGACAAAAAAGTGTTTGTCGATCTTAAATTTTTCGACATTCCGGCTACCGTGGGCAGAGCCATCAAGGCCCTGAGCAATAAAGGCGTGGATTTGGCGACCATACACGGCAACGATTCCATCATGGAAGCGGCGGCGGCGGCCAAAGGTGACCTAAAAGTGCTGGCCGTCACCGCCCTGACCAGCCTGGATCGCGGCGATCTGGACGATCTGGGTTTTAAATGCGACATCGCAGAGCTGGTGCTGTCCCGCGCCAAACGGGCGTTGCAGATAGGCTGCGACGGCATCGTCTCTTCCGGTCTGGAAGCCGCCATGATTCGCCAGCAGTTGGGCGAACGCCTGCTGGTGATCACCCCCGGCATCCGCCCGGTGGACAATCGCGAAGATGACGACCAGAAGCGCGCGGTCAGCGTGGAACAGGCCATTCAGAACGGCGCCGATTATATTGTGGTGGGCCGGCCGATCCGCGACGCCGCAGACCGCAAGGCAATGGCGGAAAAAATTCAGGCGCAGATAGCCGCGCAGTTTGGTTGATTATTGATGCTGCCTGTAAGGCTTGACAGGGTGTTTTTATACGGGTTTTATTGAATACTGTCGGCTGGATTCCAAACCAAGCATCCAGGCGTGAAAGTTTTACCTGTCGCCATTTTTACAAGATTGCTGCAAGCTTTGATCAATCAGCCTTTGAGCAACTGTTTAGACCCCGGGCAATAAAATAACGACAAAACACATCTTGATTAGCAAGATGCCCCATCTGAACCAAGCCAATCGGCAGGACGTGGCCTAACCGTTACGGCGGCCACGAGAAGTCATAATGGACTGTCTTTAAAAATCGCCTCCAAGGTGGCTTTTAATGCATGACAGTTACATTGAATTCATTATTAATAAATGAGACACGAACCGCATTCCATATTCTCGCCATAAGGCATAATAGAGAATTTGATCATTAGACTGGCCTAATAGAAAGGAGATGATAGATGTGAAGGTAAAAAATATTAATGGTCGGTTTGCCAGATGCAAATGCAAAAGCTGGCTCGTTCATTGGGAAAAATATAGCCGTGAAAAAGCGACTTGTTGTGCGGAGAAATCATGCTTTGAAGTCGCGACTGTAGGTGCGCTTGTGCAAAAGGTCAGCATAATCGATTGCGGTTGGTATGTTATTCCCCTTTGTGACAAACACAG
>JAQTUW010000030.1 GCA_028707085.1 Methylococcales bacterium | reverse complement strand
GGGTTTCATGGCGGGGGCGGAGGATTCCATGGTGGCGGGTTTCATGGCGGCTATTACGGCGGCGGCCTATACTGGGGGCTAGGCGGCATGTATGGCTACCCCTATTATGGGTACGGTTATGGCTATGCTTATCCTTATGGCGGCTACGGTTACGGATATGGCTATCCCTATGCGTATCCTTATTTTTCGGGCGGCATGGGCGGACAGTCAATCACCTATATTCAGCAGAATGCCCCAGTAGCTCAGCAAAACCCGCCGGGCTACTGGTATTACTGCCGAAATCCGGAGGGCTATTACCCTTATGTCAAGGAATGCCCGCAAGGCTGGCAACAGGTTTCCCCCACACCTCAAAAATGACGGCCCTTCTATAAGTGTCCTGGCTTATCCAACGTGTCCCACACGACCGCTACGCTATTGACGCCCTATAAGGTGTTTCGAATTGCAATGGGGATTACACCTTATCGCGTTGGCAGCAGGTTTCCCCTACCCCTCAAAAATGACAGGCGTCCGGCGCATACGCCATTGCTATTGCGCCGAAACGCCTGTCGAAATGATCCCCCGACAATCAACCCTGCAAGGCTTTCAGCAGGGCCTGTAGCCTGTCGTCGGCGTCGCCGAACAGCATTCGGGTGTTTTCCTGCACGAACAGCGGATTGCCCACCCCGGCATAGCCGGAGGCCATGCTGCGCTTCAGCACGATGGTGGTTCCGCTTTTCCAGCATTCCAGCACCGGCATGCCGGCAATCGGGCTATGCGGGTCTTCCAGCGCAGAGGGATTGACAATATCGTTGGCCCCTATCACGATGGACACATCTACATTGGGAAAATCCTCGTTGACTTCATCCATCTCGAACACGATGTCGTACGGCACCTTGGCTTCCGCCAGCAGCACGTTCATGTGCCCCGGCATCCGTCCGGCCACCGGATGGATGGCGAAGCGGACTTTCTTGCCCATCTTCAGCAGCAGCCGGGTGATGTCGTTGACGGTGTGCTGGGCCTGGGCCACGGCCATGCCGTAACCGGGAATGATGACGATATTTTTGGCGTCGCGCAGCAGTTGCGCGGCTTCTTCCGCTTCAATGGGATTAACCTCGCCCACCACTTCCGCCGAATTACCGCCGCTGGTGGTGCCGAAACCGCCGGCGATCACGCTGAGGAAATGCCGGTTCATGGCCCGACACATGATATAGCTAAGAATAGCCCCGCTACTGCCCACCAGCGCGCCGGTGACGATCAGCAGATCGTTGCTGAGCATGAACCCGGTCGCCGCCGCCGCCCAGCCGGAATAGCTATTGAGCATGGACACCACCACCGGCATGTCGGCCCCGCCTATCGCCATCACCATATGCACGCCGAAGATCAGCGCGATGCCGGTCATGATGCCCAGAGGAATCAGACCGTAGCCGGCTGCGATATCGCCCAGGAACCGATAGCCCAGATAGATCGTGCCAATTAACAGCAGCAGGTTGAACCAGTGCCGGGCCGGCATCAGCACCGGTTTGCCGGTGATCCGGCCGCACAGTTTGCCGAAGGCGATGATAGAGCCCGAAAAGGTTACCGCGCCGATGAACACGCCGATATAGATTTCCATGACATGGATGGTTTTCTCGACGCCTATCAGCCCCGAACCGCCCTCGATGAAATTGGTGTAGCCGACCAATACCGCCGCCAGGCCGACCAGGCTGTGCATCATCGCCACCAGTTCCGGCATCTGAGTCATGGTCACCCTTTTTGCGAGCCTGGAGCCGATAAAACCGCCGATCAGCAGGGCCACCACCAAAATCTCGTAAGCAATTTGCCCATGCACGCTACTGCCCAGCACCGTGGTCAGCACGGCGACAAACATGCCCGCCATGCCGAAATAGTTACCGCGCCGCGAGGTTTCCTGTCGGCTGAGGCCGCTGAGGCTGAGAATGAACATAATAAAGGCGGCAATGTACGCCATTGTTAAAATACCATGCGATACCATGTGCTTCCCCTATTTCCGAAACATTTCGAGCATGCGGCGGGTCACCAGGAAACCGCCGACAATATTGATGGAGGCAACCAGAATCGCCAGTCCGGACAGGATTTCCATGCTCTCCAGCAGGGTCGAAACCTGCACCAGCGCGCCGATCACGATGATGCCGCTAATGGCGTTGGTGACGCTCATCAGCGGAGTATGCAGGGCGGGCGTGACATTCCAGATTACCTGATAGCCCAGAAAGCAGGACAGTATGAACACGGTAAAATGCGACAGAAACGATTCCGGCGCCACCGCGCCCATGCCGAAAAACGCGGCGACGCCCAGCAGCAGTCCCAGCCATTTTAGAATGGGCGGCCGTTTTTTTTTCGCAACTTCGGCCGGCATGGCGGCGACCTGCTCCGCCGTCTTCGGCGTAGCGCTGAGGGTGGGGGGCGGCGGCGGCCAGGTGATTTTGCCGGCCTGTATCACTGTCGCCCCACGGATAACTTCATCCTCCATATTCACGAATAGCTGGCCGTCCTTGGTGGGACACAAATCGGTCAGCAGATGCCGCAGATTGGTGGCGTAAAGCTGGCTGGACTGATTGGCCAGCCGGCTGGGAAGATTGGTGTAGCCGATGATGGTGACGCCGTGGCAGACCACCACCTGATCCTTGCCGGTCAGAGCGCAGTTGCCACCCTGCTCGGCCGCCAGATCCACGATCACGCTGCCGGGCTTCATGGATTCCACCATCTCGGCGGTGATTAGCCTGGGCGCGGGCTTGCCGGGAATCAGCGCCGTGGTGACGATGATATCCACCTCTCTGGCCTGCTCGGCGAACAGCGCCATTTCCGCGTCGATGAATTCCTTGGACATGGTCTTGGCGTAACCGCCGCTGCCGGAACCGTCCTCCTTGAAATCCAGCATCAGAAATTCCGCGTCCATGCTCTCGATCTGTTCCTTTACCTCGGGGCGGGTGTCGAACGCCCGGACGATGGCGCCCATGCTTTTCGCCGCGCCGATCGCCGCCAGCCCGGCCACGCCCGCGCCTATCACCAACACCTTGGCCGGCGGCACCTTGCCGGCGGCGGTAATCTGGCCGGTAAAAAACCGGCCGAAGTGCTGGGCGGCTTCGACAATGGCCCGGTAACCGGCGATATTGGCCATGGAGCTGAGCGCATCCATTTTTTGCGCCCGCGACATGCGCGGCACGCTGTCCATGGCCAGCACAGTCACCTGCTTGGCGGCCAGTTGCTGCATCAGGGCTTCGTTTTGCGCCGGCCAGATGAAACTGATCAGATACTGGCCGGGTTTGAGCAGTTCGGTTTCCTCGATTTCCAGTAGCGGATGGAATTCCGGCGCCCGGACTTTCATGATAATATCGGACTGTTGCCACAATAAGGTTGCGGAATCGGCTATAGTCGCGCCCACCGCCAGATAAGCCTGATCCGAAATGTCGGCGGCATCGCCCGCGCCCGTCTCCACACAAACTTCAAAGCCCAGTTTTATTATTTTTTCCGCCGCTTCCGGGGTGGTTGCGACGCGTTTTTCACCATCATGTATTTCCTTGGGTACACCGATTCTCATGCTATCTCCTGCTTTGTTAGGGATATTGGAAATAAGGCTGAAAGTGTCATTTTCATGACATGGATCGGCTGGGAGAATATGGGATTAGCCTGTATTTTTCAATTGTTTTCTATCCGGCGCTAAAAATCCACTAAAATATCGGGCCACGACTCGCACCCACTACCCACAATATGTACCGCGCCAAGGACTTTATCGCCACATCCCAGGATCTAATATTCGCCGTGGTCGCCGGCGGCGGCGAAAACGGCGTCATCCGCTGCTTTTTACGCTATGCGCCCGGCGATGGCGGCTGGCGCAAGCTATCGAGCGACCAGGCCAATCAGTATCTGGCTACCCATTATCCGCAGTATCTGTTTCATTCGCTCCGGCTGGATGCGGATATGCATGGCGTGCCGGAAAGCGCCGTCGTCCGCCATTACCAGCCGCAAGCGGTATTGCAGACCCTGCTGCACAGCCGGGACGACGATCCGGTGCTGAACGATTTGCGGCAACTGTGCGAACTGTTGCGACGGCAGGGCGTCGATCTATCGCAGCTCGGCGTCACCGGCTCCCTGCTGCCGGGTTTTCAGCATCCGGGATCGGATATCGATCTGGTCTGTTACAGCCGGCCGCTGTTTCAGACCCTGCGCCGGGCGGTACAGACCCTGACCGATAGCGGACAGTGCCGGACGCTGACCGCACGCGACTGGCTACAGGCCTACAGTCGCCGGGACTGCGAATTGACGCTGGAAGAATATATCCGCCACGAACAGCGAAAATTCAATAAAGGCGTCATCAACGGCCGCAAATTCGACCTGTCGCTGGTTAACGAACCGGCCGACGACGACCGACAGTTCGCCAAGCTGGGGCCGATCCGTATCGAAACCACTGTGACCAACGCCAGCCGCGGCTTCGATTATCCGGCGGAATACGGCATCGACGCCGCCGATATCGCCAGCGTGGTCAGTTTCACCGCCACCTATGCCGGTCAGGCGCAAACCGGCGAACGCATCGAAGTTTCCGGACAACTGGAAGTGGACGAGCAGGGCCAAAAGCGCATCGTGGTCGGTTCCAGCCGCGAAGCGCCGGGCGAATATATCAGGTCGGTGAACTGAATCATGCGCCCGGCTTGCGGATTTTGCCCGGCCATGGCCGTACCCGGACGACCATGACCGTCATTTTTAGACCCAGGGCGCTGATTTTTGATATGGACGGCCTGGTGCTGGACAGCGAAACCACGTATTTCGCCGCATGGCGTCAGGCCGCCACCGACATGGGCTATCGGCTGGACGATGAATTTCTGGCCTCTGTTTCCGGCCTGCCCGGCGACAGGGTGATGGCCGGCCTGTCGCGGCGCTATGGCGAGGGGTTCGATTTGGCGGCCTTCGGCCCGCTCAGCCAACATGCATGGCTGAACCACGTCCGGCGGCGCGGGATTCCGGTAAAACCCGGCTTTTTCAGCCTGCTGAAGCGGATCGGCGACCTGCGGCTGCCTTACTGTCTGGCCACCAACAGCCGGCGCGCCGACGCCCTGTACTGCCTGCGACTGGCCGGACTGGAAGACGTGTTCCAGGCCATGGTCTGCGGCGACGATGTCGGCCCGAACCAGTCCAAACCGGCCCCGGACATTTTCCTGAAAGCCGCCGCCCTGCTGGAGACCGACATCGCCGACTGCCTGGTTCTGGAAGACTCCGCCAGCGGCGTGCTGGCCGCGGTTGCCGCCGGCGCGCCCTGCCTGTTCATTCCCTCCGTTCAGCCGGCGGACAGCCGGGTGGCCGGCATGGCCTGGCGGGTGCTGGATAACCTGGAACAGGTTTGCGGCTTAATCTCGTAAAAACAGCCAGCCGCTCAGCACGCAGCCCACCATTACCACAAAGCCGCGCATGATCTTCTCCGGCAGGCGATGCACCAGCCAGACGCCCAGAAAACCGCCGCCGACGCCGCCCAGAGCCAGCGCGATGGCGGCATGCCAGTCTATCCGCCCGGAAAAGGCGAACAGGCCGACGGCGGAGCTGTTCATGGCCATGGCCAGCACGTTTTTGGTGGCGGTGGCCATCCGCACCTGCTGTCCGGCCCAGGTCAGGCCGGCCAGCATCAGAATGCCGATACCGCCGCCGAAATAACCGCCGTAAACGCCTGTCAAAAACTGTAGCAGCGCCAGCAGCGGCGCGGGCGCCGGCCTGTCGGCGTGCGGCGACCTGCTGCGGAAGCTGCCCCAGGCGAAAACCGTGGTGGCGAACAGCACCAGCCACGGCACAAGCCGGGCGAAAATGCCCACCGGCGTATTCAGCAACAGCAACGCGCCGGCGATGCCGCCCGCCAGGCTCAGCGCGAACAGCCTGCCCAGACCCACCCCCCCTACCCCGCCGGCCAGCTTTCGGCCGGCCAGACTGGATGTGATCTGGTTTGGATACAGTGCTATGGTGGAGGTGATATTGGCGTCCAGCGGATTAAGCCCGGCCAACAGCAGCGTGGGAAACGTAATGAAGGAGCCGCCGCCGGCCAGGGTGTTCTGGGCGCCGGCGTAAAGCCCGGCGGCGGCAATCAGCAGCAGCATAGCCGGATCGAAATCGGCGAACATTCAGAAAAAAATGGCGACCAGTAAACTGAGAATACCTTCCAGCATCAGAAAAGCCTTTGTCCGTTGTGAATTAGTGTGGCTGGCGTAGCGTTAACCCCGCAACACCCTGGCTTCATTATAGTTTAATTATCGGGCAGATGTTCGGCATTTATACGCTTGAGGGCGGCAACAAAGCCTTCGCCGTGACAGATGCGCCGCCGTGCGTTTAGCGCATCCCATATATCATTGATTTTAAATAATAGAAATACGCGAACCAGACACTAAACCCGATCTGCGCCGTTAAAAAAATCCGCGACCGAATCAGGGGTTTTTCGATTGTTCGGCAGCCTGCCTTTGTTGTTGATAGTTATCGAAGCTCTGCTGGCCGTTACAATCGTCGGCCATGCGTTTCTGACATTGCGAACGGCCCATGTTTTGCACGGCATAATAGCCGATATGCTGCATGTCCTCGATGCTGCTGCAACCACCGGCCAGCAGCAGGCTCAGGCATATCGGCAAGCGTCGCGCATTCATGAACAGGTTGGCGCCCGTCCGGCGGCGGGCTGTTTCCACATTGGCGTTGGCTGGGTTATCCTGGGCGATATACCGCCAGATTTCATCAAGATCGCTTTCGGCCTCCGGCCTGATTAGCAGACGTGGCATTAAGTTTTATCCTTGCTTTTGTTGTTCGGCCTCTCACTATTATAACGTCGTTTGTAACGATTAGCGGCTATACCGCTTTAAGTATTTGTCGTTTAAGTTCATGTTGTCGTTGGCGTCGCCCCAGTGCATGACATCTTCCACAAAATAATCCAGCGTGCGCGGCTGTTGGGATTTGCTGGCCGTGTAATTGGCTATATCCAGAATAAACAGGGCGCGCAACACGCTACGCCGTCTGTAACCGCGTTTTTTCCTGTTCACAATTTGATCTCGCCAAGTGCCGTAATTGATATAGGTGCTTGGGTGGGCCTCGCGCTGCATATTGCCTTCGCCCTGTAAAGGCTGGTGAGTGTGGCCCTCGCCATGAATCTGATAGCCGTAAATGAATCCCGGAAAGGTTTTCATTTCCTTATAACCGGGTGGCGCAGGTTCGCCGCCAAATTTGTCCATAATCCACAATATGGCGGCAATGGCCTTGATTTGCAGGTTGTGGCCCAAAAAGTTCATTATTTTCAGAACCCATTTGATGACGGTCAGAATGATCCGTTGCAAGGGATAGGACGACTGGATGGTGAAATCCCAGTTTAACCACTGTACCAGAGATTGATATAACGTTTCTTCAATGATCTGAACGGCTTCCGGATTCAAACTGGATTTGCGTTTGGCGGCGGTCAGCCTGATGATTCTGGCGACGGCCGCATGCGTGGGACGGTATAAATCCAGTTCATCCAGCACAGAGTCAATGTCGGGAATATGCAAGCCGCCCTTGTTCAACTTTTCCTTGGTTCTATATATAAAGGTGGATAGCACCCCGGCGGCAACCGAGTCGCCGAAGCAGGGTCGAAAAAATGGCGCAAACCCGAGTTTTTTCCAGGTTTCAAGCGCCCAGCCATCCTTGACGCACCAGCCTGGCAAACTTGCGGCGGAGTTAGCCGGTATCGCCACGCTGTTATACTGATCCCGCCATTGGCCGTGAGTGGTAAAGAACCGAAAACCCGGGTCGGCGTAATAGAAAGGCAAATAAGGGGCTTTATCCTTGTCCTTGAACATCCTGGCGTCGCCGTACATGCGGCCCATCAGTTCGCGCCGGCCGTCGTCGATATTGTCAACCTTGATGCCCAAAGCTTGCTCATAAAAATAGGTTAGCGCTTGATTATCGCCGACCAGATCCTTGTCGTGATTGCCCATGGTGATGACGATTTTGACTTTCAGCGCCGGGTTGGCGGTATCTTTTCTGAGGCTGGCCTCCAGATTGCGCAGCCATTCAAAAAAACTGTGATGCCGCGCCACAATGTCCCGGGTAATCGCCATGATGATTTCCGAAACGGTTGCCTGTTGCGCCTGATCCCAGGGATAAACCCCGTTTTTCGCTCACTTGCCGCTGCGGATCATATCCAGGGAGTCGCCGTCCATCACGAAAACCACTTCGTGAAGCGCATACAGCCTGCTACGCTGCATGATGACGTTATAAAAATCATTCCAGGTTGGCGCGCCCAGATTCTGCGTGCCGACCGTACCGTCGGTAAAGTGCAGATCGCTGACCACGACGCACATGCGGTTGGGCCTTTCTTCGCGCGCCGGGGTAATCATTTCTAACGGGCTGCTGCTGGTCGTTGTCATAAAATGTACTCGCGATTTGGCTGTCGTCGATATGGGGGAACCTCAAAAACCGCACTTCGACAAGACTCTCCCGCGCGAAGTGCTTGAGCCGGTTTTTCCAGGTTACGTTTAAAAACCTATAGTTATATACCACATTGCAGAAAATCATGCGCCAAGATGATCTCCGCGTTTTTCGAACCTTTATGATAGAGTGCGGGCGGCGCATCAATCGCGATCTCCGGGCTGAAATTCCGGCAAGGCCGGGTTTGGAAACAGCCTGTTTGGGGTAAAACAGCCGGCTGACAACGGGCAATATTCGCTTGACCAAGCTGTTTATGGGTTTATAATTCCATAAATGTGCAAGCATTTAGTCTTCCGAATGTTTTATGCGCACCGCACACCGAATTTTGGCCCTTGCAGCCTAGACGGCTGCGCTAGAAGCGGGTAAATTAAAAGGCCGGGTTGCCTTGCGCGACTATAATGTTCGGTCTGCTTTTTGTGCTGATGGAGCGTTTTGTAAAATCGATTGATCCGTCGGGAGTCAGAACAGCCTCTGGATCATCCAATTCAGACCGTTATGTCTCGGCTGGTGAGAGGGTAGATAGCAGCCCGCCCGGTCAATCCGATTGCCTCAAATGTCTTGAGCGTAATTTTGCAGGATCCACCCAATTCGTTTTGGATAAACCAAAAATATAATGAAAATGCTATCTCGTACCAAGCCGGCTTCAACCGCCTGCGGCCTTATCCTGTTTTTTGCCGGGCTGTTCATGACCGGCTGCTCCACCTACCCGGACTGGTTTGCCTCTTCCGGCCCCAGCGCGGAACTGATTTCCGAGGTAAACGAAGGCCCGACACCGGCCGGCATCCAGATTGTCGATCTGACGGCCGATGTGGCTCACAGGTTGCTGTCCAACGAGAACCACATCCAGTTTTCCCAGGCTTTCGGCGACGACAGGCAGGCCGGTTATGTGGTTGGCCCCGGCGACGTGATCGAGCTTTCGCTGTGGGAAGCTCCGCCGGCCATGCTGTTCGACACCTCTTCCGGCGACATGCGCCAGGGAGCATCCACCGCCAAGGCTACCAACTTTCCGGAACAGATGGTCAACAGCGACGGCGCCATCAGCGTGCCGTTCGCCGGGCAGATAGTGGTCGCCGGCAAAACCCCGCTGCAAATCGAAACCGAAATCGTCGGCCGACTGGCGCAGAAGGCCAACCAGCCCCAGGCGCTGATTCGGGTGGTTAAAAACTATACCGCCAACGTCACAGTGGTCGGCGAAGTCACCACCAGCACCCGCATGCCGCTGACGGCGCGCGGCGAACGCCTGTTGGACGCGCTGGCCGCCGCTGGTGGCGTCCGTCAGGGGGTGAATAAAATCACCCTGCAACTGACCCGTCAGGATCAGGTGGCCAGTATGGCGCTGGACGCCGTCATCCGCGACCCAAAACAGAACATTCAGTTGCAGCCGGGCGATGTGATCACCGCGCTGTATCAGCCGTTAAGCTTTACCGTACTGGGCGCGACCGGCAAAAACCTGGATATCGACTTCGAGGCCACCGGCCTGTCACTCGCCCAGGCTTTTGGCCGGGCCGGCGGCCTGTTCGATACCCGCGCCGACGCCAAAGGCGTGTTCGTTTTCCGTTTCGAGCCCCTCGACGCCCTGGACTGGCCCACGCCGCCGGCCACCACCCCGGACGGCAAGGTGCCGGTGGTTTACCGTGTCAACCTGAAAAATCCAGCCACTTTCCTGGTTTCCCAAAGTTTTCCAATGCAGAACAAGGACGTGATGTATGTGGCGAATGCGCCCAGCGCCGAGCTGCAGAAGTTCCTGAATCTGGTGCTGACCGCCACCTACCCGTTCCTCAATATGTTTAATACCGGCATTCTGCCCAAACCATAAGCGATCAGAGCTGACATGACAGACCGTTTCTTTGCGATTCGAACATTGACTATTGATGCGTAATGTGCTAATAGACATAACCCGTCTCCTGGATCGCAAGCTTCAGGGGCGCTTGCCGACTGGCGTCGACCGGGTCAGCCTGGAATACCTGCGCTATTTCGCGCACCGCTCCACCGCGCTGGTGCGTTATGCCGGACGCTGGATAGAACTGCCGCCGCACGATACCGAACGCCTCTACCAGTTGCTGCTGACTCCCGACGGCTGCGTTGTCAACCAGATCCGCTGGCTGGTGGGCAAGGCGGCGTGGCGCAGTCTGGATCAGCGCTTTTTGAAGCCACGCTTTCTGTTCAATACCGGCCACAGCGGTCTGGAAATTCCGCAATACACCCAGCGTCTGCGCGGTTCGGCGCTGAAGCCGATCTTTCTGGTGCACGACCTGATTCCGATCATGTATCCTGAGTATTGCCGGCCGGGCGAGGCCGACAAACACCGGTTGCGGATGAAAACCATGCTCGACATGGGCTGCGGGGTAATCGCCAATTCCAGGCACACCCTCAACGAACTGAACGCCTACGCCGACTCCAACCGCATGTCCATGCCGCCGGCCGTGGCGGCGCTGCTGGCGCCGGCCCCCCTGCCGCCGGCCGACGCCGCCGCACCGATCGCCGAGCCGTATTTTGTGATATTGGGCACCATAGAGCCTCGCAAGAACCACTGGATGCTGTTGCAAATCTGGCGGCACATGATAGAACGGCAGGCCGACAAAGCGCCGCGGCTAGTGATTATCGGCCAGCGCGGCTGGGAATGCGACGAAGTGGTCGATTTGCTGGAACGCTGCGAAATTCTCAAAAACTTTGTCATCGAACTGCCGCGCTGCTCCGACCAGGAACTGTCCACCTGGCTGCACCATGCCCGGGCGCTGCTGTTCCCGAGCTTTGCGGAAGGCTACGGCATGCCGCTGATCGAAGCCCTGATGCAGGGCCTGCCGGCCATCGCCAGCGATCTGTCGGCGTTCCGGGAGTTTGCCGGCAACGTGCCGGATTATCTGGATCCTCTGGATGGCGTACGCTGGCGAGAGCTGATCATCGATTACGCCGCAGACGACAGCCCTGCCCGCAGTCGGCAATTACAGCGGCTGAGCCGGTTCGATATTCCGACCTGGCAGTCGCATTTCGAACAGGTCGAGGCGCTGATGGCGCAACTGGACGCCGGCGCGCCTTGATATGGCCAGTCTCCATGCCCTGAATTTCTCCTGCTGGAAACGCCCAGCAGTCAGGCAATGCTTTCCCGGCGTGAAAGTGCTGTTCATAAACGATCCGGCGCAAGTACCCGCCGGCGGGCGGTTGCTGGTGTGGGGCATGCAGCCGGTGGCGGACAAACTGGCCGCCGGCGTCCGGCTGTTGCGGGCGGAGGACGGCTTTCTGCGTTCGGTCGGCCTGGGGGCGGATCTGATCCGGCCGTTGTCCTGGGTCATCGACAGTCGCGGCATCTACTTCAACGCCGAACAGCCTTCCGATCTGGAACACCTGCTGGCCAACAAGGTGTTTCAGCTCGCCAGCCTGCAACGCGCCGCCCTGCTGCGGCAGCGCATCGTAGCGCTGGGCCTCACCAAATACAATGTCGGAGCCGGCGGCTGGCGGCGACCTGCCGGGGCGGCCAAAGTGATCCTGGCGCCCGGCCAGGTGGAAAGCGACGCCTCGTTGCGCTTTGCGGCCTACGGCATCCGCAGCAACATCGAACTATTGCGCACGGTGCGCCAGCAAAACCCCCAGGCTTACATCCTGTACAAACCGCACCCTGACGTGCTGGCCGGCCTCAGGGCCGGAGGGGCGGCCGAAGACACCGCCGGACAATATTGCGACGAACTGCTGACCGAAACCAATATGGGCGCATTGCTGAATGAGGTGGACGAAGTCCATGTACTGACTTCGCTAACAGGCTTTGAAGCCCTGCTGCGCGGTAAAACCGTGCATTGCTACGGCCAGCCTTTTTATGCCGGCTGGGGCCTGACCACCGATGTCCGGCCACAGCCGCGCCGAACCCGGCGCCTGACGCTGGACGAGCTGGTGGCGGGGGCGCTGATCGACTACCCGCTGTACCTGAGCCGGGACGGCAAAGCCCTGATCAGCCCGGAAGCGGCCCTGGATGAACTGGTGGCCTGGCGCGAGCGGACAGCCGGGCGCAACCCCTGGTGGCGGGCGGGCTGGCGGATGATTTTGCGCCGGGTGGTGGGGGTATCATGAGCCAGCGCCGTTCCTACCTGTTATTGCAGGGTGTCTGCTCGCCTTTTTTTGACCATCTGGCCGTGGGTTTGCGCGCGGAGGGCCACCGGGTTTGCAAAATCAATTTCAATGCCGGCGACTGGCTGTACTGGCATGGCCCGGCCTGCAACTACCGGGGGCCGCTGGCCGCCTTGCCGGATTTTCTGCGACAGCTTTACCGCGAACAGGCCATCAGCGACCAGATCCTGTTCGGCGACCGCCGGCCGGTGCATCAGACGGCGCTAACCGCCGCCCAAGTCGCCGGCATCCGCACCCATGTCTACGAAGAAGGCTATTTCCGCCCCTACTGGGTGACGCTGGAACGCGAGGGCGTCAACGGCCATTCGCTGTTGCCGCGCGATCCGGACTGGTTTTGGGAAACCGGCAAAAATCTGCCCGACTACTGCGACGGCCTGCCCTTCCAATCCAGCTTTACCAGCCGCGCCATTCATGACGTGGTGTTTCACGCCGCCTGCGCTTTTAATCCGCTGTTTTTTCGGCATTACCGCACCCATGCCCCGGTCAACGCCGCCGTCGAATACCTGGGTTACGCCAGCCGATTGCCGTTTCTGCCATTTCACGAACGCCGGGACAATCGCGAGCTGAACCGGCTGCTTGCCGGCGACGCGCCGTTTTTCTTTTTGCCGCTGCAATTGAGCAGCGACGCCCAGGTGCGCCACCATTCCCGCTTCCGGGACATGCTGGAAGTGCTGGAGCATGTCATCGCCTCGTTTGCCCTGCATGCCCCGGAACGGACGGCGCTGCTGATCAAGAATCATCCGCTGGACATGGGACTGGTCAACTACGCCAGCATGATCCGCCAATTGGCCCGGCGTTTCGGGCTGGGCGAACGAGTCATCTATATGGAAACCGGCGATCTGTCGCCGATACTGCGCCGCGCCGCCGGCGTCGTCACCGTCAACAGCACCGTCGGCACGGTGGCGCTGGGCCTGAACTGCCCGACGCTAACCCTGGCCGATCCGATCTATAATCTGCCCGGACTCACTTTTCAGGGCCGGCTGGACGATTTCTGGCTTAACGATCAAAAACCGGACGCCGAGCTGTTCAGGCGCTTCCGCAACGCGGTTATTCACGCCACCCAGGTCAACGGCGGCTTTTATTCCCGGCAGGGCATCGATCTGGCGGTGGCGAACAGTTTGCGGCGACTGGCGCAGGACGACCCGTAGCGAGCGGCAGGGGCGAAAAATCAACTGACTGATCATTTTTAATACCGAGGAACACCATGTCGAGCGATTTGCCATACACCGTACTGATCACCGGCGCCAGCGGCGGCATAGGCTCGGCCCTGGCCGAAGCTTACGCCGCCGCGAATGTCAGTCTGCTTTTGCAGGGCCGCAACCGCCAGCGACTGCAGGCCGTGGCCGCCGCCTGCGCCGCCAAAGGCGCGGCGGTGGAAATCGCGACGCTGGATCTGCGCGACCTGCCGGCACTGGAGACCTGGCTGGACGAGGTCTGTCGCCGGGCCGCACCGAATCTGCTGATCGTCAATGCCGGCCTGAACACCCATGTCGGCCGCCAGGGCGAAGCCGAAAACTGGCAGGCGGTGCAGGCCCTGCTGGACGTGAACGTGGTGGCCGCCATTGCTACCGTCAATGCCGTGCTGCCGGCCATGCGCCGCCGCAAGACTGGGCAGATTGCGCTGATCAGCTCGCTAGCGGCCTATTTCGGCCTGCCGGTCACCCCCAGCTATTGCGCCAGCAAGGCGGCGCTGAAGGCTTATGGCGAAGCCTTGCGCGGCTGGCTGGCCGCCGAGGGCATCAAGGTCAATGTGGTAATGCCGGGCTATGTGGAATCTGAAATGTGCCGGGCGATGCCGGGGCCGAAGCCGTTTCTGTGGCCGGCCGAGAAAGCCGCCGGTTATATCAAACGCGGGCTGCGGCAAAACAGGGCGCGGATCAGTTTTCCGTTTCCGCTGAACTTCGGCGCCTGGTGGCTGGCGGTGCTGCCGCCCGCCGTTTCACAGTTTATTTTGCGCCGCCTGCATTATGCCGATTAGAGCCTGTCTTGAGGCCGTGCTGCCGGCCGCTGCCGTCGGGCTGGCGCTGTCCTGCCTGCTGGAAGGCCGGCTCAGGCCCCGGCCGCGGCCGTTCCGCCAGCGACCGGCTGCGGCGGCCATTCACGCCGGATTGTGGCTGCTGCTGTTTTGCGCCGAACTGCTGCTGTTCCACCGCCCCTGGTTTGCGATGGCCAATGTCGCCTGCCTGCAACTACTGCTGGTGCTGGTCAGTAACGCCAAATTCGCGGTGTTGCGCGAGCCGTTCATCTTTCAGGATTTCGAATATTTTACCGACGCCATCCGCCATCCGCGCTTATACCTGCCGTTTTTCGGGCTGGGCAACGCCCTGCTGGCGGCCGTGGCCTTTATTTCGGCGCTGCTGGCCGGCTTGAGTCTGGAAATCAGCCTGCTGACCCGCTTCGCCCTGCCGGTTTGCCTGATCACTCTGGCTACGCTGCTGCTGGCTGCGCTGGGCCTGTTGCGGCTGGGAGCAAAACATTCGCCGCCGGCCGGCTTCGAGCCGGAGGCGGATTTACGGCGGCTGGGTCTGGCGGCAAGCCTGTGGCGCTACGCTGAAGCGGAAGCCGGGCCTTGCCGCAGCCTGTCGATCTACAACCGGCCGCACGCGCCGCCCGACGACGGCCGGCCCCTGCCCTGTCTGGTGGCTGTGCAGAGCGAATCGTTTTTCGATGTCCGCGATCATTATCCCGGCATCAATCCGCATGTGCTGGCGGCCTACGACGGCTTGAAAGCCGAAGCGCCATGCTACGGCAAATTACGGACGCCGGCCTGGGGCGCGAACACTGTGCGCACCGAGTTCGGTTTTCTGTCAGGAATCAGTGGCGCGGAACTTGGCGTGCATCGCTTCAACCCTTACCGGAAATTCGCCCGCCGCCAGCCCGGCAATCTGACCGGTTTTCTTAAAAGCCTGGGCTACCGCACAGTTTGCGTGCATCCCTACCCGGCCGGTTTTTACGCCCGCGACAAGGTGTTTCCGCTACTGGGCTTCGATGAGTTTATCGATATTCGCGGCTTTGCCAACAGCGACAAAAGCGGGCCGTTCGTCGGCGACGCGGCGGTAGCCGAAAAAATTTGCGCACTGCTGGCCGCCAGAGGGCCTCAGCCGCTGTTCGTATTTGCGATCACCATGGAAAATCACGGCCCGCTGCATCTGGAAAACTTGCACCCGGCCGACGGCCTGTTTCACGACAGCCCGCCGCCCGCCGGTTGCAACGATCTGAGCGTGTATCTGCGGCATTTGAAAAACGCCGACCGGATGGCGGCCCGCCTGCGCGAAGCCCTGAGCGGGCTGGCGGGCGAAAACTGGCTGTGCTGGTACGGCGACCATGTGCCGATCATGGCCGACGTCTACGCCACGCTGGGCATGCCCGACGGCCGCACCGACTACCTGATCTGGCACAGCGGCGCGCCCGCCGGCGGGCCGGAACAGGCGGAGCTGGGCGTCGAAGACCTGGGACGGCTGTTATTGCAGCGCATGGGGCTGATTTGATCAGGCGTCGCGGCGGCGGGAACCAACCCCCTTCTCCTGCCGGGCAAGGGGATCAGGCAAATCAGGCCGCAGCCACGCAGTAACTGGGCACCCAGGATTTTTCCAGAATGTAGTCAGGAATCTCGGCATAATCAAACGCCAGCGCGTCGGCGATCATTTTCTCGACATCGAAAAAATGCCTAATTTCCGGAATGTCGCTGAAGAACATCCGGAACAGCAACGGCGTGATCCACGCTGAAAAGCGGATGCCGAAATCACCCAGATAATTGCGTCGCTGGCCGATATGCGCCAGCTCGTCGATGGTGATTTCATCCAGCAGGGCGTGCAGCCGGGCGCAGGCTTCCGGTTCGTCGGCAAACACCTCGTCGAACAAAGGATCCAGATTACGGTAAAACAGGATGCCCATCAGTTCGGTGACAAACGCAAACGGACTCATCCAGTCTTCCGGCAGCTTGGGGAAAAACTCGTAGACCAGTTGCTGCATCGGGGTCAGCGCCGTCCATTGCACATCGTTCAGGCCGAAGGTGCAAAACATCTCGTTGAACAGCCGGGTATGGGAAAATTCTTCGGCCAGATGGTAACGGCTGATTTTATCGGTGACCGACTTGCTGCTTGCAAAATTGGGCGTGGCGGCCCAGGCTCCGGTAATGCCCACCCATTCGTGGCGAGCAAACTTGTAAATACAGGTCAGCAGCAGGGTTTTCCTGTCCAGCGTCCCCGGATCGTCCACCAGTTTGACGACGTTGCGGTAAAAGGCTTCCGTTTGGCGAAACGGCTGATTGAGTTGCACAGGCTGGGCTTTGAAGGCTTGCAGCTTGACGCGCTTGTGAGTCAGATCCTGTTCGCTTTCCAGCAGTTCGCCGGAATGGGCAAGGGAAAAATCCCAGTAGTTTTCGAAATTCTCCTGACGTTGCCGGGCCGTGCTGGGTGAAAAAACGGAAAGATATTTTTTGGATGAAGTCATGATGTTGCGAGGCTTGTTGTTTTTATAGCAGGTTTGCCGGGGGGTGTGACGCCATAGGGGTTTAAAGAGCGCCAAACCGGGCTGGCCTGTGTTAAGGGCTGATCATTGACATGCCCCGCCGGTTCATGCCGGATCAAAGGCAGATTGCTGGTAAACAGAACAGATCAATAGGTAAACTTTACCACATTGCCGGCGCCGAATCACTGGATTTCAGAACTTGTATCATCTTCAAATTTAGCATTGCCATGCTATGAAGCGGATTACAACTTATGCCATCTATCCAGGGTTGCAAATGCAGTAACTAATTAAAAAAAGAACCCTGCCGCCGAATGCCTAGAAAACCGCAACCATCCGGAGTAATGTCCTATCCCAGCCTGAGCAATATGCTATCCCTTACGGCGCAATACGCTATCGCTATTGCGCCGTATGCCTTATGGTTTGGTTTATGGTTTATGCGCTTTATTGCGTTGCGGTAAAGCGCCTCACCTCGATTCCGATTGTCCAACCCTGACCAGCAGATAGGCCACCGTTCTGTCATAGCCGTGCTGAATCAGCCAGCTTATCAGGGTCACCAGCGGCAGGCAGACCAGGAACAGGTAGAGCATGATTTGCAGGTCGGCGTCCACTACCGCCGGCAGCCTGAGGTAGAGCCATTTCATGAATAGGTAAATGGGCCTATGGAACAAATACATCGCAAACCCGGCAAAACTGATCAGGCTAAAGAATTTGAGCCGTGGCAGATGACGCTCGCAGCCGGCGGACAGCAAAAAGATCAGCATCGGCGCGAAACAGGCTAAAGGAATACTGAAATAACTGTGTTCCGGGAAATTTTCCACCGACAACGACAAGGCGACAGCCAGCGCAAACCCCGCCACGGTAACGGCGAACAAGGCTCTGGGATAGGCCAGCCGCAAAGTGGCGACGTAAACGCCGCCGACAAAGGCCGGAAAGTAAATCAGAATTCGCGGATCGTTGCTGGGCGAAATCAGACTGATGCCGGCCATGACCGCAAACATGGCCCCGGCCGTGAGCCAGAACCGCAACCCCTGCCGGGAGCTGGAAATCAGCAGCGGGGCGATGATGTAAAACACCATGATCATGGTGATGAACCACAGAGTCGGCGGCGGCGGGCCGTAAAACATCGAGATCAGCAGGCCAGCCTTGAGCAGCGTGGTGCCGTCGGACAGGTGAAACAGAAAAAACCAGACGATAGCCAGCAGATACAGCGGAAAAATTCTTAAAAACCGTTTGATATAAAAATTTTTAAGGCCTTGCAGACCCGGTTCCATGCCGCGGGTGTTGAGCAGATAGCCGGACAGGAAAATAAACAGCCCCAGCACGATCACCGTCAGCCGAAGCGTCAGCAGATTGCTGTAGCCGCGAAACAGGCTGGTGTAATTCATCAGATGCCAGAACCCCACGATATACAGCACGCAAATGCCGCGCAGCATGTCTATAAAAACATATCGGTTAGTCATAAAGTAATGGTAAAAGTCGGAATGATTGAAAAATAACCGGCCGGGCTGCCGGTGTCGGCGATTATACGACGCCCTGCGCAAAAGTCACCTGGCAAAAATTTCATTGAAACAGCGATTTACAACACCCTTTTCTGCCTTCACTTCCTGTACGGAGTAAACCGAAGACAGCGGTAACACTTTTAAGCGGCACCCATGCCGCCGGTTCACGACAGAGGGGAACTAAGCCTCTACCAGCAAATAATCCGCCAACGCTTCCCGCAGGCGGCCGATCCGGGCTTCGGCCTGCTTCTGGGTATAGGGTTGCGGCGGCAGTTTTCCCCACACCGGAGCCGGCCAGGCCGGATCGGTGCGATAACGCGCCACATGATGCAGATGAAGCTGCGACACCAGATTGCCGATGGCGGCGATGTTCTGTTTGTCGGGACGGTAAATGGTATGCAGGGTTTCGGCCAGCAGACAGGATTCGATCAATAACTGCTGGCGGTCGGCCGGGGGCAGTTGATGGATTTCGCTGATGTCGGTGCGGCGGGGAACCAGAATGAACCAGGGGTACAGGCTATCGTTCATCAGCAGCAATTGCGACAGCGGCAGATGGCCGACGCTCAGACAATCGGCCTGCAAACGGGGATGAAGATGAAAATTCGTCATGATACGGGTAAATCCTGTAGTTTAGTCACCGGTTTGCAGATAGTCCAGCAGCGCCAGCAGCGCAGTTTCGCAGACCCGTTCCTGCATCTCCCGCCGGTTTAGCCCCGGGCCGGCGACCCGGCTCCCGGCGATATGCAGCATTTTACCGTCCTGCCGCCGGCAAAGGCCAAAAAAAGCCGTTGGCTGCATCACCGCCGCTGCCGGGCAGGGTTCGGCGTAGCCGGTGGTTCCCAGTCCCAGGTCGCTATCGAACAGCAGGCATGCGCCTGCCGCCATCTCGAAGGCCACCCGCTGGGAAACGCAGTTCACACTCGCGGCATGGCCGGGATCGACGCCCAGCAGGGCGATCTTGTGCCGCAGACTGTAGGCGGTGATACCGCCCAGGAAAAATTCCGAGCTGCCGCTAACGGCCCCCAGCGCCGTCTGCAGTCGGCCGCAGGTCAGGCTTTCGGCGACCGCTACGCTCAACCGCCGTTCGCGCAGCAATCTGTTCAAGGCGTCCGTCAATCCCGCATTCATGTTCTTTGGCCTGCATAGAGTTTTCCGCGGCCGATAAAAATTGCGATAATAGCCCGGCCGAAAAATAATAAATAAAGGTGGCGCATCATGTCCGTGGCAAATCCCGTTTTCGCAGACCGGCACAATCTACAAATGCCGGTTTCGTTTCGTTTTCTATTGAGCCTGTACGCCATCGTGCCGATTTGCGCCGCGCTACAGTTGCTGGATCGTTTCGGCTTCAACTTCGCGCTGCGCGACATGTTGCCCAGCAGCCCCGGGCATTTTCTGCTGTTTCAGATTCTGTTCGGCACCCCGCACATTCTGGCCAGCAATATGCTGCTGGCCAGCCACCTCGACTATCTGGCTGCCTTTAAAAACCGGATGCTGGGCATGACGCTGTTCATCGTGGTGTTTTTCGGCGTCGGCAGCCTGTTCATACCCTATCGGGTGCTGTATGTGATCACCGCCTGCTGGACGGTGTATCACGTTCTAAAACAACAGCACGGCATCGCCAAGGCGGTCTGCCGTTTGCCGACTACGGCATTCTATCTGCAATTATGGCTGAGCGTCATCGCCGGCATTTTTATTTACATGGGCATTTTCCTGAAAAACAGCCTCAGTCCGGTGCAGGCGGCGTGGGTGATGCAGATCGCCACCGGCCTGAGCGCCGCCCTGTTCGTCAGCACCCTGTACGCCCAGAAATATGTGCCGGATCGTTTCGGGCTGTATTTTTTATGGGCCAACAGCCTGCTGGTGCTCAGTAGCTGGTATATGTACACTCAGCAATATTATTTTCTGGCGATTTTGATCCCCAGGCTGGTGCATGACATCAGCGCTTACAGTTTTTACGTCAGCCACGATGTCAATCGCCAGGCCATGCAGCCGCCAACCGGCCTATACCGGCTGGTACAGGTGTATAATATCCCGGTAGCGGCGGTGCTGCCGGTCTGTTCGCTGCTATTGACCTATATATTACAGGTTCACGGTGACGATTTTATCAATTTCATCACCCACACCCTGTTCGCCACCGAAATCCACAAGGCTGTGACCCTGGGGCTGGTAGGCTATTTTTCGCTGATGCATTACTATACGGAAGCTTTCGTCTGGTCTGCCGGCTCACCTTTAAGGCGCTATATCCGTTTTGCCCGCTAGCAGGGCCGGATGCGCCGCTTGCAAAGCGTTTATGACAAAACTCAGTGATTATTTCGACTACAAAACCGACGCCCAGGGCCTGACCTATGTGGAAGCCTCCATCCGCGGCATGTCCCTGCTCCGCCTGCCGGCCACCAACAAAGGCACGGCCTTTACCTTGCAGGAGCGCATCGAACTGGGCCTGGACGGCCTGCTGCCGCCGCTGATAACCGACATAGAAGAACAGATCGAGCGCCTGTACGTCAGTTACCGGAAACAGCAGAACGACATTTCCAAATATCAGTTTCTACGGGCCATTCAGGATCGCTCGGAAGTGCTGTTTTACGCCCTGCTGGAACGCCATCTGGAAGAAATGACGCCCATCATCTACACGCCGACCATCGGCCAGGCGGTACAGCAGTTCAGTTCCCTGTACAGAACCGCGCGCGGCCTGACGCTGTCGGCCCATAATATAGACCGGATAGAAGATATTCTGCGCCAGTATCCGCTACGCGATGTGCGCATCATCGTGGTCACCGACGCCTCGGCGATTCTGGGCATCGGCGACCAGGGCATGGGCGGGCTATCGATCTGCATCGGCAAACTGGCGCTGTATACGGTCGGCGGCGGTTTATGCCCGTTTCAAACTCTGCCGGTAAATCTGGATGTCGGCACCAACCGCGAGGAATTACTGGACGATCCGCATTATCTGGGGATACGCGAAAAACGCCTGCACGATGCCGCGTATTTCGATCTGGTCGACAAATTTGTGCAGGCCGTGAAAAACACCTGGCCCAAAGCCATTATCCAGTGGGAGGACTTTACCAAAGACGTGGCCTTCGACGTGCTGCACCGCTACCGTCGGCAACTGCCCTGCTTCAATGACGATATCCAGGGCACCGGGGCGATGGCGCTGGCCGGCCTGCTGTCCGCCTGCCGGCTGAAAGGCGAAACATTGCCGGAGCAGGTGGTAGTGGTGGTCGGGGCCGGCGCGGGCGGCATCGGCGTCGCATCCGCCATCAGGGCCGGCATGATCCATGCCGGGTTAAGCCCGGAACAGGCCGGACACCAAATTTTTGTGGTGGACGTCTACGGTCTGGTGGTGGAAGACAGCCGCCTGGAGCCGTACAAGCAGCCGCTGGCGCAAGCCGAAAGCGTTTACCGGGACTGGGACACGGCGAAAGGCGGCATTCCCGAACTGGCGGATGTGATTCGGCACGCCAGACCGGGGGTGTTGATCGGCCTGTCCGGCGCGGCCGGGATTTTCGACCAGTGTATCATCGCCGCCATGGCCGAAAACCATGCCCGGCCGGTGATTTTTCCGCTGTCCAACCCCACCGCCCATTGCGAGGCGACGCCTGCGGACATTCTGCACTGGACGCAAGGCCAGGCCATCGTCGCCACCGGCAGCCCGTTTGCGGACGTCGAATGCCAGGGCGCTCGGCATGTCATCGGCCAAGGCAATAACGCCTTCATTTTTCCGGGGCTGGGGCTGGCGGCCATGCTGGGCGAATGCCGGATCATCAGCGACGGCATGATACTGGAAGCGGCTTACGCCCTGGCGGAGTATATCGCCGAGCACTGCCTGGCGGCGGGCATGATCTATCCGCCGATAGCGGATCTGAAAAAAATCAGCGCCTGCGTGGCGGCCCGGGTGCTGGCCCAAGCGCTGGCCGACGGCTCGTCGCCACGGACGGAATTGCTGGACACGGATTTGCAAGCCTATGTGGAGGCCGGCATGTGGCAGGCGCGGTATTTACCGTTCCGCTTCGCGGAAGATTAATCGGCGATGACCGGTTGAGATACGGATGCTTGGGAAGCTCATTCCGCCTAAGTCAAGCCTCGGTATTCTCCCCAAACCTTGAGTTTATTTTCACCGCGGCTTAAACGTTCGACAAACCTCCCCGGCATCCGCCCTTCTTGCGATAGCCTGACTGCGCCATTAAGAGGCGCGGCAGGTCGTTCATCTGCAAAAGGGTACGGCAAAACAGGCGGGCAGGGAATCTAAAACTGACTCCGAAAATCGGCTGTACCGGTAAAATCCGGGCAGCCTGCGAAAATCGGGCTGCCCGGCAGGATTGCCACCGGAGTGGACTGCCTTAGATCAATCTGGGCGCCACAAATACCGCGACGACCAGCGTAAATGACCACAGCCCGATTTGACGCCAAATATTACTCTGATTGGCGCGCAGGTTTTCACGCATCCAGGTGGAGAAATCCAGGGCTTTAGCAGGTGTTTTTACAATTTCCATTAGACCATCCTTATTAAAATCATTTTGTGATTGAACCCTGCACGTTTTGAATCGCTTTGTGAGCGTACTGATGAGCGTACAGACGGCGTTGCCGGCCGGTGATGCAAGCCGGCAACGTAAAATTCCATGAATTTTCTGCGAGTCGTCCCCTTGAAGCGGCGGGCGCGATCCAAACCGCCCGGCGTACGCTTACCAACAGCAAGGACGCTTTTACAGAGCAAACGAATTATCCAGTCTTTCTAAGTATAGCAATAATAAATGACGATTTCATTAAATAACCATACCCCCCTTTGCCTTATTCAAATGTT
The DNA here is from genome assembly GCA_028707085.1 of Methylococcales bacterium. Classification (GTDB taxonomy): domain Bacteria; phylum Pseudomonadota; class Gammaproteobacteria; order Methylococcales; family Methylomonadaceae; genus Methylomonas. The sequence goes on along the minus strand of JAQTUW010000030.1, from coordinate 9,570 downwards.
ATCCCTTCGTGAGGGAAAATAGCATAACCACCCTGGGCGGGAAAGCCCAATATATTGTCAATGTTTGATCGGGGTCAATAATAATGTTCATCGGAATTGCCGGGCTTTAAGGCGGGTATTGCAAATAGTCGCCGGGCATTTTCAATACCTTGAAAAAGGGTTCTTCATACTATTCCAGCCCCGCGCAACGCAAACGCCGCCGCAGCGTTTCCAGCTCTTCCTGCAAGTCGGCCACCAGCGCCGCCAGCTCCGGCGCGGCCTCGAAATTGCGCTCCAGCACCACGATCCGCCGCACCCGCGACAGCATGCTGCTGGAAAAACGCCATTCGTCCGGATTTTGCGCCGGGGGCGACAGCAAACCCTCTTCGATATGGTGGATCACCCATTCCCGTTCGACGCAACAAATCGACGTCAATTGCTCCAGCGTCAGCCCGCTGTCTTCCGGTTCGGCGTCGATAGCCTGATTTTGATCGTCTGCCAGCATACATCAGCTCCTTTGCTCGCTACGGGGATCGAAAGCCAGTTCGCGAGCCATGGTCTCGTACAGGGCGCGGGCTTTCGGAGTATTGGCCGGCGGCAGCACCACTTTGATAGTCAGCAGCAGGTCGCCGGGCGGGGTGCTGGGAATGCCCTTGCCGCGCACCCGCAATTGCTGGCCGCTCTGGGAGCCTTCCGGAATGCGGACATTAATGGTGGTTTCGAACAGGTTTAGCGGGGTCACCGCCCCCAGAGCCGCTTCCCAAGGGCTAACCGCCAGCGTCAGATACAGATTACTGCCGTCGATACGCCAGCGCGGATGGGGTTCAAAATGCACTTCCAGCAGCAGATCGCCAGCCTTGCCGCCACCCTGGCCGGGCGCGCCCTGCCCGGCCAGGCGGATGATCTGGCCCTCGTAGACGCCTTTTGGAATCTTGACGTTCAAGGTTCGGGTGTCCAGCACCACATGGCCGCTATGGTCTATGCGCGGCGCGCGCAGAGTAATCTGCCGGGTAGCGCCGTGAAAGGCGTCGGCCAGATCCAGCAGCACCTTGGCGTGATGGTCTTCGCCGCGGCCGGCTGCGGTCTCGAAGCCGCCGTGACGGCGGCCCGCACCCATGCGCCCAAAAAGCTGGCTGAAAAAATCGCCGAAATCCGCGCCGTCCGCGCCGGAAAACTCGAAACCCGCGTCCCAGCCTGGCGGCGGATGAAACTCCTGCCCGGAATGATAATTGTGGCCGAGCTGATCGTAAGCCGCGCGTTTTTCGGTATCGGAAAGCACCGCGTAAGCCTCGTTCACATCCTTCATCCGACTTTCGGCATCCGCTTCCTTGGACACATCGGGATGGTATTTGCGGGCCAGTTTCCGATAGGCCTTTTTAATATCCGCCACCGCCGCATCCCGGTTTACGCCCAGAATTTGATAATAGTCCTTATATTGCATCGCGGCTCCCGGCAACATGTGCCTGGCTGAGTTTAAAACAGGAATCGAACCCGGAGCTTATTATCTGCCGGTACGACCGACTATTCAAGCCGCGTCCTCGCCATCCGCCGCCAGCCCGGTCTGCAGGCGGTAAGCGGCGATGACATGGTGCAGACTGCCGAAACAACCCTGATCGCCCAATAAGCGGCGGAACTCCCGGTAATTTTCCTGGTTGATATTGTCCAGCACATGCGCGAACACCATGCGGATATGTCTGGCCTTGAGCGTTTCATACACGGCGCGCAGGGTTTCCGCCGCAGTATAATCGATATCGTCTATTGCCGATACGTCCAGACAGAACCAGCGCAACGGCGGCTGGGCATCCGTGCATAAATAATTGACCTCCGCCGACAGCAACTCGGCGTTTGCGTAATACATGCTGTGGGTAAAACGGTACAGCATCAGCCCCTCCACGGCCTGGGCTCGACTTTCCACCGGCCTGGGGTACCAGACGCCCGGCTCGCTGCCCGGCACCAGCACCGCATTTCTTGGCCGATAGCCGCGCCGGGTGTGAACGATCAGCGACAGCACGATAGCCAGTAAAATGCCCTGTTCAACGCCAATCAGCACCACCATCATGGCAGTGGCCAGCGCCACCCAGAACTCGGCCCGCCTTTGCAGATAGATGCTGCGCATGCCTTTGATGTCCATCAGATCGAGGCCGATCAGGAACACCACCGCCGACAGCACCGCGTCCGGCATATAGGCCAGCGGGCCGGTCAGAAACACCAGCACCAGCAGCACGACCAGCGTGGTGACGATTAACGCCAACTGGCTGCGGCCGCCGGCGCTGTCCACCATTTGCGTCTTGGTCGGGCTGCCGTTGACCACAAAAGCCCCGGACAGCCCTGCGCCGATATTGGCCAGCCCCAGGCCGACCAGATCGGTGTTTTCGCTAAAATCCTCGCCGTAACGGGCGGCATAGGCGCGGGAAGTCGCCGCGCTTTGCGCCAGAATCACCACAAACATGGCGAAAGCCACCGGCACCAGCGTCTCGATCATATCCAAGTCCCAGCTCACGGCCGGCAGGCCCAGATGCGGCAGACCTTCCGGAATCGCCCCCAACACCGGGAGATAATGCTTGAGATCCAGCAGCCAGCTTGCGAAAATCGCCGCGGCGACGGCCAACAGCGCGCCGGGTATCCTGTCCGACAGTCGTCTTGCGCCGGTAATGATCAGCAGCACGCAGACGGCGATGCCCAGCGCATACGGATTGATCTGTTCAAGCTGGCGCAAATCGCTGCCGATGGCCAGCAGCGTGCCATGTCCGCCGCCCTTCAGGCCAAGCATGCCGGCTATCTGGCCGAAAGCCACCTGCACCCCTACCCCGGTCAAAAAGCCGATCAGCACCGTCCGCGACAGAAAGTCGGCCATGAAGCCCAGGCCGATAAAACGGGCTATCAGCAGAAAGCCGGCCGCCATCAAGGCCAGCACCCCGGCCAGCGCCAGATACTGTTCCGAACCGGTGGCGGCCAGCCCGGTCAGGCCCGCCGCCAGAATGGCGGCGGTGGCCGAATCCGCGCCCACCACCAGATGCCGCGAGGAGCCGAACAGGCTGAACAGCAACATGGGAATGAGTATGGTATACAAGCCGGTGACCACCGGCGTGCCGGAAATTTTGGTGTAGCCCATGACTTCCGGAATGGCCAGCGCCGCCAGGGTCAGACCGGCGACGATTTCGGCCGCCAGTCGGCTGTTGTCTATGGGCAGCACGCCCTGCAGGATGGGCAGCCGGCTAAGGCCGCGTAGAGTGTTCTGGTTTTCAGGCATTGATTTTTTCTGGTTTTGGATTCGGCGGGCGGCGGCAAGCCGGCCGGATCAGGGTTTGAACAGCCTGTTTTTGCGTTTTTGCATATAAAACTGTTCCAGTTTTTGAAAATAAATGTGCAGACCATACAGAAATCCACCCAGCAGCGGCAACGCAAAATACCAGTGCTGTTTGATATAAGCCAGCACTACCAGAATTTGCGCGCCGTAAATATAGGCCGGGGTGATGATCGCGGCGGCCCACACCCAGGCGCTGAGCAGGTTGATCAGCGCATATTTTTTGGCTGAATAATTGGTGATGCCGATCGACATCGGAATGACTGTGCGCAAACCGTACAGATAGCGCTGCATAAAAATGATCAGCCAGCCGTATTTTTTCAACAGCAGATAGGAGATGGCGATCTTGCGCCGCTGGCTATGCAGCTTTTTATAGATAAAGCCCTTGTTGTAGCGGCCGATATGAAAATAGATCTGGTCGCCGGCAAAACCGCCCAGGCCGGCAACAAAAACCGCCAGCAGGTAGTTCATATGCCCGCCATGAGTCATGATGCCGGCCATGGTCAGGCCCAATTCGCCTTCGATGACGCTCCAGAAGAACAAGATGACGTATCCGTATTCCTTCAGCCAGCCTAAAAGCAGTTCTTCCATATGATCGGTGGTTACGCTACGCCGCCGCCTTTAATCGACGGCCAGCAATTTCAGCATTTCCTCGCGCAATATTACTTCCTTATCTTGCAGCAGGTCGGCGAGCTGATCCAGGTGGTGGCGGTTGCCGGTAAGGATTTTGTGGGCGCGGAGCTGGGCTTCCTCGATTAACTGCCTGATTTCGGCATCAACCAGCCTGGCGGTCTCCTCGCTGTAATTGCGCTGTTCGGAAATATCGCCGCCGAGAAACTGCAATTGCTGGCGCTGGCCGTAAATCAGCGGCCCCAGTTTCTTGCTCATGCCCAGATAACAGACCATATTGCGGGCGATTTCGCTGGCTTTTTCCAGATCGTTCTGCGCACCGGTGGACACGCTGTTCAGCGCCAGTTGCTCGGCTACCCGGCCGCCCAGCAAAATGGCCAACTGATCTTTGAGTTCCGGTTCGGTGGACAGGTATTTTTCCTCCACCGGCAGTTGCAGGGTAAAGCCCAGCGAAGAAACCCCGCGCGGAATGATGGAGATTTTATGCACCGGCTGGCCGTGCGGCACGGCCTCCGCCACCAGGGCGTGACCGGCTTCGTGGTAGGCGACGCGACGCTTTTCCTCCGGGCCCAGTATCCGGTTTTTCTTCTCCGGCCCAGCCATGATCCGGTCGATGGCAGCTTCGAAATCGACCATATTCACCGTATCGCGCCCGCCCCTGGCGGCCAGAATCGCCGCCTCGTTGGCGATATTCGACAAATCCGCGCCGACAAAACCCGGGGTGCGCTTGGCGACGGTGGTCAGATCCACGGACGGATCCAGTTGCATGGTTTTGCAATGCAATTTCAGAATGGCGATACGGTCGCTCAAATCCGGCTTGTCCACCACGATCTGCCGGTCGAAGCGACCGGCGCGCAGCAGCGCTTTATCGAGAATTTCCGGACGGTTGGTGGCGGCCATCACCACCACCCCGGAAGTGGGATCGAAACCATCCATTTCGGTCAGCAACTGGTTGAGAGTCTGCTCCCGTTCATCGTTGCCGCCCATCATCACCGGGCCGCCGCGAGCCCGGCCGATGGCGTCCAGTTCGTCGATAAAGATGATGCAGGGCGCGGTCTGCCGGGCCTGCTCGAACAACTCGCGCACCCTGGCCGCGCCGACGCCGACAAACAGCTCGATAAACTCCGACGCGCTGATATTGAAAAACGGCACGCCGGCCTCGCCGGAAACCGCCCGCGCCAGCAGAGTTTTGCCTGTGCCGGGCGCGCCGATCAGCAACACCCCCTTGGGCATGCGGCCGCCGAGTTTTTGCAGTTTTTCCGGGGCGATCAAAAAGTCTATGGTTTCCTTAAGTTCCTGCTTGGCGCTTTCCGCCCCGGCCACGTCATTGAAGGTGTTTTGGGCGGTTTCCTTCTTGATGTGCATTTTATTGCCCAGATTCAGGAATGACCGCCCCGCCCCACCGCCCATCCGCGGCAACAGCCACATCCAGATGCCGGCGAAGATGGCGATGGGGATCACCCAGGTGAAAATCAGGGTGCTGAACCAGTTCTCGCCGCTCCTGACCACATAGCCCACATTGTGTTCCTGCAGGGTTTTGACCAGCCCGGCGTCCCATAGCGGCACGGTATAGAAATCCTTACCAATTTTGGGGTCTGCAACCTTGAGGCTGCCGTTGATGAAGCGCTGGCTGACCATGGCCTGATCGACCTTGTTATCGTTGACCAGATTGATGAACTGGCTATAGGGTATTTCCCGACCTTCCATGTGTTCGCCGCCGCTGAGCAGCGACAGCACCAGAAAACCCAGGAAAAAATACAGCAAAAACCGCGAAGGCGGTTTTTCGCTCTTGCCGCTTTTGCCGCCATCCTGATCCGGGGTTTTGAACAAGGACTCGACCTTGGCGTCCAGCCAGCGCCAGGCCAGCGTCAGCCACTCGAGCAAGCGTTTATACATCTCGATCAGTTTTTGTTTATCTATCATGACGTTTGCCCCTGTAGAAAAAACATGCGTTCCGGCTTGCCGGCATCCCCGGCGCGGGCCGAAGGGGTGAAGAAAGCCGACAGCCTAGCCGTAAACAGCCGATCACGCAAGCGCGAATTGGCCTGACGTCGGTTTGCCCGCAAATCACCCGGCGGCGCCAACAACGTAGCCCGTATGCCGCGCAGAGAAATTCGGGGGCGGACTAAAGGCAGTCAACAAACATTGGGCAATACCAACGATGGCGCAAGCTTAGAAGGCATATAATATATAAGGTTAATTTACCCGCTTCCAACACCACATGTACACGTCGAGCAAGCGCCATGGCGAAGTTCGACCTGTTCAGGAACGAAAAAACCAGTCTGGCCGGGGTAAACGGGTTAGGACAACGCTTATCTGTTCCGGGTTATCGGCTGTATTTAAGCGCGATTGCCCTGTCTGGAAAGATCTGTTCATTGAAACTGGTATATTCAAAACTATTAAATATGAATACCGGAGTTTTTACTATGGCTACCAGCAACTTGAGTCTTGGGAAACATTGGGAAGTCTTTATTAAAAGTGAAATAGCCAGTGGCCGCTATGGCTCGGCAAGTGAGGTTGTGCGAGATGCCTTGCGTGAACTTGAAGAACGCAAGCATAAGATAGCAGCGTTAGGAGTGCATCTTGCAGAGGGCGCTGCTCAAGCCAGTAGAGGCGAGTTTGTACAGGATTATAAGGTTGCCGCCGTTATTCAGGGGTTGGACAACGAAGGATAATGGCAACTTACAGGATTACCTCCAGGGCGCTTAGTGACTTGAAGAATATTGGCCGCTACACGGCGGAAAAATGGGGTAAGCCACAACGGAACTGCTATTTAGCAGACCTTGACAAACGGTTTAATTGGTTAGCCAAACATCCACATCTAGGCAAACATCGACCGGATATTGCCGAAGGCTATTACTGTTTTCCTCAAGGTCTCATTTGATTTTTTATATGCTCAATCCCTTCGGAATCGACATTATCGGGATACCGCAGCAATCGATGGATTTTGCAGCTTATTTCGAGCAATGATTAGTCAATATCTGGTATCGACCCATTTTTGCCACTCGCGTTTCTCCATAGCGGCCAGTCGGCCGAAGCCAGATTCTGGAACTGGAGAACCACAAAGCTGTCGTTGGCGACCTCAACCAAACGGCCAATCGGAGACATTCAGGGATTTCAGCGTATGGCAGCAGTAAAACCGAAAGCTGTCGTTCAACGGATTAGCTCATAGGCTAGAGATCAGCAGCCGTAGCCGCGATTAACGATAGCGTAATCGCGAAAATAAGTTGCCAGCCAACTTTTTGGGGTAACGGTTTGAATATTGAAATTGGCGGCGATGATTAAAATGAAATATTGCCGTTAAGAAAAGCTTTCGAATATACCGGAGCGCACATTCCCGCGATTACGCTGTCGCTAATCGCGGCTACGCGGGCTGTTGAATGGATACCTGCCTGTCAGTTTAGCTATGGATGCTTGATTGCAAGAGCTGCCCCCTTTGTGCGCTTTGGAAGCCGTTTGGGTCTACAACGGATGTCTGGTATAGTGCAATGCCTTGCAGATTTATCAAAAATTAAAAAACATCGGTTATTGGTGTCAATATTTACTGCACGCGCATGATAGACTGGCAAAATGAAGAAAAGATACTACCAGTTCAATAGCAAGCGAAAAATCAAAAAACTGACAGATGTCGAATTGCAACATTGTTCAGAACTTGCTGAAAAGGTTAGCTACGGTGGCAATCCAGAACACAAAATGAACCCAGGTGATTTTGGGCTTACACCGCCAAGCGGCCCACGGCCTGGAAAGTCCCTATGCGACTCAGTCAAAATATTTTCAAAAAAAATCGCTTTGGGATATCTCCAGGCTGGCTTGCGTCAAGGACTTATCAGTGAGCGTTGTAATGGAGAATGGCCTCAAAACATTTGGTCTGTCACTAATAAAGGTGTCGCATTGGAAGCCCAACTTGAGAATCCAGAAACCGGAACTTATCACGGTTACCCAATGCCTGAATCGGATCCTTTGGCAACCGAGATAACCAAGTTATGGAAACGCTAAATGACCAGTTTTAAGCTTACCCACGACTGGACAGCAGCCGGACACGACAATCCGGAAATCTCTCATACCATGGCGAATTTGGCTTTGCATATTGGTAATGTGAACCTGATGCAAAATGAAGACATCTGGGCCAAGACAATTCGGGACTCCGTTCTGGTATCTGCTTACCCTCTTGCAATGTGGTTAGCATCTTCTTGGTGGAGGCTTAATTTTGAACCTTTACCTGTTCATGGGGTGATTCCGTCTACCGATTGGCGCATGGCTCATGAAATGGGTGCCGTTAATCACGGTTTTGTTTGGCCCAAAGTCCTGTTTGCATCGGATTGTGAAGTTATGCAGATTTGGGGAGTCTCATCGAGCCCCAATACCCAGCAATCCGTCAGATATTTGAACGGATTGGATATGCCAGCATCCATCAAATTAGCCGACTTTCAGCGCAGTCTGGAGAAATTTATAGACGCTGTATTGAGCCGTCTCGATGCAGTTGGTTGGCGGAAGACCGATCTGTGGAATCTTTGGCAGTTGATACAAGAAGAACGCTCCGATCCACAAAGCTTAAATTACCGGCGTCTTGAAGCCGAACTAGGCTACGATCCCGATGAGTGTTCTGAAGCAATGATGAGTAAGGCGCAAACGCTAGAACAACAAGTGGGTACCGAGGCGCTTTCCGAACTTGCACCTGTATATGGCAAAATTGCTGGCGACTCATCGCTTAATGCCATTGAGGACATTATCGATAGCCCGGGCTTGGCCGGAACACCAAACATACCAACGCTACAAAAAGCCAAATCCACAAGCGATGCGCCTTGGCAACGTGCCGTTGCTGTTGCGCGCGAATTGCGCGAATCTCTGAGTAAACGAGATGGTGTGATAGACAACAAGCAACTTTACGATTTATTGGGGCTCTCGACCCCAGCAGTAGATGGGTGGAAGCCTACCACGCGTAACAGCGCGGCTATAGCTATCCCTGACAAAAACAATCAGTTCAAATTTGTACCACGCAAGGCGCACCCGATGGCGAAACGCTTTGAATTGGCACGCCTGCTTGGTGACTACATTTTGACAGGAAGTACGGAAGGTCAATGTTTGACCAGCACAGATTTATCGACTTCAAGGCAAAAATTTCAACGCGCCTTTGCTGCCGAATTTCTTTGTCCGATCGATGCCTTAAAGGATTTTTTACAGCGTGACTTTTGTGAATCAGCTATTGAAGATGCAACCGAACATTTCCAAGTAAGCCAAACAACAGTAAACAGTTTGCTAAGAAATAATGGCCTGATTTTTTCTCCATTTATGGGGGATTATGCTGAGGCTAGGTTACCCTATCAGCTGGGTGCCTGATAGTCACGAATGTAGAACAAACCGGCCAGCTGAGTTTTTGTTTCAAGAGACCGGAATGGGTCGCTTGGCGACCGCCCGCTCTTCAGTTTCATCGCCGAAAAGCTGTCATTGAATTCCGATACCTGAAAGCAGCCGTTCGTCACTGAGTTCAACCGACCCGTTGCAGTCGGTCAAATGTTAAAAATGAACAGCGTTAATTGAGCCAAAAGCCGTCTTTCAAGGCGTAGGTGCGATTAGCAACGCGTAATCGCACGCATGAGGCTTACCAATTTGGTATTATTATGTTGATTGCGTAATGTCCAATTACCGTAGATATTTCA
>JAQTUW010000060.1 GCA_028707085.1 Methylococcales bacterium | reverse complement strand
GGAACGATAAAGAGGCAAGTGCAAAATTTAAATACGTTGACCAATAGGCGCACGCTATCCGTCGCATGTTAAATGGCGGATAGCTGATGTTTACGGCGGATTGCCGGCGCGAATCTGCCTCACGGCTTAGACTTTAAGCCGGTAGCCTACGCCCGATTCCGTCAAAAAATACTGCGGCTGAGCCGGGTCCGTTTCCAGCTTATGTCTGAGCTGGCTCATATAAATCCGCAGATAATGCGAATTTTCGCGGTAGGACGGACCCCATACTTCCCTGAGCAAGTATTGATGCGTCAATACCTTCCCGGCATTTTTAATCAGCACCGACAATAGCCGGTACTGAATCGGCGTCAGATGAACTTCCCTTTCGTCGATAAAGACCCGACGATTCATTAAATCGGCCTTCAGCGCGCCAATAGTAAAAACACTGTCCTGATTCTGCGCCTGGCCGTTTAGCGAATGACGTATGGCTACCCGGATACGGGCGAGCAATTCACCTAAACCAAACGGCTTGGTCAGGTAATCGTCGGCGCCCGCATCCAGAGCATCAATTTTATGCTGTTCGCTGCTGCGTGCCGACAATATAATGATGGGCATGGCCGACCATTCACGTATGATTTTGATAACATCAACGCCATCCATGTCAGGCAAACCCAAATCAAGAATGATGAGGTCGGGTTTTCTAACACCGGCTTCGATAATGCCTTGTCTGCCCCGGTCCGCTTCGAATACCTTGAAGCCATGAGCGCCAAGGCCGGTTCGCAAAAATAGGCGGATCGCCGGATCGTCCTCTATAAGAACTATGACAAGGCTTGCCTGAGTCATGGCTATTCAACAATTAAGCAGTTCATTCTTCCTCTTTTATCACCGGCGGCGCGTGATTTACGGGAATCATGAAAGAAAACACCGCGCCTCCCGTTGGCCGGTTTTGCGCATGAATTCTGCCTCCATGGGCTTCAATAATGGCCCGGCAAATTGCCAAACCCAACCCAACCCCGCTTTGCGCGGCCTCATGGCGGACTCGATAGAATTTCTCAAACAGTTTGTTTTCGAGGCCATTGGGGATACCCGGCCCATGATCGGCAACCGATATTTCCACTGCGCCGGAAGATGCAATAGCGATGATTTCCACGGGACTTTTTTCCGGTGTATAGCGCAGAATATTTTCCAGCAGGTTGTTTAATACCTGCTCGACCATAACAGCATCAACATAAATCATCGGCGTGCCGGGCGGCAGTTTAACGCTTACCAGACGGTCAGCGAGACGTTTTTGCAGGCGCGTCAACACGGCTCCGACAATTTCTTCAAGCGGGATCCACTGTTTGTTCAGCTCAATGGCACCTGAATCAAGCTGAGCCATATCCAGGATATTGTTGACCAGATTCGACATTCGCAGCCCTTCATCATAAATGGAGCGGCTCAGTTCAAGTTTTTCATCCGCCTTGAGTGCATTGTTTTTCTCCATTAAAGCACTGGCTGAACCAACAATAGTTGCCAGCGGCGTACGCAAATCATGCGAAATGGAACTGAGCAGGGAATTCCGCAAGCGTTCAGCCTCCATTTCCACCTGAGTCTTCCGGGCTTGCTCGGTCAGCCTAACACGGGTAATCGTCTGGGCAATCTGCCCAAGAAACGTATCCAGTAATTTCCGTTGCTCAGGCAGGAACACCCTGCGCAAATTAACAGGAAGCAACGCCAGAACACCCAGCATGGTTTCTTTGTTGCTCAGCGGGAAATAAATAGCTTCGGCACCCGGTAAGGTATTAGTTCCCTGACCGGCGATCTCGTTATGATCAAAAACCCACTGAGCAACGCTTAGGTCGGCGTCATGCAGCGATTCCGGCATGGTCCTGCCTGGAGGATAATCAATTCGGCCGTTGGCGTCTGGAAACAGAATAACATTCCGGCTGCCGAACTCTGTATAAAGATGATGCACCGCTGCGCGCACTATTTCATCCTCACTCTGGCTAGCGGTCAAATCCTTGCTCATCGCGTAAAGAACCGCAGCGCGACGTTCACGGTGCCCGGCCACCTTGGCCTGGGAGCGGACATTAGCCATCAGATTACTGGTTAAAATCGCCACGGTCAACATCGCCAGTAGCGTCACCAGATATTGGCTATCGGATACCGAAAAACTGAAATAAGGTGTGACAAAAAACAAATCGAATATCGCAACACCGAGAAAAGAGGCAAAAATGGCGGGACCCCGACCGAACCGCGTAGCAATAAAAACCACGCCCAGCAAAAAGACCATTATCAGATTGGCCAGCTCAAATCTGCCGAACATCAACCGGGCAAGCACAGTACTGGCAATGGTCACCGCCACGGCCCAGAAATAGCCAAGGTAGTAACCTTTCTTTCGTGTCTGGATTTTCACGCTGAGCCCAGGCAACGGACTTTTCCGATACAGGGAAATCTCAGATTGATCCCCGCTTCTGCTCTTTTCATGCCTGGGGCTTCCCAGCAGATAGATATTAATATTGTGCGCATCGCTAATCAGCATATCCACTACCGAACCCAGCAGAAACCGCTTCCATCCACGGCGAGTCGGTTTCCCTATGACCATCTTGGTAATATTTCTTTCATTGGAAAAGTTTACGATGGCGGTGCTCATATCGGGCGCGCTTAAGGTTACGGTCTCGGCCCCCAACCTTTCCGCAAGACGCAAAATGCGCAGCACGGCATCACGTTTTTCCGCCGGCAAGCGTTGCAGTTCAGGGGTTTCAACATACACCACAATCCATTCGGCATGCAGGCTGGTCGCAAAGCGCTTGCCGGCTCGGACCAGGCGTTCCGCTAATGCATTGGGGCCTATGCACACGAGAATACGCTCATTGACCTGCCAGATTTCGCGGATTGAATTATCCTCGCGGTAATCCAGCATCTGCGCATCGACGAGATTGGCGGTTTGCCGCAGGGCCAGTTCCCGCAATGCAATAAGATTGCCTTTACGGAAAAAATTTTTGATCGCTTCCTGTGCCTGTTGCGGCAAATAAACCTTTCCGTCATTGAGTCTATCGATCAATTCATCGGGCGGCAAGTCCACCAGTTCGATTTCATTGGCTTCTTCAAACACAGTATCCGGCACGGTTTCCCAGACTCGTATGCCGGAAATCTGGCTGATATCGTCATTGAGGCTTTCCAGATGCTGCACGTTGAGCGCCGTATAAACATCGATGCCGGCTTCGAGGAGCTCTTCGATGTCCTGCCAGCGTTTGGGATGCCTGCAACCCTGTGCATTTGTGTGCGCAAGCTCGTCAACCAAAATGATTGAGGGTTTTCGCTTAAGCGCGGCGTCCAGGTCAAACTCCCGCAAGGCCGTTCCCCGATAGTCGATCAGCTTGGGCGGCAATACCTCCAGCCCTTCCAGAAGGGCGGCAGTTTCCTTGCGGCCATGGGTTTCCACCAGGCCGACAATGATGTCAATATTTTCGGCTCGTCTCTCCCGCGCCGCTAGGAGCATGGCGTAGGTCTTGCCGACTCCGGCCGCCGCACCGAAAAATATCTTTAACCGGCCTCTCCGGGCCTTGGCTTTTTCCCGCTCGACTCGTGCAAGCAGTTCGTCCGGGTCGGGGCGTTCAATACTCATGCTTGGCATTTTATCCGCGTTTTCATCTAATGATTACCAGTGGAGAAGGCGAGCATGGCGCGCCCTTGGCTGCATACAAATTCCATGGCTGCTTTCTTCCGGTTTAGTGGATGGCATCCAACGCCTGATTCAAGGTCAGAACATTGACCCGTGGTTCTCCCAGAAAGCCCCACTGACGGGGTTCAGTGTTCGCATCAATCAGGGCGCTGAGTTGTTCCAATTTCATGTTGCGAGCCTTGGCCACGCGATTAATTTGATAATCGGCTGCCGCCGGACTGATATGCGGATCCAGCCCGCTGGCAGATGCCGTTATCAGATCGACCGGAACCGGAGTCTTGTTGCCTGGATCGGCTTCTTTTAACGCCAGTATACGGGCTTTAACTGCATCGACCAGAGCCGGGTTGGTTGGTCCCAGATTTGAGCCGCTGGATGCGGCGGCATTATAAGGCAACGGTGCTGTTGCGGAAGGCCGGCCCCAAAAATGACCGGGATTGCTAAAATGTTGCCCGATCAGACTGGAACCGGCCGGGTTGCCGCGGCTATCCGTGATAATGCTGCCGCCAGCCTGATAGGGAAACAGAAGTTGCGCCAGCCCCGTTACTATAACCGGATAAATTACGCCCGTTAATAAAGTCAATAGTACAAACAAAATAATTGCCGGTTTCAGATGCTTAATCATTGCCATCTCCTTTAAACCAGACCCAGCGCGACCAGAGTCAGGTCAATCGCCTTGATGCCAATAAACGGAACGATCAATCCGCCCGCGCCGTAAATCAGTAAATTGTTTTGCAACAGAGTAGCGGCGCCGACCGGCTGGTACTTGATGCCTTTTAATGCCAACGGAATCAACGCCACGATGATCAGCGCATTGAAGATCACTGCCGACAGAATTGCGCTGGCAGGCGTTGCCAGTTTCATCACATCCAAAACTTCAAGCACCGGATACGTCGTAGCGAACGCTGCTGGAATAATCGCGAAATATTTTGCAACGTCGTTAGCTATGCTAAAGGTCGTCAACGCGCCGCGCGTCATTAGCATCTGTTTGCCGGTCTCGACAATCTCGATCAGCTTGGTTGGGTTGGAGTTGAGATCAACCATGTTCCCGGCTTCCTTGGCCGCCTGGGTGCCGCTGTTCATCGCCACCGCAACATCGGCTTGAGCCAGTGCCGGCGCATCGTTCGTGCCGTCGCCGGTCATCGCGACCAGACGCCCCTCAGCCTGGTATTGCCTGATTAATTTCAGCTTCGTCTCCGGCGTGGCTTCGGCCAGAAAATCGTCGACACCGGCCTCCGCAGCAATTGCGGCGGCAGTCAAACGATTATCGCCGGTAATCATGATGGTTTTGATGCCCATCTGGCGCAATTCGGCAAAACGTTCCTTGATTCCGCCTTTGACGATATCCTTCAGTTCGATCACTCCGAGTACGCGAGCGCCTTCAGCAACAACCAGCGTGGTACTGCCGCGACGGGCCACGTCATCGACCAGTTTGAGAAACTCCGGCGGGAATTTGCCGCCCAATTCTTCAACATAAACACGAATGGCATCTGCTGCACCCTTACGAATCTGCCGTCCTTCAATATTAACACCGCTCATCCGGGTTTGGGCGCTGAAATGAACGAAAGTGGCTCCCAGAGCCCCAACGTCCCGTTCTCTAAAACCATATTTCTGTTTAGCCAAAATCACCACGCTGCGTCCTTCCGGCGTTTCATCAGTCAGTGAGGCCAGTTGAGCGGCATCGGCAAGTTCGTTTTCCGATACGCCTTTTGCGGCTATAAAAGCGGATGCCTGACGATTACCCAAAGTAATCGTGCCGGTCTTGTCAAGCAGCAACACGTCGATGTCGCCAGCCGCTTCCACGGCTCTGCCGGAGGTCGCAATGACGTTTTTCTGCATCATCCGCCCAATACCCGCTACGCCGATGGCGGACAATAAGCCGCCGATAGTCGTCGGAATCAGGCAGACCAGCAACGCCACCAACACGGTAATTGTAATGGGTTGTCCAGTGCCTGATGTCGCCACTGCATAAAGAGAAAACGGCAGCAAGGTAACGGTAGCCATAAGAAAGACCAGCGTTAACGCGACGAGCAGAATGGTCAAGGCAATTTCATTGGGTGTTTTCTGCCGCTTGGCGTGTTCCACCATGGAAATCATACGGTCCAGAAAGGCTTCTCCCGGATTGGCGGTAATGCGTACGACCAGCCAGTCCGATAACACGCGCGTTCCGCCGGTCACTGAACTGAAATCACCGCCGGATTCACGGATCACCGGCGCACTTTCGCCGGTGATCGCACTTTCGTCCACTGAAGCAACCCCTTCAATGACTTCCCCATCGCCGGGAACAAAATCACCG
This sequence comes from Methylococcales bacterium, assembly GCA_028707085.1. GTDB lineage: Bacteria > Pseudomonadota > Gammaproteobacteria > Methylococcales > Methylomonadaceae > Methylomonas. The sequence continues at coordinate 1,720 of JAQTUW010000060.1, read as the reverse complement.
GATTCTATCAAAATCACATCGCCGCGACGCAAACTGGAGCCGGCTACTTTGGAAAAATTTGCGCCATAATGCGGCTCATCCAGTATTTTCGCTGCAATATCACGCTTGGCGCTACGTAGAAACGCGGCTTGGGCCTTGCTGCGGCCTTCAGCGACCGCCTCGGCAAAGTTGGCGAACAAGACCGTACCCCAAAGCCATAAAGTCACTGCCAAAATGAAATTAACCGGATCTTTGCCGCCTCCGTTAAGGGCCTGGAGCCAGAGCACGGTAGTCAGGATACTGCCAATATAAACGACAAACATGACCGGATTTTTCCATTGCTGCTGCGGAGCAAGTTTCCGGAATGAATCAATCAAGGCTACACCAAGGATTTGCCGGTCGAACAAAGACGTCGAAACAGATCTTGTACTCATGTTTTCTCTCATTCGGGTTTTTCGATGGGCGGATAAAACGCGCCCGCTTTGATATTACTCCGGTTATTTAGCTCCGGTCATCTGGAGATGTTCGACAACAGGCCCCAGAGCCAGGGCAGGAACAAAGGTCAGAGCGCCAACCATAAGCACGGTGCCGATCAATAACACAACAAATAGCGGAGTGTGCGTCGGTAAAGTACCGGGGCCGGCCGGTACGGTCTTTTTTGCCGCCAGGGAACCGGCGATAGCAAGTACGGGTACTATAAGCCAGAACCTTGAGATCAGCATTGCCGCACCCAACAGGGTGTTGTAGAAGGGCGTATTCGCCGAAAGACCGGCAAAAGCGCTGCCATTGTTGTTGCCGGCCGATGAGAACGCATACAAGACTTCGCTGAAGCCGTGCGCTCCAGGATTAAAGACGGATGCCTTGCCGGCGTCCATCAACACGGAGAGCGCTGTACCGCCCAATACGAGCAGCGGTGGAATCAGAATGACGATCGCGGCCATTTTCATCTCGTAGGCCTCAATTTTTTTACCCAGATATTCGGGCGTGCGGCCTATCATTAAACCGGACACGAAAACCGCCACGATCGCAAACATGATCATGCCGTATAGTCCTGAACCTACGCCGCCGAAAATCACTTCTCCCAACTGCATCAGCCACATAGGCGCCATGCCGCCGATTGGCGTGAATGAGTCATGCATCGAATTGACCGAACCATTTGAAGCTGCCGTGGTGGCGACCGCCCACAGAGCGGAGTTGGCTATTCCGAACCGGGTCTCCTTGCCTTCCATATTTCCGCCGGACTGGATGATGCTTGCTGTTTGATCAATGCCCAATGAAGCCAAGGCAGGATTGCCGCTTTGTTCGGCCGGTACTGTAACAAAAATAAGCGCGACAAAAATCAGCGTCATTGCAGCCAGAATTGCCCAGCCTTGCCGGGTATCGCCCACCATCATGCCGAAGGTATAACATAGGGCTCCAGGGATAAGCAGTATCGACAGCATTTCAAGAAAGTTGCTCAACGGTGTCGGATTTTCCAGGGGATGCGCTGAATTGACATTGAAAAATCCTCCGCCATTGGTGCCAAGTTGCTTGATGGCAACCTGGGAAGCAGCAGGTCCTACAGCCACGATTTGCTCTTTGGCGTCAACCGTTTCCATGACCGGCTTACCGGTTGCATCTTGCAACGCCACGCCATTTGCGCCAAGCTTTGGCTGTTCATAACGGACTGTTTCGATCATCGGCACGGTTAGATAGGGCTTTAAAGTTTGTACTACGCCTTGGCCAGCCAGTAGTAAAGCCA
>JAQTUW010000029.1 GCA_028707085.1 Methylococcales bacterium | reverse complement strand
GCGGGCAGCCAGGGCAGAATCGTCGGTCTGGATCGTTTCGGCGAATCGGCTCCGGCCGGCCAGCTCTTCAAGGAGTTTGGCTTTACGGTCGAAAATGTGGTCGCAAATGTCGAAGCGGTGCTTTAATTAAGTTATAGTGTCGAAGGTTCTTGCTGCATTGGCGGCAAGAACCCGGATTAAACGCTTGGCGATAAATTTCCATATATGGCGATTTGGAACCGGGGCTTTCCGCTGGAGGACGCCGTGAATGCATCCATGCAGGTGTCGCGGCAGTATCCCAACGGCCGAAATTTGCAGTGGAAAGCCCCGGTTCCAAATACATGCTAACTTATTGAAACATGCTTATCAGAGATAAGGTAAGGGGAACAATATGAAACACACTCAATTGACTCGGGCAGTCCTTATGGCTTCTTTGTTGACAGCCTCCGTTGCATACGCCGAGGACTATCCGGCGTCAAACTTCCAGCCCAAAGTGATTTACAGTAGCGAACCTGCCGTAAGCCAGGCAGCCGCATCTGCATCGCCATGCGAACCCAAAGCGACGGGGGAGGCGGTAGAGGTTGACGGCAGATATCCGGCGGCAAATTTTCAGCCCAAGGTGATCTACAGCAGTGAGGCAGCCAGATAGGCTGGAATCGAGATAGGGTGGGTGAGTTTGTATCGGACTCCCTGGCCAATTCATAAATGCAAACAGCCATATGGTCGTCATGCATATAATCAAAACATTCAGGAGTATTCTCAAATGAAGAAAAACAGTTTGATGAATAGCTTAATCGGGATATTGCCGACCTTTTTCTTCGACACCCCATCGGCAACCCGTGTTGCCGATAATCAGGAACCGGATAGTCAGGAAAACAGCCGACTGACGGGTGTTGCCCGTTACCTGCAAAAGCTTGAACCGCAAATAGCGGATAATTTAACCGGAGTGGCCAGATATCTCGCCCGGCAGGAACAGGAAAGAGCATTGTTACAGGCTGAGATCGATGCGGAGCTGGCGGCGGCAGAGGCCGCTTCCGAAAACCTTGCGGAACAGGCAATAATCGAACAGCAGCCGGCGATTAGCGGTGTTGAGAAGTATCTTGCCCAACAACAGACCAATCCGATTACCAGGGTGGCCAAATATATGCTCAGACAAGATATATTGGCTAGAGAAACGCCGATAACCGGTGTCTCCAGATATGTTACCCGGCATGACCGGGAAGAACATACTGTGACCGGTGTCGCCAAATATTTGACCAGACAGCACGTGCTGGATGCCGATGCGCCAGTTGCAACAGGCGTGGCCAAATACGTACTGAAGCATGATTTGCTGGCGAAAGAAACACCTGTCTCCACCGGGGTCGCCAAATATGTCAACCGCCAAAAACAATTGGCAAAAGATGCGCCTGTCATGACAGGTGTCAGTAAATATTTGCAGCAGCAGGAGCGTCTGTTCCTTGAGCAGACACCTTTGACAGGGGTCGAGAAATTCCTTGCCGAGCAGTCCTTGCTAGCTAGAAAGGCGGCGGCGGCGGCCTTGGTTGCCAGATATGTAGAGGAGGAAGCCCGAATTCAGCAGGCAAGGCTTGAAGCTCAAGCGGTTCAGAACGAAGAGAGTATGGTCGAAGTGAATAGCGAGGAAGAATTTGAAGGTTCGGGCGTTGCCATCTATCTGGCAAAACTTGCGGCTCGGGAAGGCCGGCAGCCTAAGGTAACCGGCGTCGCAAAATATATTGCCAGACAGATTCAGTTGCAAAGTCAGGCAGAGCCCTTGACCGGCGTTGCCCGCTATCTGGCGAAACAGGCAATTCTGGCCAGACAGTCCCCGGAACTGACGGGCGTCAGCAAATATCTGATCAAGAAGTTGCTGGCCGAAAAACCGGCGATTGAAATCAGCTCGGTTGCAAAATATCTGGCCAGGCAGGAGTCGCAGGAAATGGTTGTTGCAGAAGTCACTGGCGTCTCCCGGTATCTCAATAAACAGGCCACCCTGAACAAGGATAATGCTGTTTCAGGCGTAGTCAAATATCTGGCGCGGCAAAGTCTGCAAGACAGCGATGCTGTTATTGCCAGAACAACAGGTGTTGAGAAATATTTGCGAAATCAGGCTTAAAAAACCAAAGGCTGGTATATCCCGTTTTCATAAAGCGGGACTATATCAGTCTTTTTTTTAAACCGGAGTGATCGCATCGTTTCGGTTTTCTACTGTTGCCGCCCGCCGGCTCACAGCCGCATAATTATTACAGTGTGTATAAAACTGTATTATCATTGCCGCCCAACCATTGATTTCTAGAGATCGGTATGCGTTATAGCTTTGTTGCCAGCCTATTGCTGTTATTGCCCGTAGTCTGTTTGGCAGGAGATGAGCCCGCTGCAGTACCGGAGCCGCCGGATCTGCCGATGCCGGTACAATCGGGTGAGGAAATGGAGCCAGACATTACCATTACCCGTAAAGGGCAGGATACTATCCAGGAGTATCGCCGCAACGGTCAGTTGTATATGATAAAAATCATTCCGCAGGTCGGGCCGCCATACTACATGCTGGATACCAATGGCGACGGACAGATGGACGTTAGAAAAAATGGCATGGACAAGAATACCAACATCAATATGTGGAATCTGTTCGAATGGGACTGGTAAATATGGATTCCATTGAGCAAAATCAGGACATTGGCTCTCCTATCAGGCTTTATGATATGGAGTTATCCGGAAATTGTTACAAAATTCGGTTGTTTTGCGGGCTGTTAAATCTGAAATACCAGATAATTCCGGTCAATTTGTTCAAAGCAGAGCACAAGCAGCCGGCATTCCTGCAAATCAATCCGCGCGGGCAGATACCTGTGCTTGATGACAATGGCAGGCTGATTTGGGATTCTGCGGCCATTCTCGTCTATCTGGCCCGAAAATATGCCGATGAACAATGGCTGCCACTAGCGGCGGAATCGATGGCTGAAACCATGCAGTGGCTGGCAATGGCGGAGAATGAGCTATTGTATGGGTTGGCGCGCGCCCGCGCCGCGGTGTTATTCAATCGTCCCTGGAACCTGGCTGAATGTCAGGCACTGGGCGGAGCCGGTCTGACAGTGCTGGAGCAGCAATTGCAAAAGCATGACTGGCTGGCGGTCGGTCGAGCGACTATAGCTGATGTAGCCTGTTATCCCTATGTGGTTCTGGCGCCTGAAGGCGGTGTGAGTCTTGATGGTTTGCCGCATGTGCAGGCCTGGATTGCCCGAATTCAGGCTTTACCGGGTTATGTGGGTATGCCGGGTATCCAGATTTCTACTGTCTAAACTGTTTTTGCTTTTCCTTGAAGCAAGCTTCGTAACAGCCGCCGGCACACGCAATCCATTATACAGGCTCCTGGCGGAAAGCCGGCCATGGCTCGTCTCGAAATAATCAGAACCGACCCATCCCCACCCCCACCCCGGTATGGATCCAGGCTATTCCTACAAACAGCACACAAGCAAAAGGCGGGCGTGGTTGTCCATGTCTTGAGAACGCCTTATGGCGCTAACCCCGTCCAAAATCGCAAATACTGCGAACCAAGTCTATCTCTCTCGCAAATCAGTTCAACTTAACCGTCAAAAAAAATTGTTGGATAGTCAACAGGCTGACCGGGTCGGAATTCAGCATTAGAAACGCCTAATTCTTGCAAATATACTTTACCTCAACAAGGATAAATAAGCATTTGATATGTATTGTCTTTATTTTCAAGGGTTTTTGGCAATTTTTCTAAAAAGAAAATCGCCTCTAAGTCATTGTAGAAAAAGCAAAATTTTTTAAAACGGCTCTTGACTAACGATGAGTTGAAAACTATAGTGGTGCATAAGTGAGTTAAAGTGGATAAAAATGGAAATTTTAGTTTAGGCGAGGTCAATTTTGTTCCGTGGCATAAGTTCAATCAGTCTGGATGCGAAAGGGCGTATTGCAATACCGACCCGATATCGGGATGAATTGCAGGAGTGCTGCGACCGGCAAATGGTGGTGACCGTTGCCGTGGACGAAAAATGCATCGGCGAACAGGGCTGTCTGTGGCTTTATCCTTTGCAGGAATGGGAGAAACTTGAGCAAACCATCAGCAAATTGCCGACCTTGAACAAAATGGCCGGCAAACTTAGGCGCTTTGTGATTGGTAATGCTTCCGAATGCGAGATGGATAATCAGGGGCGGCTATTGTTACCGGAAAAGTTGCGGGAATTCGCCGGTATGGACAAACACATCGTGCTGGTCGGGCAATTGAACAAATTTGAAATTTGGAATGAAGCCGCTTGGCAGCGCAAAGAGCAGGACTGGCTGGACGGCGGCGATAGCGAAGGATTGGAGGAGTTGGGCTCCTTGTCGTTTTAATGGGTATGCCAAGCCATCAGGCGGTTTTGTACGAACAGGCATTACAGCAGCTTAAGATAAAACCGGACGGAATTTATCTGGATTGTACTTTCGGACGCGGCGGGCATAGCCAAGGAATACTGCAACTGCTGGGCGAAAATGGAAAATTACTGGCCTTTGATCGGGATAACGATGCTATCGACAGTCAGGAAGCCGAAAAGTTGCGTGAAGACAGGCGATTCAGCCTGCATCACGGCTGTTTTTCGGAAATGGCTGAGGTCGCCGCCGCCTTGGGCTATCAGGGAAAGGTTGACGGCATATTGATGGATTTGGGCGTTTCGTCACCCCAGCTCGATAATGCGGCGCGAGGATTCAGTTTTTTAAGGGATGGGGCGCTGGATATGCGCATGAATGGCGGTTGCGGTTTGACGGCGGCGCAGTATCTACAGCAGGTCGATGAACAGGAACTGGCCCGAGTGCTGTTTGAATACGGTGAAGAGCGGTTTTCCAGGCGTATTGCCCGGGCAATCGTCGAACAGCGCCGGGAGCAGCCGCTGGAAACGACCTTGCAATTGGCCCGACTGATTGAGAACAGCGTACCGTTCCGGGACAAGTACAAGCATCCGGCAACCCGTACCTTTCAGGCGATCCGGATCGAAATCAATCAGGAACTTGAAGAGATAAAAGCCGGATTGAGGCAGGCCGCGCAGGTATTGGCGTCCGGGGGCAGGCTGGTGGTGATTTCGTTTCATTCGCTGGAAGACCGGATTGTGAAAAGATTTATCAGGGCCGAATCCGGGCCCAGAAGCGATCCCGGTAGGCTGCCGGTAAAGGAACAGGATATAGAGCACGGATTGCTGAAAAAGGTTGGGAAGTCGATACGTGCAGAATCCGAGGAAGTGCGACAGAACCCGAGGGCGCGTAGTGCAGTGATGAGGGTCGCGGAGAAGGTGTAATGGCTGCTGCAAAAAATACGTTGCTGTCTTTGCTGGTTATCGTGCTGATGCTGTCTGCAATTACCGTAATTTACAGCAAATACCAGTCCAGAAAGTTATTTATGGAAATCCAGAAAAAGGAAAAGGAACTGGATGATTATGAAGTTGAATGGGGGCGGTTGCAGTTGGAGCTGACCACGCTGACCGAAGAGAACCGGGTTGAAATCGAAGCAAGAAACCGTTTGCTGCTGACCTTGCCGACACAGGACAAAACAATATACATCAAACCGTAAATGCGAATTTTTAGCGGATCTAATACAAATCTTTACCACACTGCCGACTTTTCAGGCAGGCGTAAACTTTTGCTGTCCGCCATGCTGCTGGCGATGCTGATTCTGGTCGGGCGCGCCATCTATCTGCAGATAATGAACAGGGATTTTCTGCAGGACAAGGGAGATTTGCAACATGTGGGCGTGGTGTCGGTATCGGCTTACCGAGGCCAAATTCAGGATAGGAGCGGCGAACCTCTGGCAATTAGCACCCCGGTTCAATCCATCTGGATCAACACTCGGCAGTTGAAAGACGCCGACCGGGAAAAATTGGGGCAAATGGCGCAGATTCTGTCGATACCGGAAAAAGAGCTGCAGGCATTTTTGGTGAAGGAAGCGGGTAAGCGCTTCGTGTATCTGAAGCGGCAGATCAACCCCGATCTGGCTGAAAAAGTCAAAGCCCTGGACATCACCGGTGTGTATTTCGAGCGTGAATTTAAACGTTTTTATCCTGCTGGTGCGGTATCCGGACATCTGCTTGGCTTTACAGACATTGACGATGTCGGTCAGGAAGGCATGGAACATGGATACGAGCAGATTTTGCGTGGCAAAATCGGCAAAAAACGCGTTATCAAGGATGGCAAGGGGCAGATTATTCAGGACGTTGAAAATATAGAGGCGGCAGAAGCCGGACGCGATCTGGTGCTGACGATAGATGAACGCATCCAGTATCTGGCCTACCGGGAACTGCAAAATGTCATGGTGCAGAACAAGGCGCATTCGGCGTCGCTGGTGGTGCTGGACGCCAAAAACGGCGATGTGCTGGCTTGTGTCAGCCAGCCGGCCTTCAATCCGAACAATAGAAAGGAGTTAAGCAGTAACCGTTACCGTAATCGGGCGATGATGGACAGTTTCGAGCCGGGCTCGACTGTCAAGCCGTTTGTGCTGGCCGCGGCGCTGAACGGTGGATACGTGCATCCCGATTTAATGATAGAAACCCACGGCGTCTATTATATGGGCCGTTATCCGATCAAGGATGTGCATAACTACGGCACTCTGGATTTGACGCATGTATTGCAAAAATCCAGCAATATTGCGATTGCAAAGATCGCCATGACCATGCCGCCGGAATATTTCTGGAATGTTTATAGCCAACTGGGTTTCGGTTCCTCGGCAGGCGTCGGTTTCCCGGGCGAAGCCAGTGGCGCACTGCTCGACTATCAGGGCTGGCACGAATTTGATCAGGCCGCCCTGTCGTTTGGCTATGGTGTTTCGACATCGATATTGCAACTGGCCAGAGCGTATACCGCACTGGCCGACGATGGCGTGATTCACTCGGTTACCTTGCTGAAACGGGACGAAGACCCGGACGCCAAGCGGATATTCAAGCCTGAAACGGCTAGAAAAGTCAGGGAAATGCTGGAGCATGTGATCAGCAAGGAAGGCACGGCGTATCAGGCTCGGGTCGAGGGTTACCGGGTCGCCGGTAAAACCGGAACGGTCAAAAAGGCCACGGCCGGCGGTTATGCGGACGATAAGTATTTTTCGGTGTTCGTCGGCATGGCCCCAGCCAGCAATCCCAGGTTCATCATCGCCATAGTGGTCGACGAACCGACTGGCGGCCAATATTACGGTGGACTGGTTGCCGCGCCGGCGTTTTCCAAGGTGATGGCGGGTGCTTTGCGGGTATACGGTGTAGAGCCCGACGGGATGGATAACATGCACTTACTTTTGAGCAGGCGATGAACATAAACGACCTGCTCAGGGATATTGCCCAGACCATGCCGGATACGGACGTGACGGGCCTGACGCTGGATAGCCGCAAGGTCTGTGTCGGCGACGCATTTTTTGCTCTGCCCGGCGCCGTTCAACATGGCCTGGGCTATGTGCGGCAGGCTGTGGCGGGTGGCGTTGTGGCAGTGATTTACGATCCGGCCGGGTGGGGTTATCCCGAATTGCCGGAAGGGATAGTGTCTGTAGCCGTGCCGGATTTGCGGCGGCATCTGGGCGTAATCGCTGCGCGGTTTTATGACGATCCTTCGTCGGGTCTGGCCGTGATTGGGGTAACCGGCACTAACGGCAAAACCACCTGTACCCAGTTGATCGCCCAGATTTTACCGGCTTGCGGCGTGATAGGCACTTTGGGCTGGGGCGGCTCGGATGAGCTATCCGCAACCTTGAATACTACGCCGGATGCCCTTGCCGTTCAGAATATGCTGAGGCTGTTTGCCGATCAGGGAAAGCAAGCCGTGGCGATGGAGGTTTCATCGCATGGCCTGCAACAGGGCAGAGTTAACGCCGTGCAGTTCAAAGGCGCGGTTTTTACCAATTTGAGCCGTGATCATCTGGATTATCACGCCGACATGAACGCCTATTTGCAAGCCAAGCTGGCCCTGTTTACCAGCCCGGCTCTGCAATTTGCAGTGATCAATCTGGATGATCCCTCCGGGCAAACTGTGCTGGATACACTGGCCGGGGGCGTACAAGCCTGGACATTCAGTAGCCAGGGTCGGCAATGCGCAGGCGCGGAATGCCTGCTGGCGGAAAATATCCGCCATGGCGACGAGGGCATTTTCTTCGATGTGATTCGGGGAGATTTGAAAATGAACGCTTATACCCCGCTGGCTGGAGGCTTCAATCTGGAAAATGTGCTGGCGGTGCTGGCTGTGCTGTTGGCGATGGACACGCCGTTCAGTGTGGCGGTCGCACAATTGGCGCGCCTGAAAGCCGTAACCGGCCGGATGGAAAAGTTTGGCGGTCAGGACAAGCCGACGGTGTTTGTGGATTACGCGCATAGCCCGGATGCCCTGGAAAAAGCGTTGAAAGTCTCGCGCGGCAAGGGTCGGCTGTGGGTGGTGTTCGGATGCGGCGGAGACCGGGATAAAGGCAAGCGGGCGGAAATGGGGCGGATTGCCGGCATGCTGGCCGATGAAGTGATTGTTACCGAGGACAACCCGCGAACCGAGCCATCGGCACAAATTATAGACGATATTCTGGCGGGGTGTAACAGGCCGAAAACAAAGGTCATTGTCGATAGGGCAGCCGCAATAAAGGCCGCTATTCGACAGGCCGCCCGGCAGGATTGCGTGGTGATTGCCGGTAAAGGGCACGAGAATTATCAGGAAGTGAATGGTGTCAGGCAGCCGTTCAGCGACCAGCATTTTGTCAAACAGTCTCTAACAACCTGGGGCGAACCGGCATGAAATTGCATTTGGTGGAAATAGCGCAGGCTGTCCGAGGGAGGCTGGTTGGGCAGGATGCCTGCATTGACGGCCTGAGCATAGACACCCGGACATTGTCCGCAGGCCAGATCTATGTCGCGCTAAAGGGCAGGAATTTTGACGGACACAGTTTTATCAGCACGGCATTACTGGCAGGCGCCGCGGCTGTCATGGTCGAGCATGAATGCGAAACGCCATTGCCGCAAATCATTGTCCGGGATAGTCGCCGGGCGCTGGCGGAACTGGCTGGATTCTGGCGCGGCCGTTTGGATGTGAAAGTCGTCGGCGTCACGGGCAGTAATGGCAAAACCACGGTCAAGGAAATGCTGGCCGCCATTTTCAGCCGGCAAGGCAATACTCTGTTTACCCAGGGTAACCTGAATAATGATATTGGCGTCCCGCTGACCTTGCTGAGGCTGGATGGCGGCCATCGCTACGCAGTCATAGAAATGGGTGCGAATCATGCGGGTGAAATTGCCTATAGCAGCCAGTTCGCCAGACCGGATGTGAGCGTGATTACCAACATCGGTTCGGCGCATATCGAGGGTTTTGGCGATATTCAAGGCGTCGCCCGCAGCAAAGGAGAAATCGTGGAAAGTCTAGGCAACGACGGCGTGGCCGTGCTCAACCGGGACGATGACTATTATCCGTTGTGGCTGGCATTGGCCGGACAGCGGAAAACCAGCAGTTTCGGTTTTCACCACAGCGCCGATGTTTCAGCCGAGAATCTATGCAGCCGTCTGGATAGCCGGGGTTTCGAGACCGGCTTTGATCTGCGGTCGGCTGCAGGAACTGTGCTGGTCAGGCTTGCCCTGGCGGGCGAACACAATGTCAGGAACGCGCTGGCCGCCGCCGCCGCCGCCTTGCAAGCGGGGCTGAGCCTGCAGGACATCAAACAGGGGTTGGAGATGGTCAGACCGGTGACAGGCAGAATGCAGCCGCTAGTGGGCCGCAAGGGCAACCTCATCATAGACGACACCTATAACGCCAATCCGGCGTCATTAAAGGCGGCGCTAGCGGTGTTAGACCATGACGCCGACAACTGGCTGATTCTGGGCGCTTTCGGCGAACTGGGCGAAGATAGTCCTGCCATACATCGGGAAATGGGCGCGTTGATCAAGTCCATGCCGGTGCGCCGGCTGTTCGCGACAGGTGAGCTTGCCAGGCAGACGGTTGAATCGTTTGGCAGCGGCGGGCAGTTTTTCGAAAATCAGGCGCAATTGACGAGCGCCCTGAGTCAGGCAATAACGGGTAAGGAAACACTATTAGTTAAGGGATCCAGGGCGCAAAAAATGGAAAACGTGGTAGCCGCCCTGGTCGATAATTTTAGAGCAGCATAATGTTACTTTTATTAGCAGATTTTTTAACCAGTCTGGATAGCGGTTTCCGGGTTTTACATTACCTGACTTTTCGGGCCATTCTGGGGATTTTAAGCGCATTGGCCATTTCATTGCTGATCGGGCCGATGGTGATCAAGAAGCTGACTCGCAACAAAATCGGGCAAAGTGTGCGGGAAGATGGGCCGGAAAGCCATTTTTCCAAATCCGGCACCCCGACCATGGGCGGGGCCATGATTCTGTTCGCCTTGGTCATTAGCACCCTGCTGTGCGCCGATCTGAGCAACCGCTATATATGGGTGGTTCTGCTGGTGACAATGGCCTATGGGGTTATCGGATTTATCGACGATTATAAAAAGGTGCTGCTTCGCAATAGCGCCGGCTTATCGGCAAAAGCCAAATTTTTTTGGCAATCGGTCGTGGCGCTGATAGCGGCCGGCTATTTGTTCAGCACGGCCCAGATACCGGCGGAAACCCAGTTTATTGTGCCGTTTTTCAAGAATGTGACGCTGAATATGGGCTGGGGTTACATCGTGCTGACCTATCTGGTGATCGTAGGCTCCAGCAATGCGGTGAATTTAACTGACGGGCTGGATGGTCTGGCCATCATGCCGACGGTGATGATAGCGGCGGCGCTGGCAATCTTTGCCTACTTGTCGGGACATAGCAGCTTTGCGCAGTATCTGGCGATACCGCATATTCCGAAATCCGGCGAGCTGGTGGTGTTCCTGGCGGCGCTAGTGGGATCGGGGCTGGGCTTTTTATGGTTTAACGCCTATCCAGCCATGGTTTTCATGGGCGATGTCGGCGCCCTGGCGTTAGGCGCGGCGCTTGGCGTCGTTGCCGTGCTGGTTCGGCAGGAAGTGGTGCTGGTCATCATGGGCGGGGTCTTTGTCATGGAAACCATATCGGTGATTATTCAGGTTGCATCGTACAAAATACGTAAAAAGCGAGTGTTTTTAATGGCTCCCATCCACCATCATTACGAACTGAAAGGCTGGCCGGAGCCGCGCATCATTGTCCGTTTCTGGATCATCACCGTGGTGCTGGTGCTGGTCGGCCTGGCTACGCTAAAACTGAGATAAAGATGAATAATGCTATGCTGCTGAGCGCATTGGAGGAAAAATTCAATCTGAATCCGGCAAGTGCACGGCTGCTGATCGTCGGCCTGGGCGCCACCGGCTATTCCGCCGCGCAGTTTTTACAACAAACCCCGATCAAGTTTGGGGTGATCGATAGCCGCCGCAATCCACCGCTCATCAATTCATTACGCGAACAGATGCCGGACGTGCCGGTATTCTCCGGCGGCTTTGACCAGGCCGCTCTGGAAGTCGCCACGCATTTACTAGTCAGTCCGGGGGTTTCCCTTAACGAAAAGGCCATACACAAGGCGATGCAGGCTGGCGTAACAGTGATGAGCGACATCGATCTGTTCGCCTGTGCGACGGACAAACCGATTATCGCCATTACCGGTTCCAACGGTAAAAGCACAGTCACCACCATGCTGGGCGACATGGGGAATGCCGCAGGCGTCAAGACGGCCATCGGTGGTAATCTGGGTACGCCGGCTCTGGATCTGCTGGCCCAGAACGGCAACTTGTATGTTCTGGAGCTTTCAAGTTTTCAACTGGAAAGAACCTCTGCGCTTAACGCCAAGGCGGCGGCTGTGCTTAACATCAGTCCCGATCATCTGGACAGGCATGACGATATGGCAGATTACGCCCGAGAAAAACAAAGAATTTTTCGGGGCGATGGCGCCATTATCCTTAACGCCGATGATCCACTGGTGATGGCCATGGCGGGTAAAGGTCGAAGCTGCCTGACTTTTTCGGTTCTGCATGAGGCCGATTTCTATCTGCAGCGCGGAACAATCAATTATTTGATGTTCGGCGAACGGATGTTAATGCGCGCCGACGAATTGCGCCTGGAGGGTACGCATAATATCGCTAACGCTCTGGCGGCCTTAGCTTTGGGGTATGCAGTGGGACTGGATATTGAGGCTATGTGCCAGGCGCTGAAAAAATTCAAGGGCTTGGCTCATCGCATGCAAAAAGTTGCCGAGTCGCAAAATGTGAGCTGGGTCAACGATTCCAAGGCTACCAATATCGGCGCCTGTATCGCCGCGTTGGAAGGCTATGATCGCAAGGTGATTCTGATTGCCGGGGGCGACGCCAAAGGTGCCGATATGTGTGAGTTGGCTCCGGCGGTAAAGGCCAAAACCAAATGCGTGATTTTAATGGGCAAGGATGCGGCTTTGATCGAACGGGCTCTGGCGGGCTGCGTGCCGGTGCATTCCGCCGCCAATATGAAAGAGGCGGTCAGGATAGCCAGACAGCAAAGCGAGGCCGGCGATATTGTTTTGCTGTCTCCCGCTTGCGCCAGTCTGGATCAGTACAAAAGTTATGCTGACAGAGGTAATAAATTTGTCGAAGCCGTCCTGGAGCAAAGCGCATGCTGAAACCGCGGCCGGCCCAACAACGGCAACAAAAAAAGCTGTATGTAGACCAGACCTTGCTGTTGGTCTGTTTCAGCTTGCTGGGCATTGGTTTCATCATGGTCACTTCCGCTTCCCTGCATCTCGGCGTGAAGATGGCGAATGACGTTTCTCATTATCCGTTCAAGCAATTGGCGCACATCATCATCGGGTTGCTGTTTGCCGCCTGCGTCACCCAGATTCCCATGAAAAGCTGGGAAGAAAAAGGTCAGAAACTGTTCATCATCGGCCTGGCGCTGTTGCTGATCGTGCTGATTCCGGGATTTGGCGTCAAGGTTAACGGCAGCATACGCTGGCTGTCCATTTTCGGATTCCGGATTCAGGTTTCCGAAGTAGTCAAATTTATCTCGGTCATCTACATAGCCGGTTACGCCACTAGGCATGGCGAACATGTAAGACGTTCCGCCTATGGCTTGCTCAAACCGCTGATGCTGTTTTCCGTGGCCTGCGTGCTGTTGTTGATGGAGCCGGATTTCGGCTCGGCAGTGGTGATTTTGATTATCGCCATGGGCATGATGTTTCTGGGCGGCGCCCGCCTGTCCCAGTTTGTGGTGTTGCTGTCCCTGGTTGCCGCGCTGGCCGTGATGCTGGTGTATATATCGCCCTACCGCATGGCGCGAGTGCTTAGCTTTACCGATCCCTGGGCGGACGCCAAAAATACCGGATTTCAATTGACTCAGGCGCTGATTTCATTCGGACGCGGCGGGTTTTCCGGGGTGGGACTGGGAAATGGCATCCAGAAGCTGTTTTATCTGCCGGAAGCGCATACCGACTTTTTATTTTCGGTGCTGGGAGAAGAACTGGGCCTGATCGGGGTGGTGGTCATCATCGGTCTGTTCGCCATGCTGGTGCTGCGGGCTTTTGCGATAGGTGAAATGGCTGAAAAAAGCGGACATCGGTTTTCCGCATTGGTCGCCTATGGGCTGGCGATCTGGTTTGGATTTCAATCCTTTGTCAACATGGGAGTCAATATGGGCATGTTGCCCACCAAGGGGCTGACTCTGCCGCTGATGAGTTATGGCGGCGGCAGCATGATCGTGATGTGTAGCGCCATGGCCGTGCTGTTCAGGATTTATTACGAAGTCACCGAGCACGGTAAAAACAATGTCAAGGACAAGCGGTCATGAATAAATGCATCGTGATCATGGCTGGCGGAACAGGCGGGCATGTCTTTCCGGCACTGGCCGTAGCTCGGGAACTGCGGGAGCGCGGCTGGCGAATCAACTGGCTGGGCACCCAAAAAGGCCTGGAAAGCCGGGTCGTGCCGGCCGATGGCATCGAGATCGATTGGCTGAATGTTGAGGGCATCAGGGGAAAAGGCTTGCTATCGAAATTTAAGGCAGTTTTCAGCCTGATGCAGGCATGTCTGCAGGCGCTACGGATTCTGCGACGCCGCAAGCCCTGCGTGGTGCTGGGCATGGGAGGATTTGTGTCCGGGCCTGGCGCGGTGATGGCCAGATTGCTGGGCATCCCGGTGGTAATCCACGAACAGAACCGGGTGCCCGGCACCACAAACCGCATGCTGGCAAAATTTGCCGCCCAAAAAGTGTTGGAGGCGTTTCCGGGCAGTTTTCCAGAATCCTGTCATGCAGTCTGCACCGGCAATCCATTACGCCGGGAATTCACGGGCCTTTTGGAAAAATCGTTCTGGCGCGGGCAGGCGGGACGGCCTTTGAGAGTTTTGGTGCTGGGCGGTAGCCAGGGCGCAAAAGTGCTGAACGATAATGTGCCCGAGGCTTTGTCGGGCCTGGGAAGCCTGGAGATCAAACATCAGACCGGCGCGGCGATGCAGGCCAAAGTGGCCGAGCGTTACCGGACGCTAGGCGTGCAGGCGGAAGTCACGGCGTTTATCGAGGATATGGTCGCCGCTTATCAATGGGCAGATATGCTGATTGGCAGGGCGGGGGCGATGACGGTCAGTGAAGTGGCCGCCAGCGGCCTGCCGGCGATTTTTGTACCCTTGTTATATGCCATCGACGATCACCAGACCGCCAATGCCCGTTATTTGAGCGATTCTGGCGCGGGGCTGCTGCTGCCGCAGCCGGAGTTGAACGCCGACAGCTTGCGCAGGGTGTTTCAGCAGGCCATGACCGGGCTGGAAACCATGGGCAAGGCCGCAAAAGGCAAGGCAAGGCTTGATGCAACACAGGTTGTTGCCGACATATGTTCCGCGGAGGCGACACGATGAACAGACCGGATTTACAGACAGGAGTGCAGAGCCTAGGCGGCATAGACAAGATTCATTTTGTAGGTATCGGCGGCACCGGCATGAGCGGTATAGCCGAAGTGCTGTCGAATCTGGGCTATACCGTGTCCGGTTCCGATATAAAGGAATCGGCGACGACGACCCGGTTACTAGATATGGGCGTCAAGGTTTATTTTGACCATCATGCCGACAACGTTGCGGATGTCGATGTCGTGGTCACTTCCAGCGCAGTAGATCGCGCCAACCCGGAAATCAGCACTGCTTACGAAAACCGGATTCCGGTGATTCCGCGCGCGGAAATGCTGGCCGAACTCATGCGCTTCCGGTTTGGCGTCGCCGTGGCGGGTACCCACGGCAAAACCACCACCACCAGTCTGACCACCATGATGCTGGCCGAAGGCGGACTGGATCCCACTTTTGTGATAGGCGGCCGCCTGAATAGCGCCGGCAGTAACGCCAAACTGGGGCTGGGAAAATATCTGGTCGCGGAAGCCGACGAAAGCGACGCCTCGTTTCTGTATTTGCAGCCGATGATGGCGGTGGTGACCAACATCGATCAGGATCATATGGAAACCTATGGCGGCAGCTATAACCGCCTGAAGGATACCTTTATCAAGTTTCTGCATCAGTTGCCGTTTTATGGTATGGCTGTGCTCTGCATCGACGATACCGGGGTATTGGATATTCTGCCGGAAATTTCCAAGCCGGTAAAAACCTACGGCGTCAATCCGGATGCCGATGTGCGGGCCATCGATATTCGGCAGGACGGCTTGCGCACCCACTTTACCGCCTTGCGCTGGGGAAATAATCCGCCGCTGACCGTCACGCTCAATCTGCCCGGCTGGCACAACATGCTAAACGCTCTGGCGGCGATCACCGTCGCCACCGCCCTGGGCGTGGACGACGCAGCTATCATCAAAAGCCTGGCGGAATTCAAGGGCGTGGGCAGGCGGTTTCAGATCAACGGCAATGTCGAACTGGACGGCGGCGTACTGACGCTGGTCGATGATTACGGGCACCATCCGCGCGAACTGGCCGCCACGCTGGAAGCCTTGCGGCAGGCTTGGCCGACACGGCGGAAAGTAGTGGTATTTCAGCCGCACCGCTATACCCGAACCCGCGACTTGTTCGAGGATTTTGTCGAGGTGCTGTCCGGTGTCGATTTGCTGATATTGCTGGATGTCTATTCCGCCGGCGAAACGCCTATCACTGGCGCAGACGCCAAAGCGCTGAGTCGTTCGATCCGAATACGCGGACAGGTCGATCCGGTATTTGTGCAGAACCGGGAAGATTTGCCGATGATTCTGGCCGGCATCGTCGAAAAAGACGATGTGATTTTAACGATGGGCGCCGGCAATGTCGGCCAGATAGCGGCCGAATTGCCGGAAAAACTGGCAAAGGCTTTGAGACATGAATAAGCCGCAGCCGTTTAGAGGCGTCTTGCTGGAAAACGAGCCGCTGGCCAAATACACCAGTTGGCGAGTGGGCGGCCCGGCCAAATGGATGTACATACCGGAAGACAAGGGCGATCTGGTGGATTTCATCGCCGGCTTGCCGGCAGGCGAGCAACTGTTCTGGATAGGGCTGGGCAGTAATTTGCTGATACGCGATGGCGGCATCAGCGGCACGGTCATCAATACTCGAAACCGTCTCAAGGATATGCGGCTGATAGATTCCGGACGAGTCTATGTGGAGGCCGGTGTGCCCTGTGCGCATGTGGCGAGGTTTTGTAGCGATCTGGAACTGACCGGCGCGGAATTTCTGGCCGGTATTCCCGGCACCATGGGCGGAGCGCTGAAAATGAATGCCGGCGCTTTCGGCGGTGAAACCTGGGCCATCGTCGATCAGGTGGAAATGGTCAACGCTCGCGGAGTGGTCACGCGACGCGGCAGGCAGGCGTTCGAAGTCTCCTACCGGGCGGTAAAAGGCGCGGATGACGAGTGGTTTCTGTCGGCGGAACTCAAACTGAGCAAGGGCGATAGCGAAGCCAGTATGCAGCAAATCAAGGCGCTGCTGGAAAAACGCAATGCCACTCAGCCGACCAATAAACCCACTTGCGGATCGGTATTCAAAAATCCGCCGGGCGATTACGCCGCGCGTTTGATCGAAGCCTGCGGTCTGAAAGGTTACCGGATTGGCGGCGCGGTGGTTTCGGAGAAGCATGCCAATTTCATTGTAAATACCGGAAATGCTACAGCTATCGATATCGAAATGTTGATAGACAGGATTCAGGCCCAGGTGGAGGCGCAATTTGGCGTCAAATTACAAACAGAAGTATGTCGGGTAGGTGAACAGCTATGAAACCATTACGCGTTAAACAGGCCGCAGATTTTGGCAGGGTTGCTGTGCTGATGGGCGGCACGGCGGCAGAAAGGGACATTTCGTTATTAAGTGGCGCAGCGGTTTATCAGGCGTTGAAACAGCAAGGTATCGATGCGATTCCGGTCGATGTGACCACGGATTTACTGACCGCCCTGGGCAATATCGGCGCAGACCGGGTGTTCAACGTCATTCATGGCCGCGGCGGTGAAGACGGCGTCTTGCAGGCCGTGCTGGAAACATTGCGTCTGCCCTATACTGGGTCGGGTGTGCTGGCTTCGGCGTTGAGCATGGATAAATTGCGCACCAAGCTGTGCTGGCAGGGCATGGGATTGCCGACGCCGCGCTGGTTCGTACTGAAAACCGTCGAGGATATCGACGACTGTATCAACCGGCTGGGTTTTCCGGTGATAGTCAAGCCCGCCATGGAAGGTTCCAGCATTGGCATGAGCAAAGCCGGCAGCCGGGATGAACTGTCAGAGGCAATGCAGGTGGCCGCGCAGTTTGCCTGCGAGGTGTTTGCCGAGCAATGGGTGCAGGGGCGGGAGTACACCATCGCAGTTCTGGATGGCGAGGCTCTGCCGGTAATTCGTCTGGAAACGCCGAATAATTTCTACGATTTTGACGCCAAATATCGTGCCGACACCACCCGTTATCATTGCCCTTGCGGTCTTGAACCCGCACGCGAACAAAGTCTGCAGGAACTGGCGGTTCGGGCATGCCGCGGTTTGGGGGTTAAGGGCTGGGCAAGGGTCGATGTCTTTATCGACGATAAAGATAGCGCGCAACTGATCGAGGTCAATACCGTTCCGGGTATGACCGATCATAGTCTGGTGCCCATGGCCGCGAAAGCGGCGGGGATGGATTTTGCGGAGCTGGTGTGGCGAATACTGGAAACCAGCGTGGCGGTTTAAGGTGAAGCGATTTAGGCTGATCGGCATTTTTTTACTGCTTTTGCTGGCGGCGTGGTGGGGCGGGCGGCAAATACAGGCCCAAAGCGTCAACGGCAAGCCGATTCGTTCGGTAAAAATTGAAGGTGCATTTCAGTATATCAGCAAGGATAGGTTGAAGCAGGTGTTGGCCCCGCACCTCAGGCCGGGTTATTACCGCGCCGATATGAACGCCATCCATCAGGCCATTAAAGTTTTGCCGCTGGTGGACAAAGTGGATGTGAAGCGGGTCTGGCCGGATGGTGTGTATATCAGAATAACGGAGCAGAAACCGATAGTGCGCTGGGGTAGCAATGGCCTGCTGAATAAGCAGGGCGAGTTGATGATTCCGGACAATATAGACGATTTTAAAAATCTGCCGCTGATCACCGGGCCGGAAGGCCAGGAGAAAAAGCTGCTGGAGATTATGAAAGGCGTTTATATCGTTTTGCAGGATAAGTCCCTGCAACTGGCGGAATTTCACGTTAACGAAAGACGGGCGTGGCGGATAAAGCTGGCAAGTGGTCTGGAAATGGAACTGGGAAGGAAAGCGCCACTGGAAAACATGCAGCGATTTTTAAAAACCATGGATCTGCTGGGCGAAGAGCAATTGGCGCAGATCGCCAGCGTCGACACGCGTTATCCGAACGGCTATGCCATCACCTGGAAACCAGAAGTGACGGCAATAGACTGGAAAGCCATCGCCGAAAGAACGAAAACCTGATTTTTAACGCTTATCGAGCATAACAATGGCCAAAAAAACAGATCGAAATATAGTAGTGGGACTGGATATCGGAACGACCAAGGTTGCCGCCATCGTCGGTGAATACAGAGGTGGAGACGAAATCGAAGTCATCGGCATAGGCACTGCGCCTTCCAAGGGCCTGAAAAAAGGCATTGTCGTCAATCTGGAATCGACGGTGCATTCGATTCAGAGGGCGATTGAGGAGGCGGAACTGATGGCGGGCTGCCAGATTAAATCGGTGTTTGCCGGTATCGCGGGCAGCCATATCAAAAGTCTGAATTCACACGGCATTGTGGCGATCCGGGAAAAGGAAGTCACGCAGCATGATATTGACAGGGTGATCGATTCGGCGCGGGCGGTGGCCATACCGGCCGATCAGAAAATCCTGCACATTCTGCCGCAGGAATTTGTGATCGACCAGCAGGAAGGCATCAAGGAGCCGATCGGCATGTCCGGCATTCGCCTGGAAGCCAAAGTGCATATGGTCACCAGCAGTGTTAGCGCCGAGCAGAATATCGTCAAGTGCATCCGCAAATGCGGCCTGGACGTGGACGATATTGTACTGGAGCAACTGGCGTCCTGCTCGGCGGTGCTGACGGACGACGAAAAGGATTTGGGAGTGTGCCTGATCGATATCGGCGGCGGCACCACCGATTTGGCCATTTTTTCCGAGGGAGCCATCAAGCATACCGCCGTGATTCCTATCGCCGGCGACCAAGTGACCAACGACATCGCCGTTGCGCTGCGGACGCCTACCAAAAATGCCGAGGACATCAAGCGTAAGTATGCCTGTGCGTTGACGCAACTGGCGGATACCCAGCAAATGATCGATGTACCCAGTATCGGCGACCGTGAGCCGCGCAAGATATCGGTGCAGAATTTGGCCGAAATCATCGAGCCGCGTTACGAGGAGCTGATGCTGCTGGTACAGGCCGAGTTAAGGCGTAGCGGTTATGAAGATTTGATTGCCGCCGGCATGGTCATTACCGGCGGCAGTTCGCAAGTGAGGGGGTTGATCGAACTGGCGGAGGAAATTTTCCATATGCCGGTTCGCATGGGTGTGCCGTTATATGTGTCTGGATTGACGGATGTCGCGCAAAACCCGATTTACTCGACTGCTGTAGGGTTGTTGCTGTACGGCAAGGATCATAACGGTCGGGCTTTAGGTATCAATGACGCTGGTGCAGGTCTGTTGTCAAAAATCAAGAACTGGTTTCAAGGTAATTTTTAATTCGTGTGCTTACTGAGGGTGTGAAAATGAAATATGAACTGATGGACAATAGCGGTAATGCTGTTATTAAAGTAATTGGCGTGGGCGGCGGCGGCGGCAATGCTGTCAACCATATGGTGAATGGCGGTATCGATGGCGTACAGTTTATCTGCGCCAACACCGACGCTCAGGCCCTGCGGCAGATGAGCGTGGAAACCATCGTGCAACTGGGCGTTGAATTGACCAAGGGACTGGGCGCGGGCACCCGGCCGGAAGTGGGCAAAGCGGCTGCCGAAGAAAATCGCGACCGGATTCGTGAAGTCATGGAAGGCGCTGACATGGTGTTTTTAACGGCAGGCATGGGTGGCGGCACCGGAACCGGTGCAATCGGTGTTTTTGCTGATGTCGCTAGGCAACTGGGGATATTGACGGTTGCCGTCGTCTCGAAACCGTTTGATTTCGAAGGCGCCAAGAAGCGGGCGGTGGCTGAGCACGGTTTGCGCGAGCTGGAAAAATTGGTGGATTCGCTGATCATTATCCCTAATCAGAAACTCTTGCCTACCCTAGGCAATAATCGTTCGCTGGTGGAGTCGTTTCAGGTAGCGAACGATGTATTGCTGGATGCCGTGCAAGGGATTACCGAACTGATTACCCATCCCGGGCTGATGAACGTCGATTTTGCGGACGTCAGAACCGTGATGTCCAACATGGGTAGCGCCATAATGGGGTCTGGTGTCGCGACGGGTGAAAATCGCGCCCGGCTGGCAGCCGAAAAAGCCATCGCCTGCCCGTTGCTGGAAGACATCAATCTGCAGGGCGCGCGCGGCATTCTGGTTAACGTCACCTCAAATGGCGATCTTGGCCTGAACGAGTTTGATGAAATAGGCAGCATCATGCACAAATTCGCTTCCGAAGACGCGGACATCAAGATCGGCATGGCGGTTAATCCGGCAATAGGCAACGAAATTAAAGTGACCGTGGTGGCAACCGGCATGGGTGAAAAACAAAAAGCCAACACCCCTATCAAACTGGTGCAAAAAGTGGCGGCCGGCGAAGTTAACTATGATCAACTGGAAAAGCCGACCGTATTGCGTCAGCAAAGACCGGATACCGGTCGCGAGACCCGTTTCGGCGCACAACCCAGAAACGACACGGATCTCGATTATCTGGATGTGCCGGCGTTTCTGAGGCGTCAGGCCGACTGAGGGGTGTCCGGCGGCTGGACTAAACTGCCGAAAAATGGCTGGAAAGACCATTTTTCGGCATGAATAGCCGGTAAATTGCACAGATGTTTGCGAGGGGGCTTTTGTCCAATAGCCCGGGTTTGCGCCCGGCGTTTCCGGCAGAGGACGCCCGGACAGGCCTGATCTGGCCGGTTTCTGAAAATAGCCGCTAGGGCTGCTGGCGATTTGCGCCCTGAAATCGGCGGCAAAACGCTAAATTTTGGGAAACTGCTCAATTTACAACTTGGTCAAGTCGATAACAGTCAATCTGTGATAGACTCCCCGGCCTTAATTTTCGAATTTTCCGGTATTTCATGATTAAACAGCGCACCTTAAAAAACACCATCCGCGCCACTGGCGTTGGCCTGCATACCGGCGACAAGGTCTACTTGACGCTGCACCCGTCCGAACCGAATACCGGCATCCGTTTCCGCCGTGTCGATCTTGAAGTCCCCGTCATGATAGAAGCCCGGCCTGAAAATGTTGGAGAGACCAAATTGTCTACCACCCTGGTGCGGGATGGCGTGAAAGTCTCCACCGTGGAACATTTGCTGTCCGCACTGGCTGGTCTGGGTATCGATAACGCAATCGTGGATGTCAGCGCCGCCGAGGTGCCCATCATGGATGGCAGCGCCGGGCCGTTTGTATTCCTGTTGCAGTCGGCGGGCGTGGTCGAGCAGAACGAACCCAAGCAATACATCCGCATCAAACAGGCCATCAAAGTCGAAGATGGCGATAAATGGGCGGCCTTCGAGCCTTTCGACGGCTTTAAAGTGACATTTACCATCGATTTTGAGCATCCGGCGTTTTCCGAGCATCTGAAAACGGCGGTGATGGATTTTTCTTCCACCACCTTCGTCAAGGAAGTCAGCCGCGCCCGTACTTTCGGGTTTATGAAGGATATTGAATTCCTGCGCGAAAACAATCTCGCGCTGGGCGGTAGTCTGGACAACGCTATCGTGGTCGATGAAAACCGGATATTGAATGAAGACGGCCTGCGTTACGCCGACGAATTTGTGAAGCACAAGATTCTGGATGCGATTGGCGACCTGTATTTGCTGGGTTACAGTCTGATTGGCGAATACCAGGGGTTCAAATCCGGCCACGCGCTCAATAACAAGTTGCTGCTGACCTTGCTGAACAATAAGGACGCCTGGGAAATGGTTTCCTTCGATAATGTAGAGGAAGCGCCGATTTCCTACATGCGCTCCGCGCAGACTCCCATTCCGGCGGCAGGTTAATGCCGTTGTAAACCCGTAGCGGATGGTCATATTCCCGATTGCGGGGATGGCTGTTAGGCTATTTCCCGGTCAGTCAAGCCGGTTTATCCCAGGTTCTTTTCGCCTCATAAAACAGGCTGTCTCGTTCGGTCGATCCTGTTTGATGCAAAATGCCATGCATCGCATCAAGCAGGATTTTCGGCAGGGAGTAAACTGGAGCGGCAAATGGGTTTACCGCTCTTCCATGGCCAGCGGGTAGAAATGGCAGGCCATCCACTATCATCAGGCATGCCTCACCAAAACGACCGACAGCCAGATAAACCCGACAGTGGTAATCATAAAACTCGCGGCTGAAAAAATCCGCCATCGGGTCTTGCTCCAGAAATCCGGATCAAAAGCCGCAATGGTAAAAATACTGGGGTTTGCAAATCCGCCTATGGCCACGCACCAACAAGCCAGTTCCGGCAATTCGATGCCTAAGCCGTAAAAACCCAGGTTGAACAGAGCCATCAGTGCATAATCGACATGAGCCCTTATCATGGTTTTGTAGTCAACCAGAAATTTGCCATCGATTCCGGCAATCGGAAACCACCGGGCAAACGTCATCAGCCACGCCGACAGGATTAACGCGGTCATACAGGCCGCCGCACCGATTAATAAAACGCCCATAACACTAACACCTTAAAACGTTGAGTAAAAGCAATCAGCCAGTCATAAAACTTACTGCTCAGTAAGTTGAAATTTTACTTACCGATCAGTATAGTGTCAACGCGTGTTTTGAATCAGCACTAAAGATGGAAA
Organism: Methylococcales bacterium; assembly: GCA_028707085.1. Classification (GTDB taxonomy): domain Bacteria; phylum Pseudomonadota; class Gammaproteobacteria; order Methylococcales; family Methylomonadaceae; genus Methylomonas. The sequence continues at coordinate 11,524 of JAQTUW010000029.1, read as the reverse complement.
CCAAGCCAAGAGACCGTATCCTGCAGGCCGCCTCAGAACTTTTTTACGCCAATGGCATCAAGGCCACAGGGGTGGATGCCATTGCCGCGCAGGCTGGATCCAACAAGATGACTCTGTATAAGCACTTCCCCTCCAAGCATGATTTGGTGATAGCCTTTCTGCGCAAACGGGATAAAGATTTCCGCGTCTGGTTCGCAGACAGACTCAACAGCAAGGCAAGTCAACCCAAAGAAAAACTGCTGGCAATTTTCGACATCATCGGCGAATGGCTGAATATCCCGGAATTCCGGGGCTGCGCCTTCATTAACGCGGCGGCGGAATTCCCGGTCGAAGGTAATCCGGTACATCAGGTGTCGGCAGAGTTTTACGATCATTTTCGGGTGTTCATTAGTGATTTGGCCAGTCAGTGCGGCATCACCGCCCCGGAAAGCCTGGCTCTGCAACTAAGCCTGCTGGTCGAGGGAGCTATCGTTTCCGAACAGATGAAGCGCCATTCAGGCGCCGCGCAGCAGGCTCGGCAGGCCGCCCAAGTGCTGATAGAAAGCCGATTGCGCAATGCCGACTGATGTTGTTTCCGAAACAGGCGGTGACAGACTTTGATCATCTGAAGATAGAAATAAAACGCAAAGGCAAAAAATAGGGGTTCGGTCTTGGTTGCGGCTGGACAATGTCGCAAATTCTAGCGGTGGAAAATCCCGCCGTGGTAATTTCTGTCGGGATGCGACCAAAAAATCTGGCAAGCAATTTTTGCAAGGACAGAATTTATCAACTAAAGAATCAACTCATGCCCCATTAGCCCGGCACTGTTTTCGTTGAGGTTGCCCACTCGCTCCACCAGCGTGTCGTCACTGCCAAAGGCTGCGCTCTGAGCATTGGCCTGTTCCAGTAGATAGGTGTTGCCTGCGTAGTTGAACCAGGCTATCTGATGCTGGGCAAGATCAGCCCCGGCGCTGCTCAAGGCTCCCGCCACCCACCCCGCCAGCGTAGAGGTATCGGCGCCGGCGGCAATGACATTGGCGCTGCTAACTGGCGTACCGGCAACGCTCAATGCATCGGCTATGGTGATAATATCGCCGGCATGCGGATTGCTGTCCGGGCAAAGCATTGCCGGTATACGTCCAGACGCCGTCACCATTGGCAATGGGGTTAGCGATAAAACTGCCGTTGGCGTATATCGCCACGCTGCTAATATTGTCGCCATTGACATTTTCGGCGCTGGCGGCCAATGTCACCATGACCTGACTGTTATTGCCGATGACGTTAGCCATGCTGCCGACATCGGCACTGAAGACCACCAACGGTGCGACAATCACGGTTTTTACGCTCAGAGTGTCTGTGGAGCTGACGGCATCGCTGGAAAATACGGTATTGCCTTTGCTGTCCAGAATTTTTGCGCCATTGGTATTAATGCTGCTGATTTGCAAGGCCGCGGTGTTTTGACTGGCGGCCACCGTGTATTGAAACACCAGTTGCCTGCTCCCGGAACCACTGACATAGCTCTTGCCGTACCGCTATCATTGAGTATCAGTTGCGGCGCGCCGGATTTAATGATGACCGCTTCATTAAAGGCCACGGTCAGCATCAGTTGTTCCCCGCGGGTCGCCACGTCATTGCCGTTGCCGTTGCCGGGGCCGTTGACGATTTCCGACAATCCGGTTGGGGTCGTGCTGCAGACTCCATCTGCTAGCGTTTTTGGCTATCGTCACGGAGCCGATTAACACAGAAGTGGTTAATGGCCCACCCGACAACCAGATTCCCAGCTTGCCGCCGGTCGCGTCAGCGCTGATAGTACCTGACAGGGTTAAACTTTGGGCATTGCCGGTAATAAAATTACCACCGCTACCAATGTTTTGGGAGACCGAAGTCAGGGCGGGATCGGTGATGCTCATGGTCTTTCATTCCTTCTAGCGGCTTAATGGGGCAGTGAGCCGGAGAGCTTGAAGGTGACTTCCCTGTGAAAGTCGGTCTCAGGATCTGTGGAGTAGACATCACCTGAAAAACCTACATACACGAATCAGGCCATAAATTATGGCTTTTTATTATTAATATGTTAAATGGTAGCACTCACAAATAAACCATACCAATTCTTCCGACCCCGAAAAGTTGGTCTGCAAAAATTACATGGTAGGTCGCTATATCGAGTTGTGAAAAGATTCAAAAAGAGCTGGAATAGTGTCGTAGCGCATTAATAATCGAGGTTTTTCCGCGCATATCTAATCCGCCCTACCGGCGATTTAACCAGTCGAGTACGCCCAATCCTGCGCACAGGCCGGTGGCGAAGCAGGCGTTGAGAAGATATCCGCCGGTGGGCGCTTCCCAGTCAATACATTCGCCGGCCACAAAGACGCCTGGTAAAGTGGTGAGCATGAGATTTTGATCGAGATTGCTGAAGCGGACACCCCCAGCGGTACTGATTGCTTCCGCAATCGGTCGGGTTGCGTGTACCGTGACGGGCAAAGCCTTGATGGTTGCCGTCAGCGTGGCAGGATCGGCAAATTGTTCCTGGCTCAGAACTTCATGCAGCAACGCCGTTTTGACGCCAGTCATGCCGACCCGGCTTTGCAAATGACTGGATAAGGAGCGCGAGCCGCGCGGATGACTGATTTCGGTTAGTATACGCTTTGCCTCGCGGCCTGGCGCCAGATCGAGCGTGAAGGTGGCGCTGCCGTAGGCATTCAATTGTTCGCGTAGCCGCTTCGAAAACGCGTAAATCAAGCTACCTTCCACGCCATGCGCACTAAGCACCAATTCGCCTTTACGGGTTTCAGTGTGGCCGTGGGCATCGGTAAATGTCAGCGCCACCGATTTGAGCGGGGCGCCCGCAAATTTTTCGCGTAAATGTGGGCTCCATGCGACTTCAAAACCGCAATTTGCGCTTTGCAAGGGTGCGATTTCTATCTCTCTTGCCTGTAACAAGGGCGCCCATGCGCCGTCCGACCCCAGTTGAGGCCAACTTGCGCCGCCGGGCGCCAGTACCGTAGCGTCAGGCTTGATCAAAATTTCGCTGCCTGGATTGACCAACCGTAAGGCCCCCTTGGCATCCCAACCCAGCCAGCGATGCCTCACATGTAGCCTGACGCCTATACTGCGCAGGCGATGTAGCCAGGCTCGTAACAAAGGCGCGGCTTTCATCTGGATTGGAAATACCCGGCCGGAACTACCCACAAAAGTATCGACGCCCAGTTCGTGTACCCAGGCGCGCAAGGCGTTTGGCGGTAGTCGATCCAGGCATGCTTGTAGTTGAGGTTGTCGATCGCCATAACGAGAGCAGAAGCTGTCGTAGGGTTCGCTATGGGTGATATTTAATCCGCCGACGCCTGCCTGCAAAAGTTTGCGGCCCATAGAGGGCATGGCGTCGTATACATCCACTTGCATGCCCGCGCGGCCAAGCGTTTCGGCGGCCATTAACCCGGCGGGGCCACCGCCGATAATGGCGACTTGCCGGGTAGTGGAATGGGGGGGGCAAGAAGCGCTGCACTTCATTTAGCGCATATTGCAACAACCTGTCAGAAAATTCCGCAACAGGTCGTGACCATGCTCGGTGAGGATGGATTCCGGGTGAAACTGCACGCCTTCAATGTCCAGGGTTTTATGGCGCACGCCCATGATTTCGTCAATCTGACCGGCCGCGTCCTGAGTCCAGGCGGTGATTTCCAGGCAATCCGGCAGGCTGGCCTGCTCGATGACCAGCGAATGGTAGCGGGTGGCGGTAAAAGGGTTGTTCATGCCCTGGAAAACTCCGACATTGCGGTGGTAGACCTGGGAAGTCTTGCCGTGCATGATGCTTTTGGCGTGAACGATATTGCCGCCAAATGCGTAGCCTATGCTTTGATGCCCCAGGCAGACGCCGAGGATGGGGGTTTTGCCGGCATAATGGAGTATGGTTTCCACGGATACGCCGGCTTCCTTGGGTGTGCAGGGGCCGGGGGAAATGACGATTTTGTCCGGCTTGAGGCTGGCGATCTGCTCCACGCTGATTTCGTCATTACGCACCACCGTCACTTCCGCGCCCAGTTCGCCGAAATATTGCACCAGATTATAGGTAAACGAATCGTAGTTATCGATCATGACTACTTTGATGGCGCTCATGCCTTTTCTCCTTCCAGGCCGGCTTCGGCCAGACTGACGGCGCGGAACACCGCCCGGCCTTTGTTCAGGGTTTCCTCCCATTCGTTGCTCGGCACAGAGTCGTAAACGATGCCGGCCCCGGCCTGAATATGCAGAATTTGATCCTTGATGACCGCCGTGCGGATGGCGATGGCGGTATCCAGATTGCCGGACCAGGAAATATAACCGACTGCCCCGGAATATACGCCGCGTTTTACAGGCTCCAGTTCATCGATAATTTCCATAGCGCGAATTTTTGGCGCGCCGCTGACGGTGCCTGCCGGAAAGGTTGCCGCCAGCACGTCAAAGGCGTTTTTATCGCTTTGCAGTTCGCCGGTCACATTGGACACAATGTGCATGACATGCGAATAACGCTCGATGATCATTTTGTCGGTGAGTCTGACGCTGCCGATTTTGGCGACCCGGCCGGTATCGTTGCGGCCGAGATCGATCAGCATCAGATGTTCGGCAAGCTCCTTGGGGTCGGCAAGCAGTTCCTGCTCCAATGCCTGATCCTGTTCATGGCTGGCGCCGCGCGGACGGGTGCCGGCAATGGGCCGCACGGTTATTTCGCCGTCTTCCAGACGCACCAGAATTTCCGGCGAGGAGCCGACGATATGGAAGTCGTCCAGATTGAGGTAATACATATACGGTGAAGGGTTCAGGCAGCGCAGGGCGCGATACAAATCCAGCGGCGAGGCGGTAAAAGGGATGGACATGCGCTGCGAGAGCACCACCTGCATGATGTCGCCGTCGCCGATATACTCCTTGGCCTTTAAAACCGCCGATTCGTAGCCTTGGCGGGTAAATCCGGAAATGAAATCGGTTTCGGCGACTTGTTTGCCGGCGGAAGGAGACTGAAAATTTGCTTTGGATTCCCGCAGCTTTGCCACCAGCTCTTCAAGCCTGACCTGCGCTTTTTGATAAGCGTCGGCTTCCGCCGGGTCGGCATGGGTCAGCAGCAGCATTTTACCCGACAGATTATCGAAAACCAGTAGGTCTTCCGAGACCATCAGCAAAATATCCGGGGTGCCGATAGGATCGGGCTTGGCGGCCGATTTAAGGCGGGGTTCGATGTAGGCTATGGTTTCATAGCCGAAATAGCCGACCAGTCCGCCGTTGAAACGCGGCAGGCCCGCTATGTCCGGCACTTTGTATTGCAGGCGGAATTCCTCTATCCATTCCAGCGGCCGCTGGTGCTCAAAACATTGACTGTCTTCGTCGGCTGTTTCGACATGGATGCGGTAGCCGTAAATCTTGATGACGGTTTTACAGGGCAAACCAATGATGGAATAACGGCCCCATTGTTCGCCGCCATGAACCGATTCGAATAGATAGGAATAAGGCGCGTCAGCCAGCTTCAAGTAAGCGCTGAGCGGCGTGTCAAGATCGGCCAGCACTTCCCGGCTGACCGGGATGCGGTTGTAGCCTTGCTGGGTATAATATTCGAATTGCGCGGGTGTCATGCTCGTCTCTGCTGTCGTCTGTTTTGTCAACCAATCGGGTATGATTGTAACCTACAAAGCGGTCAGGTAGCGACAGGAAGCCATTTCCCGGCGCGGCGGCCTTTAGCCGCCCGTCAGGTAGGCGTCCGGGCGGCGGGCGGCGAAAATAAAAGCAGCAGCAAAGTGACGCAGCAGAAGCCGGCTCCGGCGTAAAAGGTATACGCCGCTCCGAAATATTCCCATACAAAACCTGCCAGCGCACTGGCAATCAGCATGGCAACGCCGCTGACCAGATTGAAGAAGCCGTATGCCGTGCCGCGTAAATCCGCCGGGGAGGTATCGGCCACCATCTTTGCCAGCAAGCCTTGGGACATGCCCATATGCACGCCCCACAGCATGACGCCGGCCAGCGTGACGCCCCAGTCCTTGCTGCTTGCCAGCACCAGATCGGCGGCGATTAAGACCAGTAGCGCCCAGTTCATCAGTCTGGCGTGGCTGATTCTGTCCGACAGGTGGCCAAAAGGGTAGGCTGTAGCGGAATAGACGATATTCATCGCCACCATGACCAATGGCACCAGGGCGATGGCGATGCCGCTTTGCTGCGAACGCAGCACCAGAAAAGCCTCGCTGAAGCGGGCCAGGGTAAACAGTGCGCCGATGCCGACCACCCGCCAGTAACCGCCATGCAGGCGTTGCAGATTGCGCCTGCGAATCGGAAAATCGCGCCGGCTGGCATGCTGCGCCGCAGGCGGCTCCCTGACACCGAAAAATAGCACTAGAACAGCCAGCAGGCCGGGGATGACCGCGACCCAGAACACGGCGCGGAAATTATCGTGCCAGAGCAGCATCAGGCCCACCGCCAGTAACGGCCCAAGAAAGGCGCCGACCGTATCCAGGGACTGGCGCAGGCCAAATGCCGCCCCGCGGATTTCCGGCGGCGTAATGTCGGCCACCAGTGCGTCCCGAGGCGCGCCACGGATGCCTTTGCCGCCGCGATCCATGACTCTGGCCGCCAATACCATGTCTATGCCTGTCGCCATGGCGAACAGTGGTTTGGTCAGGGTGCTCAGCCCATAGCCGAATAGGGCCAGGCCTTTGCGCTTGCCCAGGTAGTCGCTGATGACCCCGGAAAACACCTTGACGATCAGAGCGGTGGCTTCCGCCAAGCCTTCTATCAGACCGATGCTGAGGGTGCTGGCGCCCAGCGTGGTGGCCATGAACAGCGGCAGCAGACTGTGAATCATCTCCGAAGAAACATCCATTAGCAGGCTGACAAAACCCAGCGCCCATACGCCGGAGGGAATTCGCCGCCAGACAGGCGGAATCGGGCTATGGCGACTGTTGTCTTTCATGTATAGGTAACTCTCGACGCAAAAAAGCCGACAACCACGATGGCCGTCGGCTTTTGCCAGCTTGGTGTTTGGTCATGTGGCGGGTATATCTTATAAATTGCCGACTCCCCAAAAGCAAATCGGCAAATGCGCCATTTAAAATTTAGAAATTATTTGCCTGCCGCATGTGTTTCATGGGTTTTGGCTGTGGCCGCATGTTCCTTGGCAAGTGCGGTATGGTGTTTGGCAAGCGCAGCATGGTGCTTGGCCAGTTTATGGTGGCCGAGGCTTTTATGTTCTTTTGACATGGAAGCATGGTGTGTCGCCATGCCTTTATGGTATTCAGCGGTCTTTTTATGATGCTCTGCCGCCGCGGCATGTTCTTCAGGGGTTTTTGCGACAACATTATGCTGACCGGGATGCTCCGGTGCAGGGGTAACGTCCGCCAGCGCGACATTGGCGCTCAGACCTAATGTAAGGATCAAAGGCAACATAACGGCAAATCGACTTACTTGTTTGGTATTCATTGCGATAATCTCCTGATCTTTTGTTATTAATTTTAAATTATAAAATTACTGCATGGATAGTTTTCCATTCAGCGGAGCCACAATACACCCGTGTTTTTTTCCTGTCAACGCCAATCGGCGAGCAATACCGGTAAGGGCATGGTCTTAATTCTGTCATGATTCGGTAAGCTTTTTTCATGCAAAACTAATAGCTTGGCGGGCGATGCATCCGTTGTATTGCGGCTGATGGAGTATCTCCCGCATACTGCATGCCCATATATCGGAAATTCGCCAAAATAATATATTCGCTATTCGCTATTCGCTATTCGCTCCGTACCCTTTTTCGGCAGTTGGCGGGCCGGGATTTTCAAGCGCCGTGAATTGCAGCATTAACGTTGAAACAGGTAAAACCCGACTTCACCGGCTGTTTTATGTTTGTGCAGACGCCAGCCGGCCGGCATGCCGACCGGATCGAATTGCCGTTCTGCTTCGATATAAATTTTGGCGTTGTCTGCCAGCCAGCCGTTTTGTTCCAGCAGATGGCAACTGGGTTGCACCAGGCTTTGAGCGAAGGGCGGATCCATGAACACCAGGTCGAAGCATTCCGCAACGCCTTGTAAATACTGGCTGGCGTCCTGGGTCGCCACCGTCATCTGACCGGCAGCCAGCAGAGCGATGTTTTCCCGCAGTTTTTGGCTGACCTTGGGGTTGTTTTCCACCTGCACCACGCGTTTCGCGCCACGGGATGCGGCTTCAAAACCCAAGGCGCCGCTGCCGGCAAATAAATCCAGGCAGCGGCTATTTGCGACATCGAACCGCAGCCAGTTGAACAGGGTTTCCCTGACTCGGGCCGGCGTGGGCCGAAGCCCCGGGGCATCGGCGAAAACGATTTGCCGGCTGCGCCATTCGCCGCCGATGATGCGCAGCCTGTTACTCACCGTCATATCCGTACACTCGCATGCCGTCTGCCGTTTCCATCCGGAATATCAATTCGGTTTACCGCCTACGGTAACCGTCTGCAATAATTCAGGGTTGATTCGGCGCTGAAAGGCGTCCTTGATATCCGCGGCGGTAACCGCCTCCACCTTGCTCGGAAATACATCCAGATAATCGATGGGCTGCTGGTAAAAACCTATCATGGTGATATAGTCGGTGAGTTTGCTATTGGTATCGATGCGCATGGCGAATCCGCCGGTGATGTTCTGTCTGGCGGCATTGAGCTCGGCCTCGGTAGGGCCCTGGTAAATAAAGTCCCTGAGCGTATTGTCCATCACCTCGACCGCATTGGCGGTCTGGTCGTTTCGGGTCTGCAGGCTCATCACAAACGGCCCCTGCCGGTAGAGCGGCACGAACTGGCTGGCTGCGCTGTAGGCCAGCCCGCGCTTTTCGCGGATTTCATCGAATAGCCTCGACACCAGGCTGCCGCCGCCCAAAATATAATTACCTACATAGAGGGAAAAATAATCGGGATCTTTGCGATAGGTTCCCGGCGTTCCGGACAGAACGTGGGTCTGCGAGGACGGAAAATTGATATGCAGGGTGCTGGGCTCGACAGGCATGCTGACCGGCGGTATTTCCGCAGGTTTCTCGCCGACCGGCAGGCCATCCAGCAGCGATTGAGCGACGGTTTCGGCCTGCTGGCGGCTCAAATCGCCAACGATAACCACTACGGCATTCGCCGCCACGTAATATTTTTGAAAGAAGGCTTTGAGATCGCCGGCCTGAAGTTCGCCGACCGTTTCCATCGAACCTTCCTCGGGATGGGCATAGGGATGGTCGTGGTACAAAGCTTTGTGAAAGGCGATGCTGGCAATGGCCCCCGGCGATTCTTCACGATGTTTCAGGGCGGCCAGCGTCAGGTTTTTTTCACGCTGAAAGTCGGTTTCATTAAACGCCGGCTGGCTCAAAACCACCCGGAAGCTGGCCAGCGCCTTGTCGAACAGCGCTTTGTCGGTCAGGGTTCGCATCGACAGCCAGGCCATATCCTCCGAAACGCCGCTGGAAAATACCGCGCCTACCGATTCGAAGCGGTTGGCGACTTCATCGGCGCTCCATGCGCCGGAACTTGAGCCCAGCAATGAGGAGGTCAGGGCGGCGACGCCAAACTGGCTGCCGTCGCGGGCGCTGCCGGCGTCGAAGGTCACCCGGATATCCGCCATCGGCAATGTCGGAGTCTGGACATAATAGATTCGCGCGCCTTGCGCAGTTTGCCAGTGTTCGATGTTGACGCCGGCCGAGATGGTCTGGCTGACAAGCAGCAGCAATCCAATCAGATTAAAACGCATGGTGAACTCCTGTCAGGCTGGCGGGACGGGGTGATCCGGTAATGGGTTGAGGGTCAAGATAGGCGATGGTGAGGTGATCCTCGATCAGATATTTGCGCGCCACTTCCTGCACCTGCTCCGCCGTGACCAGATTGATTTTCTCGACATATTCGTCGGCTTTGCGCCAGCCCAGGCCGACTGTTTCCAGTAGCCCAAGCTCCATGGCCTGATAGAAATTCGAATCCTTCTGATAGACATCCTTCGCCAGCACCTGCGCTTTGATGCGCTGCAATTCCTCCTGGCTGATCAGATCGGTTTTCAGTTGCAGAATTTCAGCCTGCAGGGCATATTCCAATTCAAAAACCGAGTGCCCTTCCGCCGGGGTTGCTTCCAGCGTGAACAGCTCGGGCATTCTGGCGGTGAGATCGTAACCGGCGCCGGCCGATACCGCTATTTCCTTGCCGCGGATCAATCGCGCAGGCAGTCTGGCGCTATTGCCGCCATCCAGCACGCCGGCCAGCACTTCCAGCGCATAGGCTTCCCATTCCGGGCTGGCGGTTTTTAGCACCGGCGTCTTGTAACCCATCATGATGTAAGGCAGTTTGGCCGGCGCTTTGACGGTAATGCGCTTGACGCCTATCTGCTCGATTTCATCCTGGGGTTTCAACGCTACGATATCGCTGGGTTGCAAGCCGGCAAAATACTGTTCCGCCAGTTTGACCACCTGTTCCGCATCGACATCCCCCACCACCACCAGCGTGGCGTTATTGGGAGCGTACCATTGCTGATACCATTCCTGCAGGTCTTCAATTTTGTAATTCGCTATATCGCTAGGCCAGCCGATCACCGGATTCCGGTACGGGTTGTTGGCGAAAGCCGTCGCGTTGAACTGTTCCTGGGTTTTGGCTCGCGGCTGGTCATCGGTGCGCATCCGTCGCTCTTCGGTCACAACCTGCAGTTCTTTTTTGAGTTCTTCGGCTTTCAGGTCGAGATTGCGCATGCGATCCGCTTCCAGTTTAAAGCTGATTTCCAGTCTGGATTTTTCCATGGTTTGAAAATAGGCGGTGTAATCACTGCCGGTAAAGGCGTTTTCGCTACCGCCATTTTCGGCGATAATGCGCGAAAATTCGCCTGCCGGATAGAGTTTGGTGCCCTTGAACATCATGTGCTCCAGCATGTGGGATATGCCGGTAATGCCGCCGTGTTCGTAGCTGGAGCCCACCTTGTACCAGACCTGGGAGACCACCACCGGTGCGCGGTGATCCTCTTTGATCAGAACTTTCAAGCCATTGGCGAAAACATGTTCATGTACCTTGTCTATCCCGGCCTGAGCTGTCAGAAAAGGGGCAAACAGCATCAATGCCGTAAGTCGATGTTTCATAAATCTCCCGCTGATGAAAAAATTGTGGGGGTGTGATGATTTCAATTATCAAAGGTTCACTGCTATTCTATATGTTTAATGATGTTGAAACTATTCGGAAGCGAATGATAAATAAACTTGCTGTATTTCCCTGGAAAAATTATCTGGCCGTCTGCAAACCCAGAGTGGTTGCCTTGATCGTCTTTACCGTAATCGTCGGCATGCTGCTGTCGACGCCGGGCATGCCGCCGCTGGACAATTTTATCTACGGGGTGACAGGCATTGGGTTGGCGGCTTCTTCGGCGGCGGCCATCAATCATTTTATCGACCAGAAAGCGGATGCCGAAATGACCCGCACCAAATACCGGCCCTTGCCGATGGGGGAGATTAGCTCGCGGAATGCCCTGGTTTTCGCGGGGATTATAGGCGTAATCGCCATGCTGCTGCTGATTGTCAAAGTCAATGTGCTGACCGCATTTCTGACTTTTCTGTCGCTGATAGGCTATGCCGT